>DATFBS010000059.1:0-24769 GCA_035253695.1 Gemmatimonadaceae bacterium
GCCCATGTCTCACCGCCCGCGGGAGCCGACTCGAGGAGAAAGGCGAACGGCCCGCGCCGCAGCTTGGCGAAAGCCGAGACGGGAGTGTCGGTATCGAGCAGGACGTCGCGCCACACCGGAATGAGCGTGCGATCACGCTCCGCGCTGCGCGCAAGCGCGATAAATCGCTCCGACGTCACTGATCGCGCGCTTGCCGCGCGATGCACGCACCGCGATATTCGCTCGTCATGCTCCGCCTTTTCGCGGCGATGGCAGCCGCGTGCTGTCTCCTGTGGCCGCTCGTCACGCCCGCGAGGGCGCAAGCAGAGTGGAACGATGCGCAAACCATGGCGCTCGTGCATCGCGCGACCGAGCTCCGCGAGCGCCAGCTCGCCGACACGGCGCTGCACGACTGGCGCGCCACCGCGCGCGGCTACGTCACTTTTCTCGCTCAACTCGGCGAAGGCTTCACCGAGCCGCCGAAGGTCATCAAGGCGGATGAGCTTGCTCTGGAAGTGTACTGGCGGGCTCCGGGCCTCAGCAAGCAGCGGATCCTCGGCCGGCGCGATACGCTCCTCCTGCCCACGGACATCGCCTACCACCGCGACCATCTTGGAATCGTCCAGAACAACTTTCCCGAGGTCATTCGCATCGGCGATGGGGACGAGGTGCGCGATGTTCCGCATCCGCTCAGCCCGCGCGGCCTCGGTGTGTACGAATTCGCCATTGCTGATTCGGTCGAGATGCGGCTCCCCGATCGCACGATCGCGGTCGCGATCGTGCGAGTCCGGCCCACCGACGATACCCAGCCGCGGGTCGTCGGCGCGCTCTTCATCGAACGCGAAAGCGCACAGCTCGTGCGCATGGCCTTCAACTTCACGCGCGCGGCGTTCGTCGATCGACAGCTCGAGGACCTCGCGATCGTCCTCGACAACGCGCTGGTCTCGGGAGCGTTCTGGCTTCCGCGAAGGCAGGAGATCGAGATTCGCCGCGCTGGAACGTGGATGGACTTTCCGGTCCGCGGCATCATCCGAGGACGATGGGAGATCTGCTGCCACACTGTGAACGCGGGCCTCGACCTCGCCCTCTTCAGCGGTCCCGAAATCGTTCAAGCGCCGCGGCGTGTCATGGATGCGCATCGGTGGGGCGGCGCGATTCTCGATTCGCTCCCGCCGGACGTGCGGGCCCCCAGCGATCCGGAGGTCCGCATCATTCAGGAGGAGGCGCGTCGCCTCGTGCGGGCTCAGGCGCTCGCGCGGAGCCGGCGAGCGACGGTCGCGGCGCGGGGCATCTCCGATGTCGCCCGCGTGCGGCGCGCCGAGGGGCTCGCTCTTGGTGCCGGCATCTCTCGGGCGCTTGGGGGAGGCGTCCGTGCGGCCGTCCAGGCGCGCTACGGGGTGGCTGACGAACAGCTCAAGGGACGCGTGGCGCTGTCGTGGCTGCGCGCGTCGGGCGTCGGTCTGCAGCTGTTCGCCGAGCGGGAGTATCGCGACGCGGGCGATATCGTCGAGCGCTCGGGTCTCGTCAACTCCATCGCCGCCCAGGAATTCGGAAGCGATGCCACGGAGCCGTTCGACGTTCGCGGCGCGGGGCTGGCCGCCGATCTTGGTCAGGCGTTAGGCATGGGGTGGCGAGTCACGGTTGCGTACGAGCGCCACGACCCGGTGCGTGTCGACGCCCGTCCCTCGCGGGGACAGTACGAGCCCGTCATCGATGCCATGGACACGGATGCGATCCGCCTGGCGATCGCCTTCGATCGACCGACGTCGCTCTTCGTGGCGGGAACGGAGCTTCGAGCCCACGGGGAAGTGCGTGGGATGTCGTTTCGATCGGGAGCTCTGTCAGTGCAAGACCGCCAGACCGCCCGGGTGTTCGTCGACGCATCGCTCGAGCGACCTTTCGGGAATCATCGCCTCGTCGCGCGAACGACCATTGCCGCCGTGGATGCCGCGTCCTCAGCGGTTCCGCCGCAAGAGTTGGTTTACCTCGGGGGTCCGGTGAGCGGGCCGGGGTACGGGTATCACGAGCTCGTCGGCGAGATCGGCGGCAGCCAGCGGCTCGAGTGGCGCCTTCCAGCGCCGTTCGTGGCGATCCCTTTGGGACGCTTCGGCGAGGTGCCCCCTCGGCTCACGCTGGCTCCGTTTGCGCATGCGGTTTTCCTGGCTCGCGCCTCAGGCGAGCGCCAGGCCGGGTGGTACCCCGCCCTTGGAACCGGCGCGCTTCTCTTTTTCGACACGCTGCGCCTGGACGTCAGCCGAGGGCTCCGCGACGGGAGGTGGACGTTCGGCGTCGATCTGACGCCCGAGCTGTGGCGGGTGATGTGAGGATGAGGCGCTGCAGCACCGCCTGCGCCTTCAGCGCCCCCAGCGCCCCCAGCGCCTTCAGCGCCTTCAACGTCATATCTCCTTTCGGGTTTCGATCGTCTAAGTTACGGCCGGGCGCCTGTATGCGACCCGCCGCCTGATCTCCTGCCCCGCCTGCCCGATGGCGAACGCGCCCTCGGCCCCGTTGGAGCTGCCGTGTCGAAGGGTCACATTCGCGATGAGTGGCTGCTGCCCACGCTGGAAACACTCCTGTCGAAGGAGTCGATCGGCGTGCTCAGGACCGCGGCGCAGGAAAGCTATTGGGAGGCGGCGGTGCGTCGCGGTTTCATCACCGATGACGAGATTCTGACCGCACTGGCATCGCGGTTCCACATGAAGATCGCCAATCCCTCGTTGGCGACGACGCAGGCGCGCGAGCACGTGCCCGAATCGCTGGCGCGCAAGTACCGCATCATTCCGCTGACGATCACCGATTCCGCTCTCGAGATCGCGACCGCGGATCCCCACGATCTCGACTGCGAGCGCACACTCGCCTTCGCGACCGGGCGGACGGTGAAGATGTCGCTCGCCGCGCCGACGAAGATCGTCGAGCGGCTCGATGAGCTCTATCGGCCGGAGAACGTCGTCTCGAAGATTCTCGAGAACGTCAGCGCGAACTACGACATCCAGGCGATCGCCGATGTGCAGGCGCAGGATGACATGGAGCTCGGCAACGAGAAAGCGTCGTCCGAGCGCCCGATCATTCGCCTGGTGGATCACATCTTCGCCGAGGGGATCACGTCGCGCGCGAGCGACATTCACCTCGAGCCCGAAGAGGGGGGCGTTGCCGTCCGATACCGGATCGACGGCGTGCTCCGGCAGACGATGGTGCTCCCCCGCGCCGCCGGCATTCCTCTCGTCTCGCGCATCAAGATCATGTCGGGTCTCGACATCGCCGACCGCCTGCGTCCGCAGGACGGACGTGCGCGCGTGGCGGTGAATGGCGTGCCGATCGACCTTCGCGTATCGACGCTGCCGGCATCGCAGGGCGAGAAAGTCGTGGTGCGTATCCTCGACACGCGAGCGACGGTACTCTCGCTCGACGGGATGGGGCTTCGCGCCGACGAGCTCGAGCGCATCAAGCGTCTGCTCGAGATGCGCGAGGGCGTCATCCTCGTCACCGGTCCGACGGGGTCAGGTAAGACGACGACGCTGTATTCGGCGCTGCGCCAGATCCAGTCGCGCGGCGTGAACATCGTGACGGTCGAGGATCCGGTCGAGTATCGGCTGCAGGGGGTCGTCCAGGTGCAGGTCCACGAGAAGGCCGGATTGACGTTCGCGGCGGCGCTGCGGTCGATCCTGCGTCAGGACCCTGACGTGGTGCTGGTCGGTGAGGTGCGCGATCGAGAGACGGCAACGACGGCGGTGCAGGCGTCGCTCACGGGGCACCTCGTGCTCACCACCCTGCACACCATCGACGCCGCGAGCTCGATCACGCGGTTGACCGATATCGGCGTCGAGAGCTACAAGCTCGCGGCAGCCCTCAAGGGAATCATCGCCCAGCGCCTCCTGCGGCGCGTGTGTCCGCAGTGCCGGGAGGTCTGGATGGACCCGATACCCGACCGGTTGCGGCCCTGGATCCCAGCCGGGACGCCATTGTTCCGCGCCGCCGGATGCGACCACTGCTCCCGGACAGGATATCGCGGACGAATGGCTGTCGTCGAAGTGCTCGTGTCGAACTCGGAAGTCGAACGACGGATTTCCGCCGGCGAAAGCGTCGATCGCGTCGCCGACGCCGCGCGCGAGGGAGGGATGCGGTCGCTCTGGGAATCGGGGGTGAGCCGCGTCATCGGCGGCGACACGACGATCGAGGAGCTGCTTCGCGTGCTCGAGGTGCCGCAGGAGGATCCAGCTCGACAGGCGCAACGGCCATCGACGTCGCCACCGGCTCGTAAGGCGGGCGCCGGCCGCGAGGCGGCCCATGGGAACGCGCGCACGCCGGAGCCGGCGCCGGCGGTTCACGATGCTGCGTTCGAGCTGCTGGACGATCTCACGCCCCACGCGAAAGCCCGGCGAGAGCACGCGACGGTGCTGCTCGTGGAGGACGAGGAGCCGCTTCGGCGCGTGCTCCGCGACCTCCTGGAGCGCGAAGGGTTCACCGTTATCGAGGCGGCAGATGGCGTGCTCGCGCTCGACGAAGTGGACCGCGGAGCGCCCGACATCGTCGTGCTCGACCTCAACCTCCCGCGGCTCGACGGGTACGGCGTGCTGAGCCACCTGCGCGCTCGTCAGGCAACCTCGGCCCTGCCGGTCATCGTGTTGACCGCCAAAGGCGATGAGGACAGCGAGGTGCGCGTCTTCGAGTACGGGGCGAGCGATTTCCTCACCAAACCGTTCCGCCCGCGCGCGTTGAGCGCGCGCATCAACGCCCTGCTAGGGCGCGCCCGTCAGGTGGATTGAGCGACATCACGGCCGTTCGCGTCGGCGTCGTCGACGTCTTCGTTCTGCGACGCCGGGACAGGGAGTGGGACGCGCTGGTGCTCGAGCGCGCGGCAGGGGTCCGGTGTCCGGGGGCGTGGGAGACGGTTCATGGGCGTATCGAGCCCGGAGAGCGTCCTGAAGACGCGGCCGTGCGCGAGGTGCGTGAAGAGACCGGGCTCGTGGTCGATCGCCTCTACAACGTCACGGTGCAGCCCTTCTACCTGCACCAGGAGAGCGCGGTGATGGTGGCGGTGGTCTTCGCCGCAATCGTGCGCGACGCACCGCTCACCCTCGGTCCAGAGCACGCCCGTGCCGACTGGATGCCGATCGCCGACGCCGAGCGTCGGTTCGCCTGGCCGCGCGAGCGCGCGAACGTGCGCGACGCGGCCGAGCTGCTGCGCGACGGCGACGCGGGGAAGGTGGAGGACGTGCTCAGAGTCAAATGAGGAACGAGGGCTGAGGAGTTAGGAATTTGATGGACTGATAGTCCCGGCAGTCAAATTCCTCCCTTCTCAGTCCTCGTTCCTCCTTCAGTCTCTCGGCCTTCTCACCGTCGCGTACGCATCAGGCGGCGCATTGGGCTTCACGCGCACGCTCTTCGCCGGAATGCCGACATTCACGTGGAACGCGCGCACGTCCTTCGTCGCCACCGCCATCGCGCCCACCATCGCGTTCTGACCGACGCGGACGCCCGCCAACACCGTCGCGTGGTAGGTGATTCGAACATCATCCTCGAGGACGGTTTCGAGGTCGGTGACATCCTTTTGATCGACGATACTGTGCGTGTGCGAGTAGATGTTCGCGTAATCGCTGATGGAAACGCGATTACCCAGCACGATGCCTCCGCGGTCATCGAGGAGAACATGCCGGTGCACGACGACATCGTCACCGACGTCGAGATTATAGCCGAATGAGAACTCGACGTATTGGAAGCACTTGAAGTTGGCGCCCACGCGCTTGAAGATCAGCGGCGCGAGCAGTCGGCGCAGGCGCACACCGACATCGACGTTTTGACCGCCGAGCACGGTACGGTCGAAGGAATACCAGAGCCAGAGCAGCGGCTTCACGCGCTGAAATTTCGCGTCGTCACACTCGGCGTAGTATTCCGGCTCGAGGGTGATGTTGCGCGGGTCGAGCGCGAGTAATGCCGCTCGCGTCGCGGGCGCCAGGTCTTCGTCCTCGACCGCCGTCTCCCAGTTGTCGGCGTAGTCGGGATACGTGAGCTCGGCCAGTGTCCGGCGGCAGATCTCGGCGCGATCGGCATCGGGTCGCTTCAGCTCATCAGCAAGCTGCTCGAGCCATGCCTCGACGACCCCGGCGTGCGGCGTGCGCGTGAGAGCGCGAAGTGGGCGAAGGACCATGGGCGCGAAACCTGATTTTGCGTGAGAAGGGAACAGCGGTTGCGGACTGCGGGCTGCGAGCTGCGAACTGCGAACCGCGAGCTGCGAAAGATCATCACCGCAGAGGACGCAAGGGCGGAAGTACAAGCGCGAAGCCGTCGCAAGCTTTGCATTCGTAGTAGGCACTCACAGCGAGTTCGCTCGCAGCTCGCAGCTCGCAGTCCGCAGTCCAATCAACGCCCCGACCTGGCCGCCGCGCGCGAGCGCACCAGCGCGCGCTCGCGTTCGATCCGGCGCAGGTTCGCCTCCCAGCCCGCGCTCGGCACACCTTGAACGGTTACGACGAGCGGAAGGTTCACGTCCACGCCGTCGTCGAAGATGTAGATCGCCGTTTGGACCCCCCGCTGCTCGAGCCGCTGCTCGCCGAATCCCGTCGTGAGCGGGACGATCGAGAGGGGTCGAAAGACGCGGCCGGAGCTCGTGATGACGACCTCCTCGGGCGAAAACCGCGCGTCCGGCTGCGCGCCGTAGTACGAGAAATACCACAGGCTGGGCTCGCGCACGCCGTAGCGGCGTGCGCGCTCGTCGATCTCGGCTCGCCGGCTCGACACCAGCTCGTGGAGCCCGCGATACGAATCGGGCGACAGCACGCGAATCACCGACTCGTCGAGCGGCAGCGCTCGCACCAGTACCGCCGGCAGGGGGATGCGAAGCGCGATGTCCTCCTGGTGCAGCGTGCCGAACCCGACCGGGAGATCGGCCGTCGCTTGCTCCGGCCGCGTCGGATCCACTGGAGTATCAGGGGTGCCGCCGCCCGGTGCCGACGCGCATCCGATCGTAGCCGACACCACCATGATAGGCAGCAATCTCATCGTTCCTTCCACGACGGTTGCGCGAGAAGCGAGACCACCGCGTGCGCCAGGTCATCACGACCTTCACCGGTGCGCGCGCTGAACGGAATGAGCTGCTCGTCCTCGATGCCGAGCTGCGCGGCGAGGGCCGCGAGTGTCGGACCGCGCTCCGATTTCGAAAGCTTGTCCACCTTCGTCGCGACGACAATAGTGGGCACGCCGAGCGACGCGAGGAAATCCATCATGCGAAGGTCGTCGTTCGAGGGAGGGTGGCGGGCATCGATCAGCTGCACCACGCCCCTCAAATACTCGCTCGTTCGGAGATACCCCTCGATGAGCGGCCGCCATGCCTCACGAGCGCTCTTGGAGACGCGAGCGTACCCGTAGCCGGGAAGATCCACGAGATGGAAGGCATCGTTCACGCGAAAGAAGTTGATCTCGCGGGTCTTGCCCGGGGTCGCGCTCACACGGGCTAACGCCTTCCGCCTGACGAGCTTGTTGAGTAGCGACGACTTGCCGACGTTCGACCTCCCACTGAACGCAATTTCAGGCAGCTCGCTCTCTGGCTTCCACCCCGTGACCGATGCCTGGCCGCCGAGGAACTCGAGCCGCCGTATGACGAGCGGATCGGCCTCGCGGGCGGTGGTCATCAGTGCGCGACCTGCGACGCGTGCAGCCCCTGCGTGGCCGTGATGGGCGAAAGTGCGTGCCCAAGCACCTCATCCATGCTCGAGACGATATGAAACCGCACGGCGGCGCGCACTTCTTCGGGCAACTCAGGGAGCTCGCGCGCGTTTCCGCGCGGAATCACGATTTCGCGGATCCCGGTGCGCAGCGCGGCCACCGATTTTTCCTTGAGCCCACCGATTGGAAGAACTCGCCCGCGGAGCGTGATCTCGCCGGTCATCGCGACTCCACCGCGCACCGGGATGCCGGTCAATGCGCTCACCACCGCGCTGGCGATGGCGATGCCGGCCGACGGCCCGTCCTTGGGTGTAGCGCCCGATGGAATGTGAATGTGCAGGTCACGGGTGCGATGGAAATCCGGCTCGAGACCGAGCGGCTTGGCGCGCGCCCGTGCGTAGCTGATCGCCGCGGTTGCCGACTCCTTCATGACGTCGCCGAGCGCGCCTGTCAGCTGCAGCTTGCCGCGTCCCGGGACGACGCTCACCTCGATCTCGAGCACCTCACCCCCAACCGACGTGTACGCGAGTCCCGCAGCGACCCCGACCTTGTCGTCGAGCGTCACGTCGTCTTCGTCGAACGGCGAAGTGCCGAGGAGAGTTTGGAGATCGCTCGCCTGGACGCGCTCGTCGGTCGGCTCCGCGCTCTTTTCGGCGCGGCTGCGCGCCAGCTTGCGCGCGATTCGGGAAAGCCGCCGCTCCAGGTCGCGCACCCCCGCCTCACGAGTCCATCCGCGCACGATCGCGGGCACGACCGCATCGTCCCACACCACGGTGGCCGGATCGATCCCGTGCGCCCGCAGCTGCTTCGGAACGAGGAAGCGCCGCGCGATCGCGTGCTTCTCGTGGTCGAGATAGCCCGGCAGCCGAATGATCTCCATCCGATCGCGCAGGGCGTCGGGGATGTTGGCGAGGGAGTTCGCCGTCGTCACGAAGAGCACCGAGGAGAGGTCGTAATCGACCTCGAGGTAGTGATCGTTGAAGGCGCGGTTTTGCTCCGGATCGAGGACCTCGAGGAGGGCGGCCGCGGGATCGCCTCGCCAGTCCTGACCCAGCTTGTCGACTTCGTCGAGCAGGAGCACCGGGTTGATGACTTCCGCGCGCCGCATTGCCTGCACGACGCGGCCTGGCATGGCCCCGATATAGGTCCGCCGATGTCCACGAATCTCCGCCTCGTCGCGAACGCCGCCGAGCGACATGCGGACAAAGCGGCGCCCGAGCGCGCGGGCGACCGATCGACCGAGCGACGTCTTGCCGACGCCAGGTGGCCCGACGAGGCAGAGAATCGGCCCTTCGAGCGTTCCGACGCGACCGAGAACGGCGATGTAGTCGAGGATCCGATCCTTGACCTCTTCGAGACCGTAGTGGTCTTCCTCGAGGACCTCGCGGGCACGTGCGACGTCGATGGCGTCGTCGGAGCGCTCCGTCCAGGGGAGTGCCACGAGCCAGTCGAGGTAGTTGCGCGCCACGGCCGCCTCGGGCGACAGGGAAGGTGTGCGACGCAGCTTGCGCAGCTCGCGATCGGCGCGCGCGCGAACCGGTTCCGGGAAGCCCTTGCGAGCGATCGATGCCTCGAGCTCGTCGAAGTCGTCGCTCTCTTCCTGGCCGAGCTCGCGGTGGATCGCGCGCAGCTGCTCGTGCAGGTAGAACTCGCGCTGATTCTGGAAGATGGCGCCCTTGACGTCGTCCTCGATCTTGCGTTCGAGTCTCAGCAGCTCCAGCTCCGACGCGAGAAGCTCGGCGATCCGTGAGAGCAGCTCGGCGCGGGTCGCCGACTCCAGAAGCCGCTGGCGGTCCTCGAGGCGAACGAGCAGGTGCGCCGCCATGGCGAACGCGCGCTTGTCCGCCGTTTCCGCTTCGCGGGCCACGGAGAGCACTTCTCCGGGAAGCCGGCGGTGCAGCGACACGTACTCCTCGAACAATTCATCGGCGCGCCGGACGATCGCATGACCGGTTGCGTCGTCACCGGGCTCGAGAGGCAGGGGAGCAATGGTCACGCGCTGGTGGCCTTCAGCCGTCGTGAAGCGAACGGCGCGGGCTCGCGCCACCCCCTCGACGAGCACCTTGATCGTTCCGTTAGGCAGCCGAGTGGTCTGGACGATCCGGCCGATGACCCCGACGCGGAACAGGTCGGCGGCGGCGGGCTCCTGGACGTCGGCGCTGCGCTGCGCCACCAGGAAGACCCAGCGGTCGGCACGCCCCGCCTCGTCGATCGCCGCGAGCGATGCCGTGCGTCCGACGAGCAGCGGCACGACCATGTAGGGAAACACGACGAGATCGCGCAGCGGTAGAACCGGCAGGCGCTCCGGGACGTCGTACGAGTCGGCGTCGCGAGTGACGAGGGGCATGGAGAGAATCTAAGGCGAAGGCGCTGGAGGCGCTGGAGGCGCTAAGGGCGCTGAAGGTTTTACCCCTCAGCGCCCCCAGCGCCTCCAGCGCCCTCAGCGCCTCCTATGCTTCCTTCTTCTGCCTCTTCGGCGCGATCTCGAGGAGGGGCGGCGTACCATTCAGCACGCAGGGCTCCGTGATCTTCACCTCGACGACATCGTCGCGGGAGGGGAGCTCGAACATGACGTCGGTCATCAGCTCCTCGAGGATCGCACGAAGGCCACGCGCGCCAGTGCCCCGCTTCAGCGCCTTGCGCGAGATCCCGCGCAGCGCCGATTCCTCGAAGGTGAGCTTCACGTCCTCGAGGTCGAAGAGCTTCTGATACTGCTTGGTGAGGGCGTTCTTCGGCTCCTTGAGGATGCGCACCAGCGACTCCTCATCGAGCGTGTCGAGCGCTACGCTCACCGGCAGTCGTCCCACGAGCTCGGGGATGAGGCCGTAGCGCAGCAGATCGTCAGGCTCCACCTCGGCGAAGGGACTCTGCTTGGCATGGTCGGCTTTGCCTGCCGCGATCTCTTCCTTCGTGAAGCCGATCTGACGGCGTCCGGTGCGCGCCTCGATGATCTTGTCGAGACCGTCGAACGCGCCGCCGCAGATGAACAGAATGTCCTTGGTGTTGATCTGAATGTATTCCTGCTGCGGGTGCTTCCGTCCGCCCTGGGGCGGCACCGAAGCGACCGTGCCCTCGAGAATCTTCAGCAGGGCCTGCTGCACACCTTCGCCGGAGACGTCGCGAGTGATGCTCGGATTCTCCGACTTTCGCGCGATCTTGTCGATCTCGTCGATATAGACGATGCCGCGCTCGCACTCGGCGACGTTGAACTCGCCCGCCTGCAGCAGCCTGACGAGAATGTTTTCCACGTCTTCGCCGACGTAGCCCGCTTCGGTGAGCGTCGTCGCGTCGGCGATGGTGAAGGGAACGTCGAGAATGCGGGCGAGCGTCTGCGCGAGGAGGGTCTT
Organism: Gemmatimonadaceae bacterium; assembly: GCA_035253695.1. Taxonomy (GTDB): domain Bacteria; phylum Gemmatimonadota; class Gemmatimonadetes; order Gemmatimonadales; family Gemmatimonadaceae; genus JAICNG01. Next base: position 10,986 of record DATFBS010000059.1, read on the forward strand.
GCCCGTTCCGGTCGGCCCGATGAGGAGGATGTTCGACTTGTCGAGCTCCACCTCGTCGTCGCGCGACGACTGGGAGTTGATGCGCTTGTAGTGGTTGTAGACCGCGACCGACAGCGCCTTCTTCGCCTTTTCCTGTCCGATCACGTACTGGTCGAGAACGTCCTTGATCTCCTGGGGCGTCGGGACCTGCGTGATGGCTTCGGCAACTTCGCGCTCCTCATCCTCGGCAAGGATCTCGTTGCAGAGCGAGATGCACTCGTTGCAGATGTAGACCGACGGACCGGAGATGAACTTCCGGACCGAGTCCTTCGACTTGCCGCAAAAGGAACAGCGGAGGTGTTTGTCGTGGGACATTTAGTGGCTCGAGACAGGGAAACGCAGGTGCGATTTGCTCCGGTCTGAAGCCGGGGCGGGGGGGCGCCTATACGTAATGATTGACCCCCGACCCGGTCAAGCGTAACGACGGTTAACTTCGGCTCACATCACTCGTGAACAATTTCACAAACACGCGTTCGCAGTACGCAGCTCGCAGCCTTACTTGGCCATCTCCACCGGCTTTGCCGCCGAGATGACGTGGTCGATGATACCGTACGACCGCGCCTCCTCCGACGACATGAACCGGTCGCGATCGACGTCTCGCTCGATCTGCTCGACCGGCCGACCGGTATGCTTGGCGAAGAGCTCGTTCATCTTCGACCGCAGGTACAGAATTTCGCGCGCCTGAATCTCGATATCGGCCGCCGTCCCCTGCGCGCCGCCCGACGGCTGGTGAATCATGATGCGCGCGTGCGGGAGGGCCGAACGCTTCCCGGGGGTACCGGCGGCGAGAAGAAACGCCCCCATGCTCGCCGCCATTCCCATGCAGATCGTGCGAATGGGGGCAGTGAGGAATTGCATCGTATCGTAGATCGCCATCCCCGCCGACACGCTGCCGCCCGGCGAGTTGATGTAGACGTGGATGTCGCGCTCCGGATTGTCCGCCTGGAGGAACAGGAGCTGAGCGATCACGATGTTGGAGACATCGTCATTGATCGGCGTGCCGAGAAAGACGATGCGGTCCATGAGGAGCCGCGAGAAGATGTCGTAGGTGCGCTCGCCGCGGCTGGAGCGCTCGATGACGTATGGCGGATATAGCGTAGACATATTGTTTCCCTGGTGAACCCGAAGACGTCAGGCGTCAGATGTCAGATATCAGATGTCAGAAACGTCATTCTCGTTCTCTGCTTCCTGACATCTGACGTCTGATGTCTGATGTCTTTTGGAAGTTACTCGACGATGTTCTGCTCCATCAGCCACCCAAACACTTTGTCTTCCGTAATGCTGCGCTCCAACTCCCGGATGCGTCCCGCCTTCTGGAGTGAAGCGTACACCTGGCCGGGATCGGCATTGCGCTTCTCCGCCACCTCGGCCACCCGCGCGTCGATGTCGCTCTCGGTGGCCTTGAGGCTCTGCTTCTCGGCGATCGTCTCGATCACCAGGTCGCGACGTACCTGACGCTCCGCCACCGCGCGGAACTCACCGCGAAAGCGATCGCGCTCCTCTTCCGGAACCTGGTACGCCTCGATGTACGCCTCGACCATCTGATCGACCCAGCTCTTCGGGATGTCGAACGGGTTGGCCGAGATGATGTCGTCGACGAGCCGCTGGCGAACCTCGGCGTCGGCGTCGCGATCGGCGTGGCGATCGAGATCTTCGCGCACCGTTCGGTTGAGCGCGTCGATGGAGTCGAAATCGCCGACCTCGCGGGCGAACGCATCGTCCAGATCCGGAATCTGCTTCCGCTTGACGTCGACCAGCTTCACGCGCACCGCTTTCGTCTTGCCGCGCTGCGCCTCGTCAGGGAAGTCATCCGGCCATTTCACTGGACGCTCCAGCGTCTCGCCGGGCGTCGCTTCCATGATGACCTCTTCGACGCCGGGGATCGCCTGGCCGGCGCCGAGCACGACCTGATACTGCTTGGGGTCGGGCATCGCGCCGGCTTCGTCGGCGGTCGCCAGCTCGACCGAGACGAGATCTCCCGGGAGCGGCTTCTCGTCGACTGGCGTCCACGTCGCGCGCTGGTCCCGCAAGTGCTCGATCTGGTCGCGCACCTGATCATCGCTCACGGGGCGGCGGTTGCGCTGGACGCGAAAGCCGCTGGTGCGCGCAAGCACGATCTCCGGTCGCACCTCGACGTGCAGCTCGAACGTGAGCGGCTGCCCTTCGTTGAAATGGACGTGCTCCACGCGGGGCTGTCCCGCCGGCTGGATCTTCTCGCGCTCGAGAACTTCCTTGTATGCCTCGTTGAGCAGGCTGTTGAGCGCTTCCTCGCGGATGGCGGGCCCGAACCGCTTCCGAACGATGGCGGCGGGCGCTTTGCCGGGTCGGAACCCGGGCAGTCGAAGCTTCGTCGCATAACGGCGCGCGGCCTTGTCCTCGGCATCGGCGACCGTCTCGGCGGGCACGCGCACTTCGAGGTGCCGCGCACCCCCTTCCGACTTCTTCGTCGTGATCTCGAGTTCCATGAGCCCAAAGATAATTGGGGGTACGAAGAAATGGTGCTGCCAGGGGCTTATCGTGAAGCTGACCGTCGACTATCCTGACGCTAGCGGAAACTGAGGGGGACAGCCATGCCGCGCTCGACACTGCGGGTTCGCTGGGTGCTCGCGATTGCATCGCTCATGGCGGCCACGGCCTGCGCCGGAAGGACACGCCAGCCGGATCTGGAGCCTGGAGAGCGGCGCGCCTTTCGTGCGTCCTCGATGCACACCGAGCTGTTCATCGTCGGCGATTTCGAGGGCGTCGTGGAGGTCTCGCGCGACTCGCTTCTCGTCATGGTGACGACGGGACGAATCGATGCGCGCGGTCGACGTGAGGATGATGTGCTCCTGCGTGTGGCGCTCGCTCGCGGGGATACGGCGGGTCGCTGGCACGTCGGAGACGCGAGTGCGGCCACGCCGCTCTCGGGAATTCGGCGGAATGCGGGGGGAACGCTCCTCGATACGCTGCGCTTCTCGCTGAAGCGCTCGTCTCGACCGCTCCCCGAGCAGTGGCTGGCGTTCGTCTTCGAGGCACCGCGAGCGGAGCGCGCCCCCGATGGACGCCCCTTGCTGCACACGTCGTTCGCCCATTCGCAGCGCGACGTCTTTCGCCAGGCGGCTCAAGTCGGCGAGGCTCAGCCGTAGCCTGCCGTGCGCGGTGTGGATGCGAAAGCCGGGACTCGAACCCGGACGGGTTTCCCCACAGGATCCTAAGTCCTGCGCGTCTACCAGTTCCGCCACTTTCGCGTGAGTTCAAAATAAGGCAGGGTGACGGTGGAGCATAGCGGGCTGCGAGGTTCAACGGCAAAGAGGACAGAATTCAGAATACAGAATTCAGAATGCAGAAGAACCAACGGGGAGCCAATTACTGGCTCCCCGTGGTCATTTCTGCATTCTGAATTCCGTATTCTGAATTCTGTCCTCTTTGCCGTTCGTTCAATCAATCTCCCCCCACGCGAAGATTGACGACTCGGCCCTGCGGCTCGGTCCCGTCCCGTCGCCCCCCGATGTTGTACACGTACAGCGATACGATATCCCCATCGCGTACGCGGGAGAGCGCGCGTTCCAGGTCGGCCACCGTCTTCAGCGTCCGGCGGGGCGCGGGGCGGAGCACTTCGGCGATGACGTCGGTGCGTGCGAACAGCTGCTGATTCGCCGGACCGTCGAGATCGACTTCGCGCACGAGGAGCCCACGGGCGTCCGCGTTCAGATTTGCCTGACGAGCGAGCTCGACGGGAATCGGCTCCACGGAGATGCCGAGCTTCACGTTGGACACCGACGCGTTCTCGATGGCGTCGTTCGTTCCACGCGAGGCTACCTGCGTTTCCGCCGGTGCTTCCGTGAGCGCAACGGTAACCGTCTTACGCTCGCCGAACCGCATGACGTCGACGGTCACTCGCTGACCGGGCTCGAAGCCCCGCACGATCCGCTGGAGCGATGCGACCCGTTCGACGGGCTGACCGTTGATCGCAACGATCACATCGCCGACTTCGATCCCCGCGCGCTCGGCGGGGCTCGGCTCTCCAGTGAACCCATCCACGCGGGCGCCGCGAATCTCCTTGAGGCCGGCTGCCTCGGCGTCCTCGGGGGTGACTTCGTTGATCGCGATGCCGAGCACGGCGCGGCGGACGCGTCCATGTGCGATGAGGTCCTCCATGACGCTCTTGGCGAGCGTGATGGGAATCGCGAATCCGTAGCCGGCATAGAAGCCGGTCTGGCTGGCGATCGCGGAGTTGATGCCGATCACCTCGCCTCGAATGTTGACCAGCGGACCGCCGGAGTTGCCGGGGTTGATCGCTGCATCCGTCTGGATGTAGTCCACGATCGCGTAGCTGCTCTCGTAGAGGCCCCGCAGCTCTCCGCTGCGGCCCTTCGCGCTGACGATGCCCGCGGTGACCGTGAAGTCGAGGCCGAGGGGATTCCCGATCGCGAGCACCCACTCACCGACACGCGTATTCAGGTCGTTCCCAAAGGTGACCGAGGGAAATTTGTCGCCTTCGATCTTGAGAACGGCGACGTCGGTCGAAGGATCGCGCCCCACGACGCGGGCCTTGAACACGCGCTTGTCCATCAGCGTGACGTTCACGCGATCGGCGTCGGCCACGACGTGGTTGTTGGTCAGGACGTAGCCATCGGACGACACGATGAATCCCGAGCCCGAGCCGCGAGACGGCTGTTGCTGCTGACGCCTCGGGTCGAACTGGTCGAAGAAGTCTTCGAGTCCCGGAGGAACCTGGCCGCGCTGCCGGGGATTCGTCCGCGCCGTCGCTCGCCGCTCGGTCTGGATCGACACGACGGCCGGCGTGACGTGGTCGGCGATGGAGGTGAAGGCCTGACTCGCATCCGCGAGCGGCTTCACTTCCTGGGCGCTCGGCTTCGGCGCGGTCGACTGCTGCTGCGCGTAACCGAACGGGGTGAGGTTGACGCCTGCGGCGACGATCAGGCCGCCGAAGAAAGCGCCTGCCGCGACGAGGCCGAGGCGAGCGCGCGCGAGTGTTCGAGACATGATGTGTGTCCGCCAGTGGTGAGTCCAACCTGTGATACACGGCCGTTGGCGCGCAAGTTTCGCGCTGTCACGACCAACGCCCGGCATGTGTCAGAGGTTCGACACATGCCGGGCGGCTGGGAGTTGTCAGTGAATTGCCAGCTTATTTCTTGTTTTCGTCGACGATCTCGTAATCAGCCTCGACGACGTCGTCCTGCTTGCCGGCGGTGGCCCCCGCCGGCTGTCCCCCAGCGCCTTCAGCGCCTCCAGCGCTTCCAGCGCCTGCAGTCCCAGCGCCTTCAGCGCCCGGTGTGCCGGCCTGGGCATACAAGGACTGTCCGGCCTCGTTGTAGGCCTTCGTGAGCTCTTCCTGCGCGGCTCGGATCTCGTTCATGTCGTCGGCGCGCAGAGCCTTCCGGGCCCGCTCGATCGCCTCCTTCAAGCGCGTCTTGTGCGCATCCGAAAGGCGCTCTTCCCACTCCTTCGAGCTCTTCTCGACCTCGTACGACATCGTGTCCAGCCGGTTCCGCGCGTCGATCTCCTCGCGCTTCTTGCGGTCCTCGTCGGCGTGCTTCTCCGCGTCTTTCACCATGCGGTCGATCTCGGTGTCCGACAAACCACTCGAGGCCTCGATGCGGATCTTCTGCTCCTTGCCGGTGGTCTTGTCCTTCGCCGTCACGTGCAGAATGCCGTTGGCGTCGATGTCGAAGGTGACCTCGACCTGCGGCATGCCGCGCGGAGCGGGCGGAATTCCGGTGAGCTGGAACTTGCCGATCGTGCGGTTGTCACGGGCCAGCTCACGCTCGCCCTGGAGCACGTGGATCTCGACCGTCGTCTGGTTGTCATCGGCCGTCGAGAATGTCTCGGCCTTCTTCGTCGGGATGGTCGTGTTGCGCGGAATGAGCGTCGTCATCACGCCGCCGAGCGTCTCGATACCGAGCGACAGCGGAGTGACGTCGAGGAGCAGGACGTCCTTCTGCTCGCCGGTGAGCACGGCACCCTGAATCGCGGCGCCGATCGCGACGACCTCGTCCGGGTTGACGCCCTTGTGCGGCTCCTTCTTGAAGAAGTCCTTCACGATCTGCTGGACTTTCGGAATGCGGGTGGAGCCGCCGACGAGGATGACTTCGTTGACCTCCTCGGGCTTCATCCCGGCATCCTTCAACGCCTGCTGCATGGGCGGGATCGTGCGCTGGATGAGATCGTCCACCAGCTGCTCGAACTTCGCGCGTGTGAGCGAGTAGTTGAGGTGCTTGGGACCCGATTGGTCCGCGGTGATGAACGGCAGGTTGATGTCCGTCTGCTGCACCGTGGACAGCTCCATCTTCGCCTTCTCGGCACCTTCCTTCAGGCGCTGGAGGGCCATCGGATCCTTCGACAGGTCGATGCCCTGATCGCGCTTGAATTCGTTGACGAGCCAGTCGATCACGCGCTGGTCGAAGTCGTCTCCGCCGAGGTGCGTGTCACCGTTCGTCGCCTTCACCTCGAACTGACGCGAGCCTTCGACATCGTAGAGCTCGAGCACGGAGATGTCGTACGTGCCACCGCCCAGGTCGAACACCGCGATCTTCTCGTCCTTCTTCTTGTCGAGACCGTAGGCGAGCGCCGCCGCGGTCGGCTCGTTGACGATACGCATGACCTCGAGGCCGGCGATCTTCCCTGCCTCCTTGGTCGCCTGCCGCTGTGCGTCGTTGAAATACGCCGGGACGGTGATGACCGCCTTTTCGACCTTGTGCCCGAGGTAGTCCTCTGCGGTCTGCCGCATCTTCTGGAGGATCATCGCCGAGATCTCGGGAGGCGTGTAGCGCTTGCCCATGACCTCGACAGTCCCCATGTCGTTTGCGCCGCTGACGACCTTGTAGGGAACGCGCTTGATCTCGTCCGGAACCTCGGCAATGCGCCGACCCATGAACCGCTTGATCGAGAACACGGTGTTCTGCGGGTTCGTGACCGCCTGGCGCTTCGCCACCGTGCCGACGAGACGCTCACCGTCCTTGGTGAAGCCGACGACTGACGGCGTGACGCGACCGCCTTCGGCGTTGGGAATGACGACGGGATCGCCGCCTTCCATCACGGCCACGACGGAGTTCGTGGTGCCGAGGTCGATTCCGATGATTTTCTCTGCCATTGTCACCTCATTTCGTGTTTCAGGTCGACCCTGGGCCGCGATATTCGACCGCGAGGGTCGCGCCGTCGTGGCCGTGGGTGCGTATATTTTGCGCGGCCACGAAGTTGCCCTGCGGTACCCGCAAGCAAGGGACCGCGCCTTTGCGCCAGTTTGGCAGGAGAATGAGAGGGGGTTCGCGGAGATCTCGCCGCTTCGGCGGATGCGCGCGGCTGCCTTGTCCACCTCGGCTCACCTAGGACGCGACGACGTGTTCCCACTGCACGACGACAACCCCACGCTCCGGACGCCGGTCGTGACGTACGCGATCGTCGCGCTCAACGTCGCGGCCTGGGTCCTTCTTCAGGGTGCCGGGTTCAGCGAGATGAGTCTCGCGTCGAGCGTGTGCAACCTGGGGCTCGTTCCGGGGGAGATCACGAAGCTCGCGCCCGTGGGGTCGGGGATTCCCATCGCGCGCGGCGTCGCATGCGTCGTGGATACACAGGCGATCAACGTCTTCACACCCCTCATCTCGATGTTCCTTCATGGCGGGTGGCTGCACCTGCTCAGCAATCTCTGGTTCCTCTGGGTGTTCGGAAACAACGTCGAAGACAGTATGGGACGGGGGCGTTTCGCGCTCTTCTATGTCCTGTGCGGGTTGGCGGCGGCGGCGGCTCACGTTCTCGTCGAACCCCGCTCGATCGTCCCCACGGTCGGGGCATCGGGAGCGATATCGGGCGTGATGGGTGGCTATCTCATTCTCTATCCACGCGCTCACGTTCGCATCTGGTTTCCCCCGATCTTCTTCTTCTGGGCGCACGCCTGGCTGGTGTTGGTCCTGTGGCTCGTGGTGCAGGTGATCAATGGACTGCCGCAGCTGATGGCGGTCGATCCGGAGGTGTCGAGCGGGACGGCGTTCTGGGCGCACGTCGGCGGCTTCGTTGCAGGCGTTCTGTTGGTGATCGTGTTCCGTAATCCGCGGCTCGTCGAAGCGCATCGCGTGGCGCGCGCCGCAGGGAATTTCACTGCACGGTGGCGTTGAGCGCGGCGTAGTCGTTGCATGGTGCACGCGCGACAACCTCACGGGAGCGAGAATCATGGATGCGGTGAGCAGTGCGCGCGGACGCCGCTGGGCCGACATCGTGGCGATTCTTGCCAGCGTGGTGCTGTTCGGGTACTCGGTGTGGGGCGGCATCCTGGCGGGCGACAGCGAGAGTATGACCGAGGTTCGTAACATCGGCCTCGCCCGTGGGAGCAACATCCTCGGTGGGCTCCTCGGCGTGATCGGCATTTTCGTCGCCCAGAAGTCGCGAACTGCCGGCCGCGCGCTCGTGATCGCGGCAGGCCTCGTCGCGCTGGCGGGACTCTTCGCGTTCCGTAGCCTCGACGGAACCTCGATGGCGGCGTCCGGCGCGCCGGGACTCGCGCTGCTCCTCGCTGGATTCTTCGTCGGCCCCATGCCCACCGAGCGCGACGAGCGTCGCTGAGATTCGGCGACATCGTCATGGGCGACTTCGCGCAGTTCGCCCTCGTTACGTTCACGTCGATTCTGTTCCTCGTCGACCCGATTGCGGTCGTCCCCACCTTTCTCGCCATCACGCAGGGCGAGACGGCCGAGCGTCGTCAGGCGACCGCACGCCGCGCCTGCGTAGCGGCGGCGATTCTTCTCGTCGTGTTCGCCGCGGCGGGCAATCTCATTTTCCGCGCGTTCGGCATCACGCTGCCGGCGTTTCGCATCGCCGGGGGCGCGATTCTATGGCTCGTCGCGATGGACATGCTTCGTGGCGAGCGTCGAACGCAGGAGAGTGAAGCGGAGATCGACGAGGGGATTCGGAAGGACGATGTCGCGCTCACGCCGCTGGCGATGCCGATGCTCGCCGGCCCCGGCGCGATCTCGACCGTCATGGTGCTTTCCGGACAGGCGCGCACGCCCGCGCGTGCGGCGGTGATCTACGCGTCCATTGTCGTGACGCTCGTGATTTCGTGGATCATGCTGCGCCTCGGCGATCGTGTGATGCGGCGCTTCGGACAAACCGGAATTCGCGTCATCATGCGCATCATGGGCCTCATGCTGGCCGCGGTGGCGGTGCAGTTCATCGTGACGGGGATACGGGAGGCCTTTTTTACGGAATGAGGAACGAGGAGTGAGGAATTCGATGGGATGAGGGGCCGCCCAATCGATTTTCTCGTTCCGCGGTCCTCATTCCGCGTTCGGGCCGGAGACTCTATCTTCCCGCGCCAAGTTCCTCTACCGGAGTACTTCGTGCGACTGATTCCACGGGACCAGGAGTTCTTCGGCATGTTCGCCGAGATCGCGCGTCGGGTGACGGCGGCGGCGAAGATCACGCATCAGCTTTTCCGCGAGCCCGAGCAGCTTCACAAACATGTCAGCGCGATTAAGGACGTCGAGCACGAAGCGGACGTCCTGACCCACGACATCATCTCCCGCATCGACAAGACGTTCGTGACGCCGCTCGATCGCGAGGACATTCACATGCTGGCGTCGAGGCTCGACGACGTCGTGGACCTGCTCGACGGCACCGCGCGCCGCGCCGCGATGTTTCGAATCAAGGAGACCCGAGAGCCCGCGCAGATGCTGACTTCGGTGCTGGTCCGCGCCGCGACGCGGATCGAGGAGGCCGTGGTCGGCATGAAGAAGAGCAGCCTGGTGATCGAGAAGGCGCGCGAGATCAAGTCCCTCGAGGAGGAAGGGGACGCGATCTATCACCTCGCCGTGGGCAGCTTGTTCGACGGGCCCGATCCCGACCCCCTCGAGATCATCAAGTGGAAGGAGCTGTACGACACGCTCGAGCGTGCGCTCGACCAGTGCGAGGACGTGGCGAACGTCCTCGAGAGCATCTCGCTCAAAAACGCGTAGACGTGATCACCTACGTCGTTGCGATCGTCGCGGTCGCGTTCGTCTTCGACTTCATCAACGGCTTCCACGACTCGGCGAACTCCATCGCGACGGTCGTCGGCACGCGCGTGCTCAGTCCCATCGCCGCCGTCATCTGGGCGGCATTTTTCAACTTCATGGCCGCGTTCACCGTCGGGACGGCAGTCGCCAAGACCCTCGGCAGCGGGATGATCGACATCGCCGTCGTCGATCCCAACGTGATCCTGGCCGGGCTGCTCGGCGCGATCATCTGGAACCTCATCACGTGGTACTACGGGCTGCCGTCGAGCTCGTCCCATGCGCTGATCGGCGGGTATGCGGGCGCCGCGATCGCGAAGGCGGGCTTCGGCGCGATCATCCCGTCGGGGTGGACGAAGACGGTCGTGTTCATTGTTCTCTCGCCGCTCATCGGGATGCTGCTCGGCTATTTCCTGATGGTCGCCGTGTACTGGCTGTTCAAGCGCACGTCTCCGCACAAAGTGGACAGCGTCTTCCGTCGCGCGCAGCTCCTCTCGGCGGCGTTCTTCTCACTCTCGCATGGAGCAAACGACGCACAGAAGACCATGGGCATCATCGTCGGCCTCCTCGTGTCGGCGCAGGCCTACTTTGCGAATCAGACGGGATGGCTGAGGCATCTGTACCTCCAGGACACCAACACGGTCCCCTTCTGGATCGAGATCGGGGCATATACCGCCATAGCGTTAGGCACGCTTTTCGGCGGGTGGCGCATCGTCCACACGATGGGAAGTCGCATCACGAAGCTCCGCCCGGTCGGCGGGTTCTGTGCTGAGACTGCCGGGGCGCTCAGCATTTTCTTCGCGACACACTTCGGTATCCCGGTGAGCACGACGCATACGATCACCGGCGCGATTGTGGGCGTGGGAGCGACGCATCGGCTGTCAGCGGTGCGATGGGGCGTCGCGGGACGGATTGTATGGGCGTGGGTCCTGACCATTCCCGCCGCGGCGGGGATCGGAGCGCTGGCGATCTTTATTCTTCGACGGTTAGTGCTGCCCTGAGGGGCTCAACCCGGTCACTCGTTACGTTGCCGGGACGATTTCGGAGGGGCGCGGAGGCCCCCTTCGCCGTAGATTTCGAGTGTCCTCCACCCCCTTGGATTGCACCCCTCCGCAGTCGTTGCTGACGAAGATCTCCTCGATCCGCGCCTCCTCCTCAACCGAGAGCTGAGCTGGCTCGCGTTCAATGAACGCGTGCTCCACGAGGCGCTCGATTCGAGGACACCGCTGCTCGAGCGGCTGAAGTTCCTGTCGATCGTGAGCACGAATCTGGACGAGTTCTACATGGTGCGGGTGGCGGGGCTTCGACGGCAGGTGGCGGCGGGTGTGGTGCAGGCGACGCCCGATGGCATGACGCCCCAGGAGCAACTCGAAGCGATCGATGCGCGTGTCCGCGCGCTTCTTCAGCGCCAGCGTGCCTGCCTCTACGACGTCGTGCTCCCCGCGCTCGCCGAGCACGGCGTTCGGCTCGTGGGAATCGCCGACCTAACGCCCGCCGAGTGGGCTGTGGTCGATCAGTTCTTCGAATCCCAGGTTTTCCCGGTGCTGACGCCGCTCGCCGTCGATCCGGCGCACCCGTTCCCCTACATCTCGAACCTTTCGCTGTCGCTCGCGGTCGAGATTCGCGACACGGCAACGGGAACGGTGCACTTCGCTCGCGTGAAGGTCCCGAAGAGTCTGCCGCGCTGGGTCCCGTTCGGGCGTGCCGGCCACTTCATTCCGCTCGAGCACCTGGTCGGCGCGAATCTCGGCGCGCTGTTTCCCGGGATGGAGGTGGTGCGCTGGTTCGCCTTCCGCGTCAACCGCTACTCGGACATCGATCTCGCCGATGCCGAGGAGCCTGAAGATTTGCTCGCCACGATCGAAGAGCAGGTCTTCCAGCGCCGTTTTGGCGAGGTCGTCCGCATTGAAGTGCAGGAGGGGATGCCGGAGACCCTGCGTGCGTTGCTGCTCGAGGAGCTGCGTGATGACACTCCCGAGGGAAGCATGCTCTCCGAGCGCGATGTGCAGGACGCGGGTCCTCTCCTGGAGCTCGGCGATCTCCTGGCGCTCTCGCAGCTCGACATCCCGACGCTGCGCGATGCGCCATTCGCCCCGGTGACACCGACGAGCCTCCGCGATGACGCGCGCCCGATCTTCGACGCTGTCCGCGAGCGTGACCTCCTGGTGCATCACCCGTACGATTCGTTCACGACGTCGGTCGAGCGGTTCCTCGAGGAGGCGGCCGAAGATCCTGACGTTCTGGCGATCAAGCTCACGCTCTATCGCACGTCGGGCGACACCGCGATCGTCCGCGCGCTCGTCGAAGCGGCGCAGCGCGGCAAGCAGGTGGTCGTCGTCATGGAGCTGAAGGCACGCTTCGACGAGGCAAACAACATCGCGTGGGCGCGGACCCTCGAGCGTGCGGGCGTCCACGTCGTCTATGGACTCGTCCGACTGAAGACCCACGCGAAGACCGCGCTCGTCGTGCGTCGCGAGGCCGATGGCATTCGCCGGTACGTACACCTCGGCACGGGGAACTACAACTCGAGGACGGCACGCATTTACACCGACCTCGGCTTCCTCACCAGCAGCCCCTCGATCGGCGCGGACGTCAGTGATCTGTTCAACTTCCTGACCGGCTTTTCGCGCCAGCGACTCTTTCGCAAGCTGCTGGTAGCGCCCGGCAATCTTCGGGAGCGGTTCATCACGCTGATCGAGCGCGAAGCGGACCACGCACGCAGGGGACGGCCCGCGCGGATCATCGCCAAGATGAACGCGCTCGTCGATCCCGAGATCATCCGCGCCCTCTATCGCGCCTCCCGCGCCGGTGTCGACGTCGATCTCATTGTCCGCGGGATTTGCTGCTTGCGTCCGGGCGTGATCGGCGTCAGCGATCGCATCCGGGTGACGAGCATCGTCGGGCGGTTTCTGGAACACTCCCGCGCGTGGATGTTCGAGAACAATGGCGCCCCGGAATGCTACATGGGATCGAGCGACTGGATGCCGCGCAACTTCGACCGTCGGGTGGAGGCGGTGGTCCCGATCGAGGATCCGGCGTTGTACGTGCGCATGCGCCGGCTGCTCGAGACCTCGTTGGCGGACAACCGCCAGTCGTGGGATTTGCGCGGGGACGGATCGTATCTGAAGCGCGTTGCGGAAGGCGTGCCGGAGGTGAGCGCGCACGCGACGTTCATGAGCGATTCGTGGGGATTGCCGCTTCCCGAACCGCGCCCCTCGCGCCCCAGGGAAGTCGTCGTCGAACCTTCTGCGCGTCCTCAGGACGTGGCCGAAGCGTCGTTCTAATCCGGCTCGTCTCCGTCGCGCCAGTTCGACACGCTTCCATCCGGCGCGACGATCTCTACAGGCACGCCGGCGACCCTCGCCAGGAGGCCGCTCTTCCGGCTCGCGCCCCAGAGCTCGAGACGAAGCGATCGCGCCGCCGAGCTCGGCACGGGTGTAATGCGCAATGCGCGCTCGATCCAGCGGCATTTGACGCGCTCAACGGCGCTGATGTGGCCACGGTCGAAGCCGTCCGCGACGCGAAGAATCGCCGCCAGCCGCTTGATCCGCGCGCGCAGCTCCCGATCGAGCACACCAAAATTGCGATGCCTCTTTTTCGGCGGTGACCCGCGGTGATACCGAGCGACGTTCGCGACCACAACCTGATCCGCGGGTGACATACCCAAAAGCTCCGCGTGCAAGATCAGGTAGTAGGAATGTTTGTGATGACGCTCGTAGCTGATGTGGTAGCCGATGTCATGAAGAAGCGCCGCGTCCGACA
>DATFBS010000060.1:0-17594 GCA_035253695.1 Gemmatimonadaceae bacterium
CTCCCGCGGCCGCGGATGCGAGCACGCCGCGGACGGCGGACCACACGCGCGCCGTGACCGTATCGGCCTCGGGGAGAACTCGGCAGCGCGGCCGGTCTGTTACGACGATCTGCTCCAGACTCACCGATACCGCCGCAGCGCGAATGTCTTTCGTCTCGTTTTCTCCCTCGTCGAGCGTAAACCGGTCGGTCGTGAGCGGGCGGAAGCCCAGTCGCTCGAAGCGCAGGCGGTACGCGCCAGCCGATGGTGCGCGCAGCCCAAACTCCCCCGCAGAGTCGGTGAGCACCGCGCGAATCGGAGCACCGTCCGCATCGAGGAGCGTGATCACGCCCGACTCGATGACCCGACCGGACTCTGACTCACGGGCGAAGCCGCGCACGATCTGGCCCTGCACGTCGGGCGCGAGCACGACGAGGACGGTAAGGAAGGGAGCGAGGCGGAAAGTCATGATCGGCCGCTGCAGGTCCTACTGATACAATACGAGCCTCACGAAAGCTCCACCAGCACGGCACCCTTTTCCACTGCGGCTCCGGGCTGGACCCGGACTACGGTGACGGTGCCGGCGCTCTGGGTGCGAAGCTCGTTCTCCATCTTCATGGCTTCCATGACCACTACGGGCGCGCCGGCCTGAACGCTGTCGCCCACCTGCACATTGACTCGTACGATCATGCCCGGCATCGGCGCCACGAGCGGCGCCGGACCCGCGACGCGCGCGCCCTCACCGGACAGGTCGCGGATGGCCTGGGTCCGCTCATCGAGCGCCTCTACCTCATAGCGGTGCCCGTCGATCCAGAGGCCGTATTGTCCACGGCGCGCCCCACGGTGCATAACGATCCGATGGACCGCGCTCCCGACGGTGAGGACCTGTACCGGCGTTCCATCGACGTCGGTCAGCTTCGCGCGAAGCGTCGCGTCTCCGACGGTGATCACGCCCTCGCCCGTAGTGGCCTCCAGGCGCTCACCGTTTACCGTCACGATGTACTTCACGCCGCCTCCGGAACCATCTCGCAGATGGTTTCGACATGCGCGGTCTGGGGAAACATGTCGAAGCTCTCGAGCGATGCGATGCGATAGCGCGGCAGGCGGGCGACATCGCGGGCCAGCGTGGCCGGGTCGCAACTGACATAGATGATCGCCAGCGGCTCGGGTCGCGCCGCTTCGAGGATTTCCGCCACCCGCCTATCGACGCCGGCACGTGGCGGGTTCAGGATCACGATGTCGGCGGGGAGCGCCTCGCCAAGCACATGCTCGACGCGGCCCGCGACCGCACGTGAGCCCGGCGGCAGTCGGCTCGCATTCCATGCAACGGCATCAGGGTCGAGCTCGATCGCGGTGACGCGCACGCCGCCAGCCGCCAATTCACGCGCCGTATCACCCAGCCCGGAGTACGCGTCGACAGCCGTGACGGGACGGCGCGCCATGGCGGCGGCCATTACTCGCCGGCGGAGGAGCATCGCGACAGCCGGATTGACCTGCGCGAAGGACGCGCCCGGGGCACTCCCTGCCTCACGAGCGTGCAGACACCGCCGTTCTCCCGTGTCGGGAAGCCACCACAGCGCGGAGAGCCGGGGAATCGCGGAGAAGAAAGCGTCGCTCGATGGCCAGGTTCGGCCACCCTCGATTGTAAGCGAGGCGCTGTCCTCCTCATCGAGACGCACCGCCCCACGTAATTCGTTCGCCCGAGGCAGATGCGAAGCCGCCGCGAGTACATCCCGCCACAGTTCCAGGACGCTTTGATCGGTGATCGGACAATCGTGGAGCGCGAACACGGTGCGAGCATCGTCGAATGGGTGCAAGCCGGCAATCCACTCTTGTCCTTCCCGCCGCATCGCCAGCGTGAGCTTCCGGCGATACCGCCACGGCGTCGGGCTGGGATGAACCACCGGCAGCTCCACGTCTCGCTTTCCGATGCGGCGCATCGCGTCTCGAACGATGCGGGCCTTCGCCTCGAGTTGCGCAGCGTATGCGATGTGCTGGACCTGACATCCGCCGCAGCGGTTCGTCACGTAGTGACCACACGGTGGCGCCACGCGCTGCGGCGAGCGGACGCGCAGCTCGCGAAACTCCGCGCGCGTAAAACGCCCCTTGTCCTGCAGCTCGACGACGCCGATGTCCCCGGGCGCCGAGCGCGGGACGAAGACCACACGCCCATCGGCGCGCCCGACCCCATCTCCACCCGCGGCGATCGACTCGATAGTCACCTCGGCTCGCACGGTCACCTGCTCCGCAGCCCGTCCCGACGGCCGGCCCGGAGCCACGCGTCATCGGGAAACGGCTGCGATCGAGTGCCGCTGGTCGGCGCCGTGGAAGCGGTCGGGGTCGCCCGGTCACGCTCGGCGAGCAGCACCGCGGCGATCGCCGCCAGCACAGTGCCAGCCGCGGGTGGCGGCGTACGCGTGAGCGAATCGAGCCGGCGCTCGAGCCACTGGATCTCAATGTCGCCGCGCTTGAACTCGGCGTCCTCCATCACACGGAGATGAAAATCTCTCGATGTAGCGACGCCGTCGACCGTCAACTCCAACAGCGCACGGTGCATTCGAGCGATCGCTGCGTCGCGGGTGGGGGCCCAGACGATGAGCTTGGCGAGCATGGGATCGTAGTGCAGCCCGATCTCGCTCCCGATACCGATGCCGCCGTCCCAGCGAACGCCTGGTCCGCCGGGAAGCCTCAGGTACCCGATCCGCCCGGTGGAGGGAAGGAAGCCGTTGGCGGGATCTTCGCTCGTTATGCGGCACTCGATCGCCCATCCCTTGGGGCTGATCTCCTCCTGACGAAAGGGCAAGCGCTCGCCCGCCGCCACACGCAATTGCCACTGGACCACATCGATGCCGGTGACCAGCTCGGTGACGGGATGCTCGACCTGAAGCCGCGTGTTCATCTCGAGAAAGTAGAACTGCCCGTCTCGGTCGAGAAGGAACTCGCAGGTGCCCGCGTTCACGTAGCCGGCGGCACGGGCGGCGGCAACGGCGGTTTCGCCCATTCGCCGTCGCAGCTCCGGTGAAACCGCGACACTGGGGGCTTCCTCGAGCATTTTCTGATGGCGCCGCTGAATCGAGCACTCCCGTTCGCCGAGCGAGAGCACGGTGCCGTGCTGGTCGGCCAGAATCTGGATCTCGACGTGGCGAGGGCCGGCGATGTACTTCTCGATGTACACGGCGTCGTCGCCGAACGCATTTCGCGCCTCACGCCGCGCCGCGTCGAGGGCAGTCGCCAGATCTTCTTGCTTGGCGACGACACGCATGCCCTTTCCGCCGCCGCCAGCCGAGGCCTTCACCAGCACCGGATACCCGAGTGAAGCGGCGATCTTCGTGGCCTCCGCGGCATCGCGAACGGCGTCCTCCGTGCCCGGTACTACCGGCACTCCGGCGGCGATCGCCAGCTTTCTCGCCGACGTTTTGCTTCCCATCGCCGCAATGGCTTCCGCGGGCGGTCCGACAAAGACCAGCCCGGCATCGCGGACGGCTCGCGCGAACCACTCGCGCTCGGACAGGAACCCGTATCCGGGATGGATTGCTTCAGCGCCGGTAGTGCGGGCTGCCTCGATGATTCTCTCGCCGCGCAAGTAGCTCTCGGCGGACGGCGACGCGCCGATGTGAATGGCCTCGTCCGCCTCGCGAACGTGCGGCGCCATCGCATCCGCGTCACTGTATACGGCGACGGTGGCGACCCCCAGCTCGTGGCACGCGCGATTTACCCGCAGCGCGATCTCACCGCGATTGGCGATCAGGACCTTCTTGAACATTTAGGCGAAGGAGGAACGAGGGACGAGGAACTGGTCGAACGAGGAACGAGGAACCAGGAAGGAAGAAACCGCCGAACGAGGAACGTAACCTCCGAGCGACAGCGCGTGAGACGCACGTTCTCATTCCTCGCTCTCCTTCCTCGTTCCTCGGTCCTCGTCCTTCATACTCGGTCTGCGACTCCAAGAATCGTATCCAGATCCGCGCGCTCGAACTGTGTCGAGCCGACGAACATGAATCGGATCGCCCGCGTGAGGCCATCGATGAGAAAGGACGCCGGGCGCGCCATGTTGAACGCGTCGATGCCGATCGGGTGCCACACCCCGTACCGCTTGATCACCGCGCGATCCTCGTCGCACAGGATCGGGAACGGCAACTGGGCCGAGCTCTTCGACATCCCGGCCGCGATGCCGGCGCAGCGCTGCCCAAGAATCACCGCGACGCCGATATTCCGCTCTCGCAGCTTGTCATAGCCGGCTCGCAGCTCACCGAGCTGCCCGCGACAGTTGGGTCACCACATCCCTCGATGAAAGACCACGAGGAGTCCTCGCCGATTCTGCACGAGCGTGGTCAGCGACCGCGATTCGCCGGTGGCGGCGTCGCGGAGCTCGAACTCGGGCGCGACGTCGCCGAGGCGGAGTGTCGTGCTGGGGCGCGACATTAGAGCGGAATGTTGCCGTGCTTCTTGGGTGGGTTCTGGTCCCGCTTGGCGCGCAGAGTGTCGAGCGCGTCGATGAGACGAGGCCGTGTCTCGCGCGGGTCGATGATGTCGTCCACGAAGCCGCGGCCCGCGGCGATATACGGGTGCGCGAATTTCGCGCGGTACTCCTCCATCCGGCGCTCAGTCTCGCCCTCCGGATTGCTGCTCGCGGCGATCTCCTTCCGATTCAGGATTTCGACCGCTCCCTTCGGGCCCATCACCGCGATCTCGGCCGTCGGCCACGCGACGTTGTAATCGCCCCGGATGTGCTTCGAGGACATCACGTCGTAGGCGCCCCCATACGCCTTACGAGTAATCACCGTCAGCTTGGGCACGGTCGCTTCGCAGTAGGCGTAGAGGAGCTTGGCGCCATGCTTGATGATTCCCCCGTGCTCCTGTGCGACACCCGGCAGAAATCCCGGCACGTCCTCGAAGGTGAGCAGCGGGATGTTGAATGCGTCGCAGAAGCGAATGAACCGCGCCCCCTTGAGGGATGCGTTGATGTCCAGTACCCCCGCGAGCACCGCCGGCTGATTCGCGACGATCCCCACACTGGAGCCGCCGAGGTGAGCGAAGCCGCACACGATGTTCTGCGCGTAGTCGCGATGCACCTCGTAGAAGTCACCATCGTCGACGATTCGCCGAATGACCTCGTGCATGTCATAGGGCTTGTTGGCGTGATCGGGGACGACGTCGAGCAACGTCTCCTCGCGACGGTCACGCGGGTCGGTGCCCCGACCGCGCGGCGGGTCGCCCAGATTGTTCGAGGGAACGAACCGGAACAGGTCTCGAATGGCGGCGAGACAGGCAAGCTCCGAGTCGTGAACGAAGTGCGCGACCCCAGAGACGCTGGCGTGCGTGTCGGCACCCCCGAGCTGCTCCATGGAGACATCTTCATGCGTCACCGTCTTCACCACGTTCGGACCGGTGACGAACATGTACGACGTCCCGCGCACCATGTAAATGAAGTCGGTAATCGCCGGCGAATACACCGCCCCGCCCGCGCACGGTCCAAGGACGGCCGAGATCTGCGGAATGACGCCGGAGAACAGCGTATTGCGGAGGAAGATGTCGGCGTAGCCGCCGAGGGAGACGACGCCCTCCTGAATGCGGGCGCCGCCGGAATCGTTGAGGCCGATAATGGGCGCGCCGTTGCGCGCCGCGAGGTCCATCACCTTGCAGATCTTCTCCGCGTGGGTCTCCGAGAGCGAGCCGCCGAACACGGTGAAGTCCTGCGAGAAGACGTACACCAGCCGCCCGTCGATGCGACCATATCCGGTGACGACACCGTCACCATAGATCGGGCCACCGTTGCCGTCGTCGCTGTCCGACCGCGAAATCGCGAATCGGTCGAGCTCGGTGAAGGTGCCCTCGTCGAGGAGCACATCGAGGCGTTCGCGCGCGGAGAGCTTGCCCTTCGCGTGCTGCGCCTTCAAGCGCTCGGCGCCTCCCCCAAGCTCGGCGGCGGCGCGGCGGCGCTCGAGCAGCTCCAGCTTCTCTCGCATCGTCATGGGAGGCGAAAACTAGCGCGGGCGGCTCGAATCGGTGAGTCCGGATGCCCAGCGAAGCGAATGGCTCCCTGTCGTCGGGAGCCATTCGAATTGTGTCCTTCGTCGCTTCAGCGGTCCGTGGTCCGCGAGGCGAGCTACCGGTTGGCGGTGTTGTCCAGCATCGGCCGATTCCCCGACGTTGACGAAGCCGTCATGTCGCCTCTGGCCGTGATCGTGTAGACCCTGCCTGGAGAGAACGACACGCCGGCTCTCGAGATGACATTGGTCGTCGACCCCGTATGCCGCGTTACCAGATCGTACACGCCGCCAGGAATGGCGACGAACGCCCCGCCAGCCTTGTAGGCAACCGGCCCCCCAATGGGAACCAGCGTGCGTGTGGTATCCGCCGTATGAGTTCCGTACAACGTCATGGGGTTGGAGTTCGAGATCGCGTTCACGAATCGGACGAGCGCGGCGCCGTAATTGATTTCGTTCGGGAATACGTCCTCGACGACGAATGCATCGACGGTTTTCGTCGTGGTGTTGTAGATCCCGCTCTGGTAGAACGTGTAGCGCTTTCCCGCCTCGAGGTTGGCCTGCACGTTGGAGATAGCCAAATCCTTGTCCGTCGTCGCGGCGATTCTCCCCGAGAAGGTGTGCTGACCAGGCTCGATTCCGGCGTACAATCCGCCGGATCCCACGCCGCCATATGTAACGCCCGTCGTCGCTTCGGTGCCGGTCGTCGAGCTGATCGCCGTCATCTTCGTGTTGTCGGCGTAGAAATTCACGCCCGGCGCGTTCACGCCGAAGTTGAAAAACCGAATCTGGGACGCCGGCAGCGAACCCGTGATGTCTTGAACGGCATTCTTCTCACACGAGGAAAGCGCGGCAGCTCCCACCAGCAGCGCCAGGGCGCGATATCGAATCATGAGGGGGTTCATGGTTCAGTAATCCAGAGAGGAACGGTGTGGTAGTCGGACGCGAGCCCGCCAATGGCGTCGAGCGCCGGCCGGTTCCACACGTATTCCGAGTTGAAGCGTGGTCGAATGCGCTGCACCGGCTTGTTGGCGTTGTCGACGTAGAGCGTGGCCGGGATATCGAACCCGGGATAGATCTGCTCCCCGGTCGCCGGATCAATGTCGGTGTAGTCGTACCGGCGCATGTCCATCCACATCTCGTTGTGCCCCCACGCCCACTGCGCGATGTACTTCTGCACCATGATGTGCGTGAGCGTGAGATTGGCGGCCGTGGGAACGATGCGCGGATTGGCGAGGAAGGCCGCCTTTTCGGCGGCGGTGATCTGGGTCGGGTTCTGACCGTTGTCGCTGTTCCGCGCGTTCACGAAATCGATGTGGGATGACACGCCCTTCGTGTATGCCTCGAGCGCGCGCGCGCGGTCACCCTTGTGGAACGCCGCCTCCGCCTTGACGAACTGGAGCTGCGCATAGGTCATCGCCGGCATTTTCGCCTTGTCATCGAACAGGTAGCGTCCGGGCTGCCCGAGTCCCCCGAGGTCGGGATATCCGTAAGGGTTGTTCGGACGCTGCGCCGCGGTGAGGGCGCCGAAGCCGAGGACGTCAGGATCGAGCCCACGGTATTGACCGTCTGGAGACGGGGACAGCATTCGACTCATCCGCGGATCGACGACGGAGTCGAACACCGTCCCGTTCATCAGTCCCACGACGAACTGCGTCTGCCGGTAGGCGGGGAAGTTGCCTCGAGTCCGGCCGAGGTAGTTGATGTCGTCGTTCTGCGTGTTCGGATAGGTGAGCAGGGCATCGTCGGCGTTGCTCGCGAACGCGCTGTCGACTGCCTGGATCACCGCGTCGGGATTGTACGACGCCTTGTTCGAGTAATGGTTCAGGTTGATGGCCCTGAGCCCCCACGCGAACTTCCGCCACTTGAGACGATCTCCGTTGTAGATCTTGTCGCCCCTGGCCAGGTAGTTTGCATCGACGGCGCCGTCCGTGCGCGCGAGCAGCACCAGCGCGCTATCCAGCAGCCGTCGCACCTCCTCGTATACGAACTCCTGCGTGTCATAGTTGAAGCTGAATTTCGATTGGTCGATCGCTTCCTTCACGATGATCTCGCCGTGAATGTCGGTCAGTTCCTGCCATCCTGCCGCCTTGAGGATGTAGCCGACTCCGAGGACGTCCCACCGTTGCTCGTCCCGGGCGATGTTCATCATGTCGACCAGGTTCTGTCCGAACGACCAGTACACGTCACGCCACATCTGCGCGCCGTTATCGCTGGTCGGGTCGTATCCCATGCGTCCCCAGGTCTGCGCGGGGCTCGCCAGCGTCGAGGTCGACAACCACTCCTGGGTGTAGTGACCCACGAATCGGCCATCGATCTGCGGCCCTGTCACCAGCCAGTGCAGCATCGGTGGCAGATACAGATTCGCCGCGACGACTTCCGGGGCGTTCGGGTTGGTGTTGACGTCGAGGAAATCGTCACACGCCGCCGCCAGACTCAGAAGCCCGGCGAAAACGACAATCCTGGGCTTGCGCATCGACAGTCCGCTGAAGGGTCTCATGGTCAGAATCCCACCCGGAGGCCGAAGTTGAATCCGCGCGGGACGGGGAAGTTGCCGTAGTCGATACCGGCGGCTCCCGATCCGCCGACCGCTGCCGTATTGCCATTCACGATCGGATCCAGACCCGAGTAGTTGGTGATCAGAACCAGGTCAGTGGCCGTGAAGAAGACGCTTCCGTTCCTGAGCAGTCTCTCCGGCAGGGTGTAGTTCAACGTCACGTCGCGAAGGCGGAACCAATTGATGTCCTTCTCGATGAACAGCTCTTCGCTGATCGCCAGGTAGTAATCGGTATGGACGGCCGGGGTGATCACGATGTTGTTCGGCGTCGGGTTGGCGCTATTCTCCTTGCCATCGCGGAGCACGCCCTCGATCACGCGCGGCTCGTTGCGATCGAGCGTACGCATGGTCAGACCCCGGGCGGTGAGGAACTGCTCCGTGGCGTTGAACACGTCGCCTCCCCGCCGAAGATCGATGAGGAAGCTCAGCGACGCTCGCTTGTAGCGAAGCGTGTTCGTAATTCCGATCGTGAAGTCTGGCTGGCGATCGTACCCGGCGTCGATGAAGGCGGCCGACCGCAGCGGCAGGCCAGTCGTCGGGCTGATCAGCAGCTTGCCCTGGTTGTTCCGCAGGTAGAACAGTCCGGTCAGCGAGCGCGTCGAGAGTCCGGGGGCGGTGCCGTTTCGCACGTTCCCGAAGAGCCAGGTGTCGGAGACGTAGGACTCAGGCAACGCGTTCGGCAGCGCCAGCACTCGGCCGCGCGCCCGGTCGAAGTTCGCGAGCACATCCCACGAGAAGCTGCCGCGAAGAACCGGCGTTCCACGAACGGTGAGCTCGAGACCCTCGTTTCGTGTGACCGCGCCGTTCAGGTTGAAGAGAATGAAGCCGGTCGCGTAGCTGCCACGAATGTCGTTGACGATCTGGTCCTTCGTCTGCTTGCGATAGATCGTCGCGTCGATACCGAGACGATCATTGAGGAATCCGAGCTCCGTGCCAATCTCGTACGATCTGGCGAACTCGGGCACGAGCGCGAGGTTCGGCCCGGTAAAGCCGTAGCCGTATCCGCCGAACGCGGTCGTCTTGTACTCCAGCGAGGGACGATACGCATACGGCCGCGCATCCTTGCCGACTTCGGCGTACGCGGCCCGCAACTTCCCGGTCATGGTGCGCCCGAGGCTGGGGAACGCGTCGGAGAAAATGAAGCTCGTCGAAACCGAGGGATAGAAGAACGAGTTCGCGCCGATCGGGATCGTGGAGGTCCAGTCGTTTCTGCCGGTGACCGTCAGATACAGATACTGGCGGAAATCCACCGTCGCGCTCCCGAAGACGCTCACGAGGCGGCGCTGCGCGATCGTGCCGCGGTTGAAGCGCAGGTTCGTGTTGTTGACGGAGACGAAGTTCGGCTCGAGGAAATCCTGTCCCTTCAAGGCGTCCGTCGTCGACTTGTTGTCCGAAATCGCGTTTCCGAGCAGACCGCTCACGGAGAAATCCCGCGTGACCGCTCGGCTGTTGATGTTGAGCAGCGTCTGAACGTTCAGGTTCCGGGTGATGTCGTCGGCGACGTCGAGAATCCCGTTGACGGCCGCTCCGTAGGCGCTTTCTGGGTGCCGCACGATCTGCGTCTGATTGGTGTAGCTGTCGACGCCGATGTTGGTCTTGACGCTCCCCCACGAGAAGGGCGTCACGAGGAGGCCGAGGTTGGCGATGATCCGGTTGTTTCGAGAGGTGTTGAGGTTCTTGTTGACGTTGAAATACGGGTTGTCGACCTCGTTCGTGGCGGATAGGGTCGTGAGTCTTCGCCGCGTGCCCGCCGGAGTCAGCCAGTCCTTCGCGTTATCCGTCTGGGGCCAGACGAGCAATCCGATCAGCGGACCGCCCACCCCCTTGAAGGACTGATCGTTGGCGGCGTAGGTGTAGCCCATCGACAGGTCGACGTTCAGCCACTTGTTGACCTGGGCCTGAGAGGCACCCGTTAGGTTCACCCGGTCGTACTTCGAATTCGGAACGACCCCGTCCTGCTTCGTCAGCGAGCTCGCCAGCCGGTAGTTGATCCGGTTATCGCCGGCAGCTCCACTGAAGGAAAGGTTGTGCTTCTGCGTGACCGCGGTCTGGAAGAAGCCGTCGATGTTGTCGAAAAACTGCGTTCCCTCAGGATAGGGATTGCCCCAGTACAGGAACGTGGAGCTACCGACGGCGCTCGGACCGTATACGCGCTGGATCTCCGGTCGCGCGTTCGTTTTCTCGACGCGGAAGCTGTTGCTGTACTCGAGGCCGCCGACCCCCGCTTTCCCTCGCTTGGTGGTAATGACAATGGCGCCGTTCGCGGCATCGATCCCGTACAGCGCCGATGCCTCCGGCCCCTTCAGCACGACCAGCGTCTCGATGTCTTCCGGATTGAGATCGGCCGCGCGATTCGTGAAATCGACGCCGCGGTTGCTGAAGGCCGTAGTCGAGCCGGGCTGGTCGGAGGCCAGCACTCCCGTGTTCAGCGTCTTGTTGTCCATCGGCAGGCCGTCGATGATCATGAGCGGCTGATTGCTGCTGCTGATGGAGCTGACCCCGCGAATGGTGATCGAGGTGGACGCGCCGGGAACGCCGGAGCTGCTCACCACCTCGACGCCGGCCACTCGACCTTGCAACGCGTTGATGAAGTTCTCTCGTTGCGTCTGCGCGATGTCGGCGCCCTGTACGGTCTGCTGTGCCGTGCCGAGCGCCCGCTGCTCCATGGTCTGGCCTAACGCGGTGACCACCACCTCGCCGAGCTGCGTCGCAACGCGGCGGAGCTGAACGTTGATCACGTCGTCAGCACCGACCGTTCGCTCTTCCGGCGCGTTCCCGATCAGCCGGTACTGAAGCACCTGACCGACCGCGACACGCACCGAGTAGTGGCCCGCGTCGTTGGTCGTCGTCCCGGTGGCCGTTCCCTTGATGACCACCGAGACGCCGGCGAGCGCGCCACCTTGCTCGCTCGTGACGGTACCAGTCACTGTCTTCACCTGTGCAACCGCCTGAGCGGTCGACAGGACCAGCCCCATGAACACCATGACGAATCGTGTTTTCATAGCGACGTACCGGTGGCGGTGGACGGTGCGGCGAGCTCGGACCGCGCGCGAGGACGGCGCGCACGAGGAGTGGGCGCACAACACCTCCGACGGTGAGTGCAATCCCAACGGACACCAGGGCGACAACGATGCAGTGACCGCAGTGTGATCGCGGTCACTGAATTGTGATGGTCGGGCTATATTAGCGCGCGAACCCCGGGATGCAAGGGGAATGTCAGCGCTGCCGCGTGCTGTCCGGCCGTATCGTTGGATACGCGATTCCGAGCTGCTCGAGGTACGTGCGATGTCGCGCCGGATCGTAGTAGAAGCGACGCATCGCCGGTCTGAAGCGCGCCATCGTTGCCTCGTTCATCTCTATCGGTGGCTTATCGGTTGGGCGAATGACCGGCGCATACTTCATGTCCTTGGTTTGAACATCGCGGAAGTACGCCCACGCGCTGTCGGTGAGCGCAGGGGACGCGATGAGATCGAGGATAGTCATCGCCATCGCCTTCGCGCCCGCGGTCGCGCCCTTGTGGGCGATCGGCGTCGCCATCGCGACGGCGTTCGACCAGTGATGGCCGGGCAGCCCGGGGATGTTCGAGGGGTACCGAAGCGTGATCGTGGGAACCACCCACGACACGTCGCCGATGTCGTCCGAGCCGCCACCCGGGTTCTGATCGGGATTCACGCCGGTGCCGATCGGTGAGACGGCCGTGTCGAGCCCGCGGTCTCGTCCTCCCACCTCGCGCTGCACGGCGCGCGCGAGCGACAGGTCGGCCGAGGTCCACTGCGGCATCCCGACGCGCCGAATATTGGCATGCATTGCTTCGGCGAGCGGTCGGTTGAAGTGCCGAGGCCAGGCGGCGCCGAGGACGCGGGTCTCCACCAGTCGCGTGCCCGACATCATGGCGGCAGCCCGGGCGAGCGTATCCCCAGCGGCAAAAAGCGCCGTGATGTGTGGGTGGTCGGTCTCGCGGAGGAAGTACCAGACGCTGGCACGCCTGGGCACCACGTTAGGCTGATCGCCGCCGTTGCGAATGACATAGTGCACTCGATGCTGCGGACGCAGGTGCTCTCTGCGATAGTTCCAGGCGGAGTTGAGGAGCTCGACAGCGTCGAGCGCGCTGCGGCCGCGCCAGGGAGCGCCCGCCGCATGCGCCGTCTCCCCTTCGAATGTGTATTCGACGCTCACCAGTCCAGTTCCGGTAGGAGCGCCGTAGGAGGTCGAGAAGTCGCTGTCGACGTGGCTGAAGATCACCACGTCGACATCCTTGAACAGCCCGTCGCGGACGAACCACGCCTTGGCACCCAGCAACTCTTCGGCGACCCCGGGCCAGAGCACGAGCGTTCCGGGCAGCTTGTCCCGCTGCATGATGCGCTTGAGGACGAGGGCTGCGGTGACGTTCACCGCTTGTCCGGAGTTGTGCCCTTCGCCATGGCCTGGCGCACCCGCCACGAGGGGCTCGTGATACGCCACGCCGGGCTTTTGCGACGCCTGGGGGATAGCGTCGATATCGGATCCCAGCGCGATGACGGGCTTACCGCTTCCCCATGTTGCGACCCACCCGGTGGGGAGGCCCGAGACATTCTGCCTCACGGTGAATCCCTGCTTGCGCAGAATGTCAGTGAGATAGCGGGAGGTCTCCACCTCCTGGAAGCCAAGCTCGCCGAAGCTGAAGACCATGTCGACCATCTGCTGCGTCATGGTCGCCTCAGCTTCGACTGCGCGTATCGCTTCCGCCTTGAGGGAGTCCAGGCGAGGCGGCGCGATGCGTGCCGTCGTCTGCGCGACGAGCGCCGGTGCGATGAGGAGGGCGAGGAGACTCGTCAGGCGGTAGCGCATGGCTTTGTGGCTATGGGCGGGATGACGGAACCGGAAGCCGCCACTGCAACGGCAACGGCATCGGGTAAAAGCGTGGGACGCGGATTACGCGGATTTTGAACGGCAAACCGGCACGGATACAGCAACGGCACCTGCACGTGCTTTGGAATGGCTCGAAGTGAAAGCGCTTGTTGGCTGGCGCCGTCTTCGGACGCATAAGGTGTTGCAGTTCCCAAAGGATTTTTGCGGTTGCCGTATTCGTGCAGTTTTGCCGTTCAAATCCGCCAAATCCGCGTCCCACGCTTTTACCCGATGCAGTTGCAGTCGTGGCCATCTGCGGTTCGAAACACTGGCGCCGCGATATTACCGCGCGGGACGGGAATGAGGGAGGGGCAAAAAAAAGGCGAGCTTCCCGTGGAAGCTCGCCCTTTGAGCACCGGCCAATCCCGAGCCTACTCTTCGCCCGCGTGCACCTTCGATGGAGTCTCCGGGCGCGGGGGCTGCTCCTCGGGAACGTTCGTCACCGCCAGCACGATCCGCCGGTGGATCGGATCGACCTCGAGCACACGCACATCGAGATTCATCGTCTCGTACACCATCTCGGTGACGTCGTGCACCGGCTTCCCCTGCGGCGACAGCTGACTGATCGGGATGAAGCCTTCGATATCGTTGCCGATGTCGACGACCACACCCTTCTCCATCAGCCGAACGACCTTGCCGCGCATCTCCGTTCCAACCGGGTACGTCTCCCCGATGCGGAGCCACGGATCCTCTTCGGCTTGCTTCAGGCCAAGGCTGATGCGCTTGTTCTCGGCGTCGATGTTCAAGATCACGACGTCGACGGCATCCCCCTTCTTCACGACTTCCGAGGGATGCTGGACGCGCTTCGTCCACGACATGTCCGAGATATGGATCAGCCCATCGATGCCCGGCTCGATCTCGACGAACGCGCCGAAGCTCGTCAGGTTGCGCACCTTTCCGTTGATGCGTGTGCCGACCGGATACCGGAGCGGCAGCACCATCCACGGATCCTGCTCCGTCTGCTTCATGCCGAGCGAGATCTTTTCCTCGTTCGGGTCGACCTTGAGCACGACCGCCTCGATCACTTCGCCGATCGACACCAGCTTCGACGGGTGCCGAACGTTGCGCGTCCAGCTCATCTCGCTGATGTGCACGAGCCCCTCGATCCCTGGCTCGAGCTCCACGAAAGCGCCGTAGTTCGTGATCGACACGACCTTCCCCTGCACGCGCGTCCCGACCGGATACTTCGCGGCCACATCCTTCCACGGATACGCCTGCAGCTGCTTGAGGCCGAGCGAGATGCGCTCGCGCTCCCAATCGATATCGAGGATCTTCACATCGAGCTCCTGCCCGATGTGCACCAGCTCGGAGGGATGCGAGATGCGACCCCACGACATGTCGGTGATGTGCAGCAGGCCGTCGACGCCTCCAAGATCGATGAACGCACCAAAGTCGGTGATGTTCTTGACGACGCCCTTCCGCACCTGATCCTTCTGCAGCTCCTTCATCAGCTTCTCGCGCTTGCCGGCCCGCTCGACCTCGAGGATCACGCGACGCGAGACGACGATGTTGCGGCGGCGCTTGTTGAGCTTGATGATCTTGAACTCGTACTTCTGGCCGAGCAGCTCGTCGATGTTCGGCACGCGCCGCAACGCGATCTGCGAGCCGGGGAGGAACGCGTCGACGCCCATGAGGTCGACGACGACGCCACCCTTGATCTTCTTGACGAGCGTGCCTTCGACCGGCTGATCGTTCTCGTAGGCGAGACGAATGCGCTCCCACACGCGCATGAAGTCCGCCTTCTTCTTCGACAGAACGACCGAGCCTTCCTGATCCTCCAGATGCTCGAGAAGGACCTCCACCTCATCGCCGGGCTTGAGGTCAGGGAGGTCCTTGAATTCTTCGCGCGGAACGGTGCCCTCGGATTTGAAGCCGATGTCGAGGACGACCATGTTGTCACGGATTTCGAGTACACGGCTCTTGACGATCTCGCCCTCTTCGATCGAGGCGAGCGTGCCGTTGTACATCTCCATCATGCGCTCGTATTCCTCGGAGGAATATTCGTCTTCCTCCCAGAGATCGGCGCGGCGGGCGAGGGGGCGCAGCTGATTGTGCTGGGCCACTTTGTTCTTGCGTTCCTTCTCGGTCAATTCGGGTGTAGTGGTCTTGGTGTCGAGCTGGGGCATACCGACGCGGCGCGCTCCTTCGTTGACGCGGAGTTTAGGCTCGCCGCGACGAGTCACAGGGTGATTGATGTCCGCATCGCGCGCCCTCGACGACAGGGTCCGACGGCGCGGAACGGGAGCCGTTAAATGTAGATATCGCAGGGAATTGAGGCAAGAGTGCGAATGAGGAACGAGGCATGAGGAAGTCCGGCAAGGAAGCCGCTAGTTCCTCGTTCCTCGTTCGTGCAGCTCAGCCGCCGCGCTTCAGCACAACCCGCGCGAGCGTCACGATCCGCTCGACCTGCTCTTCCTGCGTCAGATAGGTCGTGTCGATCAGCACCGCGTCGGACGCTTGCACGGTCTGCGTGGCGTCGCGGGAATCACGCTGCACGAGCCGCTCGGTCTCCTCGGCGATCTCGTCATCGGTCGGGGCGCGCTCGAGACGCTGCGTGAGACGCCGCCGGGCGCGTTCCCACGGATCGGCGACGAGGAAGACCTTGAGATCGGCGTCCGGAAAGACGACGGTGCCGATATCGCGACCGTCGACCACCACATCGTAGCCGCGGGCGGTTTGCCGCACGACCTCGTTCACCCACTCACGGACGCGCGGCATTTTCGCGACGGCGGATACGTGCTGCGTGACCGCCGCGTCACGGATCTCTGCATCGATCGGCTCGTCACCCACCGCGGCGACGAACGACGTCAGGTTGGGGAGGAGCCTAACGTCGGAGGCGGCCTCGAGAACGAGCGCTTCCGGCCATCCTCCAGCGGGCTGGCTGCGGATGGCGACCGCGGTCGCCGCTCGGTAGAGCGCGCCCGAGTCGATGTGGCGAAAGCCCAACCGCTCGGCCACCCAGTGCGCGGTGGACGATTTCCCCGAGGCGGCGGGACCGTCAATCGCGATCACGGCCGTTTGGCCCGCCGCACGCACGCGCGGTGTGAACGGCGGAGTTCCCGCTCTCATTGCGTGATACGCTCCAGATCATCCCAGAAGCCGGGATACGACACGCCGACGCACAGGCGGTCATCCACGTGAATGCCGTTGCCAGGCAGCGCGGAGAGCACCCCGAACGCCATTGCAATGCGATGGTCGCCGTGCGTACGAACCGCCCCGCGCAGCGAGCTGCGCGAGCCGTGAACGATGAAACCGTCGGGCGTCTCATCCGCCTGAGCACCGACGGCGCGAAGGTTCTGCACGACGGTCGCGATGCGATCGCTCTCCTTCACTCGAAGCTCCTCGGCGCCGCGCACCGTGGTGACACCCTCGGCGCGCGCTGCGAGGCACGCGATGAGCACCAGCTCATCGATCATCGCCGGAACATCGGGTGCCTCGACCGTGATCCCGCGAAGCTGGGAAGGTTTTGCGTGAATCGTGCCGACCGGCTCGCCGGCCGCGCTTCGCTCCGTTTCCCAATGGACCTTCCCCCCCATTCGGCGAGCGATCTCCAGGAACCCGATGCGTCGCTTGTTCAGCCCGACATTCGGCAGCGCGAGATCCCCCGTGTCCGCCAGGAGCGCCAGCGCTACGAGAAAAGCCGCAGACGATGGGTCACTGGGCACATCGAAATCCAACGGTCGCAGTGTCGAAACAGGCCCAATGACCACCCGCCCCGGCGCATCGGCGACCGATGCGCCCATGGCGGTGAGCAGCCGTTCGGTGTGATCGCGCGTCGGCGCGGGCTCGCGTACCTCGGCGGACACGCCGGCAACGAGAGCGCCAAGAAGGATCGCGCTTTTGGTTTGAGCGCTGGCGACCGGGTTCTCCCACACGAGCGAATGGAGGTCGGTCCCGCGGACGACCATTGGCAACCCATCGCCGCGCTCGAGCTCGACCGTCGCTCCCATGGCCTCGAGCGGCTGCTTGATGCGCTTCATCGGTCGTCGAGACAGACTCTCGTCGCCCACGAACCGCGCGTCAAAGGGATGACCCGCGACCACGCCGGCGAGAAGCCGCGCCGTTGTACCGCTGTTTCCGCAGTCGAGCGCCTTCCCCGGCCGACGCAGACCACGTCGCCCCAAGCCTTCGATCACCGCCTCTCCATTGCGCCACTCGAAGGACGCACCTAACGCCGCGAGTGC
>DATFBS010000061.1:0-5002 GCA_035253695.1 Gemmatimonadaceae bacterium
TCGGCACCTCGCTCTGGGACCGGCTCCCCGCGTTGCGCCAAGCGTCGCTCGAGGCCGCGCTGCACGTGGCCATGCGCGACCGCGTCCCCTATCGGGGTCCCGCCCTGCCGCTCTCTGGCCGCAATGCCGGTCCCGTGCTCCGGTCGGTCGTGCCGTTAGGCGACGACGCGATCCTCCTCGAGTTCGATCGCGACTCGAACCGGCCTGACGAGTCCGCCGCCCGGGCGGCCGCGGAACGCAGCGCTCGTCAGACACGAGCGCTGACAGACGTCATCCAGCGCATCAATCAGTCGCTCGAGCTCGATCGCGTCACGGCGATCGTGGCGCAATACGCCAACGAGCTCGTGGCAGGTGTCGGCGCGTGCGTGCTGCTCGCCGAGGATGATGGCCTGCGCGCGAACGGGATGTCCGGAATCGAAAGCGAGTCGCTCGCATCTGTGGTCCCCGTGGACGGGTCCTTTGCCGGCGCGTGCTGGCGTTCGCGGCGGCCGCTGCGAGCGGGCGATCTGAGCGCCGCGGACTCGCCGTGGCCATGGACGGCGCAACGCGTGCGGCCAGGACAGTTCAGTGCGATCGCCATTCCCCTGCTGGTCGCGGATCGCGCGATCGGCGTCGTCGTCGTCCTCGGCGACGGCGGCCGTTGCTTCGACGACGCCGAGGAGGAGCTGCTGCTTCTCTTCGCGGGCCACGGCGCTACCGCGATCGAGAACGCTCGCCTCTTTCGCGCTGCTGCCCGCACCATGCAGCGCGCGAGCATTCTGGCGTCGAACGCGGGGGCGCTCGCACGACACGTCACGGCCAACGCCATGTTCGCCGACATTGTCCGAATTGCTCGTGAGGCGCTGCGCGCGGACGGAGTAGGCATCTATCTCGCGGAATCCGGGCTGGACCGAATCAACGTCGCGCTGCAGGATGGGGTAGGCCACGACCTCGTCGACACGGTGCAGGCGTGGTTCTGGGAGACCCCCCTCGGTGAGGCCATGCGGTCGGGGCGTCCCATCTTCATCCCTGACATGGTGCCACTTCAGGCCATGCGCGCCGTTGACGTTGTCCTGGCGAAAGGGATCCGCGCCGCCGCGATTCTCCCGCTGATGATCGAGGGTCGTGCACGTGGAGTACTGACGCTTCGCTACTGCCACGTGCAGACGTTCGAGCCCGAGCAGCGACAGTTGCTCACCGACTTCGGCACTCACGCGGCGCTGGCGGTGCGCAACGCCCGGCTGTTCGAGGATCTCGAGCGGCGCGCAGCGCGATTCGAGGCCGTGGCGCAGGTGCAGCGCGCCATCTCGGAGACGGTCTCGCTCGACGAGGTGTACTCGAAGATCTACACCGCCGTCGCCTCCGTCGTGGACTCCCCGTGCTTCGTGCTCCTCTCGTTCGATGAGGACACGCAAGTATTCATTCCCGAGTATTGCGTCAACGATGGCGCGCCGATCGAAACGGATCCGCTTCCGCGCTTCCCTCCTGGGAGCGGGAACACGACCCAGGCCTTCATAACGCGTCAGCCGAACGTCGCCGCGCGCTCCAGTGCCGGGTGGTCGGGGCAGGTGCACGTGACCGAAGGTCGCGGGGAGGTCGCGGTGGTGCTGAGCGCGCCGATTCTTCACGGGGACCGCGCGCTCGGCGTGCTCCAGGCACAGTCCTACGATCCGGACGCGTACGACTGGGACGACGTCGACCTCGTCATGCTCATCGCTCGTCAGGCAGGGACGGCGATCGTCAACGCGCGGGCGTTCGAGACCGAACGGCGTGAGCTCGAACGGGCGCAATTCGCGGCCGCCGTCGCCCGGGCCGCACTCGCCGCCGGCGATCTCGAGACCGGTGCGCGCGAGGTGCTGAACGTGGTGGCCGGTGCCTGTCCCACGAGCGGCATGACGATCGAGGTCATCGCGCCCGATGGAGCGCGACGCACCGTCGCCACACGCGGGTCGGCGCCGGCGCGCAACGAGGCCGGCACCATTCGCGTGCCTCTGTCGTCAGGCAACCGCGCACGCGGAGAGCTCCTCGTCCGCGACACCGGACTCCCCGGTCACGTCCGCGAAACGCTCTGCCGTCTCGCCGATCCGCTCGCGCTCGCCGTCGAGACGCTCCAGCTCCGCGAGGAGGAGCGGCATCAGCAGGAACGTCGGCGCGTGCTGGCAACGGCCCTCGAGGCGATGGAGCAACCCGTGTTCATCGTGTCGCGCGATCTCATCGTGCGCTACGCCAACGGGGCAGCCGCCGCCCAGTTCGGCTACGCCCCTGAGGAGCTGGTGGGCCTGCATGTGGGGACGCTCCAGGTTCATCTCTGGAGCACGCAGGATCGCAACGCCGCCGCACGAGCGATGGACGAGATCGGCCACTGGGCCGGCGAGCGGCCGCTCCGCCGGCGCGATGGGAACGACTTCCCCGCCTGGCTCATCGTCAGCCCGATTCGGGACGGCACCCGCAGGCGCGTCGGCCATGTCATCGTCGTGCGCGACCTCACCGAGGAGCGCCGCATGGCCGAGCAGCTCAGGCAGTCGGAGAAGCTCGCTGCGCTCGGCGAGCTGGTCGCGGGCGTGGCGCACGAAGTCAACAATCCGCTCACCGGCATCAGCGCGTTCGCGCAGCTCCTGCTGGAGGATGATCTCTCGGGGGAGCAGCGAGAGTCGGTGTCCCTGATGAAGCGCGAGGCCGACCGCGCGGTCTCGGTCATCCGCGATCTGCTCGCTTTTGCGCGCAAGACCGGTCCACGCAGCGTAATGGTCGACATGAACGATCTCGTCGAGCAGACGCTCCGGCTTCGTGCGTACGGAATGCGATCGACCGGTGTCATGCTCGAGACGAATCTCGATCCCGCGCTCGCGCGAGTGCGCGGCGATGACCGCCAGCTTCAGCAGGTGCTGCTCAATCTCATCGTCAACGCCGAGCATGCCATGGCGAGCACACCCGTGCGGCAGCTCCGCGTGACGACGCGTAACGAAGGAAGCAGGGTCGTCGTCGAGGTCAGGGACACCGGCACCGGCATGACCCCGGACGTTCAGAAACGTATCTTCGAGCCCTTTTTCACCACCAAGCCGGAAGGCACCGGCACCGGGCTCGGCCTCAGCGTCAGCTACGGCATCATGCAGTCACACGCCGGTACCTTGTCGGCCCAAAGCGTCGTCGGCATCGGCTCCACGTTTCGCATCTCTCTCCCCGCCTCGACCGCCGATGGCGCGACGATGGCGCCGAACCCCGGCAGGAATCCATGAGCGACACCTCGACCCTTCCCACTCCACGAGTCCAGCGTCCAACCGGTACCGCGGGTGACGAGTGGGTTAAACGTATGCTCGTCGTCGACGACGAGGAGACCATTCGTCTCGCGCTCGGCAAGTTTCTGAAGACGCGCGGCTACGACGTCCACACCGCGGAGAGCGGGCCGGCGGCCCTCGAGCATCTCGAGCGCAATCGCTTCGTGCTGATGCTCTGCGACGTGCGCATGCCCGGGATGAGCGGTGTCGAAGTGGTGCCGAAGGCGCTCGACATCGATCCCGACCTCGCGATCATGATGCTGACGGCAGTCAACGACGCGCCGACGGCAACCGAGGCGCTCTCCCGCGGGGCGTACGACTACCTGATGAAACCGATCGAGCTGGTCGATCTTCAGCAGGCGGTCGAGCGAGCGCTCCACAAACGCGATCTGGCTATCGAGCAACGGAAGGTCGAGCGCCTCATTCGCGAGGAAGTCGCCCTCCGGACCGCCGAGCTGGAGCGCGAGAAGAGCGCCTTACGCGGGCTGACGGTGAACATCGTCGAGACGCTCATCAACGCGATGGAGGCGAAAGACATCTACCTTCGAGGCCACTCTCAACGGGTCGCGGCACTCGGCGCCTCGATCGCTGATCAGCTCGGTCTCGACCCCGACACGGTGGAGAACGTGCGCCTTGCCGGCCGGATCCACGATGTTGGCAAGATCGGCATTCGCGAGGATATCCTCAACAAGCCAGGCAAGCTCACCCCGGAAGAGTTCGCGCACATCAAGGATCATGTGCGCATCGGCATGGAGATCCTGGCCCCGCTCAAGCACATCGGAGAAGCCCTTCGCTTCGTGCACGATCACCACGAGCACCACGACGGTACCGGTTACCCGCGCGGCTTGAAGGACGAGGAGATCTCGATCGGCGGTAAGATCCTGGCGGCGGCCGACGCCTTCGACGCGTTGACCTCGAAGCGCGCGTACCGCGAGCCACTCACCCAGGACGACACGCTCCGGCTGTTGGAGCAGCACGTGAGTCGGTTGCTGGACCCTCGCGTCTTCGCTGCCCTGAAGTCGGTCGTGGGGCGCGGCGCGTCGATTGTCTTCCTCGATGAAATAGAGGGCTAGGCCCCCCTCGTGGCCCTCGATGGCGGCCGACGGAACGCAGAGACGTCCGATGGCAGAGTACAGAATTCAGAGTTCAAAAGGACCGCGGGGAGCCGAATGGCTCCCCGTTGGTTTTGTCTGAAATCTGAACTCTGAATTCTGACGTCTGACGTCGGTGCCGTACCGAGAAACAATCCCGCCTTGACGGAACTCTCCGAGTGTTGTATGAGAGCGTCGCAGAGCAGGACGCGCGGTGCACGAGGCACATGTCGTGCACCGCGCGGCGGCACGCTGAAGCGAGTGCAGTCCGCGTGACCGGCGAGGTCGCGCACCACATACCCTCAGGAGGCAGACATGCGGCGCGGTGATGAGTCGAACGAGGAGCTTTTCTTCTCCGACCGCGATGATGACTCGGACGAGCCCGGTTACGGCGGTGGCGGCGGGAGCTCGTACGACGATGACGATGATGAGGAGGGAAGCGGCTGGGGGATGACGAAGCACGACGGCGACGACCTTTGGGACAGCGCCGAAGATGACGATGACGACCTGGATGAGGACGATGAGGGCGGGTCGGTCGATGAGCTCGAGGATGAAGAGGAGTTCGCGACACCTCGCGGCGGCGGAGCAGGTCGGGGCGGCGCTGGTGGCGCGACGCGCGGCGGCGGAGCCGGCGCAGGTGGCGGCGGCTCGCGACCC
>DATFBS010000062.1:0-7681 GCA_035253695.1 Gemmatimonadaceae bacterium
CACGAGCACGAGCAGCTCACCGTCGTTGACATCGAGGGTGAAATCCTCGACAACGGTGGTTTCCCCGAATCGCTTCGTGACGTGATCAAATGAGACTGACGGCATGTTGAGGGATACCGGTGTAGAGCTGCGAGCTGCGAACTGCGAGCTGCGGACTGCGAGCTGCGGACTGCGAGCTACGAACTGCGGATTGTGGATTGCGGATTGCGGATTGCGAGTTTGCGAGCTAAGGGGGTACCATGCCCTCAACGAACCAGCGAAGCATCGTGCGTTGGGCTACAAGCGGTTCCAGGTCCTCTGCAATCCGGAATCCGCAGTCCGCAGTCCGCAGTCCGCAGTCCTCAGTTCGCAGTCCGCAGTCCGCAGTCCGCAGTTCGCAGCTCGCAGTCCGCAGTCATCCCTTTGTCCCCGAACCCGCCATGCTCTCGATGAAATAGCGCTGCAGAAAAACGTAGGCGATCACCACTGGCACCACGAGCACCATCGCCGAGGCGAGCGACACGCCCAGCGATCCCGCCCCGCCGCCGAGGGCGAACACCGTGAGCAGCTGCGGCAGTGTCATCAACTGCTGCTCGCGAACTACGAGAAGCGGCCAGAGCACTTCGTTCCACGATCCCATGAAGGTGAAGATGGCCACGATCGCGAGCACGGGCTTCGCGAGGGGCCAGAAGATCGTGAACAGGATGCGCATCTCGCCCATCCCGTCCATGCGCGCCGAGTCGATGAGCGATTGCGGGATTTGAAGGAAGAACTGCCGAAGCATGAGGATGGCCGTCGCGTTGAACAAATACGGCACGATGAGGGCCGCATAGGTGTCGATCCACCCCAGCTTCACGATCAGCGTGTACAACGGAATCAGGGTCAGCTGCCCCGGGATGAGCAGCACAGCGATGGTCACGGCGTTGAGCACCGGCGCTCCGCGAAAACGGAGACGCGCCATCGCGTACGCGGTGATCGAGCCGAGGACCAGGACCGCAAGCGTGATCGTCGTCGCGACGAAGGCACTGTTGAGAAGCGCGCGTCCGAAGGGCGCCCGCGCCCACATGGTGCGGTAGTTGTCGAATGTGATGCGATCCGGGATCAGCTCGAGCGTGCCCACCTCGAAGGGAGGCTTGAGCGTGCTCGATACCATCCAGAGGAAGGGATAGATGAACGTCACAGCCGCCAACGCGAGGGCGGCATAGAGGCCGATGCGTCCAAGGGCCTTCACAGCGCTTCCGCCTTGCCGATCAAGCGCCGCTGCACGAACACGACCGTGCCGATGATGAAGGCCAGCGCGACGCCGATCGTCGCCGCGTACCCCATCTTCTGGTAGGAGAAGGCGTTCGTGTAGAGATACAAGACGATCGAGTACGTCCGCCGGAGCGGGCCGCCGCCCGTCATCACGTACGGCTCGATGAACAGCTGAAAGCCGTTGATGGTCGAGAGGGTAACGACGAGGATCGTCTGCGGTAGCAGTAGTGGAAGCGTCACGTGGCGGAATCGTTGCCAAGGCGACGCGCCTTCGAGCTCGATTGCTTCGAGGCAGCTTCGAGGGATGTACTGCAAGCCCGCGAGGTAAATGATCACGTAGAAGCCGACGTTCTTCCATGTCACCATGGCGGCGATCGCCGGCATCGCGGTGAGCGGATTGGTGAGCCAGGCCACCGGTGCCAGTCCCACCTTCACGAGGAGCCGGTTGATCAGCCCGACATCGGTCGCGTAGAGTGCGCTCCAGAGAATGGCGACCACGGCGCCCGAGATCACGACCGGCAGGAAGAACGCCGCACGCCAGAACGCGCGCAGAGCGAGCGGACGATTGAGCGCCAGCGCGAGGGCCAGCGCGGTCACGATCTGGAGCGGGAGGTGGATGCCGAGGAACACGAACGTGTTCCCAACGGCGCGCCAGAAGCGTCCATCGTGCGCCAGCAAGCGAAGGTTGTCAGCGCCCGCGAACGATGGATCGGTGACCAGATCCCACCGGAGAAAGATGAGGACCAGCGCGAACGCGATCGGATATGCCGCGAAGATGACGAGGAACGTCACGTACGGCGCCGACAACAGCCATCCGGAGCGCTGCTCAGCGCGCATCGAGAATGCGTTGCGCCTCGGTGGCAGCCCTCGTTAGGGCTTCGCGAACGGGTCGAGTCCCGTACACCGCGGCCTCCTCGTACGCTTCGGACAGGAGGTCGAAGATCTCCACGACATCAGGGTCGAGATCGAGGTCTCGCGTACGGCCGACGTACGTCGCGTAGGTCGCGAGCGTCGGCCAGCGTGCCAGGGCGGCTGCGAATCGAGGATCGTGCGCCAGGTTGCGACGGTACGGCAGCTGACTGGCGTGCTCGATCAACAACTGGTCGGCGGCGGGCGAAGTAAGGTACGCGACGAACCGCGCGGCGGCGTCGGGATGCCTCGTCGTGGAGAAGATCGCGATGCTGCGCAGATCGGCGAACGCATAGCGATCCTCGAGAGGGGTCCCATCAGCCGCGGGGACGGGCGCGACGTCGTACCGCAGGCCGGGGACCTTGAGCTCGTTGAGCTCACGAACGAACCAGGGGCCGATGATCTTCATCGCCACCCTTCCATCCACGAACGGATCACGGCCTATCGAGAAGTTCACGCGCGGCAGGCTTCCCGTCTCGAAGCCCTGTCGCAAAACCTCGAGCGCGGATATGGCCGCCGCGTTGTCGAACGTCACCTTCCCATCGGCCACCAGCGTCCGCCCGCCGGCGCTGGCGAGATACAGCGGATAGAAATCGTAGAAGCGCTCGAACCACGTCGTCTTGAGACCGGCCCAGATGGGCCAGCGGTCGAGCCGGCCATCCCCGTCCGTATCTCGGGCCAGGCGCCGAAACGCATCGAGGAGCTCGCTGTGTGTGCGGGGAGGATCAACGCCCGCTGACGCCAGGAGGTCGACGTTGTACATCAACATCTCGGGATTCGTCTTCCACGGAAACGCGTAGATGCCGCCATCGGGCAGGCGAAGCGAGGCGAGCATCTCCGCGTTCGTGCGCTCGCGAAGTCGAGCCGCGGTGGCGGAGCGATCGTCGAGGCGAACGACACTTCCCGCCCGGACGAGCCGTGCGAGCAGCGCGGACGACACGTTGGAGCTGATGTCGGGCGTCGCCTTGGCAACGATGGCGGCGAGCAGGACCTCTTCCGAGGAACGGCCAGCGGGCAGCGGTTGCACCCGGACTTGAACGTCGGGATTGTCGGCGTTCCACTGTGACGCGAGGCGTGTCGCGAGCCAGGTTTCCGACGGGTTCGCCGCGGGCCAATAGGTCAGGGTGATGGGCGCCGCGGCGGACGGGGATTCGACCACGTCGATGCCCTCTGCCTCACGACGGAGCGTGAGTCGTTTTTGTGCTGCTCCCTCGAACGTGCGACGATCGGGAACCGTCGTCAGCGTCGCAGCCGGGACGTCGACGGTGCGATACGTCAGGTATTCCATTGCCTCGGGACTGCCCGCCACACGTTGCAGGGCGAGCAGCGCTTCGATCGTGGACTCCGCTCCGGCATTCCGGTTCACCTGCACGGGGGACGGCCCGTCGATGCCGTCGAACGTGCGGCCCGTCTGCCGATCATACATCGCCACGCGGGCTGGGTTGGCGCCGAAAAACCAGGCCGCCGTCACCCCAGCATATACCGCATAACGGTGGTGGCCGGTGGCCTCAGCGATCTCCAGGTATCCCTCGACGACCGGGCCGACGCCGTACGCGATCTGGGGGAACCAGCGTACGGACCCGTTAGGCGACACGGCTGCCGGAACCTGGCCGGCAAGCAGAAATCTTCCCCAAAGACCATCTGCCTCGCGTCGAGCCGCCTCGAGGAGATCGGGCCGGTTGAGCGCGATGGAGGTGCGCGCCAGCGCCGCGGTGGATCGCGCTCCCCACGCGTGCCAGATCGCGTCGGGCGAATCTGTTCGCGCACCCCATGGCGGGGCGTCCTGACCGTCACGCGACAACGGTACCAGCAACGCCGCCGTGCGCGACGCGAGCGATGCGAGTCGTGCCGACGGCTCTGCTTCGTGGAGAGCGAGAATGCCCAGCAGCGCCTCGGATGTCGCTGTGGCGGACCCACCAATGAGACGTCCACCGTCGACTTCGCGGGCCATTCGCGCGATGGCGCGGTCGAGGACCTCGCGGGCACCAGGGACGTCTTTCAGCCCCTCCGTGCCGAGGACGCGCACCGCTTCGCCGAGCGCCCAGATGCCGCGCGCGGCCCAGTATGACATGCTCTTCCGGCTGCTGGGAGCGATGCGGTTCGGTCGCCCCCGAGCATCGATGAAGTTGATGAACTCGCCATCGCCCTGCTCCATGACTGTCACGAACGCCAGCAGCCCGAGCGCCTCGTCGCGCGCGGTGGGATCGCCTGTCATCTCGAAAGCACGAAGGTAGACGATCGCCGCACGCGCGGCGTCGTCCAGGCTGGCAATGCCCTCCGAGCCGTCGCGCTCCGGCGAGGGAGTCGGCCGGTAATCGGGCGCTTCAGCATAGAGCGCGACGACGCGCACGGGCCGCCCATTCACGACCGCATCGAGGCCGAGTCGGCGCAGATGATCGAGTGACAGCGTCAGCGGTGATGGATCCGGGGGCGGTACCGGCTCGGAGCTCCCCGCGCACGCGGCGATCAACGTCGCCAGCAAGAAGTTGCGCACTGCGTCGCGCGAATTCATAGCGGCACCCCGCCTTTTTGCTCTCGTATCGCAGCGTCGAGCGAGCTGACGAGCTCGCGCTTGCCGACGCGCGCACCGGCGACCGATACATCGGCGGCTCCGTAATACACGATCAGATCCTCGCCTCGCTCGACCAGACCTTCGGGGAAGACCACGCGAACGCCGGTTCTGAAATTCGCTGGATCCACCTGGGGGATGCTCCCGCGCTCGATCTCGTAGGGCGCCTCCGGTGTCAGCGCCGGCTCATCGGATACGTAGAGAACCCGTTCCGGCTTGGCGATGTCGAGCACGCACCATCCCATGGAGTAGACGTTGCCTTCCTCGATACTCGTGGCGCCGTGAAAGGGAAAAAGCCACCCCACGTCAGTGCGCATCGGTGGGGCACCCGCACCAACGCGGGAGCTGCGCCAGGTGCCGGGACGGGGTCCCACCACAGGCACGCCGTCCTCGGGCCAAGGCAACTCGAGCGAGGGCACGCGGGTGCACACCATGCGCGGCATCGGCCGGTGAAGGATGACGTACTCGCCATCGACCCGTTCGGGAAGGACGACACAGTTCTTGTTCTCGCCGGCGATGCGTGGCCCGTGGCGGTGGTAGCGCTCGGGCGCCAACAGGTCGTCGGTGGTGATGAGGCACACTCGCGGCCCCCGCGGCGAGTACCCGGTGTAGGTAATGGCGTATCGCCCCTCGTGATGGAGGTACGTGATGCGCGCATCCTCGACGCCCCACTCCTCGTAAGACGCTTCGCGAGCGATGGCCGGCCGGTCCCAGATCTCATCGATGCCCACACCATCCGATGAGATGGCCAAACCGAGGCACGACCGCTTTGTCTCCTCCTCGAACACCCTAACGAGCAGCACGACCCGGCCACTGGCGTGATCGACCGCGACGCCGGGGTTGAATGCGCCGCTGGCTCGGGTGAAGGGGATTTGCGAAGGATGAACGAGCGGGTTTCCGCGGAGACGTTGGAGCGCGACGATCATGT
Source organism: Gemmatimonadaceae bacterium (assembly GCA_035253695.1). Taxonomy (GTDB): domain Bacteria; phylum Gemmatimonadota; class Gemmatimonadetes; order Gemmatimonadales; family Gemmatimonadaceae; genus JAICNG01. Next base: position 5,640 of record DATFBS010000062.1, read on the forward strand.
GGAGATCCGTGCCAACCACCGGGCGTAGAGTCGTGCGAAATGCTGCGCTGGCGCCCGATAATATTCGTCGGCGGTCACATCGAGCACGGGAGCTACCGCAGCCGGCGGGATCGCTCCCGCCTCACGGCGCTGCCTCCATCGCCTGAACACCTCCACCGCGGGCTTCTCACTGCCGTCGGCGCGCACCAGCCCAAATGTGCGCTCGCGCCTGGCGGTGGCGAAGGGAGGTCGCTCGAAGAGCACGGCGTCGTAGTCGCCATAACACCAGGCGTACGCCCCGGCAGCGCCCGCTCGTGCCAATCCGTCCAGCACGCCGTCGTAATACGTTGCCGCTTCCTCCTCGGAGGCCAAATACTGGGCACGCGGCTGCCCCAGAAAATCATCGATGATGGTGTGTCCCCCCGCGCCCGGAGGGGCAGTGCAGAGACCGAACTCCTGCATGAGCGTCGGTCTGCCATGGCCGGAAAGCTCTGTCGTCAGCGCGCAAGAGAAAGGAACGAGCTCCGGATCGAGGAATGTCCGTGCGACATCGCTGTAGAGCGGGTACGCGTGCATGATGTCCTCGTCGCAGACCACACCGAGGTCGTCGACTCGCATGTTGTTCCGAGTCGTAAGCGACGGAAGGTGCGTCCCGATCTGGACCGACGTACGGGGGGCCGCCCGCCTGATCGCTGTCGCCAGCCGCGATGTCCACCGTGTGCCCGCCTCTCGCGTTGGCGGACGCTGAGCATCGTCGATCTCGTTGGCGATGTCGAAGGCACGGATCGCGTCATCGCCCGCGAGTGCTCGAGCGCATGTCTCGACGAGGAGCACCTGGGCATCGAGGACACGAGCATCGGTGTAGAGGCAGCCCGGCTGGGCGTGCGCATCGAGCATCCATGTCGGCCACCAGATCCGGCCGCTCATGTTCAAGACGATGAGCGTCGGAACGACCTTGAGCCCGGCATCTTTCACCGACCGGCACACGGCGACCAGGCGCTCGACCATCTCGCTCGCCACGGTTAGCGGGCCGGGAAGGAAGTCCTGCATCAGGACGAACACGCGTACCACGTCGAACCCCATGTGCGCGATGTGCTCCATGTCCTCGTGCACTTCACCGAGGTCGAGCTCGCGCCACATGTACATGGCGCGTCGCCGCGGCCAGTAGTTCAGTCCCAGCTCGAACGTCACGGCTCGGACAATCCAGCCATGATCTCGTCGAGGGACAGGTCGGCGACGGCGGTGACGCCATCGGCCGCTCCATAGTAGATCCGCACCTGGTCGCCGTCCGCGAAAAGCCCGCAGGTGAAGACGACCCCGCCGAAGAACCCCTCGCGCTCATACGGCGCCTCGGGGGAGAGAATGGGATCGCGCGAGCGCGCGATCACTCGCGCCGGATCGCGCGCGTCGAGAAGCAGTGCCCCAAGCGAATACGTGAGCGGCGATCGAGTCACGCCGTGATAGATCGCGAGCCACGCGTCTCGCTCGCCGGCTCGCACGCGGATGGGCACCGCTCCACCGCCAACCTTGGCGTCATCCCAGCTCCCCGCGCGCGCGGACGCGACGAGGCGATGCCCGCCCCACGAGAACAGATCCGGGGACGATGCCACCCAGATCTCTGGCTGTCCGATGCCCTCCGGCATCGGCCTGTGCAAGGCGACGTAGCGGCCCTCGACGCGATCGGGAAAGATCGTCACGTCGCGGTTGTTAGGTGGAAAGATGATTCCGTGGCGCCGGAACAGCTTGAAATCGGTCGTGGACGCCAACGCCGTCGCGATGCCGTGGGGGGACACGGCCGTGTAATTGATCCAGTAGGTCCCGTCGAGGAGTGTGATGCGCGGATCCTCGATTCCGAAGGATTCATAGGGCGTCGCAGGAAAAAGCGCCGGCGACGGCTCGACGTCGAAGTGGATGCCGTCGGGCGAACGCGCGACGCGCAGATGCGAGATGGAGGTGAGCCAGGTGTATCCCTGCACGGTTACCGTTCGCGGATCGCTCGAGTCCACCCCGCTCGCGTCGCGACGCCACCGCTGGATCTCGAGGGTGTCGGTGTTCGAGTGGTA
>DATFBS010000063.1:0-18525 GCA_035253695.1 Gemmatimonadaceae bacterium
GCTTCGAATTCTCGCGATGACCGCTTGATTGGCCTGGATCAATCTGTCGCGATGCGCGCGCTGGGGAACTGGAGTTGCCATTCGAGTTGTAACAGAACGTTCCAGCGTGCATTGTTTCGATGTAAGGCAAACCCGCGCGTCACTACCGTGCCGCCGTCACTAAATTCTTGATTGCGAGTCAGTTGCACAATGGCGCCGCCACGGTTGGTTCGTGGTGCGCGCTCTGCCTGGGGGGAGTGCTGCGCACGAGATCGTGCGCACGACCTCATACCCCTGGAGAGCGCCATGAGCAGGACCTTTATTCCCGCCGCCCTCGTTGCCTGTCTCGCGTGCAGCGACGCATCCGGACTGGATGCCGGCTCTTTCAGCATGTCCTTCAGCGCCAATGAAAGCTCGACGGCGCAGACTGCGACCACTGCCGGTGCCGCTGCGCTGAGCGACATCACCATCGTCGAGGGTACGAACACCTTGATCGTCACGCGCGCGCGCCTGGTTCTCGATGAGATCGAGCTCGAGGAGTTCAGCGGGCGTGACTGCGACAACTCCGGACCCGGGCGTGATCCGAACTGCCCTGAAATCGAGCTCGGTCCATTTCTCGTGGACCTGCCACTGAACGGTGGTGTTCGCTCGGCGATCAGCGCCCGGATCCCAGCTGGCAGCTACCACGAGATCGAGTTCGACGTCGAGCCCGTCGACGACTCCAACGCGGGAGCGCGCGCCTTTTTTGCCGCCCATCCCGACGTGCCGCGCAATCGAAGCATCATCGTCGAAGGGACGTTCAATGGCCAGGCATTCACCTTCATGAGCGCGAGCCGCTTCGAGCTGGAGCTGGAGTTCGAGCCCAATCTCGTCGTAGGGGCCGAAGGCACCAACGTCACCATCGATGTCGATGTCGCGAGCTGGTTCCGCTCGGGAACGATACTGCTCAACCCGCTGGATGCGGCGGCGGCAGCGGCGATCGAATCTCGCATCCTCGCATCATTCGCCGCCTTCCGCGATGACAACCGCGACGGCCGGCGAGATGGGGGCGGGAGCGATGACCGCTAACGCACGCCTCACGTAACAGGCCAATAGCGGAGAGCGGCAACGCTCTCCGCTACGCGTTCCCGTGCCCATCCTCACTGTTCTCCCTCTGACCGACTCGTTCTCTGCGATGTGGCCGAGCTTCGCGGAGTCGTCGGGTCTCACGCTGCATTTGGCGTCGGGTGCGGGGGAGCTGCACCGGTTGCACGACGCAGTAGGACTGGTCGCCGCCGGTGGAGCGGAGGAGCAGCTGGAGATGACGCTGCGAGAGATATCCCCGTCGGGGGGCGAGGTGGTGGCGGTCGGTGCCCTCGCCGATCATCACCTCGCGGCTGCCGTCGTGAGAGCTGGTGGCGCCCAGCTGTTCGCGATGCCGGGCGACGCGGATCTGCTTCGATCCTGGCTGCGCGAGCGCGCAGACCGCCTTCGTGCGGTAAGGGGACGACAGGCGTTCGTCTCGCATGAAGCAGCGAAGTACCGCTTCGAAGGAATTCTCGGAGAAAGCGAAGCGCTGCGTCAGGCGCTCGAGCGTGCGGCGCTGATCATCCCGCATGGGACGGTCACGGTGCTCATTTCTGGGGAAACTGGAACGGGAAAGGAGCTCCTCGCGCGTGCGATTCATTACAACGGGCCCCGCCGCGCCGCGCCATTTGTGGACGTGAACTGCGCCGCGATCCCGGAGACCCTGCTCGAGAGCGAGCTGTTCGGGCACGAGAAGGGCGCCTTCACCGATGCCACAACGACAAAGCCTGGCCTGTTCGAGGTGGCCAACGGGGGGACGCTGTTTCTCGACGAGATCGGCCACTTGCCCCTCCCCCTCCAGGGGAAGCTGCTTCGAGCGCTCGAAGAGCGAGCCATTCGACGGGTGGGGGGAACGCGGACGATTCCGGTCGATGTGCGCATCGTGGCCGCGTCGCATGTCGAGCTCGGACTCGCCGTTCAGCGCCGGGAGTTTCGCCAGGACTTGTACTACCGCCTCAACGTCGTTCCGCTTTCGCTGCCACCCCTGCGGGAGCGTCGCGACGACATCCTGCCACTCGCCCGACACTTTCTGACTCGTTTCGCACGTGAGTACGGACTGGCCGTGCCCGGTCTGACCGGCGCGGCGGAGCGGGCGCTGATGGCGCACGACTGGAGCGGCAACGTCCGCGAGCTGCGCAACGCAATGGAGCGCGCTGTGCTGTTGCACCGGGGATCGGCGATCGACGTGAAGGACATTTCGCTCACGTCGACGGCGGCGGTCCCGACCGGCTCACTGCCCTTTCCCGCCACGTTGAGTGACATCGCCCGCTCAGCCGCGATGGCGATGGTCGAGCGGTGTGGAGGGAACAAGAGCGAAGCCGCACGACGACTCGACATTTCGCGTCCACGACTCCTGCGGTTGCTCGATGGCGGCCGCGATGACTTCCACGATCATGAGGCTGACGATGTTTCGTAGGATACTTGGCATAGCGCTCGTCGCCCTCGGGCTGGTGAGCCTCGCCTGCGACGATGCGACCGGACCCGAGGGGGTCGGCACCGACGATCTCAAATTCCTTCAGCTGCCACCCGGGGCACCGCCGCTCGTCGTACAGACGGCTTCGTTCTGGGCGAGAACCGATGACAACCGCGAAGTCCGGATGTACTTCCGTCCGCGCCCCGGCGAGTCCGATTCGTCGGAGTTCCTGCGCTTCCGTGTCGACGAAGGCTCGCTCGCGCGTCGGCCGAACGGATCGACCTTCGCGGCCGTGGATTCGATTCTCATCACCCTCACCGTCGTCGACCTCCAGCGGTTGATCGTCGACTTTCAGCCGTCCGGGTTGCGGTTCTCCCAGTCGCGGCCGGCCCGCCTGAAGATCGAGTACGAGAACGCGGACCACGACTTCGACGATGACGGCGACGTCGATTCCAACGATGAAGCGCTCGAGGAGCGGTTCAGCATCTGGCGTCAGGAAATCCCCGGCGCTCCGTGGTTCGAGCTCGGAACCGTCCGCCGCGACGACATCGACGAGATCGAGGGCGACATCTTCGGATTCACCAATCACGCCCTCGCTTATCGGAGCGGCCGTCAATAGTGATTGCCGCGCCTTCTCCCGACGATCTGCTCGCCACCGTCCGCGCCCGCGCGGCTGCCGGCGAGTGGGCCGACGTGCGTGCCTTGCTGGCATCGCACGCGGAGGAGGCGCGTGCACACCCCGAGCTCTTGACCACGCGAGCCGAGGCGTCTCTCCGCACGGGAAATCCTCGTGAGGCGCAAGGATGGTTGGGTGAGACCTTCACGGCGCTGGAACGGAGCGGTGACCGCGCCCAACTTCGGCGAGGCCTCAACCTGCTCGGCGTCGCGAACACCGAGCTCGGGGCGCTCGCCGAGGCCGAGGCGACCTTCGATCGCGCGGCGCAACTTGGCTGGACCGACGGCGATGAGCTCCTCGTGGCTCGCGCCACGAACAATCTTGCGGCGATCGCCCACGTCCGCGGGAAGCGGCCACTCGCCGTCGCCCTCTACTCCCTGGCGTTGCCGACCTATCAACGGCTGGGCAGCGCGCGCGGGCTGGCCGAGAGCTATCACAACCTCGCGATCACTCTGCGCGAAGAGGGCGAGCTCGATCGCGCCGACGAGTGTGAGCAGAGGGCGATCGAGTACGCGCGTGACGCGTCATCACCCGCTCTTGGGGCGATGGCGCGGGTGGGACGCGCCGAGGTGCACCTCCGTCGCAACGACCTCGTGATGGCCGAGGCGACGGCACGTCTGGCCGCGCGCGAGCTGGCAGAGGCGGGGGATCCGATTCGTGAGGCGGATGCGCTGAGGGTTGCCGGCATTGCCTGCACGCGGCATGGCGATGTGCCGGCTGGTCGCGACCTGCTCGACCGAGCCGTATCGCTCGCGCACGCGCACGGCCACATGCTCATCGAGGCCGAATGTCTCCGTGCCCGCGCCGAAGCGGCCGCCGCTGCGAAGGAAGCCGCCGTCGCACGGCGGGACTTGCGAGAGGCCGCGAAGCTCTTCGAACGTCTCGGGGCTATGGAGCAGGCGAGGGAAGCGCTGACTCGGCTCGAGGCAGTGAGTGGCGAAGGAACGACGAGTGGCGAGTGGAGTGTGGAGTGAGGAATTCGATGGATGAAGAGCTACACAATCAAATCCTCACTCGATACTCCACAATTCTCACTCCTCACTCGTCGCTCCTCACTCGTCGCTCGCCGTTCCTATCTGGCTCTAACCAGCTGTCTCAGGACGTAGTTCAGAATCCCGCCATGGCGGTAGTAGCTCAGCTCCTCCGGCGTATCGATTCGCGAGACAACCTGGAACGTCTTCGGTTGACCGCCGGGAGCTGACGCGCGCACGGTGAGCATCGCCCGGGGCCGCATCGAGTCGTCGAGGCCCTCGATGTCGAATGTCTCGAAGCCCGTCAGCCCCAGGGAATGACGCGTGTCGCCCGCCTTGAACTCGAGGGGGATGACACCCATGCCGACCAGGTTCGAGCGGTGGATGCGCTCGAACGACTCGGCGATCACGGCGCGCACGCCTAACAGGAGCGTGCCCTTTGCCGCCCAATCGCGCGAGGACCCGGTGCCGTATTCCTTGCCGGCGATGACGAGCAGCGGGGTCCCACGGCGCTGGAACTCCATCGCGGCCTCGTAGATGGAGGTCGGCTCGCCGCCCCGCTCCAGTGTCGTCCACCCACCTTCCTTCCCGGGGACGAGCTCGTTCCGAAGCCGGATATTGGCAAAAGTGCCGCGCATCATGACTTCATGGTTCCCGCGGCGGGAGCCGTACGAGTTGAAATCGGCGACTTTGACCCCGTGGTCGATCAGCCACCGGCCTGCCGGGCTCGCCGCCGGAATGTTGCCGGCGGGCGAGATGTGGTCGGTCGTCACCGAGTCGCCGAGCATGGCGAGCAGGCGGGCACTTCGAACGGGCCGCACGCCGGGGGGCTCCAGCGTGATGCCCTCGAAGAACGGCGGATTCTTCACGTACGTGGACTCCTCCGACCAGGCGAACGTCTCTCCCGTCGGCACATCGAGCGCGGCCCAGCGCTCGTCGCCTTCGAACACGTTCGCGTACTGCGCGCGGAACATGTCGCTCTTCACCGATCGCAGGATTTCCTGCTCCACGTCCGCCGGCGGCGGCCATATGTCCCTCAGGAACACCGGCCCCGCGGAGCCGACACCTAACGGCTCCGTGTTGAGGTCGATGTCCATGCGCCCGGCGAGCGCGTACGCGACGACCAGCGGTGGGGACGCGAGGTAATTGAACCGCGTGAGGGGATTCACCCGCCCTTCGAAGTTGCGATTTCCGGACAACACCGCCGCGACGATGAGTTTGTTCTGCTCGATCGCGTCGCTGATGGGCTGGGGGAGGGGACCCGAGTTGCCTATGCAGGTCGTACACCCATAGCCGACGAGGTTGAAACCGAGGGCGTCGAGAGCGTCCTGCACCCCCGCCTTGCGGTAGTAGTCGGTGACGACCTTCGAGCCGGGAGCAAGGCTCGTCTTCACCCACGGCTTTGTGCGCAGCCCCTTCGCGACGGCGTTCTTTGCCAGCAGCCCGGCCGCCAGCATCACCGACGGGTTCGATGTGTTGGTGCAGCTCGTGATCGCGGCGATCACCACGGCGCCGTTTCGCAGAGAGAACGTTTCCCCCTTCATCTCGACTCTCACGCCGCCGTGCTCGTGCATCTGCTCCTCGGGCGAGGACGCGACCGCCGACATCGCGAGCTCGGGTTTGGCCGATGTCGCGAGCTTGCTCGCGGCCGCGGCGATGCCCGCGGGTGTCCCCGCCCGCTCGAGCTCGACGCGAACCGCGTCGCGGTAGCTCTGCTTCGCCATCTTGAGCGGGATGCGATCCTGTGGACGCTTCGGCCCGGCGAGGCTCGCTTCGACCGTCGAGAGGTCGAGTTGAAGCGTATCCGAGAATTCCGGATCGGCGGTGTCGTCGGTGCGGAAGAGACCCTGTTCCTTGTAATAGGCCTCGCAGAGCTTCACGAGGTGCTCATCGCGACCGGTGAAGCGCATGTAGTCGATCGTGCCCTGATCGACTGGGAAGAAGCCCACCGTCGCGCCGTACTCGGGCGCCATGTTGGCGATCGTCGCGCGGTCGGCGAGGGAAAGGCTCGACAGCCCCGCGCCGTAGAATTCGACGAACTTTCCCACCACCTTCTTCGCGCGCAGCATCTGCGTGACGGTCAGCACGAGATCGGTTGCCGTCGTCCCCGGCGGAAGCTTGCCGAAGAGCTTGAAGCCAACGACCTCGGGGATGAGCATCGACAGCGGTTGGCCGAGCATCGCGGCCTCCGCCTCGATTCCCCCCACGCCCCATCCGAGGACGCCGAGCCCGTTGATCATCGTCGTGTGGGAATCGGTCCCGACGAGGGAGTCGGGATAGGCGCGCTTGGTCCCGTCGACTTCGTCGGTGAACACGACGCTTGCCAGATACTCGAGGTTCACCTGATGAACGATGCCGGTGTCGGGGGGAACCACACGGAAGTTCCGGAACGCCTCCTGTCCCCAGCGCAGAAACTGGTACCGTTCCCGATTGCGATCGAACTCCTTCTCGGCGTTGATCAGGAACGCCGCATCGGTCCCATATTCATCCACCTGGACGGAGTGATCGATGACCAGATCGACGGGCTGGAGGGGGTTGATACGTTTCGGAGCGCCGCCGAGCCTGACGATGGCATCGCGCATGGCGGCGAGATCGACGACCGCCGGGACGCCGGTGAAGTCCTGGAGCAGCACACGGCTGGTGCGAAAGGCGATTTCTTGCTCGGCTTGGCCACGGACGTTCCATCGTGCGAGCGTTTCAATGTCCGATCGCTTGACGAACGCATCGTCCTCGTTGCGCAGCAGATTCTCGAGCAGAATGCGCAACGTGACAGGGAGTCGCTCGACGGTGGCGTTCGGCAGCTTGGCGAGCGCGCCCAGTCGTGAGATCGTGTACGACGTCCCGTCTACGCGGAGCGTGGAGCGGGCGTCGAAGGAATTGAGGGAGGCCATGTCTCGTAATCTAGAGCCGATGATGAGCGCCGGAAGCGGCAGCGCCGTTCTTGACCTGGTGCGCGTGCGCAAGCAGACTCGCGGCGTGCATAGATCTCGCCAGGCGCGCGTGCGGCGCGCGTGTGTCGTGACATTCGCCGTCGCCGGGTGCGTACAACCACCCGTTCCGAGCGCACCATCGACGGCTCAGGTCATTCACACGCACGACGCAACCACGTGGTTCGAGGAGTATCAAGCGCGTGCGACGTCGGTCGCTCCCGACGGCCGTCGTCTGGTCTTCGCCACCCGCGGCGGCGTAGAGCTCATCGATGTGGCGCATGGTGTACTCCCCATGGAGGCATGGGCGGGGGTGGACGAGGTAACCGGCGTGGTCATTCGCCCCTCCGGTGAGATCGCGGTTCGTGGTCGCCGAGGCGACGTGTCCGGGTGGTACGAACGCGATCGTGCGGGATCGCTGCGCAGGGTCGAGGTCTCGCCGGCGGCCGTTCCCCAGTGGTCGGAGGATGGTGAATCGATCGCGTACCAGGATGCGGAGGGCCCGCAATGGATGTTGCACATTGTGACGCGCTCCGGGCGTCGCGTCGTACCGCTCACGCAACGGGCGAAGGCGCTCGCATGGTATCCGGACGCGTCCGCCCTGCTCGTTATGATGCCCGAGAGTGCGGGCTCGGCCTCGTTGCAGCGCATGAACGCCCGGACGGGCGAGATGCGCGTCGTCGCGACCGGCCTCGACGTCGAGCCGGGGGCGACGACGATCGCCATCGGCCCTGACGGACGCCGGGCCTACGTCTCGCTCGCGAGCGCTCGTGCTCCGATACCAGAGGAGCGGCACGACCCGCGAGCCGACCGCGACCTCGATGTCTACGAGATCGATCTCGTGACGGGTGCCCGACGCATCGTCGCCTCCACGACCGGAGATGACGCGAACCCGGTGCTGGTGGGCGGCCACCTGCATTGGACCTCGAAGCGGGTCAGGACGTCAGTGGTCGCCCTGCCGGTCGCGGGTGGCGAGCCGCATGTGGTCGTCGATGATGCGCAGGGGCCAACCTGGCATCCGAATGGGCGCCAGATCGGATACTTCTACGGTGACTGGCGTCTGGCCGACTGGGTGCTCAACTGGGACGGCGGGGCCGTGCAGATCGACAGCGCCGCCCGTCCCACGTCGCTGCCCGGTCCCCTGATCGTTGGCTTCCACGAAGACTTCCCGCCCGTCTGGTCGCCTAACGGCCGCTGGTTCGCGTACCACTCCCATCGGTCGCACCGCCCGGTCGCGGCATATGCCGATTCGGGGGCGACCGACGATATCTACCTTCGGCGGGCTGGAGCGCCGGCGATCGAGGAAGTTCGTCTCACCGATTTCGGGCTCGAGGCTGGCTCTCCAGACTGGTCGCCTGACGGCACTCGACTCGTTTTCACCTCGTTCGATCGGTCGATGGGGACGCGGCACTCGTTCCCATTCGTGATCACGCTGGATACGGCGGCGGGCCGCGCGACGTCGAGTGCGCGCCTGCCACTGCCCGCGGGACTGACCGGTGCCGAGATGGTGGCGTGGTCGCCCACGGGCGAAGAGATCGCGGTCGAGGAGGCTCTGGCGGGCGGGCGGCACGCACTCTGGGTCATGCGGTCGGACGGCTCCGCCGCGCGGAAGCTGGTCGACTATCCGATGCGTACGTATGGGGGAGTGGACTGGACGCCCGATGGCAAGACGCTGATCTACAGCGCGCTCAGCGGCACACGCATGCAGCTGTTCGCAATTCCCGCCGCGGGCGGCACGCCTCGCCGCCTGACGAGTGACTCCGCGCACCTGCTCCAGCCGCAGGTGTCGCCGGATGGCCGATGGATCGCGGCGACGAGAATCGCGCATGTCATCGAGGTGAGGCGAATGAGGCTGCAATGACGAACGAGGAACAAGGAATGAGGAAGCCGACTGGAGAGAATCTCAGCTACTCATTTCCTCGTTCCTCATTCCTCATTCTTCCAAGTTCTTCGAGAAAGCTCCTCGCCCACCGGTGCACGTCGAACTCCTGTACCGTCTGGCGCAAGCGGCGCATGCGGTGGCGGCGCTCGGTGACCTCCATCGTCAGCGCGCGATGGATCGCCTCGGCGGTGCCATCGACATCGTAGGGGTTCACGAGGATGGCGTCGGTGAGCTCGTCGGCCGCGCCCGCGAATTCGCTCAGGATGAGGACCCCGTCGTCATCGATGCGCGCCGCCGGGAATTCCTTCGCCACGAGGTTCATTCCGTCTCGGAGTGGCGTCACCAGCATCACGTCCGCCGCGCGGTACAGGGCGAGGAGCACATCGCCGGGGATGCTCCGGTGGATGTACTGGATGGGCGTCCACGTCGGCGTCGCGAGCTCGCCGTTGATCTGGCCCACGAGTGAGCTGACCTCGCGGCGAAAGCTTCGATAGGCATCGACGCGATCTCGGGTCGGCACTGCGACTTGAATCAAGCGGACGCGCTCCCGCCACTCCGGGTGCAGCGTGAAGAGGCGCTTGAGCGCCATCAGGCGCCGCGGAATGCCTTTGCTGTAGTCGAGCCGGTCGATGCCGACCAGCAGCCGCATCGGCCGCGTCTGATACTCCTTCGTCTTGATTCCCACTTCACGCGCGGCGGCGCGGCTGGCGAAATCGGCGGCATCGATGCTGATGGGAAAGACGCCGAGCTTCACCCGGCGCGATCGCCAGCGCACGACGCCGCTGCCATCCGCCTCCACCGAGAACAGTCGGCGAAGCGCGGCGCGAAAGTGTCCGTGATATCGTCGAGTGTGAAACCCCACGAGGTCCGCGCCCATCATCCCCTCGACGAGCCAGTGGCGATTGGGAAGTGTGAAGAAGATCTCCGGATTCGGAAACGGGACGTGCAGGAAGAAGCCGATGCGAGCGTCAGGAATTCTCTCGCGGAGGAGCGCGGGCACACGCAGAAGCTGGTAATCGTGTACCCAGATCACATCCCCCGGCCGATAGTGCTCAGCGACCGCATCCGCGAAGCGTGCGTTCACCGCCTCGTAGACATCCCACCCGTCCACGTGTAGCGGCAGCCGGTCGATGCGATCGTGACAGATCGGCCAGAGCACGGCGTTGGAGATCTGCTCATAGAACAGCGTGACCTCGCGGTCGCTGAGGCAGATCGGCACCGCGCGCAGCTCGGCGAGCTGACGATCGACGTCGGCACGCATCTCAGGCGTTATCCCTTCGATATCGCCCGGCCAGCCGATCCACAGCCCCCCCGAACGATCGTGCGGCGCCTGCAGGCCGGTGGTCAGCCCCCCGACGCTCCGATCCACGACGGGGCGCCCGTCCTCGACCTTGACGGTCACCGGCAGCCGGTTGGAGACGATCAGAAGACGATCAGCCATATCTCGGTGAATAGCGACGCGTGGCGCAGAAGAAAACCCCCGCTGCGAATTTTCAGGGACTTGCGAAGCGATGCGTAACCACGCTTCCTCCACCCGTGCCCAGGCCTCTGGATCCGATCGATCTCACGCTCGCGCTCATGCGCATCGACTCGACGAGCGGTCGCGAGAGCGAGGTCATTCGCTTCGCCGAGACGACGCTCGAGGCGCGCGGATGGTCGGTGCGCCGCATCCCGGTCTCCGAGGGCCGCGACAACATCCTCGCCAGCGTCAGCGAGGCACCTCTGGTCACGCTCTCGACGCATCTCGATACCGTTCCGCCATTCATTGCACCTCGCGTGGACGGCGGGCGCATTTGGGGCCGCGGCGCGTGTGATGCGAAAGGGATTGCCGCGGCGATGATGTGCGCGGCCGAGCGACTCCGCACGGCCGACGTGCCCGTGGGTTTGTTATTCGTCGTTGGGGAAGAGACGACGCACGATGGAGCGCACGCGGCGAACGCGTGGCCGACGATGAGCCGAGCGCTCATCAACGGCGAGCCGACGGAAAGCACGCTCGCGCTCGGCACAAAGGGCGCGCTTCGGCTGCATCTCCGCGCCGAAGGCGTGGCGGCGCATTCGGCATATCCCCATCTGGGACGATCCGCCATTCACACGTTGCTGGACGTTCTGAACGACGTACGCTCGCTCGAGTTTCCGAGCGATCCCGTACTGGGGGAGACGACGCTCAATGTCGGTATCGTGGCGGGTGGCGTCGCGGACAACGTTCTCGCCACTGAGGCACATGCGCGCGTGATGATCAGGCTGGTGTCGAACGCGGACGATGTGCTCGCGCGCATACGAGAGGCGGCGCGCGACCGAGTCGAGATTCGCGAGATCGTGCGCGTACCGCTCACACGGCTCGCCACCATCGACGGGTTCCGCACCTCCGTTGTCGCCTATGCGACCGATGTCCCCGCGCTTCAGGCGTGGGGTACTCCCTATCTCTTTGGACCGGGCTCGATCACCGTCGCGCACCGCGACGATGAGCATCTGGAGGTCGCGGAGCTCCACGCGGCGGTGGACGCGTACGAACGCCTGGCCCTCGCGGCGCTCCAGCGGGAGGCGGGGGATGGCACACCCGTTGCGCGCAACCCTACGCATGCCGACCGACAATAGCGATCGGAAGCAGACGATTCTCGTCGCTGACGACCACGAGGACACCCGTGTCATTCTCCGCCATTACTTCGAGGCGATGGGTTATGACGTTCTCGAGGCGCACGACGGGGAACAGACGCTTGCGTCAATGAAGGTCTCGCACCCCGACGCCGTGGTGCTGGACATTCAGATGCCGCGCATGGACGGTATTCAGGTGTTACGCGCCGTTCGTGGGGATGGGACACTGCGGGGTATCAGGATCCTCGCGCTCAGCGCGCACGCCCTTTCCGATGAAGTCCGGCAAATTCGGGAGGCTGGGGCCGACGCGTATCTCGCCAAGCCGGCGGATCCGAAAGCCGTCCTCGAGGCGGTGCGCTCGCTGATGGAGCGCGACCGCAGCGCCTAGTCGGCCGCCATCGAGTCGCCCGGCGCGGCGGCGCGCCGCGGACGTTCCTGCTCGTCCTCGCTCCCCACTGCCTCGGCGATGATCGCCGATGTCGGGCAGTGACGCACGAACTCCCCATCCGCCGGCGACCACTCGAGGATGCGTTCGCGGGCGATCGCTTTGCCATGTCCATCCATCGCCATGAGCGACGGCGCCAATCCGACACAGGTGCGGCATCCAATGCATCGGTCGCGGTCGACGGTCAGGCGGATACGGCGACGCGGATGAACGCCGCCAGCGGACTGCAGCGCGTGCTGCGCGTGATCGAGCGCGCCATTCGCCGCTTCGTACCCGGTCTGAATGAGCGACGCCGCGTTCGAGAACGAGAACCATCCGTGATGCGACACGCGGGGCCGGATGAGGAGCATCGGTGGCCCCTGCCATTGCGCGAGCGGCTCCTCCTGAAGCGCGTGCATCATCACGCTTGCCGCGCGCATGTAGATCGCGGCGAATCCTTGCGTGCTGACGTCGGTTGACGAGGAGAGATCGGAGTTGCCGACGTCGACCGCAATCACCGCATCCATGTCCACCGATGCAATGGCGACCGGCATGTTGTCGATCGTTCCACCATCCACGCAGGTCCGCCCATCGACTCGACCCGGCGGGAAGAATCCGGGAAGCGCGCAGGATGCGTACACGGCGTCGGCAATCGACACGTGGCGCAGGCCCGGGAGGCCCCACATCACCTGAGTGCCTCGCTCGATGTCGACGGTGTTGACGAGCAGGGATGTGCCAAGCTCCTCGAACGTCCCCCGCGGACAGATCGCATCGCACAGTGCGCGCAGGGGCTCCTCGAGATAGAGCGACGGCGACCGCATGCGCTCCATGAGCATCCCGAGGTGGTTGATCCGGAACAGATCGCGCCGGCGCAGCGTCCGCGCGCGCTCGGACATCTCGAGCACGCTCATGCCGCCCGCGTGAGCGGCCGCGATGAGCGCGCCGATGCTCGTGCCGGCGAAAAGCACGGGCTGAACCCCACGCTCTTCGAGGGCGCGAATCACGCCGATATGGGCGAACCCCTTGAGGCCGCCGCCGCCGAGGACGAGTGCGATGCGCTTGATTTGAGGCTCCTGTCTCCCTTCTCGTACACGAGCAGGGGGTGGTTCGGTTTCACCCTTCGAGCCGGGTCAAGGGCCGGGGGCCACGGGCCAAGGGAAGGAAACGCAAGCGGCCGTAGGCCGCTTGCTCATCTGATGAGGCGGCAGCGGCGAAGCCGCGCCGCCCTTACCACCCCTTGGCCCCTGGCCCCCGGCCCTTGACCCGCTCTACTGCAGGTACAAATACAACCCGTAAATCCCGATGCCCGCCCCGCCGATCATGATGATCGTGCCGGCGTCGTCCCCGATGATGGCGCCGGCGAGAAAGATCGCGCCACCGATGATCATCAGCGTCTCACTGCGTCTCAGCTGACGACGAAAATCCAGCGCTTGCGGGACGGTTGCGTCCATACGAAGGTCCGGCCTCACGGCGGAGCTGGCCGCTTCGACGGTCGGCCGGAGGTCGGGCTGCGCGGGGCTCGCCTGGGCGCGAGCCGTGGGGACCGCGGTGACGCTGGCCATCACGACCGCGGCGGTCAGCAGGTGTCGGACGTTCACGATTCGATGGGGTTCGAGTAGACGGCGCCGAAACGACGAGGCGGTGTATCCTTCGCGCGCGCGTGAACGTGCACGGCGCATGCCCGGTACGGGTGTTTCTTTGGTCTCTCGCCGGGTCGCGGACAAAGTACCTGACAACGATCTTCGTCCGCCGCAGATTCTGCCCATGACCGACCCCTCGCTGCATGCGGCCGAGCGCCAGCTCGTTCGCGCGCTCGGTGTCCGCGCGCTGGCGGCGACGACATTCAACGTCATCGTCGGCGGCGGGATATTCGGGCTTCCATCGGAAGTCGCGCAAGGACTGGGTGCCGCTGCACCCGTCGCCTACGTCGTATGCGCTGTGGCAATGGGGCTCATCGTGCTGTGTTTCGCGGAAGCGGGAAGCCGCGTGTCGCTGTCCGGTGGTCCGTACGCGTACGTCGAGGTCGCGCTCGGCGGCTTCGTTGGTTTTCTGAGCGGCGTCCTGCTTTGGCTCGTGATCTCCTTCGCCACCGCCGCGGTGGCAAGCGTCTTCGTCGCCTCGCTGACGGCCTTCTTTCCACTCCTGGGGGCTCCTGTTGGCCGAACGCTTCTGCTCGCGACGCTCTTCACGGTGCTCGCCGTGATCAACGTGCGTGGCGTACGTCAGGGAACCCGTCTCATCGAGATCGTCACCGTGGCCAAACTGCTTCCGCTCGTGGCTCTCGTTCTTGTCGGGTTGTTCTACATCGACCCCGCGCAGCTCGAATGGACACGAAGGCCCGCCATCGGCGAGATCGGTCGCACCTCGATCGTTCTCTTCTTCGCCTTCGCGGGCATCGAGAGCGCGCTGGTTCCAAGCGGAGAAGTGAAGGATCCCGCCCGGACGGTTCCGCGAGCGCTCTTTATCGCGCTCATCGGAGTCACGGTGTTGTACATCGCGGTTCAGCTCGTGGCGCAAGGCATTCTGGGACCCGCGCTCGCGACGGAGTCGGCGCCGCTCAGCGCCGCCGCGAGTCGTATCGCGCTTCCCTTCGGTGTAGTGCTCGGTATTGGCGCCGCGATCTCGACATTCGGCCATCAGAGCGGGATGATGCTCGCCACGCCACGGGTGCTCTTCGCCTTCGGGCGCGACGGCGTGCTTCCGCGCGCGTTCGCGCGAGTGCATCCGCGCTTCCGCACGCCACACGTCGCGATCGTCACGCAGGCACTGGTGTGCGCGGTGCTCGCGATCACGAGCTCGTTTGGGGCGCTGGCGGTGCTCGCGACAGTCTCGACGTTGACGCTCTATCTCGTGTGTTGCATTGCCGCGTGGATTCTGCGCCGGCGGGATGTGCGCGTCGAGGGCGCGGTACCGTTCAAGGTGCCGGGAGGCGCTTTCGTTCCCGTCCTCGCGGTCGCCGTGATCGTCTGGCTCCTCTCGAGTGCGACTCTCCGTGAGTTTGTCATCGTGGCCGCGGTGATCGGCGGTGCTTCAATGCTGTACGTCATCTCTGGCGCGGCCCGCACGCGCGGGGAGCGCGCGACGTGATGGACAAGCTGCTCAGTCTTCGCGGCGAGTTCCCGATCCTGGCGAGCACGACGTACCTCGTCTCGAACTCGCTCGGCGCCATGCCGCGCGCTGTGCCCGAACGGCTCGCTGAATACGTGGACGAGTGGGCGGAGCTTGGCGTGCGGGCGTGGGCGCGCGGGTGGTGGGAGATGCCAGTCACAGTGGGCGATGAGGTCGCGCCGCTCCTCGGTGCGGGAGCTGGGGAAGTCGCGATGGTACCCAACGTGACGATGGCGCAGGCGGCAGTACTGTCGGCGCTCGAGTACACGCCGCCGCGTGACACGATCGTCATGACGGCGCTGGATTTTCCATCGGTCCGTTACGTGTACGATCGGCTCGCACGGCGTCTTGGCGCGCGAATCACGGTAGTCGACAGTGATGACGGCATCGCGGTCGATGCTCAGCGGGTGATCGCCGCGATCGACGAGCGCACGCGGCTCGTGTCGATCTCCCACGTGTTGTTTCGCTCGGCATACATCATGGATGTAGACGCGATCTGCCGTGCCGCGCACGAGGCGGGCGCGCTCGTGTCACTCGACGCGTTCCACGCCGTCGGCGTCATCCCTGTTGACGTGCGACGCAGCGCCGCCGACTTCGTGACCGGAGGCGTGTTGAAGTGGTTATGCGGCGGTCCCGGCGCGTGCTTCCTGTACGTCGCGCCAGCGGTACGCGACACGCTCGAGCCCGCGCTCACCGGATGGCAAGCCCACGCG
Organism: Gemmatimonadaceae bacterium; assembly: GCA_035253695.1. GTDB lineage: Bacteria > Gemmatimonadota > Gemmatimonadetes > Gemmatimonadales > Gemmatimonadaceae > JAICNG01. The sequence continues at coordinate 15,752 of DATFBS010000063.1, forward strand.
CACCCATTCGCCTTCGACCCGGAGATGCACTACACGCACGGGGCCTTTCGCTGGCTGAACGGCACGCCGGTGATCCCGGCGCTGTACGCCGCGACCGAAGGCCCCCGAATCGTGAAGCGCGCGGGCATCGCCGCCATTCGCGAGAAAAGCATTCGGCAGACGACTCGGCTCATCCAGCTCGCCGACGATCGGGGATTCCGCGTTCACGCGTCGCGCGATGCGAACCGGCGCGGCGGAACAGTGGCCATCCGTGTGCCGCATGCGTACGAGGTATCCAAGGCGCTGCTCGCGCGAGACATCCTCGTCGACTACCGCCCTGAGGCGGGAATACGGGTCGCTCCCCACTTCTATACGAGCGACGATGAGCTCGAGCTCGCCGTCGCGGCGATGGACGAGATCCTGGAGCGCGAGGAGTGGAAGAAGTTTGCGGGTGAAAGGGCGGTCGTCACGTAGGAGGAACGAGGAATGAGGAACGAGGAAGCGGCGCGCGAACGTCGAGACCTTCCTCAGTCCTCCCTCCTCGTTCCTCCTTCCTCCTTCCTCCTTCGCTATTCCGCCTGTAACGCTCTCATCGGATCGCTGCGTACGCCGCGGAGCGCGGCAGGGATCGTCGCTCCGAGGGCGACGGCAAGAAGGGTCACGGCGACGAGGGCAAAGACCAGGGGGTCGTTCGCCGGAACGCGGAACAACAGCGGTTGCAGAAATGGGGCAGCAAGCAACCCAATCGTCAGCCCGATCCCGACCCCAGCCGCGGCCGCTGCGATGCCCTGGCGCAAAATGAGCCAGACGATGGCGCGGCTCCGAGCGCCTAACGCCACCCGCACTCCCAGCTCGTGGCTGCGCTGCGCGACGCCATAGGCAATGACGCTGTAGAGTCCCAACGCGGCGACCACCAGCGCGATCCCGCCGAAGATGCCGAACATCGTCGCCCCGAGGCGCCACGGCCGGACCTGCCATTCGAGCCCACGCGCCAGCGGTTCGACCTCGATGAAGCCAAGGTTCGGGTTCATTTGCAGCAGCTCCGACCGCACGAGGCCGGCCAGCCGAACGGCACAGCGGGTCGCCGCTCCACACCGGGGGCGAATGAGAATCGTCGACCCGAAGATGCTGGTCTGCTGCCCGAGCGGCACGTAGAACTGCATCGCCCTCGGCTCATCGAGGGCGGATCGACGTACATCTTCGACCACGCCGATGACTCGCGCGCATGGTTCACTCATCACCCTGACACATCGACCTAACGGGTCCTGGTGAGGCCACAGCGTCCTGCCCATGGTCTCGTTGATGATCAGAACTCGCTCGCTTCCCGCACGATCGCCGGGTCCGAAGCCCCGTCCGCGAAGAATACGTGTACCAACGGTGGCAAAGTGGTCGCTGGACACCGCACTCACCCACGGACCTCCTCCAGGCATGGCGGGGATCGAGTCGACGCCCGGCACCGAGATCCCGAGAGACAATCCGCCGTGGAAGGGAGTCCCAATGGCCACACTCACGCTCGCTACATCGGGCAGTCGGTGAATTCGCTCGAGTGCTTCCTCATAAAACGCCTTCTGCTGTGCCCGCACGCGGTCGGTCTCCGCCCCTGTCGCCGAGGAGGGAAGGCGCGGCCAATGGATGTCCACCACCAGCAGACGGTCGAGCTCGATGCCGTGGTGGAGTGCATCGACGTTCCGCAGCGATCGCACGAACAGACCAGCACCAATGAGCAGGACCGCCGACAGCGCCGCCTGAGTGACCGTCAGCAACGTGCGAAGCCCTGACCGTCGTCCACCTCCCTCGCGCACGCCTGCCTTGAGTCCAGAGAGGAGGTCCGCGCGGCTTGCCTGGACGGCCGGGACGAGACCCACCAAAACAGCACATAGCACGGCCGCGGCAGCCGTGAACGCCAACACGCGCACATCGATTACCGAATCGCCCCAGGCCACGTCGGGAAGCAACGTGGCTCGAATGAGCTGCCCGCCCCACTCGGCCACGCCGAGCCCCGCCACCGCGCCTAACGCGACGAGCAGGAATGACTCTGCCAGAAGCAATCGGACAATGCGACTCCATCCGGCACCGAGGGCAAGGCGTACAGAGATCTCACGGCCCCGACGGACCGCGCGTGCGAGCAGGAGATTGGCGATGTTGGCGCAGACGATGAGGAGGAGGACGACGGCCACCCCGGTCAGCCAGCGAGCGACAGCCACCTGTGGTGGCTCCTTCCCGCCGTCGTCGAGCCCGATCGGCCTGAAGGATCCGCGCGACTGGCGGATTCCCGGATCCTGGCCGTCGTAGACGGCCAGCAGCTGTGCCGTGGCTTCCTCACCTGCGCTCTCGGGACGCGCGTCGGGTGGCAGGCGGCCAATGATCTGCAGCCACTGCGCATCCCATGTCGTCGACCACTCCGGGTGGAGCCGCGGACCGCGAATACTCATGGGAATCCACAAGTCCATGCGCTGCATGTCGACGCCATTGAAGTCCTTGGGCGCCACGCCGATGACCACGTAGGGCTCGCCGCCAATCGAGAGGGTGCGCCCCAGGACCGCCGAGTCGCTGCCGAATCGGCTCCGCCATAAGTGGTAGCTGAGCACCACGACTCGCTGTGCCGAGCCGGGCGTATCCTCATCGACGGCGAAAAAACGTCCGAGGTATGGCCGGACCCCGAGCACTGGGAAAAAGTCCGCGGTGGCGTGGCCCTCCTGGATCTCGATCGCCTCGGCGCCTCGACCCAATGTCGCTTCACTCGATGAGTAGGCCGCGATACCATCGAGCGATCGGACGCGGTCCTTCAGCGCGCG
>DATFBS010000064.1:0-50696 GCA_035253695.1 Gemmatimonadaceae bacterium
ATCCTCGGCATCTTCGAGCGCGTAGCCTCTGAGAACGGCGCTCGCGATCGGCGATTCCGCGTCGAGCACGCGCAGCATATCGCACCGGCGGACATTTCGCGCTTCGCGGCGCTCGATGTCATTCCGAGCATGCAGCCCTACCACGCGATCGACGACGGACGCTGGGCCGACAAGGTCATCGGGGCGGAGCGCTCGAGGACCACCTATGCGTTCCGTTCGCTACTCGATGCACGGGCCACACTCGCTTTCGGCAGCGACTGGTACGTCGCGCCGCCGACGCCCCTCGAAGGCATCTACGCCGCCGTCACGCGCCGCACCATCGATGAGAAGCAGCCCGGCGGATGGGTGCCGGAGCAGAAGATCACCGTCGAAGAAGCCCTGCGTGCTTACACCATCGGCTCCGCCCATGCGGAGTTTGCCGAGACCGAGAAGGGGTCCCTGGAGCGCGGGAAGCTCGCCGACTTCGTCCTTCTCGATCGCGACCTCACACGCGTTCCGCCGGAGAGCATCCGCGAAGCACTTGTGATGATGACCGTCGTGGGTGGTCAGGTGGTCTTCGATCGAGAGACCGGTGGAGACAAGAGGTGATGACCATTCGTGCGCGGGTGTTGGTGGCGGCGCTTCTGGTCGCGGCATGCGACCAACCGAAGGAAGAAGTCCCTTCCGTCGGACAGACACCCATTCAGACCCGCGCCACGCGCGAGGCGCGAATCCGCGAGCTCGAGCAGCAGGCGCGAGCGCTTGTCAGGACCGACGGCTGCGACCAGGCGAATCAATGCGCCACGGCACCGGTGGGCGTGAAGGGATGCGGTGGCCCCCGGAGCTACCTCGTGTACTGTAAAGCGACAACGGATGAGGCAGCGCTGTTGCGCACCCTCGATGAGCTGAAGCGAGTCGAGGAAGAGTACAATCGCGTGGAACAGATCGCGTCCGATTGTATGATGATCCTGCCTCCCGCGGTCCGGCTTGAGGGGCGTACCTGCGCGGCGGCGGTTCCCTGACCTTTGCGCAACTTCCTTTTAAGAGGCGGTAGCACAGAGACACACCGAGACATTGCACAGAGACACATTGAGGAAGATCAACTGCGAAAGCTTTCCTGAAGCACTGCAGTGGAGTCCTCGGTGTGTCTGTGTGGAAAGTCTCGGCGTGTCTCTGTGCTACCGCTTTTCAGGCTCGTTGCGCGATGAAGTCATCCGCGCGGCCCCCACGCGCCTGACGAGCGCCTCGTAGCGCGCGTCGCCGTGTAGCGGCCGCAGCTGCGGATCTACGCCGAGGAATGCCATAGAGTGCGAGCGCTCCTCGTACGCGCGCTCGAGCAGATCGAGGGCGCGCTCCCGCTCACCGAGCGCTAAATGAACCTTCGCGACCTCGTACTTGGGCACGTACCCTCGTGCGGCGACCGTCTCCAGCTCACGCAGGAGCGCTCTCGCTCCGGCACTGTCCCGCGCGACCGCCCGCGCACGGGCGAGCGAGGCGACGAACAGCGTACTGCGATTGGTCAGCGTCGCGGCTCTCTCCAGCAACGTCACCGACTCGGCCTCGCGGCCGAGCTCCTGTAGTGCCCATCCACGCCAGAGCAGCGCCACAGCGTAGTCGGGATCGAGCTCGAGCGTGAGCCGGCACTGCTCGGCTGCGCGCTCGTGCTCTCCAGCGTAATACAACACCCATCCGTGCGCCGCGCTCGCGATCAACGACAACGGGTCGATCTCCTGGGCGCGTCCCATGGCGCGCACCGCCTCTTCGAATCGGGCACGCACCGTCAGAAAGTTCGCGTACCACTGATACGCGGTCGAATAGCGCGGCCCGACTTCGATCGCGCGCGTGAACCACTCCTCGGCGCGCGGCCAGTTCCAGTTGTAATAGAGCTCGACGTACCCGAGTGTCGCGTACGGCTGCACCAATGCGGAATCGATGGCCATGGCTCGCCGCGCTGCACGCTCCGCTCGCGGGAACGCCTCACGCGGCGCGAGGTAGTCATAGAAGCCCAGGACCGCGTGCGCGTCGGCGAGGCCCGCGTGCGCGAGCGCATACGTGGAGTCCTTCTCGATGGCCTGCGCGAAATACGCTGCCGCCGCTTTGAGGCCTTCTTCCGTGCGCCGGTACCACGAGTAGCGGCCTTTCATATACAACGCGTGGCGACCGCGCAGATAAAGATTGTACGCCTCGAGGTCCGTATCGCGCCGGGCTGTTGCCGCCGAATCGGCGCGGCCGACGAGCGTCCCCTTGAGAGTCTCGACGATGGACCGCGAGATCTCCTCCTGAATGTCGAACACGTCCTCGAGCTTCCGCTCGTACGTTCGCGACCAGAGCTGATATCCGTCTAGCGCGTTGGAAAGCCGCGCCGTGATGCGCAGCGTGCTGTCGGCGGCCCGGACGCTGCCGTCGAGCACCGTGGCGACGCCGAGCTGCCTACCCACCTCACGCACGTCGAGCGTCTTTCCCTTGAACGCGAACGACGACGTGCGGGACGCCACGCGCACGCCCTGCACGCGACCGAGTGTGTTGATCAGCTCCTCGGTCATACCGTCGCTGAAATACTCGTGATCGTGCGCGGCACTGAGATCGACGAACGGAAGCACGGCGACGCTGGCGCTGCTCGCTTTACTTCCTTCGGACGCGCGACCGCGCGCGGTCATCGCGACGGCGATCACGATCGCGATGATGGCGGCGGCGACGGGCCACCAGTGTCTTCGCGTGGAGGGTTGTCTCGCGACGACAGCCGGCGGACTCGGCGTCTGCGTCGGTGGTGCCGACTCCGTCGCGACGCTGGCTGAGGCCGGTGGAGACGGAGCGGGCGCGATCGGCTGCGCGCGCATCGATGCTGCCAGCTCCGCCACGGCTGCGTCCGGCTCGGTCCCGAATTCCTCGGCGAGGAGCGTCGCGTGGATACGAGCGTGCTGGAGCGCCGCGGCCCGGTCACCGGAGCGGTCGAGCGCCCGCATGAGCCTCACCACGACGCGCGAGCTATACGGGTCCTGCGCAGCCAGAGCACGCCACCACCGAACGGCCTCGACCGCATTGCCTCGACGTTCGGCACTCTCACTGAGGGACTCGAGTACCCGTGCGTACGCGCGGCCCAGCCGATCGCGCTCGCCGGCAGCCCACCGCTCGAACTCCTCGGCGTCGGCGAGGAAGAAGCCATCGAGAAAGGGGCCGCCGTACAGCTCGGCTGCCCGCTGCCATTCCCCGCGCTCGATCGCGTCCTCGAAGTCGCCGACATCGCTCGGCAGCACATCGATCGAAAGGCGAAGGTCGTCACCGGCGCTGATGATCGCCTCCGCCCCAAGAGCCTGGTTCACCCGATAGATCGAATCGGAGAGGAGGGCTCGGCCGTGTTCGGCGTCCTGCTCGGGCCACAGATAGGCAATCAGCTTGTCGCGACTGACCCCTCGTCCACGGGCGGCGGCCAGCATCGCCAGCAGGGCGACGCGGCGCCGTTGAGCGGCGCGGCCGGCGAGAGGACCCGCCGGCGTCTGAATCGACGCGCCGCCGAGCAGCTTGAGTGAGAACACCTTAGGCGTGGCGAGAGCAGGGCGAGAAACGGACGAGAGCGCGCCGAGGCCGCTCCGACATGATACGCGCGCCCCCGGTCCGGGCAAGACACCTCACCGCATCTCTCAGGAGACGATATGCGTATGCCAATCACTGCCACAGTCGCCACGCCTGTACTGGCCGCCAGCGTGGTCGCGATCGCCCTCGCGTGCGCCGAGCGCCGCGAGCCGACGAGTCCAGCGGTCGCGCACGTGCACGTCGCCGCGAAGCAGACGGCCGCCCCCATTTCCGATCTGGGTCCCAAGCTGGCCGCGCTCAGGGGCGCGACCGCGCGATATCACGACTTCGCTGCGGCGCAGGCCGATGGATACGGCATTCAGGTCACCGGCTGCATGGAGGACGCGTCCCGAGGAGGAATGGGCTATCACTTCGGCAAAGGCGACCTGATCGATGGACAGGTGATCGAAGCGCGTCCGGAGGTATTGCTCTACGAGCCACAAGGGAAGGGGAAGCCGCGGCTCGTCGGGGTCGAGTTCATCATCCCCTTCACCGCGTGGACAGGTACCGAGCCGCCGACGCTTTATGGCCAGACCTTCGCGCGCAACGAGACGTTCCAGGTTTGGGCGCTGCACGTCTGGGCGTGGCGGAACAACCCCGCCGGTGTGTTCACGGACTGGAATCCGGCGGTCAGCTGCGACCGCGACAACGCCTAACAGGAGCCTCTCATGCGACGCTACATGATCGAGCGGGACCTGACGGGCGCCGGCCAGCTCACCGCGGATGAGCTCCGTGGCATCTCGACGAAGTCATGTGAGGTGCTCCGTGACCTCGGCCCGGAGGTCCAGTGGGTGCAGAGCTACGTCACCGACGACAAGATCTACTGCGTGTACCTCGCGTCGAACGAGCGGCTGATCCGCGAGCACGCCAAGCGCGGGGGATTCCCCTGTAGCCGGGTGAGTGAAGTACGGGCAGGGATCGATCCGACGACGGCGGAGCTGAGGCAATAGGTCCCAAGGGTCCTCAGGGTCCTCAGGGTCCTCAGGGTGCGTAGTGCTCAGGGGGTTCACACTCTGAGGACCCTGAGGACCCTGAGGACCCTGAGGACCCTGAGGACCCTTGGGACTAGGGCTTTTGACTCGTCTCCACCGGCATTTCGAACTTCACCGGCAGCTGCACCAGCTGTCGCACGCGCTGGCCGCCGAGCAAAGCCGGATGGAATCGAGCGTTCTGCAGCGCGCGGCGTACGGCGTCGGTGAAGAGCGCGTGGCTCGTCGAGATCGCCGAGATGCTCTCGAGAACCACGAGGCCGCCTGTGTCGACCACGAACTCCACGAGGACCTGACCGGTCACGCGCTCACGGAACAGGGAATCGGGATACGCGGGCCGCACGGTCGAGCTGCTGTCGGGGCGCGCGACGTGATCGACCTGGTCGGCGGTGAAGAGCTGGCGCTCCTCGACCTGCTTGGTCAGCTCGGCCGGTGGGGCAGCGGCGCGCCGGGCCTTCCGCCGACGCTCCTCGAATCCCGTCCAGATCACGATGGCGCCGCATGAGCCCCCACCCCGGACCCACCGGAATTCGGGAGGAACGGTGGCCACGCCGAGGTAGACCTCGATTCCCTCGATGATGTAGGGGTCCAGCGCGTCGAGGTCGAATTCTCCGGCGGTCGCCGGGAATCCGTCGAGCCAGACGAGCGGCGCACAACGCATCCCGCGGAACCGAACGACGTTCGAGAACGTCGACGAGTAGATGCGAGCGCCTGGGACGCTGCGGAACAGGTCGGTCACCTGCGACGGATTCCGCTGGTCGATCTGCTCGCGCGTGATGAAATGCCCGCCTGACGAGCGTGAGCGCCGCTGGTAGAATCCCGCCAGCCGTCCATGTTCATCGAACCGGCGGTTGCCGCGGACGATCACAGCGGCAAGTGACTGGGCAAGGGGGGTCACGATGACGGACATCGCTGCCGCCTCGTTGGCGGCGATCGCGATGCTGGCGACCGTGGGGATGAATCCCAGCCGCCGGACGCCGACGGTGAGCGTGCCCGCGGGCACGTTCGTTAGGCGAAACTCGCCCTGGGCGTTGGTGTGCGCCCGCAGGTTGGTGCCGACGATCGTGATCTCGGCTCCGGCGATTCCGGCTCCGGATGAGTCACGCACCATCCCCGCCACGGTACCGCGCGCCGACGGCTGCTGGGCGCGGAGGGACGCGGGAGTGAGCGCGAGCGCGCCCCCTGCCAGGCCAATGGCGGCCACGCCGCACAGACGACGCATGGGACCACCTCCGCCTGCGAGGGTAGGGTCGGGGATGAGGGGGCGCAAGGGCCAGGCCGTCAGCGCAGTGTAAAGGCAGGCCAACGCTGAGGTCCGCGAGGTAGTGGAGGTAGTCCAGGCGATCGACGAGAAGTCGCCTGATCAGCTTGGTCTACCTGGACTCCCTGGACAACCTGGGCAACCTCTCTAGGGCGTAATGTCTATCGCGAGATGAAGCTGTAGGTATCGCTCGATGACTCGAGCGAGAGAAGAAGCGAATCTCGCTCTGTTCTCTTCCGTATCCCGAACTCCAACTCGGTTCGACTCGATCTGCACCGCGCAGATCTGACCCCCTCCCCGACACCCATGCACCGCGGTGTTATAGCCGCCGGCGAAGTACTCGGCGTCGCCGGGGTCGGGCGTCGAGTCGCTGGGAACGGCGGGGAAGCCCTCCGCCTCGAGCAGCGCGCCAAGGCTCGAAGGGCCGCGCAGCAGCTCGGAGAACGACAGTGGGGAGAGCACCGATATCGTTCGGATGCTGCTCGAGCTCTCGAACGCGGGGCGGCTGTCCAGAGAGTCGTTCGGCTTGCGAAGATCTCCCGCGTCCAGGAGATAGCCGAGCTCCAACCGCTGGATCGCGTGGCCATGGCCGTGCAGGTCGAGGTAGAGGCCGCCCGTGAGATCCCTGCTGATCGCGTTCTTGGCTTCGGCGATGAACTGGTGGAATTCCTGCCACGCGAGCTGGGCCTCCGCGTCCCCCTGTGCGCCCTCGACGATCTCGCGGTTCGCGTCGAGCTTCACGCGATGCAGGTGCACGATGACGACATGCGCATGCTTTCCCGTCAGCCTGACGAGAGCGGAATCGGCCGCGCGAGCCAGCTCGCCCGTGTTCAGGTCGGTGACGGTCGTCCCGTACGTGCGATCGGGAATCTCCGCCGGTCGAAGCGATCCGCCGTGGGGCGCAGTGAGGATGACCGGAAGCTCTCCGGCGATGTACTCGATGTAGTTGTTGCGTCCGAAGTAGGAGGTGCCCGGCGTATAGCGCGCCGTGTCCACCGGGTCCACGCGCGGCGACGCCGGAGAGGCGCACGCCGACAGCAGGACGAGGAGTCCGAGCGACGAGCGAGCGTTCAGAACGCCGCGATCTCCTGCACGACGCGCTTGAAATCGTCGATCTGCGGGAGGATCGCGTCTTCGAGCGACGGCGCGTAGCCGACGAACGTATCGGTCGACGCAATGCGCATCACCGGCGCGTCGAGCCAGGCGAAGCATTCCTGCGCGATCGCGGCGGCGATCTCGGCGCCGTATCCCCACGACAGCGAGTCCTCGTAGGCGACGATCACGCGATTCGTCTTCTTCGTCGATGCGAACACCGCCTCTCGATCCCACGGCGAAAGCGTGCGCAGATCGATCACCTCGACATCTGGACCGCCAGCCTCGGCGATCTGGTTCGCGGCGACGAGCGCGCGCTGCACCGTTGCACCGTAGGTGACGATGGTGATGTCCTTCCCGTCGCGGACCACCTTCGCCTTGCCGAACGGAATCATGAAGTTCGGCCCGGGGTACCGCGATTTGTTGTATGTCTGCCGATAGAGATGCTTGTGCTCGAGGAAGATCACCGGATCGTCGCAGCGAATCGCCGTGCGCAGCAATCCGTTGGCATCGAGCGCGGTCGCGGGACACACGACGCGAAGCCCGGGCGTGTGCGTGAACAGCGACGCGCCGGTCTGCGAGTGGTAGACGGCACCGCGGATGTAGCCACCGTAGGTCGTGCGCACGACGACCGGCGCGGAGAACGCGTTATTCGACCGCCAGCGCATCGTGGCCAGCTCGTCGCGGAGCTGCATGTATGCCGGCCAGATATAATCGAAGAACTGAATCTCGACGACCGGCTTCAATCCGCGGATCGCCAGACCAACGGCGCGACCGACAATGTTCGCCTCGGCGAGCGGTGAGTTGTAGACACGGGTGCCGCCGAACTCCTTTTGCAGTCCCCACGTCACCTTGAAGACGCCACCCTTGCCTTTCACCTTGCCCATGTACTGCTCGCGTGACAGGTCGGCGACATCCTCACCGAACACCACGATCTTCTCATCGCGCCGCATCTCATCCTTCATGCACGCGTTGAGCAGATCGACCATCGTCGTCGGCTCGCCGGCGAACTGTGGATCGTCCTCCGTGTCGAACGCATCGCTAGTGGGATCGACGTCGGGCGAATAAACGGCGAAGTACACCGTGTCAGCGGCGGGCTGCGGCTGGGCGAGGGCGTCGTCGGTCGCGGCAAGGATCTCGGCGTCCACCTCCTGACGAAGTCGATCGAGCTCATCCTCCGTCGCCATTCCCTCCGCCACCAGCCAGCGCGGGAAGGTGATGAGCGGATCGCGCTGCGCCTCCGCCTCGCGCTCCTCGGGAGGCTTGTAGAAGACCTCGTCGTCGGACTGTGAATGCGAGTACGGACGAATGACGCGAGCGTGCACGAACGCCGGGCCCTTCCCTTTGCGCGTGTGATCGACGGCTTTCTTCATCACCTCGTATGAGGCGACCAGATCGCACCCGTCGACTTCCAGGATCAACAGATTCGGGAAGCCGCTCACGAGCTTCGAGATCGAGCCACCCGCTGTATTCACCTCGACCGGGACGGAAATCGCGTAGCCGTTGTCCTCCACGAGGTAGACGATGGGCAGCGACAGATTGCAGGCGGTGTTGAGGGATTCCCAGAACTCGCCTTCGCTGGTCGTGCCATCGCCGGTGGTGACGAGAACGATCTCATCTTTCTGGAAACCTTCGGTGAGGCCAAGCGCCTTCGCGCGAACGATTGCCTCAGCGGACCCGACTGCCTGGAGGAACTGCGTTCCGGTCGGCGACGAGGTGGAGACGATGTTCAGCTCTTTTTTTCCCCAGTGGCTGGGCATCTGCCGCCCGCCGGAGTTGGGATCGATCGCCGCGCCAACCGCCGAGTAGAGCATCTCCGCGGGCGTCATGCCGAGCTGCAGGCACAGCGCGCGGTCGCGGTAGTACATGTAGAACCAGTCATGCGCCGACCGCGTAACCATGCCAGCGGCGGTCAGGATCGCCTCATGTCCCGCGCCGGAGATCTGGAAGAAGATCTTATTCTGCTTCTTGAGCTGGATCTCTTTGTCATCGAGCCGGCGCGAGAGGTACATCGTGCGATAGGCGGCGACGAGCTGATCGCGCCCGAGCTCCGATGTCCCTTTCCGCTCCGCTTTCGTTTGAGTCGCCATAGAACTTGAAGATAGTCGTCGAACGAGGAACGAGGAACGAGGAACGAGGAACGAGGAAGCCGTCGCGAGCTCCGCGCCGCGTTTCCTCGTCCCTCGTTCCTCGTTCCTCATTGGCACCTTCCGTGCTTCTTCGAGTGGTACCAGGAGGGTCTCATGGGAACGCAGTCAGGACACTGCATCTTCTGCGACATCATCAAGGGCGCGGCCGAGGTCTCGGTGTGCTACGAGGATACCGAGTCGATCGCGTTCATGGACATCCAGCCGGTGAACGCGGGCCACGTTCTTGTCGTGTCGCGGCAACACTTCGAGTCTTTCCTCGACTTGCCGAAGAGTCTGGGGACGCACCTGTTCGAGGTGGCAATGCAGCTGGCGCCGGCCATTCGAAAGGTGTCGGGGGCCGACGGCATGAACCTCATCGTCTCGAGTGGAGCCTCGGCCGGTCAGGATGTGTATCACTTTCACATCCACCTGATCCCCCGGCGGCAGAACGATGGATTCGACGTCCCGCTCCCATTCGCCAACTCGGAGATGCCCGACCGTACGGTGCTCGACATGATGGCGGCGCGGATCATCAGCGCGTTACGGGATCCCACACGCGCGCGTCCGACGCCCCGTGAGGCGGCGGCCGTTCCGTGACCTTTTTCGGGATGGCACCGTCGAAAATATGAAAGGCGGACGCGCCGCGCCCTTGCGCCCCGACGTTCCGCTCCGCATTCGTAAGGCGCGCGGTGCTCCACCGTACCCGCGCCGATCAACGACTGGAGGCACATGAGCGTCGATCGACGACCCTCTTCCGACCGAACAGACCGTCGGCCCACCGTCGTCGTCCTACGCTGGTGCACTCTATCCACCATGCCACATCGCCCCGCCCGGGTTCCCCATCCGGCGCGGGGCGACGTGCTTTTCGGCGAGGTGCAATGTCTCGGCACGGCATTCATCGCATCTGCCTTCCCCGCGCCCCGCGTGGCCTTCTCCGGCGGCGCCGTTCCTCCCACCTCCGTCACGTCGATTTCAAGCGAGCGCTCAAGCGCGCCGTAATGCGCGACTGCGGCCGGCGCTGCGTGTACTGCGGTGCCGGGCTCGAGCATGATCATGCGACCATCGATCACGTGCACCCGCGCGCGCGGGGAGGCATCACCGCGTACGGGAACCTCGTCGCCGCCTGCGCACCCTGCAATCGACTGAAGGGTGACATGCTGCCGCACGATTTCTTCGTCCGATATCCGCTGGCGGGGATGAACTTTCTGTTGTACGCGCGGGTGGTGCATCGCGCCTTGAAGCGCGGCGCGCGACGCGCGGTGAGTCTGGCCCTGGCGGCGTGAAGTAGGAACTAGTGGTCAGGGGTCAGGGATCAGGGGGTGTCAGGGAGGAGGTTGAAGGAGAGAACGGCGCGCTGAAGTTCTCTCCTATGACCTATTCCCTGACACCCCCTGATCCCTGACCCCTGACCACTAACTCCTGGCTCTCAATAATCCACCGGCCTTAAGTACGACTCGCCAATCGCATTCGGGCTCACCATCGCGACCGTGGGCAACCGGCGCTTCCAGTGCGTACCCTCGAGGCGCTGCCTGACGAGCTCCACTTCCTTGCCCTCGAAGCCGCGCGCCACCAGTTCGGCGGGCGCGTAGCCGCTGAGCAGCCATTGGAGAATCCGATCGGCTTTCTCATAGGTGATGCCGAGATCCCCCTCGTCCGTCTGACCGTGGATGAGATCAGCCGTGGCGGGCTTTTCGACGATGGCCTTCGGAACGCCGAGATGGCGCGCCAGCTGCCAGACTTGCGTCTTGAACAGGTCGCCAAGCGGATTCACCGGAGGCGAGTCGTCGGCGTGCCAGGTGAAATAGCCGAACAGGCGCTCCGTCTTGTTCCCCGTGCCTAACGGAATGGCCTGGTACTTGGACGACAGATCGAAGAGCGCGATCATGCGCACGCGCGCCATCACGTTGCCGCGACGGCCCGGGGACGCATCGGACTCGGCGGTGAGATACCCGTCCACCGCCGGGGAGATGTCGAGCGTTCTTCCCGTGATACCGAGCGCGTCGATGACGAGCTGCGCGTGCTCCAGGCTCTCCCTGCTCGAGGTGCGATAGGGCAGTCGCACACCGATGACGTTTTCGGGGCCGAGTGCGCGCGCCGCGAGAAAGGCGGTGACGGCGGAGTCGACTCCGCCGGACAGGCCAATGATCCCCTTCGAGAATCCGCGGCGCTTCACTTCCTCCTCGATGAAGTGCACGAGCCATTTTTCCGTCAGGCCGCCGTCGATGTCGAGCGGCGGTGGCCCGCCCGCCCCTTCGAGCGGCGCGACCTGAACGACCCGCAGCGGACCGCGCGCGGGCGCCTCGACATCGGGATGCACCAACGCGTGATCCCCGTTCTCACTGGGCGGATCGAAGGCGAGGGGTGGCGCCTCACGAGACTCCTTCGCGAGCAGGCTTTCCATGAGATGCGGCATCGCCGTGCGGAGATCGGCGAGCAGTGGCATGTCGGCGCGCGCACGGGTGAGGTCGGCGAGGTCGAGGGGCAGCGTCACCAGCGCTTCATCCCAGAGCGGTGCGCGAGTGCGGACGTCACCCTTCGGGCCCGAAATGAGCGACGCCCCGGAGAAGATCTTTCCCCCCTCACTCCCGGCGAGGTTCGCGAAGGACACGAAGACGCCATGCTCCTCGGCGATGTCCCGGATGAGACGCTCCCATCGCGCGACACTCGCGGGGCCCGGAATCGCGTCTTCACGAGGCCACGCCCCCCGCGCCGGTGCCGCGCTCGAGACGAAAATGACCTGCGCACCATCGAGCGCGGCGAGCGTTCCCGAGAGCGAATGCCAGGCGTCTTCGCAGACGAGAATCGCCGCGCGTCCCCACGATGTATCGAAGGCGTGAAACTCGTGGCCGCGCTCGACGAACCGCTCCTCATCGAACAGCCCGTACGTCGGAAGGAACACTTTGCGGTGTACGTGCAGCACATCCGGTCCCTCGGGGCCGAGTGTGACGTACATCGCGCTGTTGAAGAGCGTGTTCTGGAAGATCTCGTAGAAGCCGACGACGACGTCGAGGCTCGCCAGCCCGTTGGTCGCACCGCGCCACGCGTCCTGCAGGTCGCGCGCGAGCGTTCCCGCGGTGACGGCGAGATCCCGCACGCCGCCTTCGACGAAGTACCCGGTGAGCGCGGTCTCGGGGAGATGCAACACCTGCGGCCGCGGGCGCATGCCGTTCACCTGCGCGAACACTTCGCGGAGCCGCGTCAGATTCGCGGCGTAGTCGCCCTTCGCGGGCTTGATCTGAGCAAGGGCGAGGTGAACGAGGGGGGGCATCGCCTTAAAGATGGTCGAGATCGGCGTTGGAGGCCAGCTTTCGGGTCTAACGCCAAAGACGTCCCAATGTCGGAATACGGAGTTCAGAACTCAGACATAACGATGGGACCCGCAATCCCCGGTGTCGACGCCGCGGTCACCTCGTGATGAACGGAGGAGGCTTGATCGCATTCACGCATTGAGTATCTACGCCTGTCAGGCCACCCCGCCTGATGAACTCCACGACGATCGCTTCGACGCATTTCTCCGCCCCTGCGTGTGCCATGCCCGGCACCGTGATCACGGTCGCGTTAGGCACGGCGCTGGCGACCGCGGCAGCGAGCCGAGGTGGCGTCACCGGGTCCAGCGCTCCGGAGATGACGAGGACGGAAAGGGGGCGCGTGGCGACCGGTTCGACGCCGGGCGGCCTCGCATGCGGCCACACGGCACACGCCTCCTGGTACATCCGCAGGCGATAGTCCCCAAGGAAGGTCGCGTGTCCGTGTCCCGGCGGACGCGCTTCCATCGCATCCCTGGGAAGCCTGCTATCGACGCAGGCCACACTCAGGTGCGCGCCGACATCGAGCTGATCGAACACCACTCGGCTGAGCTCGTACGCCACTCTCACGAACGGAGTCCAGTCTCCGCCGTGAGCGGCATGAACGACTATCGGAATGCGACGGGACAGGCGCGTCGAGTAAAGCATGAGTCGGAGGCGATCGGCGAAGACGCCGCGTGTCAGACTCACGGTGATGCTGTCGCGGGAGCGCGGATGCTCCACGCGCAACGACATCGGTCCGCGGTCGAACCGCTCGAGCAGCGCATTCAGCTCGCTTCGTAAGCGCGGAAACGAGCCTCGACAGAATGGATCGGCTGCGCAATCCAGCATGACACGCTCGAGTGCCGCTTGTGCGTCACCCGCGGCCGAGCGTGGAAGCGACGCGCCGAGCGGCATGGCACCCTGCAGCACGACGGTCCGGAGACGGTCCGCGTGCCTTCCCAAGTAGTCCAGGGCGACCTGCGTGCCGTAGGCGCTGGCATCGAGATCGATCGAGGAAAAGCCGAGCGCGCTTCGCACTGCTTCGAGATCGGCGGCGGCATTGGCGGTCGTGTACTGCGTCAGGTCGGCACGGCGGGAGAGGCGCAACGCGCACGCCCGGACTGAATCGGAGGGGAATTGGTCGCCGAGGTACGCGCCGACGTCGCCGGCCGTTCCGTAGAACTCGCAGCGCAACGCATTCGAGGCCCCGGTTCCGCGCTGATCGACGAGCACGATGTCGTGCGTCGCCCGCGTCGTCGAATGCGAAGCGGCAACCAGGTCGGCGAGCGGTGTGGCCGCCAAGCCGGGGCCACCGACCAGATAAAACAACGCCTGCCGCGGGGCGTTCGCGGGAGCACGCGAGGGCAGAATGACGATCCGAAGCGGTATCGTGCGGCCACCCGTGATCGCCCGGTTCTCGGGGACCTCGAGGGTGGCGCAGCGGACCTGTTCGTCGAGCCCGGGTACGCGACAGGGACTGGACGACAGCGCTGGCTGGGCGAATCCGACTCTTACCGCACAGACTCCGAGTCCGGCCAATGTTGCCGCCCAGCCGGCGTGCCGCGTTAGCATGGTCATCACTCAATCCTCGCCGCGCGTGTCGATCGTCACAAGCTATGAGCCGTACGTGCTGATACCATTCGGGTCCCTTCGGGGTATTTTTCTGGACGTATGAATCGCTCGATCAGTCCTCGCCTCCTTCTCGTCACAGCGCTGTTCGCGCTCCCGGCGCTTTCAACGCCGTTGCTGTCCGCGCCTGTGCTGCTTGCACAGGAGACGGAAAGCTCCGAGCCGTGGCGTCTCATTCAGCCGCCGCAGTCCTCGCTCGTCGTTGCGCGTGATGGCTCGCTCATCGGTGAGATCGGGAAGGAGTGGCGCACATCCGTATCCATCAAGTCGCTGCCGAGGTACGTACCGCAGGCGTTCGTCGCCATCGAGGATCACCGCTTCTACGAGCACGGTGGCGTCGACGTCATCGGGATCGCCGGCGCGATCAAGGATGCGGTCACCGGCTCACCGCGCGGCGCGAGCACGATCACGCAGCAGCTCGTCGGGAACATGCATCCGGAGGAGATCGATCGCCGCGATCGGTCGCTCAGCCGCAAGGTTCGCGAGCAGCGCGCCGCGATCGAGATGGAGAAGCGCTATTCGAAGGATGAGATCCTCGAGGCGTACCTGAATCAAATCGCGTTCGGCCACGGCTGGTACGGCATCGAGGCGGCGGCACGGCACTACTTCGGGAAAAGCGCGGCGCGTCTGACGCTCGAAGAAGCGGCCACGCTGGCGGCGCTTCCGAAGGGGCCGGCCATCTACGATCCCATTCGTCATCCCGACCGCGCGAAGAGCCGTCGCGATGAAGTACTCGGGCGAATGGCGGCCAACGGATTCATCACCCGCGCGCAGGCGGATGCGGCGAAGAAGCGCCCCCTCGTCGTTGCGCCCAACATGGGGATGTCGGCACCGTCGCCGTACTTCGTGGATGTCGTTAGGTCTCAGGCGGAGCGCGCCGGGGTACCGGTGATGAATGGGGGATACCGGATCGTCACGACGCTCGATGCCGCGTTGCAGAACGCCGCCGTCGAAGCGCTGACGGAGGGCACGCGTCGCGTCGAGGGGCTACCAGGATACGGGCAGCCGACCTATGCGAAGCGTGCGCGCGGCCAGCTCGACTATTTGCAGGGCATGGTCGTGTCGCTGGACGCTCTCACCGGAGAGGTTCGTGCGCTCGTCGGCGGACGTGATTACGCCGAGTCGCCGTTCAATCGAGCGGTCAACGGTGTTCGTCAGCCGGGATCGGCGTTCAAGCCGATCGTCTATGCGGCAGCCGTCACCGACAGCATGCCGGCGAACGCGATCGTTCCCGATACCGCGATCGCGATTCCCTTGCCGGACGGTACGATGTACGAGCCAGGGAACGCCGACGATGAGTTCCTCGGGCCCATCACTGTTCGCGAGGCGCTGGTGCGCTCGCGCAAT
This sequence comes from Gemmatimonadaceae bacterium, assembly GCA_035253695.1. Lineage (GTDB taxonomy): Bacteria > Gemmatimonadota > Gemmatimonadetes > Gemmatimonadales > Gemmatimonadaceae > JAICNG01. Next base: position 15,284 of record DATFBS010000064.1, read on the forward strand.
CCCGTCGCCGTGCAACTCGGGCTGTTGGTGGGAATGGATTCGGTCGCGTCCTTCGCGCGCCGTATGGGCATCGAGTCGCAGATCGTGCCCGTGCCATCGTCGGCGATCGGGGCCTCGTCGCTGCGCCCCATCGAACTCGTCGCCGCGTATTCGGCGTTCGCCACGTTAGGTGTGGCGGTCGAGCCGCGCTACATCACGCGCATCGAGGATCGCACCGGTCGCCCCGTGTGGACGCCGGAGCCGAAGCCGCCCGCCCTCGCGATCGATCCGCGGGTCGCCTTCATCGTGCGCGACATCATGCGGGAAGCCGTGGAGCGGGGAACGGGCTCATGGGTCCGAAGGCTGGTCGACCCGCGGGTTCCCGTGGCGGGGAAAACGGGCACGACGAACGACAACACCGACGTGTGGTTCGTCGGGATGACGCCGGAGCTGGTCGCGGGGGTATGGCTCGGATTCGACCGTCCGCGGCCGATCGCCCGCGGCGCGGGAGGCGGGACGTACGCGGCCCCCATCTTCGGTCAGATGATCGCGAAATACTACGAGGGCAGAGCGGTCGGTACGTGGACGCCGCCAGCGGGTCTCGTGTCGGCCGAGCTCGATCGCGCAACCGGCCTGCTCGCCGACGCGTTCACGCCGGATGAGCGCCGCTATACGGAGTACTTTCTCGAGGGGACGGAGCCGATCGAGCTGCGGCCGACTCCGTGGATGATATTCCAGTACGGGCCACTGGGTGGTGCTTGAGATCGTTTAGCTAAACTTCCGAAGACGTCGGACATCAGACGTCAGAGTTCAGATGTCAGAAACCGAAACCGCACTAGGCAACGAGGTGTCTGACGTCTGACCACTGACGTCTGATGTCTGAGGTCTTCGGATGTGTCTCTTCTCGCAAACCATCGCAATGCGAAACGTCCTCCTGTTCTCGCTGCTCGTGTCGGGCTGCGCAACGCAGCCGGCCCCGACTCCAGCCCCGGCCACTCCGTCGATCACCACCGCCGAGCAGCTCGTCAGCGCGATGCACGACCGGTACGCCGGCAAATGGTATCCGACGCTCGCCTTCGTGCAGAAGAACACCCGCTACCTGCCGCAAGGGGGCACCGACACGTCGACGTGGAGCGAGGTGCTGAGCTTCCCCGGCAAGCTGCGGATCGACGTCGAGCCGCGGGCCAACGGCAACGGCAACATCTACCGCAACGACACGGTCTACGTCTTCAACAATGGGCGACTCGTCAGGCAGGCGCGTGCGCCGCATCCCCTCCTGCTGCTGGGCTTCGATGTGTACTTCCTGCCCGTCGACCGTGCGATCGCCGGTCTGCGCGAGATCGGCTTCAATCTCGCGCGGATGCACGAATCGACCTGGCAGGGACGTCCCGCATACGTGGTCGGCGCGGTCGCTGGGGATCTCCGGTCACGGCAGTTCTGGATCGATCGCGATCGCCTCGTGTTTGTGCGGATGATCGAACCGTCACGCCGCGATACGACGAAGACGTCGGAGATCCGCTTCAACCGGTATTACCAGGTGGGCGACGCCTGGCTCTCTCCGGAAGTGGAGTTCCTCACCGACGGCACCCGCGATTTTCTCGAGGAGTACACGCAGATCAAGACGGGCGTGCCGGTCGAGGCTTCCGTGTTTGATCCGGGGAAATGGAGATGACCCTGAGGTAGTCCTACCTCGGGTCGTCCCCGGGCTTCCTCCCGACGAAATGGAACCCGACGAGTCGATGATGCTCGTATCCCGCGAGGATCGCTCGCTTCTTGTCGCGCGGGTCGAACCGTTGAACGCCAAGTACCTGCGACACGATCGGGATGGACGCGAGGGCCTCCTGAAAGACGGTCGTGACTTCCAGGTCGATGAGTCCCTTCACCTTCGGGCTTCGTGACAGGCGGAGCACTGATCGCCGAATCTGAAACGTGTTGGGGTCGAGAAAGATCGATCCGTTCACGTCGGGATTCTCGATCTTGGCCCACGCGTAGAGGTCGATGCGAAGGAGGTCCGTTCCATCGACATGATCGAGTCCGCCATCGACGAAGCAGTGGTTGTCGAGAAAGAGCGGATCGGCGAAGTCGAGCAGCGTTGGAATATTGAAGAACACCTCTCCACGTTGACGGCGAGTGGGACGCGTCAGGATCCGCCCGGGCCGATACCGCCAGGGCGGCTTACTTGCGACTACCACCGTGTCGATATCGTCGATGCGGGTTTCGCCGTCCCGCAGCTCGCTGCTGACGATCAACTCCTGCGAGTAGACAAACGGATATCGCTCCGACAGGAGACGGTATTGCTCTCCGTTCATCTGCAGCTGCGTGAGGAGCGTCAGGAGCGAAGAGTCCGTCACCGCGCGGAGTCCGGGTGTCGTACACGAGGGATTCGCGCGAACCTGCACGGGAGCGAGCTTCAGAGCCACGCGCGTGAGCTCGATCCGTAGGGAATCCTGTGCTCCCGCCCGCACGGTGAGCATCAGATCCTTTGGCGCATAGCCGAGCCGGCGGATGTGAAGCGCGAACGATCCCGGCGGGAGCGCGCGCAGCACGAACGTGCCGCTGTCGTTGGCGAAGCGGTGGATCTCCAGCGACGGCACCGCGATCACGCTATGCGCGAGCGGCTCTCCACTCTCGCGCGCGACGACGATGCCGACGACGCTGCCTTGCGCCGAGAGAGATGCTGGAAGAAGGGTGCTCAGGGTCCTCAGGGTCCTCAGGGTCCTCAGGGTGCGAGGTGCTCGGGGTTTTCGCACCCTGAGGACCCTGAGGACCCTGAGGACCCTGAGGACCCTGAGCACCCTGAGCACCTCTGCTCTACTTGGCATACCTCCCAGCCCCGAGAAAATGCAACGACACGTACAGCTCGTTCCCTACCACCCAGCTGTCGTGCGGGTCGGCCGGAACGTGGAATAGAGTTCCCGGCACCAGGTCGTGCACCTTTCCGTCGGCGAACTCCACCGTCGCGTGCCCAGACAGGACGAGACCAATGTGCTCTACATCACACCGCTCCTTGCCGACCGTTGGACCGACGTGCACCGACCAGCGCCAACCAGGCTCGTACGTCGCCCGGCCAATGGTCATCCCGCCCATCGAGACGAGCTCGAAGCGGCCCTTCTCGAAGTGACGCACTTCATCGGGCGTTTCGAAGCGCTTTAGAATCAGCTCGTACATCACGGACCTTAGCAAAGGTGGATGGCGCTGGACTACATCTGGCGGTTACAGCACGGGACTTGCCTTTTGAACGGGCAAGGAAACGAAAAGTCTGCCCGTCAGAGAGGATGAGACCATGCGCCCCTCTTCGTTCTTCGGATTGCTGTCCATCGCACTGATTGGCGCGCTGCCGCTGGGCTGCGGCGACGATGGGCCGACCGCGCTCGACGATTCCACGGACGGCCCCACCAGCCCGCAAGGGCCACAGGCCACACCGCCCAATCTGGCACCCACAGCAGTGGCGGGACCAGACCAGTCCGCCGAGTGCGCGTCACACGCGGGCTCGACCGTTACGCTGACCGCTGCGGGGTCCGCGGACAGCGACGGCCAGATCACACTGTACGAATGGTTCGAGAGCGGGAAGCGCATCGCAATCGGTTCAACGCCGACAGTCACGCTCGCATTCGGTGAGCACACCATCATCCTCCGCACGACGGACGATGACGGTGGAACGAACGATGACGTCGTCGTCGTCAACATCCGGGATACCCAGGCCCCGACGGTCGCCATGGTTGTCAGCCCTGCGAGCCTGTGGCCGCCTAACCACACCATGCACGTCGTTGCGCGCGGCGTCACGGCGAGCGATGTCTGTGATCCGGCGCCTGCGCTGAGCTTCGCGATCACTAGTGATGAGCCGGAGAACGGCCTCGGCGATGGCGACACCGCGCCCGACTGGGCGGTGCAGCCGTCCGGAGCATCCCTCGCCGACGTGCTCGTCCGAGCCGAGCGCAGTGGACTCGGGAATGGGCGAGTGTACACGATTCGCGCGACCGCGGTCGATCGTGCGGGCAATGGCTCCAGCGCCGCGACCGGCACCGTGACCGTGCCGCACAACCAGTGACGTCAGGGCACCGAGTCGAGCACGCGCCGCTTACCTAACGGGTCGATGTCGAACGCGACGGCCTGGCGCCGTCGCGCTTCGGCGCCCCGTACCGTCGCCAGGGCCGTGTAGTAATCCAGATACGCGAACGACGAGACCCCGCCACGCACGAACTCGTAGCTCGAAACGAGCTCGCGCCACTTGGCCATGTGGTCGCTGACGTCGATGTACAGGTACGGCTGAAACCGCTCGGTGTCTTCCCAGTTCTCGGCGTACCAGAGACGGGTCCCGCGATGCGCGGGCTCTCCCTTCGAGCCCACCTCGATCGCGGCGAGCAGCACCGCGTCGACGACGATGGCGTGCGCGGCCGCATGGTCGCGGTGAATGCTCTCCCGCCAATGTGTGATGACGAGGGTCGGCTTGGTCTGACGAATGACATCGGCCACGTAGCGCCGAGCCTCGTCGGTGTCTGGAACCTCCCCATCGCGATAGGGGGCGAAGATGACGTCCCCGCCTAACACACGCGCTGCCGCTTCCGCTTCTTTCCGCTTTTGTGCCCCGTACGCCGTCGGCGGAAGCTTGGGATTCCCGCGCTCTCCCAGGCTCAGGTGCAGAATGACGACGCGATCGCCGAGCTGACGCTGCTTGAGAAGCACGGCACCGGCGGTGAGCTCCATGTCCCCCGCGTGCGCGCCGACGGCCAGGATCGTCCGGGGTGCTTGCTGACCCTGGGTCGGAACCGCGACCAGGGCGAGAACGACGAAAGGAACGAGGAATGAGGAAGCTGAGATCGTCTTCCTCATTCCTCGTGCCTCGTTTTCCTCATTCCTCGTTCCTCGTTCGCAGAACTACCTCAGAGTAGCGGTGCGCAACCTGACGGATTCGTGCACACCGGCACCAGCTCGATCCCCCGATAGTAGTGCTTCAGGATCTCGATGAACGACGCCTTCTTTTCCGCCATGCCGACCGCACCCGTCTGCGACATCCCGACGCCGTGACCGAAGCCGCCGCCCCACGCCACGAAGCCGGTGAGCTCCTTTGTCTTCCTGTCGTGCACCGGCTCGATGTACACCAGCGTGCTCGGCAGGTTGACCTTCGCGCCGCTGGCGTCGATGAAGCGAAGCGACGAGCGGATGCGATCCTTCGTATCGGTGAAGGTGCCGGCCTCCGTCACGTACTCGATCGTCTTCACGCGGCCCGATCCGCTGCGCTCGAGCACGTTGATCGCCAGCACGGCGCCGACGTCCTGACCTGCCCATAGAGAGAGGACGTTGCGGATCTCGGCGTTGGTCCACTCGAACGTCCAACGGTGGAAGCGGCTCCAGTCCGCCTCGAAGTCGCCTGCCTTCGTCGCGCGGAGCTGCCGCGCGTTCGCGTTGTTCTGGACGCCGTCGTCGTGATTCTCGAGCGAGTTGCCGCGCTGATGATCGGGGATCCCCCGCAGGTAGGCGACCGGTGCGGAGTTGAAGACATCCTCATTGTTGGCGGTGAATCCACCACTCGTCGAGAAGTACAGGGCCTCGATCGGACGGATACGATCGACCGTCGCGATCAACCCGTCAGTCTCGTTCACCGCCTGCGTGGAGAGCGGATGCTCATCCTGGAAGCCGCCGTACACCTGATCGGCGGTCGTCGGGAGCAGATTGTAGCCGTCGGACGCCCGCTTGTTGAAGTTCGCGATCGCGTAGGTGCGCGCGGCGACCGACTGCGCCTTCAGCGCCTCGAGCTCGGGGAAGGCGATAGGACCCAGCTCGCGAGGCACGACGCCCCACAGATACTGCTCGAGTGGAAGCTCGTTGACTCCGGCGATCGCACCTCCACCGGTCGCGATGTGAACCTCGGCGACGCCCCGGTACAGCCGCGTCCCGATGCGGACAATGCCGTCGGGCGACGCGAGCACCACGTTCCCCGGTACATTGGCGAGCGAGGTCGTGCCGCGCCGCACGTCGATCTGCGCGACGCCGTCGGAGCGCGTCACGGTGAAGGGGCCACCAGGCGCAGTCGGGGGGAAGGTGAGTCCCGCGGCAGTGAAGCTGGCGACGAAGGCGGTGCGTTGCGCCGCGGTCGCGTTCGTCGGCAGCGAGCCAATGCGAAGGCGCCAGCAGTTCGCTCCCGCCACGAACTCGGTATACCACTCGAACCCGGCGGTAGTTACTCGCGAGGTCCAGTTGTCGCGGGTCGCAACGCTCCCCGTGCAGGCCACCTGCCACCAGAGCCGCGTGCGAGGCGTTCCACCGGGAATCAACACCGCCGTGAGATTCTCGGCGTTCCCGGTCGCGATCGTTGCACCCGTGGTCTTGTTGATCACGGTGAACGACGTCGGACTGCCGATCGTCAGGCTAGTCGTGGGCGTCGATCCGTTGATCGCGGCAATGACGCCAATCCGGATCATCCCGGTAAATCCGGCAGGCGGATCGATCGGCTCACCGATGGTATCATCGCGGCCGTTCTCGAAGCGGGGGGAGTGCGGGCTCGTGACGAGATCGGTGCAGGCGGCAACCATAACGAGCGTGCCCGAGGCGAGGCTCGTCACCAGACGACCGAGACGCATGGAAACTCCGTCAAAATTGGGGAGCCGTAACTTAGCGGCGTGCCGCGCTCTCGGAAGTCCGAAAACTCCCCGCTACGGTGCGCGCTTCAGCAGCGCGGTGAGGGCTACCGGCCGCACGTGACACTCATCGGCGGTTACGACGACGTCGCGGCGCTCCCAGTCGACGAACCCCGGCTTTCGCACGGTTACCGTGTAGGTTCCCTCGCGTTCGCCGGCGGCGACGAGCGGCAAATTGTCGAGATCAGGCCGGTTCGGCGGATAGCTCGAGGTGTCGGCATACGCGGCGTCCCGTGCGATCAGCTGAGCTCCGGAAGCCGACGGCCCTCCCGTGACGGAGTCCTGCACGGTCACGTGAAGGCCCCACACGAAGTTAGCAGTGCAGGCTACCGGCAGCCCGTCGACGGTATCACACGCGCCGAGTGCGAATGCGCAGAGGGCAAGAAGCGCCTGCGGGACAAGACGGGAGGCACGCATCACCACCGAGACCCCACGCGATTCCCGGTAGTCACCGCCTACACCTCAGTTTGCGGGGGTGACAGCACCTCCCGACCGCGCGCGTGGCCGGCAGACGACGAGCGTGGCGACAAGCGCCGGAAGTCCGGCCGCGAGGCACAGCGCAAATGCGCCCCAGCGTCCCGGGTCATCCGGATACCCGAGCTGATGATCGTAGAAGGCGACCTCGAGGACGGGCTCAACCCCCTGAGCCAGGAGTACCGCCAGCCCGACGATGCCGGCGGCCGCACGGGCGGGCGCATCAGGCCAACCCCGCGCGATGAGGCAGCCGACAATGGCGAAGGCCGCGACGGCGAAGATCCAGTGGTCGGTCCAGCCGAGGCTGAGCCGATGATGCACAGGACGGGCAAGATGCCAGTCGATGTGAATGACGGCTGCAAGCCCAAGGACCAGCGCGGCGTATGCGGGACGGCGCATAGGACTGTCACCTCAAATGGGCGATCTCATTCTGCGGCGTGGAATCGTCACCCGCTAGCGCACCCAATCGTTCACGCGCTGGTCGGGCATCATCCCCACGGACCCAAGGAGCGCGTCGAGGTCCTTTCGCTGGAAGACGCGCCCACGCAAGACGACCGCCGCGATGCGCCGGGTGTTGGTGATATCGGTGAGAGGATTGGCATCGAGCAGGACGAGATCCGCGACTTTGCCCTGTTCGATCGTACCCACCGAGTCAGCGAGGCCGAGCCACTCGGCGGGCTTTCGCGTCGCGCTGGCGAGCGCTTCCAGTGGGGTCATGCCGACCGAGTCGACGAACAGCCGCAGCTCCTCGTGCAGCGAAGCACCCGGAAAGATGTTGAGGACGGCGACGTCCGAGCCGGCCATGATGCGGACGCCGGCTTCGCGCATCTCCCGGAGATGCTTGAGCGCGATGGGCCAGGCGCGATCGAAGTATTGCCGTCGCTGCGGCGTCACCTCCTCGACCTGCTCGCGCCAGTCGAGGATCATGAATCGCGACAGATACGGCCGTAGCGGATGCGCGGCCGGGGTCGTGTCGGACACGAGGGCGCGAAAGTACTCCAGAGGACGGAAGACCGATTCGGTCGCTACGACGATCGTGGGGACCACTCCGACGTCGCGAGTCGCGAGCTGACGCCAGAACGCCATTCGCTCGTCGCGCGGAAGGGAGTCGAGCGAAATAGGAAATCCATGCTCCACACCATCCTGGCCGGCCTCGATAAACCCCGCCGGCGTCGCCGTGACCACGTGCCCCACGAGACGCTTTCCGCGTGCATGTGCCGCAGCCGCCAACGCGAGATAGGTCTCGCGATCCTGCACCGTGCGGATCTTGAAATGGTCGAGCTCCAGCGCGGCCAGCGAGTCGATGGTCCGACGCGCGTCGTTAGGTGAGCCGACGGGAATCCGCGCCCGCTCGAACGGCTCGACACGCTCCTCCGGCGGATCGCGTCGCATGCGCTCGATGTTTCGGAGCGATTCGAGATAGGGCCCCGCGATGAGCATCCGCGGCCCGATCCGCTGCCCGCCCCGTATCTCCCGGCGCCACCGCAGCACCTCGGCGTGCTCGCTTCCCTGATCGCGGAGGGTCGTCACCCCGTGCACGACGTACAGTCCGAGCGCCGAGGCGCGGGTCTTCGACGTGTGGGCGTGCATCTCGAAAAGACCGGGGATGAGGAATTTGCCGCTCCCATCCACGACGATCGCTCCCGCTGGAGCGCGCACGTCAGCGGCGCTACCGATGTCGGCGATTCGGCCATCACGGACGAGCACCGTGCGGTCGGCGGACGGAGCAGCCTCGGTCATCGGGATGACCGTCACATTCTGGATTACGATCGACGTCTGGCGCGCCGCGCATCCTGGCAGGGCGGCGAGCGCCGCCGCGAGAACCACGAGATGTCGGATCACAGCCCTCCTCGATCTATCATTGTTCGGTGGTCTTCGTCGCCACGACGAGCAAGTGCGCGCTACAGCCGAGTACCGAAGGCTCCGACTCCAAAAGCCGCGCCACGTGGAGAAGGGCCTTTCGTTGCTCGGGATTCGTCCAGCGTTCGTCGAAGTCAGACAGAATCCATCCCGGGCCTTCCACTCCGTAGAGGCCTTTCACGGCGAGACCGACTTGCTGCGTCTCCCCGCGCAACTCCTCCGGCGCATGGAAGTACGCTGTCGTGAAGTAGTCCATGCGCTCCGTAGTATTGCGGTGCTGGCCTTCCCGCACATCGCGCTCGACGATCCTCGCGAATCGCGCGTCGCCGAGGAGGTTGCGGGAAAGACCATCGAGCGCGGACGCCCAGCGTGAGATGGCTGCGGCGATGAGCACGCCTCCGGGCGCGAGCACTCGCGCCGCCTCGGCCAGCGCGCGTTGCCGATCGATCGCGTCGACGAGGTGATACAGCGGCCCGAGCAGGAGCACGAGCTCCGCCGTGGCGTCGGCGAAGGGAAGCTGTCGTGCATCGGCCACGCGACAGGACGCGAGCGCGTGCTTCGCGCGCGCGTTCCGACGCCGCGCTTCCTCTACGAGGCGCGGCACGGCGTCGACGAGGTGGACGGTGTAGCCACGCTCGGCCAACCAGAAGGCGTACGCACCAGCAGCCCCACCGACATCGAGCACCGTCGCCGGCGGAGGGGGGCCGTGTCGCTCGACGAGCTCCCGCGTTCGCGCCTCTTCGAGCTTGAAGGGGCCTTGCTCGAGGCGGGATTCCTCGGGCGTTCGGTCATAGAAGTCGGCGATGGCAGGGTCGAGGCCCGGTAACCGTTCCACGTTAGGCATCCAGGAAAGCCACCGCTTCTCGAAACTGCTCAGGGGCAGCCAGAAAGGTCAGGAGCGGAATCGTCGTGTCCCGAATCTCGCTCAGCGGCTGAAACCCGAGCTTCGAGAGCAGCTTGAGCGATTCCGTATTCGGTGCATCGACGGCCGCGCGTATCAGCGGCAGCCGAAGTGCGTCGAAGCCATGAGCAAGTCCGCTCACCATAGCCTCCGTGGCGAGCTCGCGTCGCCACACCCGGGATGCAAAGCGATTACCGGTTCATGGAACGTGAACGCGCCCTTCAACGCTACCTCGCGATCATCGAAAAGGTATCGCCGCACCGGAGGGGCATTCCAGATCCTGAGTATCCGGTCGACGTCATCGTCCATTGTCGGACGCAGCGTCAGCCGGCGGGTCTGCAGCGCGGGAAGCACACGAATCGTGTGTAGGAGAGCTAACGCGGTGCCGAGGAAGCGCGACGGACGCGTCGCACGACGATGAGCATCCAGAGGGCGCTCGCGAGCAGCAGGGGCGACGACCAGACACCGGGTGCAGGCCGGCCGAGCCACAGACTCGTGAGGCTGTGACCCAGCGCGTTCGCGATGTGAACGACACTGAGCGCGGTGGCCAGCGGAACACACCATCGGCGACCACGATAGGCAAACGGCGCGAGGCCGAGCCAGAGGACGACCGCAATCGCGAGGCCGCTGAGCCACGCCCTGAACGAGAACGTCGGCGGAAACGGAAAGCCGCCCAGGCGCTGTTGCAAGGAGAGCGCGGTGGAGTTGTACAGCGCGAGAAAGTCGTTTGCCGCTTCGTCGGCGACGTGCACCGCCAGCGCGAGTCCGAGTGCGATCCACGCGTGGCCGAACGTGCGGTGGACGGGAGCATGGGAACGCGGGGTCACGTGTCGTCAGGCATTCGAGCGCCGCAGGCCGCCCCGCGCATCAGGCCTAACGAGAAGACCATTCCGCCGCGGCCGGAGCGGGAGACGAAGACCCGAGAAGTGTGACGTGCATCACGAATGTTGCCCCTTGATGGAACACCTGTCCCTTCTAGATTGCGCGGCCCTGCGGGGTTCCTGTCAACTCCTCTTCAGGAGGCAGGTGTGCGGAAGAAACCCACGCTTGTGCTCGAGACCCTCGAGCCACGGATCGCTCCCGAAGCGATCGGCAATCCGGGGAACAACAATCCCCCCGCCAACAACACCAACAATCCGGGCAATGAGGGCACCGGTGGCAAGGTCTCGACCGGCCCGTAAGTGCCGGGCCGGGCAAGCTGGTTCCACTGAGTTTCCAATCACATCAACCTGGGAGTGAACTCACATGGAAGAGAAACCCACGCTGAAGCTCGAGGAGCTCGAGCAGCGCATCGCACCGGAAAGTGTCGGCAACCCGCATGACGCTCCTCCAGGCCAGGGCAATTGGGGCGGCGGTCCGGGCAACTCCGGCCCAGGCGATCAGAACGGCCAGAACAATCAAGGCGACGGCGGCCAGCCGTAGCACGGCGATCGAAGGGTGGCTGTCGCGATCCCTGCGACAGCCACTCCTCGGCGTAGCTGCTTGAACTCGTTCCGCCGCGAAGTCGGCGGAACATGAGGGGGTGCGGGCCGGACTCATGACAATGAGCGCGGAACCGAAGCTTCGGACCGATCTGATCGTCAGCCGGATGGAGACGCCGGAAGGTCCGCGGTTTGTGCTCAAGGATCCACGCACTCGGCGGTACTTTCGGCTTCGGGAGCTCGAGTACGCAATCGCCCGCCGGCTGGATGGACGGTCGCCGACCGCCGAGCTGGCGCCGGCCCTCTCCGCCGAGCTGGATGTCGATCTCGATGCCAGCGCACTCGATGCGTTCGTGGCCCAGCTCCGTCGGCAGGGGTTGATCGACGACCCCTCGGCGCCGACACCACCACGCGAAGGCTTCGTCCGCGGCACGCCCCTCTATCTCCGCTTCCGCGCGTTCGACCCCGACCGACTGCTCGACTGGCTGATCGTTCGGGTGCGGTTCTTCTTCACCCCGTACTTCGTCCTCGGCTCGGCGGTGCTTCTGGGCTGGGCGATCATCACAGTCGTCACGCATCGTGCCGACATCATGCAGGACCTCACCCGCCTGTGGAACTTCCAGAGTCTGTTCCTCGCCTGGGTCGTGGTCCTCTGTGTCGTGACGTTGCACGAGTTCGCGCACGGGCTCACCTGCAAGAACTTCGGCGGCAGGGTGCACGAGATGGGCTTCATGCTCATCTACTTTCAGCCAGCCTTCTACTGCAACATCAGCGATGCGTGGCTGTTTCCGCAGAAGTCCCGGCGACTCTGGGTGACGGCGGCGGGCGCATACTTCGAGCTGTTCGTATGGTCGGTCGCCACGCTGATCTGGACGGTCGTCGAGCCGGGGACGTGGATCAGCGGCGTGGCCCTCATCGTGATGGCGACTTCGGCCATCAAGCAGTTCTTCAATCTGAATCCGCTGATCAAGCTGGACGGCTACTATTTCCTGAGCGATCTCCTCGAGGTGCCGAACCTGAGACAGCGGGCATTTTCATATCTGAGTGGCAGACTGAGACGCCTCGTCGGAGCGATTGAGCCCTCTGGATTGCTGGACGCCTCCGGACGGGAGCGCGCGATATTCGTCGCCTACGGCGCGATGGCGTTCACGTTCTCGTACTGGTTCCTCGCGAAGATCGTGCTTGGTATCGGTGGGTATCTGACCTCTCGGTATCAGGGTCCGGGCTTCGTGGCGTTCACGATGTTCCTCGGCCTGGTATTTCCACAGCCCGTGCGTCGCCTTATCGGACGCCGCACGAGTTCGCGTCCCACGCCACCCCCGTCGACGGCGGTCTCTCCGCAGACGGACACAACCGCGTCCGCGGCCCCGGCGCCTTCTGCGTCGGGAGTAAAGCTCGGTAGTCGAAAGCGGAGGGCGGTGTCGCTCACGCTCGCCGCCGTGGTGGTCGCGCTCCTTTTCGTGGCGCGCATTCCGTTACGCGTCGGCGGGGCGTTCGAGCTTCTTCCCGCGCGGAACGCCGACGTTCCCTCCACGATCGGCGGCGTCATCGAACGGGTGTATGTCGAGGAAGGAAGCGTAGTGGAAGCCGGCGACACCATCGCGCGTCTCTCCGGGCGAGACCACCGCGCTCGTTTGAGAGCGGTGGAGGCCGATGTCGCCGAACGCGAAGCACAACTTCGGCTGCTCAAGGCTGGGGCACGTCCGGAAGAGCTCGCTCTCGCGCGACTCGCGGTGGCGAGGGCGGAGGAACCGCTCCGGGTTGCGCAGGCGGAAGTGGAACGGGTGCGCACACTCGCGGCGACGCAGGTCGTGACGCGCGCGGAGCTCGAGCGGGCCGAAGAGCAAGTGGCGGTGCTCACCAACGAGCTGGAGCAGGCGCGCGGGCGGCTCGCGATGCTGACCGCGGGAAGCCGTCCTGAAGAGATCGCCGCGACGGCACAGGCGGTCGCGCGGGCGGTGGCCGAGCGAAATCGACTGGAGGCCGAGATCGCGCGCCTGGTGGTGGTCGCACCCCATGGCGGTGTGGTCATGACTCCGCGTCTCTGGGAGAAAGTCGGGGGCTACGTCGAGCCTGGCGACCTGGTCGCGGAAATCCACTCCCTCGATCGCCTAACGGCGCAGATCGACGTCTCCGAGCGGGACATTGGAGAGGTCCAGCTCGGGCAACCCGTCGCACTGCGACTTCGTGCGTACCCCAACCGAACATTTCAGGGGACGGTCACGCGCATCGCCGGCGCTGCCGCCGACAGCGGCTGGCTCACGGAGCGAACGGTTCGGGTCGAGGTGGACCTCCCGAATGCCGGCCACCTGCTCCGGCCGATGATGACGGGCTATGCCCGTATCCACGTCGGGGACCGGCGAGCCGTCGACGTCTTGACGCGCCGCGTTAGGCGTTACGTTCGCGTCGAATTCTGGTCGTGGTGGTGATCGTCACCGATTCGGGCCAAGGCGCCAGCGCGCGCCGTGGGAATCAGTAGCGATAGTAGTCGACCGCCATCCTCAGGCCACCACCGGGCTCGCGACGCCAGATCACGAGAAACTCGACCACCGACGTGCGGTCGCCGTTCGGCCCAGTCGTCACGAGTGTCGAGCGGCCGATCTGATAGGGATTGTCCGGATGTCCGCCGACATCGATTACGTCGAGCTTCCAGGACTTGGCGTTGCGGATGCCGGTCCAGTACTTGTCGATTGCCGCACGGCCCTGCACGAGCTCGCCCCGTTCCCCGTCGATGCGCGCGTCATCGGTGTAGAAGCGAGCGACCGCAAGCATGTCCCCCGAGTTGAACGCCGCGACCATGGAGTCGTTGACGGCCTGAATCTCCGCGCGCAGAGCCGGGTTCTGCACCGGCGCACGTACCACAGGTGGCGTCGCCTTCGTCGGGTGTTCGCCACGCTCCGCGTGCGAAAACTCCCAGAGGACGTTCACGATCTTCCATTCCCCGTTGACACGCGCCAGGTGCATGAGGTCGATCCAGTCCGTCATCCGGGCGCGAGCACTTGCCGCGTTGCCGAAGATCTCGAGGATCTCGACCTCGCGCCTCCGCAACGAGTCCGGCGTCTCCCGGCCCCAGCCACGGCGCGTACCCTGCACCAAGGTCATCGCCGTCTGGTTCTCCATTCGATTCGCGCCGCGCTCCGGATCGGGACGCCAGATCCGCTTGGCCAAATCCGGATGAACCGCGCGCTCCATCCGTGCCGCGTCGCCGGTGTACCAGCCGTCCACATAGTCGAGGACGGCGGCCCTGATGCGTACACTATCGATCGACGATCCCATCATCGGGACACGCTCCATCACCTGCCACGAGCCGACCGTGAGGTGCGTGATTCGCCCGAGGGAATCCTCGTGAAACCCGAAGCGCCGCGATCCATCGTCGCTGCGGAAGAAGCGGGGGCTGACCTCGATGAATCGGCCATTGAACGCCGAAAGCGAGCCGTCCTGATTGGCGACGACGTCGGCCTCTCCCATCTGTCGTGGATTGGCGCACGTGTGACAGACGATGTTCGCGCGATAGTGACCAGCGTACCGAGCGGCCGACCGGGCCGCAGCCTCGCGCGACGCGTGCATCGGCACCGGTCGCTTCGCGGCCTCGGGTGCGGGGGCGAGGCGATCGAGCACCGCGCGCGTGACGGTAAAGCGCAAGTTGCTTCCCTCACGGTGGCTCGCGACGAAGACACCGAGGTTCCGCGCTGGAAGCAGGGTCATGAGCGATGAGAAACCGGCGACGTCGCCGCCATGCTGGACGCCCCGATCATCGTTGGCTCGCTGGATTTGCTGCCACCCGAGCCCGTAGCCGGGGATCAACGGGTGCATCGTGACATGCTGGCGCTGCATCTCGCGAGTCATCCGCTCACTCATGATCGCGCTGCGTCCGGCGAGCTGGGCGATCATGAAGCGCGCCATGTCTCGCGCCGTGCTGTTCATCGACGACGCCGGCGTCGTGTGATACCACTCCCAGGGCGCCCTTGCGGCGGTGTCCCCCTGGACGTCGTACGGCGTCGCCGCCTGAGATCGCACGGCCTCCGGGACGGTCACCCAGGTGCGCGTCATGCCGAGCGGGCGCCAGATGCTGTCGACGAGATACTTCTCGAAGGGGAGTCCCGACACATCCTCGACGATGACGCCGGCAAGCGCGACCCCGTACGTCGAGTACGCCGTCGCCCAGCCTGGTGCCGCATACTGGATGAGCCTCGGACGCAGGTAATCCCGCAGCGGCTGCAGGCTCGCTTCGCCGTCGGCGAGAGGGCCGGGACGGATCTCGTCCAGCGCCGCCGTGTGGGTCAAGAGGTGCCTAACGGTGGTCGGCGTCCGATATCGCGTCCGGATCCGCAGGTCGCGCAAGTATCGATGGACGTTGGAATCCAGGTGGACGCGGCCGCGATCGATCAGCTGCGCCACCGCCACGGCGGTCATGATTTTGCTGATCGACCCGATCCGGACGATCGTCGAATCGGTCATGGAGCGCCGGCTCTCGAGGTCGGCGAAGCCGTATCCCTTCGAGAAGATCACGCGCCCTCCACTCACTACCGTCACCACCGCCCCCGGAATCCGCTCGGCGGCCATCGCCGCCGGTACGACCGAGTCGAGCATCGATCCCAACCCGGATGCGCTCTGCGCCGACGCGATCCGCGTCAGGCCGCAGACGAGAAGAGCCACGATGAGTTTTGTCATGTCGCCGAAGGTTTGGGGACGCTCGGCTCCGCGACAGAGGCAATGTGACGAACTGGCCGCGCCATGGAGTGGGTTGTCACTAGCCAGATGCCATCAAGACCTACAGGCTGGCATCAAGAACAAGAAGCGGTTTGACACGGATGACACGGATTGAACTGAAGGTGCCTAATCGTTCATGCGCGGCGTAACTCTCCTCTCGCAACCAGAAAAAAAAGACATTTCTTGTTGTTGTAGAGGAGGGATCCCTGCGCCCCGCGTCGATCCGGCCGCTTCGGTTCAATCCGTGTCATCCGTGTTCAACTGCTCTCCGTTCTTGATGCCCGCCTGTCGCCTCACAAGCCCCGGCAGAGAAGATCACCTCGGCTTGAGGAGGGCGCGAAGCTTGGCGCTGTGCGTCCGGCTCGACGTGATGCGAGATCCATCCTTCATCGTGAGGACGTATTGTCCGTGGACGTGCGGCTCCAGGGTCGTAACGCAGTCCACGTTGACGATCGCCGAGCGATGCACGCGCACGAATTTGCTCGGATCGAGGCGTGCCTCGACGGACTTGAGCGTCTCGCGGACGAGATGCCGCCGGCCGCCGCTGTGCAGACGAGCGTAATTCCCCTCGCCGGCGATCCACTCCACGTCGGCGGCGCGGACAAGGGTCATTCGGGACGCCGACCGTACGACGAATCGCGCTTCGGGGCGCGGACGTTCGCTCACCCGCGCGCGCGCGCGTGCCAGCGCCGCCCGAAACCGGGCACGGTCGAAGGGCTTGAGAAGGTAGTCGACCGCGCTGACGTCGAATGCGCGCAGCGCGTACTCATCGTACGCGGTGACCACGACGATGAACGGACGCTGCTCGGGGGCCAGATGGGACTCGAGCAGCTGCACGAGACCAAATCCATCCATCCCGGGCATTTGCACGTCGAGAAAGAGCACCTGGGGGGCCGACTCGAGGATTCCCGTCAATGCCTCTTCGCCAGTGCGGTATTCCCCGACGAGCGTGACGTCCATTTCGTCAGCCAGCAGCGCACGAATGCGTTCGCGTCCCAGCGGCTCGTCGTCGACCAGGGCGACGCGTACCATCTCAGGCGACGGCCGCTCGGAACGGGATGTCCACCGCGACGAGCAGGCCGCCGTCCTCGCCGTTGGTGAGGTGGAGCGAGTGGTCAGCCCCGTAGCGCTCGCGAAGCCGCTCGCGGGTGTTCGTTAGGCCGACCCCTTCGCGCGGAAAGCCATTGCCCTGAAGGGCCCCTCCCGGACCGTCGTCGGAAACGGAAAGGTGCAGACGCTCGCCGTCTCGCCTGGCGCTAATGGTGACGCGGCCGCGCCCATGACGGGACCCGATGCCGTGTTGCAGCGCATTCTCGACGAGCGGCTGCAACACGAACCGCGGAACCAGCGCGCTTTTCGTCTCGGTCGCGACTCTCACATCGAGCGTCAGTCGGTCCTCGAATCGCACCCGCGCGATGTCGAGATACGCGTCCAGCAGTTGCAGCTCCTCGTCGAGCGGGACCTCGGGCCGGTCGCGACCGTCGAGCGTGCGGCGCAGGAGATCCCCGAGCCGAGCCAGCATGGTGTCGGCTGCCTCGACGTCCCGGTGCATGAGCGTCGAGATGGCGTGCAGTGTGTTGAACAGAAAATGAGGCTGGAGCTGCGCGGTGAGCGTTTCAAGACGTGCTTCGGCGAGTCGCGTCTCCAGACGTGCGGCGCGCGCGGTGTCCTCCATGGCGCGGCGGTTGAACTCGACGGCGTGGATGACGGCGAACATCGCTGCGAACGCCATGAACTCGTAGACGATGTTGCTGAGAATCAGGCGGCCGACGACGACACTCCGGTAGTCGGGGATGAGCCAGGCGGCGATCCCAGCGTACATGAAGTACTTGATCGGAACGCAGGCGAGCGCGACGAGCGTTTGAACGCTCACCGACCGCCACCACCGCGCCCGCTCCCACGGGATCGCGCGCACGACCCAGAAAAACAACGGCGTGAAGACCGCGCAGGTGTACCAGTCCGCGAGCCGGTCGATCAGCACCGGCGTCCATGGCACCGGGCGGCCGTCGCGCATGAAGTAGATGGACGTCTGGACCGCCGAGAGCAGTCCGAGCGCCGTCCAGACGACGAAGCCGAGCAGCCATGGCTGCCATCGGCGCGCGGGCGATCGGGAAGAGAGCATCAGAAGAGAATCTGGCCCCGAACCGAGGGGAGGCAAGCACCGCTCGTCCCGTCGGAGGGCCAGTTCGTCTCACGGACAGCCGTCGTTAGGGCCCCAGCCCCGCGCGGCGTAGCAAGCTCTGGAAACGCGGATCGCCGCGCAACGGGTCCCGCACCGCACCGACCTTCAGTTCGGTCGGTCCATTGTCACCCTACTGCGGCCGAAGCTCCCACAGCACGTTGACGATGACCCACCGGTCGTTCCACCGAGCGACGTGGAGGTAGTCGACCCAGGTGCCGGCATCGACGCGCACGCTGGCGGTGTTTCTGAAGATGTCCAGGATGCGGACGTCCTTGCGCTGCTCGCCGGGTGGCGTGTCCTTCCCACCGCCACCCCGCGTGTTGAGCACGAGTGTCATTGCGCTCTGGTGTCCGAGCACGCGTCGCCCGCGCTGGTCGGTATTCATGATTCGCTTGGCCAGATCCGGGTGAACCGCGCGTTCCATGCGCTCGGCGTTTCCGGCGTACCATCCCTCGATGTAGTCGAGTGCGGCGGCGCGGATCGCGACGCTGTCTGCCGCCGATTGAGCGTGCGACATGGATGGCAACGCGATCGCCAGGACAGCGGTGATCGCGAGCGAGAGGCGTTTCGCGGCGGGGATCACGGAGAGAGTCGACATATCGGCAATGGATGGAAGCTGCGCTTGACGTCAGGCGCGCCGGAGTGCGAGCGAGATGTCACAGCCGCTTGATCGGCGGTGGCGCCGGGATGGTGTGCACGGGAGCGATTGAGAACCCCATTTCCGAAACCGGCCTATCGGCATCGGAGGGATCTCCCCTCTCGATGACGCCGCCGCGCTCAATGGAGGATGTGACGCGTGCGTCACCCCAATAGGTGATGTTTCCGCCCTCCACGACGGTGGCGGCGATCCTGGTGATCGGCTTCGTAAAGATTCTGCCCCCGCTCAGCACGGAAGCGGCGACGCTGCCCACCGCCATCGAACGAATGTCGATCGTCCCGCCATTGTCCACGCTGGCCTCAATGGCCACCTGACGCGGGAAGCTGCCCGTGCTCTCGATCATACCTCCATGCGCGATCGAAACGCGGGCGAGCTCTGGCGTCAGGATCTCGATCTCGAGCTCCCGTCGCGGTCTGCCTTTGCTCTTCACCTTCTCGATGACGAGCGCGTCTCCGGAGGCGATGGTGACTCGCGCATCGTCCCGGCTGCCTTTGAGGAAGGTTACGCGCTGGGTGGGCCCGTAGCGAAGGATCACTTTGCCACCATGCCGCAGCTCGACCGAGCGGAAGGGAGCAACATCAACCGACGTCGGTTCCGATTGGCCACTGGCGCGAACGGAAAGGATTCCCGAAAACACCAGTAGCCCGCAGGCGCGCGCAATTCCCGATGACATGGCTCTTCTCCTGGGCGACGGGTTCCATCGCGTTCCGGAGAAGACCGCGCTGCCCAGTCGCGCCTCCTCCGTGGCGATACCTTGTCATCCGACAATACGTGCCGTGTTGTCGAACGTCAAGGTATCCCGGCCGGCCGATGTCAGCCCTCGACTGGCTCGAGGCAGTCCAACCCCGTCGGCGGACCGCCCCTTGAGCTTCGGTTGCGGTTCGTGTTCACGCGCGGACCAGAGGGCTCACACCAAGCGCGCAGACATACAGCCCGAGCCCGAATACGGTATGTGTCACGAGGCTCTTCAGCCGGGCCTGCATGGGTTTGGGCGTTCGTGATGCCGCGATGCCGAGGCCGAGGGATGGCTGTAAGAGAAAGAACGGGAACACGAGCGTGGCAACGCCGTACAGCAGAGCGGGGAGCAGCGTTGGCTGAGCGAGCCAGTCACCTGCTGTCAGAGCCACGAACCCCAACGCCAACGCGATCCCGATGGCATAGTGGCCAATCCATCCGACCACGCACTCCCGGGGCTTCCGTGGAGCGGTCGCAATGCTCGCGTGCCGAAGAATGCCCTCCGGCATGTGCCGAAGCCAACGCCCGAGCAGGCAGTAGTCGAGCGATGGAATGCTGAACGCCCGCCTCAGGAAGAGATTCCATAAGTCCATGAGCAGGGTTGCGCCGATGCCAATTCCCACCGCCCCAAGGACGTCGTTTGCGTCAATGCTCATTATCCGCGGCGAGGCCAGCGAGCGGTAAGAGTATTTCGCGACAGGCGTGAGGCTGGCATCAAGAAGGAGAGCAGTTTGACACGGATGACACGGATTGAACGGAAGGTGCCTGATCGCTCCTGGCCAGCGTAACTCTCCTCGCGCAATCACAAAGAGAGGAGGGATTTCAGCGCACCGAGTCGATCCCGACGCTACCGTTCAATCCGTGTCATCCGTGTCAAACTGCTCTCCTTCTTAGATGCCCAGTCTTATTCCGGAACCGGAAAGAACAGCTCATTGCCGTCGGGATCGTCGATCTGGAGCGTGTCGTACCCCCACCAGGTCTCCTTGGTGGGAACAGAGCGCTCGACGAGCTCACGACGAAGATCGGTGAGCCCCTCGGCGGTCAGCTCGATGAACAGACGCGCTTTGTCTCGACGCGTAGCATCCTGGCAGAGGATGATCTCGCACTCTCCATGATTGACCTGACAGACCGTCCCTGCGCCGTCGCCTTCATGCCAACCCTTCTCGAAGCCGAGCATGTCGACGTAGAAACGAATTGCGCGGTTCACGTCGGCAACGAAGAACACCGGGCGCGTGTACCACCGATGAACGGTCTGGCTTTCCATGGGTTGCTCCGTCATTCGGCGGATCAGCGACTCCGCTCCGGACGCGGAACCTCCTTCCTCGGCGATAATGGCGTATCCGCCGGCGCCACGACGCCGTTCTCGTCATGGGAATTCCCATCACCGACGAGCGCCGACGGCGTGACGTCCGCATCGGCGGCTCGCGTCTCACCGGCGATCTTTCCCAGATACGTCGGCAGCTCGACCCCGGCAATCTCCCGGAGCACGTGCATCATCGGGGGCAGGGTGTTCGCCATGCTCTGGAGGAAGCCGGAGGTCGCCCCGTTAGGCCCGCCGCCATCCCATACCACCACCTTGTCGAACTTGATGTTCGAGATCGCCTTCGCGGACGTCTCCGCCAGCGTGTCGAGATGCTCGACCATCATCAGCTGGAATGCTTCCTTCGCTCCGCCCGCGGCGACGACCAGCTCCTTCATCGCCTCCGCCTTCTTCGACATGATCTCGTACTGGCCGCGCGCTTCCGCCTCGAGCTTCATGTAGATCGCCGCCGCTTCCGCCTCGGCCTCGATGCGCCGACGCTGCGCCTCGGCCTCCGCCTCGACGATCGTCCTCGCCTTTTCCGCCTTCGCCGGCGCCTCGAGCTCGGCGCGACGAACCGCTTCCACACGCTCCGCATCGGCAAGCGCGGCCCGCGCCATTGCGCGGTTCTGCGCTTCCTGCACCGACGCTTCCGCCTCGCGCTTCCGCGTCTCCGCCAGCTGATACGCCTCGGCTTCGCGGACCTGGAGCGACGCGCGTGTGGACGCGATGAGCGCCATCGATTCCGCTTCGCCTGCCACGGCCTTTGCCTCCGCGCTCGCGACAGCGATACGCTTCTCCTGCTCGGCGTCCTTGACCGCGGCGTCTCGCAGGAATGCGGCGCGCTGTTCGCCCACCCGCTGCTCCTTCTCGAGATCGGCGATCCGCACCAGCTTCTCGCGGTCCGCCTCGCGCGTTCCGATCTCGCGCAGCTTCATCGCGTTGGCGACCTGAACCAGCCGATCGCGCTCCGCCTCCGCCACGCGCACCTCGCCGAGCTTTTCCTGCTCGGCCACGTCACCGCGCGCCTGTTGCACGGCGGTCGCGGCGGCCTTCTTTCCGATCGCCTCGATGTACCCGGAATCGTCCTTGAGGTCGGTGATGTTCACGTTGATCAGCACGAGGCCGATCTTGTTCAGCTCCGGCTCGAGCGACTGCTGCACGCGGTGCAGGAACGCGTCGCGATCGCGGTTGATCTCCTCGATCTTCATCGACGCGATCACCTGACGCAGCTGGCCGAAGATGATGTCCTGCGCCTGACGCTTGATCTGGTCGTGCGTGAGGTTGAGCAGACGAATCGCCGCGTTCTGACGCACCTCCGCTTCGGTTCCGATCGCCACCGTGAACACACTCGGCACCGACACGCGAATGTTCTCGAACGACAGCGCATCCTTGAGCGGGATGTCGATCTGAATCGGCTCGAGCCCGAGATACGCGTACTCCTGAATCACCGGCCAGACGAACGCGCCCCCGCCGGAGATGCACTTCGCGCTCTCGCCGCCGCCGACCTTTCCGGAAATGACGAGCACCTTGTTCGCCGGACAGCGTTTGTATCGCGAGACGAACAGCGAGACCATGCTCATCACGAGCACGGCACCCAGGAGTACGCCGCCGATGGCGATCGTCGTCGCGCTCAGATCGGGCAGCTGAAGAGCGGGGAAGATGTCAGCGAACGGCATCGGTCAGCTCCTTCCTGGTGGGGTCGGCGACGACGTGGACCGTGTTGGGGCCGACGACATCGACGACCATGATCGACGCGCCCGTCGGAAGCGGCGCGTCCGAGGTGATTGCCTGGTACTCGACGATCCGGTTCTGGAGCTTCAGCATCACTTTCCCCGATCCCTTTCGCTCGCCCGGGATCGTGAGGTACACGGTGCCGGTGGCCCCAACGGCGCCGTGAATCGACACCGTGCCGTCGTCCTCGAAGCCCAGCATCCAGCGCATCGCGACGGCGGTGCCGAACATCGCCGCGACCCCGGCGATGAGCGCGAGCGGAATCGCCGCCCACAGACCGAGCGGTGTCGCCAATCCCGTCAGCCCGCCCAGCCCGAAGAACGCGACGCCCGCCGACAGGGCTCGAACGCTCAGCAGATCGAGCCCCTCGTGCGCCGTATGCATGCCCGCGAGGCCATGCCCCTCGCCCGCGTCCACATCGCCCCCGGCATCGATGACGCCGAGGAGGCCGAGGAGTAGCTGGACGACGAGGACGCCGCCTCCGAGGGCGGCGCATACGACGAAAAAGGTGGTCATGCGAAAGTGTGGCGGGGGAGTCATACAGATACTGCTTTGTCGCCACTTTCGCCAGAGGAAAAGATGCCGATGCGGCGCTAGTTATGCGCGTCGATACGGGTCCTGCGAGGGAGGAATGAGGACCGAGGAGTGAGGAATTCGATCGGGCGAGACCGAGGTCATCAGACTTCCTCACTCCTCACTTCTCATTCCTCCATACCTCTCCCGGCGCTACCGAAGATGTTGGACCGAGACTGGATCTCTTCGCTTCACGCCGAACCGGGAGGCGAAGTCGCCCTGATTGATCGAGAGCGAGAGCACACCTCGCGAGTGCATCACGGCGAGGGCCTGGCCGGTAGGCACATCGCTGAACGTGCTGCGCCAGGGGAGACGTAAGGTGCGGGAGCCGACCCGCACCTCGAGCGAGTCTCCGACCTTCGCGCCGAGCGAATCGAGCAGCGCTGCCCGAATGTCGGTTACCACGTTGCCGTACGGGTCTTCGACATACCGCACTGCTCCTTCGATGCGTCCTCCGCTCAGACGCGGGGGTCGGACATCGAGCATCACCGGGGTGATCGGTGGGCCGAGCGAGTCGAGCGGGGTCCCGGCCGCGAGGTGGGCGGCCACGGGCGCGAAGATGTCGCGGCCGTGAAAGGTGAACGACGGCTGCTCGGCGCGGAAATACCGTGTGTTGCGCAGCTCGACGGCGCGCTCGACCCCCTCGGTCTGCATAACGAGAGTGAAGACGCCATTGTCCGGACCGACGAGGCGATGCCCCCGCTTCGTGAGGACGGCGATGGCCTTCCGCTCGCTCCCGACGCCCGGGTCGACGACGGCGACGGCGACGGTGCCTTCGGGATAGAACGGCAGTGCCTGCTCGAGCACCTCGCCCGCAATCTCGATGTCGTACGGCGGAACGTCGTGCGTGAGATCGACGATCCGCATGTTGGGCGCGATGCCCAGCATCACCCCCTTGCAGGCCGCGACAGCACCGTCCTTGACGCCGAAGTCGGTCAGAAAGAGCACGGTGGCCGGCTCGCGCGGCGGAGTCTCTCGTGCACACGCTACCGCGGCACCAAGCGCCAGAACCACCAGCGTCCGCACCGCTCGTCTCAAGGCGTGCCTGTGCGCATCTCCTCGAGCGCGAGCTGCATGTACATGAACGCGGCGGCCTCATCGGACATCGGCTGCTGGCGGAAGGAATCCAGCCACGCCGTGATCCGCGCATCGGAGGGCGCAAGTGCCTGCTCGAGCTCGGCGCGCTCGGCGGGAGTGGCGCGATCCACCGCGGCGTTGCGGTCGACGTCATCGCCAATACCCCAGCGCTCGGCAAGCGGCACGAGATGCCGCAGATCCTCAGGGACATTGTTCGTGTTGAGCTTCTGCGACGCGACGGTACTGCCTGACGGCTCCCGCCGTGCCTCGTCGGAGGTCGAGCCGCATCCGAGGAGCAGAATGAACGCCATGACGTGTGGCGCGATACGAACGTCAGGAGCAGAGATCATCGGATGGCGCCTCTCCCTATCGCGCCGGAAAAGCAGGTAATCGACTTAGACGTCGGCGACAACTGCGTCCGCTTCGATCTCGACCAGCCACTCGGGATCGATGAAGCGCGCCACCTGCATGATGGTGTTCGCCGGCCGAATGTCGCGGAAGACCTCTCCGTGCGCACGCGCGACGGCCTCCCAATCCTGGATTCGGGTGAGCAGAATGCGGGTGCGAACGACGTCCGAGAGCGACGCGCCCGCCGACTCGAGTGCCCGCTGGATGATCTCGAGACACCGACGCGCCTGCGCACCGGCATCACCAACACCGACCGTCCGTCCATCCGGGCCTAACGGCGCGGTTCCCGAGACCACGAGGAGGGGCCCGGCGCGAACCGCGCGGGAGATGCCCACGCGCGGTTCGTAAGGGCTGCCTGACGAGACCAGCTGGTGATGGACCGCCACGGTGTTCCCGCCGACGCGGCCTTACGGAGCGGTCCGCTCACGCGCGGCAGGAAACGCGGCCGCAGGGTAGGGGCCAATCTTGTCGACGGTGTACGCACTCGCCCAGAAGTCCGGCGGCCCTTCGCTGTCGGCGACGCGGTTGCTCACCGGTTTCACGCCGCGCTTGAGATACGCGGCGACGTCGCGCAGGTCCTGGTCGGACATGTGTCGGAACGCCGGCCATGGCATGGGCACGGCAAGATACTTTGGATGTGCCGGAAAGTTGCCCTGGCCCGGAGTGGTCGACGTGATGTCGACGTCCGGCGTCTCACCGGGGCGCAAGCCGTATCGCAACGCGTTGAAGATCTGGCGCTCGCTGAACCGGCCGAGCCCCGTCATGTTGTCAGGGGTGAGATTGCGCGGCCGCGTCCTGAAGGGCCCGATCTTGAATTCCTGCGAGGTGTCTCGCGCCCCGACGAGCCAGCCATCCGCGTTCGGATTCGAGCCGCCGCCATGGCAGTCTCCGCACGCGTGGTGAATCACCAGCGTCCGTCCGCGCATCACCTGCTCATCCGCCGCCAGGCTCGCCGATGCGTCGTCCACGCCAAGACTCACGAAGAAGGAGCCAGCGAGAGCCGCGACGACGACAAGACCCAGCACCACCGGGGCCGACCTGCTTCGTGTGCGCTGCGATCCCACGATATCCTCCTTGCGATAGATGAGGCGTATCCCCTTCATGGCGAGCGCGTCGCGCTGCGCGCGTCGGCGTTTCGCTCTTCGATCACTTCGAGAATCCCCATCATCCCGTGATCCTCGTGGTCGAGGATGTGGCAGTGGAACATCCACTTGCCCGGGAAGTTGGCGTACCGGACGATGAACCGCGCCGATCCGTGCTTCGGCACGTTCACCACATCCTTCCAGGCGCGGAACCGCTCTGGCACCCCGTTGCGATCGAGCACCTGGAACTGGAAGCCATGCAGGTGGAAGGGATGGTCCATTCCGACGAGGTTCTCGATCTCCCAGATCTCGGTGGCGCCCAGCTTCGCGGCGACGTCCACGCGGCTGTGATCCATCATCTGACCGTTGATCATCCCCTGCGTGAGCACCATGAGCCGCGTGGCGGTCGACTGCGTGGTGTCCAGCGCCGGCACTGGACGCAGCACGGCAGGCAACGGTGCGGCGCTGATCGGCCGTCGCTTCGTGTATTGCAGTGTGAGCAGGTCGCGGGTGCGATTCCACGTCTGCGGGCGCGTCTGCGGGACGTAGCGATCGTAGGGAAGGGCCTGCAGGGGAACACGGTCTCCCGGCGCACCGGTTCCCCGTATCAGCAGCTCGACGCGCTCCGCGTTCGCGACGAGAATCTCATCGACTTCGACCGGATGCTCGAAGAGCCCGCCATCGCTGCCGACATGCAGCAGCGTGTGGCCGGGCAGTGAAAGCCGGTACACCCGGGCAGCCGACGCATTGATCACGCGCCACCGCTGCATTTCTCCAGCGCGGATGCTGATCGTCGGCATCACCGTGCCATTCACGAAAACGATGTCGCCTTCGCGGCCGTTCTCCCGGTCGACGATGCCCGCCGTCGAGAGCGACGCCGGCAGATCGATCGAGTTGTCGGCCGCGAATCGGTTGTCGGAGATGACGATCAGCTTTTCGGGGAGCCCGCGGAGTGGATCGTCGGCCGCCCGGACGATGACGGCGCCGTAGAGTCCTTTCGCGATCTGATAGCCCGTCCGGTGATGCGGGTGGGGATGATACCAGTACGTGCCAGCCGTCCCCGGCCGAATGGTGAAGACGTAATCGTACGTTTCCCCGGGGGCGACCGGATGAAATGGGCTTCCGTCCGACGTGAACGGCAGATGCAGGCCGTGCCAGTGAATGGTCGTCGGCTCAGGGAGCTTGTTTCGAAAGTGGACCGTCACCCGGTCTCCTTCGCGGAACTCCAGCGTAGGCCCGGGGAATTGCCCGTTGTAGGCGAACATCTCGGTCGGCGCGCCCGGCGCGAGCGACAACCGTGTGGGCGCGGCGGTGAGCGTTACCTCCACCCGCCGCTGCGAGAGAGCGGGCATCGCCCACATCGCCGTGAGGCCAACGAGCACCAACCCGCGGCGGAGCGTCGTCGCTCGGCGGTTGATCGACATGGTGGGATCTCGGAGAGAGCCGCCGGGCGAAATTCCCGCGCGACTCGTCAGGCAGCGTCAGCGCAACCGTCGGCGCACCGTTGCGCCGGCGCGCAAAAATGCCTCGTCCAGGCGATTTCGGAAAGACCCGACCTTACCGGAGGGGGTGCTCGCCTGTTTCCAGCGGGTATCGGCCGACGCAGAGTTGCGGCCGGCGCCGCGGCCGGTAGCTTAGCAGCACCTGCGCGGGCATTCGCGCAAGTCTCCTGGAAGTCCTCCCGGCGGTGACCTTTCCCCGTCAGAGGAGGCGTACGCAGCAAGCCCGTTCTCGCCACGAGGTGCCCATGGGTACGCGCAGTCTGATTCGCGCGGTCGTGCTGACCGCATCGTTGGGGACGCTCGCCAGCATCGCTGGCGCACAGGAACAGCAGGCGACGATCACCGGCCGAGTCACCGATGCCAGCACCGGCGAGCCGATCGCCTCGGCGCAGGTGAGCGTGGTCGGGACGGCGATCGGTGCCGCGACGAACAGCGAAGGTCGCTACACGATCCGAGGTGTTCGCGCCGGAGTCGTAGAGCTGCGCGTGCTGCGCGTGGGCTACGCGGAACGGAAGCAATCCGTCACCGTGGCCGCGGGCCAGGCGACCACGGCCGACTTCGCGATGACGGTCGCGCCGATCTCCCTCGCGCCGGTCGTCACGACCGCCACCGGCGAGCAGCGACGTGTCGAGCTCGGCAACTCGATTGGGAACGTCGATGCGGCGAAGCTCACGGAAGAGAAGCCGATATCGAACATCGGCGACCTCCTGGCCTCACGCGTCTCCGGAGTGACGGTGACCCCCGGCGTGCAAACGGGCGCCGGTATCCGCATCCGCATTCGCGGAACGAGCTCGCTCTCACTCACCAACAATCCCATCTACGTCATCGATGGGATCCGCGTCGAAGGCACCACCGGCGCGTCGTCGGTGAGCGTGGGCGGGACGACGACGAGTCGCGTCGGCGACATCAACCCGGAAGAGATCGAGTCGATCGAGATCGTCAAAGGCCCCTCGGCGGCGACGTTGTACGGCACGGACGCGGCGAACGGCGTGGTCGTGATTCGCACCAAGCGCGGCGTCTCCGGTCGCGCCCAATGGACGTACTACACCGAGCAGACGGCGATTACCGATCGCAGCGACTACCCGACCGCGTATCGCGCGTGGCGGACCGGCACGACGAGCACGACGAACTCGACGCCGTCGAACACGGTGCAGTGCTTCCTGAGCCAGGTGTTGACGGCGGCATGCACGCAGGACAGCGTCACGAGCTTCAATCTGCATGAGGACGACGAGACGACTCCATACGGCATCGGCTATCGCCAGCAGCATGGCTTGCAGCTCGCCGGGGGCTCGGAGACCATTCGCTACTTCGTGCATGGCGAGTGGGAGGATGAGGATGGTGTCACCAAGCTGCCCAAGTTCGACGAGCGGTACCTGGCCGCGCGCGGCCTGTCGCTCCGGGACGAGCAGCAGGACCCCAACCATCTGCGGCGCATAACGGGTCGCGCCAACATCAGCTTCGCACCGCGCGACAACCTCGACCTCGCCGTCCACGCCGGCTACACATCGCTCGACATCCGGCTGCCGATGAGCGACGACTCCGGCACCGCGGGCATTGCGGCGAACACCTACGGAGGACCGGGCTTCAAGTACAACATGAACGCCGCCGGCGACACGCTCTATGGCTGGCGCGAGTTCACGCCTCGCGATGTGTACGAGGCGGTCACGGAGCAGAACATCGAGCGCCTCATCAGCTCGGTGTCGGCCAACTGGCGCCCACGCGAGTGGCTGGCCGTGCGCAGTAACTTCGGTGTCGACTACATCAACCGCGTTGATCTGCAGCTTTGCCGGTTCGGCGAGTGCACCAACAGCACCGACCGCGCCGGGTTCAAGGAAGACAATCGGACGAACTATTTCCTGTACACGCTCGACGCCGGTGCAACGGCGACGCGCCAGCTGAGCGATGCGCTCGAATCACAGACGACGGCCGGGCTCCAGGTCACGCGCAACGTGTTCAATCGCAATGGTGCGCGGGGCGAGCAGCTTCCCCCGGGCGCCACGACGGTGGGCACGGGAAGCGTGATCCGGGCCGACGAAGCGACCACCGAGAGCCGGACAGTCGGAGCGTTCCTCGAGCAGCGCATGGCGTTCCGCGACCGACTCTTTGTGACGGGCGCGATCCGCTCCGATCGGAACAGCGCGTTCGGCGCCGACTTCGAGACGGTGTTCTACCCGAAATTCTCGCTCTCATGGATCCTATCGGAGGAGCCCTCCTTCCCGGCGCTGGGATGGCTCAACCAGTTCCGGTTGCGTACGGCGTACGGAGCCTCTGGCGTTCAGCCGGGCACCACGGACGCAGTGCAGTTTTACAGCAGTACTCGCACGATTGGCGAGAGCGGGGAAGCCACGGGCGTCGCTTTCACGGCATTGGGCAACCGCGACCTCAAACCGGAGCGATCCAACGAGTGGGAGGGCGGGTTCGACGCCAGCTTCTTCAACAGCAGGGTGAACACCGAGCTGACCTACTATCGCAAGATCTCCAAGGATGCGCTCGTCAGCCGCACGCTTCCTCCTTCCATAGGGACGGGTGCCACGACCCGCTTCGAGAACCTGGGGGAAGTGCGCAACTCCGGGTGGGAAGCAATGATCGATGCCCAGATCATCGACATGGATCGCTTCGGCTGGAGCCTGACGATGACCGGATCGACCAACAGCAACGAGCTCGTCAGCCTCGGGGGCGTTCCGCCGATCATCACCAGCAGCACGCTCCGTCAGGTCGAGGGCTATCCGCTCAATGGATGGTGGTCGCGGCGCCTGGTGAGCTACAACGACGCCAACCGTGACGGGATCATCGCGCTCGGCGAGATCGTGGTCAGCGACACCGCCGAGTTTCACGGGTACTCCTCGCCCCGCCGCGAGGCGGCGTTCACCAACACGTTCAGCTTCCTGAACCGTCGGCTGCGGCTGTCCGCCTTGATGGACTACAAGGGCGGCCACCTCGTCTACAACAACAGCGAGCGCATCCGTTGCGCGAGCCGCTTCAACTGTGCCGGCCTGGTCTCTCGCAACGCATCGCTCTTCGAGCAGGCGAGGACGGTGATGGTGCGCGAGCATGCGAGCCGATCCGTCGCGGGGTTCTTCGAGAAGGGCGACTTCCTCCGCTTCCGCGAGCTCGCGCTCACCCTCACGCCATCGGATGAGTGGGCCGCGCGGCTGTTCCGCGGACGGAGCATCACCGCCACGGCCGCCGTGCGCAACCTCGGCATGCTGTGGACGGAGTACACGGGGGTCGATCCCGAAGCCTTCGGCACCACCGGGGATGCGCCGTCATCGTTCCAGGCCTTCGGCCCGCCAACGTACTTCTCGTTCCGTCTCACCCTCGGCTTCTAGGACGACGATCCGATGATTTCATACACGAGGACACGCTCGGTACTCACCCGGCTGCGTCGGTCCGCGGCGGTGGTGTCACTCACCGTCGCTGCCGCGGGAGCTCTTCCGCTGGCGAGCTGCTCGCCGGACGATTTTCTGACGATTACCGACCCGGACATCATCAATCCCAGCGATGTGCAGTCGCCCGCGGGAGCGAACGCGGTACGACTCGGCGCAATATCTCGGTTCAAAATGGCCACCAGCGGAGCGCCGCCCACGGGAGCCGATACCTCGAGCCTATTCCTGCTCGGAGGGTTGTTCGCTGACGAATGGATCAACGGCGATTCGTTCATTGCACGGCAGGAGATCGACCAGCGGGTCATCACCACCGAGAACACGTTCCTGACCACGGCCAACCGCATTCTGCACCGCGCGAGGTTCAACGCCGAGCTCGCCGTCGAGCTGCTCGCGCAGTGGGTCCCCAACGCCCCCGCGTGGCAGGTCGGCGAGATGCACCTCATTCAGGCCTACGTCGCGAACATTCTGGCCGAGCACTATTGCGACGGCCTGGTCTTCAGCGAAGTCGTCGACGGACGGGAAGTGTACGGAACGCCGATCACCGTGATGCAGACGTTGGAGCGTGCCCTCGAGCACGCGAACGACGGGCTCGCGCTAACGTTCGGTACGGACACGGCATCGCTTCGCGTCCAGCGGTCGCTGCAGGTCATCAAAGGACGCATTCTGTTGAACCTGAATCGCCCGGCTGAGGCAGCCACGGCGGTGGCAGGGGTACCCGCGAATTTCGCGTACATCAACGCGCACAGCACGACGACCAGCATCAACGGGGTGTGGCAGTACAACAACCTCGCGCGGCGGTACAGCGTCGGGAACGCGGAGGGTGGGAACGGGATCAACTTCGCGACAGCCGGGGACCCACGACTCCCGGTGTGCGTCGGCGGTACGACCGGATGCATCTCGCAGTCGACCCGCGACGATCAGTCGCAGCCGATACACGTGCAGCGGAAATGGCCGAATTCGGATAGTCCCGTCGCCATCATCACTGGCGTCGAGGCTCGGATGATTCGGGCCGAGGCATTGCTCCGCGCGGGAAACTTCGCGGCGGCATTGGACACGATCAACGCCGCGCGGACGGGGGTCACCGGGCTCACGCCGCTGACCGACCCGGGAAGTGACTCGGCTCGGGTGAGTCTGCTCTTCCGCGAGCGTGCCTTCTGGATGTTCGGGACCGGCACTCGCGTCGGGGATCTTCGCCGGCTCATTCGCCAGTATGGCCGACCACAGAACACCGTCTTCCCGACGGGAGTGTGGCACAAGGGCGGGAACTACGGCACCGACGTCAACATGCCCGTTCCGCAGGCCGAGCTGAACAACCCGAACGTCGAGCAGGCCTGCCTCAATCGGAATGCGTAGCTGGCTGTTCGCGGCCGCCTGTGTGGCCGCGGTCGGACACGGCGTCGCAGCTCAGGCACCTAACGAGGTGCCTGAGCTCGCGCGCCGCGTGGAGGTGCGGCGGACGGCGTTCGGAGTTCCGCACATCAAGGCCGACGATCTGCGTGCCGCGGCGTATGCGCTCGCCTACGTGCAGCTCGAGGATCACGGCGCGCGGGTCGCGATCGGTCTGCTGCGTGCGCGCGGCGAGATGGGTCGCTGGTTCGGGCGCGACAGCATGGAAAGCGACTTCTCGGCCAAGCGGGACTATGCGCTGGCGGTGGAGCACTACGCGCAGATCGATCAGGCGACACGCGACGTGTACGAGGGGTTCGCGGCCGGGGTCAATCGATACATCGCGCTCCATCCCGAGGAGTTTCCGCCGGAGTTCGCGCCGAACTTCACCGGATACGATGTCGCGGCGCGCGACGTGAGCTCGGCGTCAGCCGCGCAGGCTCGGCGATTTCTCGCCCGATTCGAGGCCCCACGGCAGCGCGGGCCCGGCGACGCGCCTCCTCCGAGCGAGGGCATCGACGACATCGAGGAAGGATCCAACGCCTGGGCCTTCGCGCCGAGCCGCACGAGGTCGGGGCGCGCGATTCTCCTTCGCAATCCGCACCTCTCGTGGACCGCCGGATACTACGAGGCGCACGTCACCGTCCCTGGGGTGCTCGATTTCTACGGAGATTTCCGCATCGGCGGGCCCTTCGGCGTCATCGGCGGCTTCAATCGCCACCTCGGGTGGGCGACGACGAACAATGCGCCCGATCTCGACGAGATCTACGCGCTCGACGTCGATCCATCACTCCCCGATCACTTCCTGTTCAATGGGACGTCGCTTCCCGTGCAGCGCGAGCTCGTGACGGTCGCCTTCCGGAACGGGCCCGGCGTGTCCACCGAGACTCGTGAGATGTGGCGGACGCCGCTCGGACCGGTCATCCATCGCGACAGCGGCAAGGTGTACGTGCTTCGCGCAGCTGCCGAGGGAGAGTTCCGCGCCGGCGAGCAGTTCCTGCGGATGATGCGGGCGCAATCGCTCGCCGAATGGAAGGACGCGATGCGTATCCGTGCCCGGGTGAACTCCAACTTCACCTATGCCGATCGTGCGGGAAACATCTTCTACGTATGGAACGCCTCGATTCCCGCGCTGCCGCATCCAAGCGGAGGAGATACGACGGCGGTGCCAGCGCGCGGTATCGACGACGTGTGGACTCGTTATGTGCCCTTCGATTCGCTGCCGCAGCTCCTCAACCCGCGCGGCGGCTATGTGCGCAACGAGAACGATCCGCCCTACCATACGAACTTGCGGCAGGTGCTCGATCGCTCGCGCTACCCCGCCAACTTCCCCGAGCCGCTGCTGCGACTCCGCAGCCAGCTGAGTCTCGCGTTGATCGACCCACCGAAGAAGCTGAGCCTCGAGGACGTCGTCGCGCTGAAGCACTCCTATCGCATGCTGCTCGCCGATCGCGTCAAGGATGACCTCGTGGCGGCGGTGAGAGCCTCGTCGCCTTCCCCGCCGGTGAGCGAGGCGATCGAGCTCCTCAGGCGCTGGGACAACACCGCCGGACACACGAGCCGTGGGGGCGTGCTCTTCGAAACGTGGTGGCGGAAATACGTCGAGGGCGCCAATCCCGACACGATGTTCGCACAGCCGTGGTCCGTCGAAGCCGCGGCGACGACTCCCCGAGGTCTGAAGGACCGCTCGAGAGCCGCCGAGGCATTTGCCTGGGCTGTCGAGGAGACGACGCGGCGGCATGGCCGCTACGATGTCGCCTGGGGTGAAGTACATCGCGTGCGCATCGGCACGGTCGACGTGCCGGTTGGTGGATGCAGCGGCGCCCTTGGCTGCTTCCGCGTGCTCAACTTCAGAACCGACGCCGACGGCAAACGCTCGGTGGTCGGGGGCGATGGCTGGGTCATCGCCGTCGAGTTCACCGATACGCCGCGCGCCTACTCGGTGCTCGCGTACGGAGAAAGCGCGCGCGAGGACTCACCGCATCACGCCGATCAGGCCGAGATGTTCGCGCGCGGCGAAATGAAGCGCGTGGCCCTCACCGAGCGCGACATCGAGTCACAAACGATTCGTCGCTACCGCCCGGGCGCCATCGCCCCGTGAGCGAGGCCTCCCTCAAAAGGGGATGCGCGACGCGATCGCAAGCGAACCATGCCTCGTCGGTAGGATCGAGAGACGCGCTGGAACGTCAGTGTCCCGCCAGCGCTCGAAGCTGCCGACGACGAGCCCCAGGATAGTTCCGACTGCGAGACCGGTTGTGGCACCAAGAGCGGCGGCCGGCCCCCC
Organism: Gemmatimonadaceae bacterium; assembly: GCA_035253695.1. Taxonomy (GTDB): domain Bacteria; phylum Gemmatimonadota; class Gemmatimonadetes; order Gemmatimonadales; family Gemmatimonadaceae; genus JAICNG01. Next base: position 49,571 of record DATFBS010000064.1, read on the forward strand.
TTCGAAGCACCAAAAGCCCGTACAGTCGATCACCTCCGCCCAGGCGAAGCCGACCACGCCGCCGACGACCAGGCCACCGAGGGCGCCCCTCCCAGCACTCCGGCCGCGACTGGTTCCCCTGCTGACCTCGAGCCGGCGTATCACCGAGCGCGGAAAGGTGAAGTCACCCCGGTCGTGACGAACCACCAGCGTCGAGTCGGTAACCGCGATCAGCCGTCCGACGACCACTTGGGCTGGGGACGCGGGCGTGATTCGGATTCGCGTCCCCCGAGGAAGAGTCTCCGCCGTCTGCGCCGATGCAGCTCCGACAACGAAGAGCATTGCCAGCAGGATCGTAGGTGACGCTCTCATTGCGACCCCCGCACTGAAGACGGTGCCAACTTAGGAGGTCGGGGCGGCCCGCAGCCTACGTCATGTTACGTAGCCGTGGAACGCTAGAACGCGATGCTCGATACGATCGACACCGACCGCCCGGCTATCGGTACCATCGAGAGACGCATCGGCACCGCCGTGGCTCGCCAGATCTCGCCACCGCCTGTAACAACGCCGATGAGGGTGCCTATCGACAGGCCAGCGAAGGCGCCGAACGCCCCAGTCGCGCGTCGGTCAAAGCAAATGAAATCCCCGCTGTCGCAGTCGTCTCCCGCGGCAACACCCAACACCCCTCCGATCGCGAGGCCGATGAGGGCGCCCTTCCTGGCGTTTTCGCCGCGACTGACTCTTCGGCGGACCTCGAGGCGCTCGACATCCGAGCGGGGGATGCTGACGTCGCCCGAGTCGAGCTGCCGGACCAACAGCGCCGAATCGCTCAGGGCGACCAGCTGCCCAACCACGACGGACGGGTTGTTCGCGGTCCTCACCCGGACGAGAGCACCCGTGGGAACCGGCCGAGACGCCTGCGCTGGAACTGAAGTAACGACGACCACCGAAAGCAGTGCACACAGAGGCATTGATGTCGCTCGCATGGCGACCTCCCCACTGAGGACGGTCGCAAGCTAGACCACATGGGTGTACCACGCCCTACGTCATGCTACGTATCCACGCCGCTTTTTTTTTCTTACGGCAGAGGGAGGCGAGGATGTCCAGGTCGTCGAGGTGATCGAGGAGAAACAACGACGTTCTCTGG
>DATFBS010000065.1:0-54390 GCA_035253695.1 Gemmatimonadaceae bacterium
CAAAGTTCTACATCACGACCGCGATCGACTACGCCAACGGCGATCCGCATATCGGGCATGCCTACGAGAAGATCGGCGCTGACGCGATCGCCCGATTTCATCGACTGCGCGGCGACGACGTGCACTTTCTCATCGGCATGGACGAGCATGGGCAGACCGTCGCACAAAAGGCCGCCGAGCGCGGGCTGACGCCCCAACAGCAGGTCGATGAGATCGCGCCGCGGTTCCGCGCCATGTGGGAGCGGCTCGCCATCTCCTGCGATCAGTTCATTCGGACGACCGAGGACGCGCACAAGGCGGGGGTGCGTGCGCTCATCAAGCGGATCTTCGACAACAACCCGGACGACTTCTATGAAAAGTCCTATCGCGGCCTTTATTGCGTGGGATGCGAGTCGTTCAAGCAGGCCTCCGAGGTCGTCGACGGGCGCTGCATCCTTCATCCGACTCGCGTCCTGGAGCAGGTCGAGGAGCGGAACTGGTTCTTTCGGCTGAGCAAATACGCCGGCTTTCTCCGGCGGCTTTTTACCGAGCGTCCGGACTTTCTCGAGCCTGAATCGCGCCGCAACGAGATGCTCGCGCTGCTCGACCATGGGCTGGAAGACATTTCGGCCAGTCGGGCGCGCTTCAGTTGGGGCGTTCCGTTCCCCTCCCCGCTCAGCGACGGCGAGCCTCAAACCACCTACGTGTGGTTCGATGCACTGCCCAATTACCTGACCGCCACGGGCTTTCCGGCGAAAGGGTATCGCGATCGATGGCCCGCCGACGTTCACGTCATTGGCAAGGATATCACGCGGTTCCACACCATCATCTGGCCGGCCATGCTTCAGGCCGCGGAGCTCCCGCTGCCACGCCGCGTCTGGGTCCATGGCTTCGTGTTGTTCGGCGGCGAAAAGCTCAGCAAGACCGCAGGGGTTCGCGTCGACCTCGAAGAGGCAATCGGGCGCTTCGGCGTCGACGCCTTTCGCTATTTCCTGCTGCGCGAGGTGCCGTTCGATGCGGACGGCAGCTTCACCTGGGAGCGGTTCGAAGAACGGTACAATGCCGATCTCGCCAATGCGTTCGGGAATCTCGCCAGCCGGGTAGTGACAATGGTCGAGAAATACACCGCTGGTGCCGTTCCCGCCGGTACACCCAATGATGTGGATCGCGCCGCCGCCGCCGACCTCGCCGAGTATGTCGCGACGATGGATGGGAGCCGTGGCTACCTGCTGCACGAGGCGCTCCGCGTCGTCTGGAAGAGCGTGACGCGCGCGAACGAGTACGCGCAGCAGCAGCAACCGTGGGCGCTCGCCAAACAGCCCGCCGCACGCGCCGAGCTGCAACTCGTGCTCGCCTCGCTCGTGCGCCAGCTCGCGCGATTGGCCGTCCTGGTATCGCCGTTCATGCCCTCGAAGGCGCAAGAGCTCTGGGAGACACTGGGAGGACCGGACAGGGCATCAGCGCAGCGCCTGGACGGCCTCCTGCGGCTCGATCCGACCGGCTGGCGAGTGACCAAGGGCCCGGCACTTTTTCCCCGCGAGCAGCCTGCCGCGAAGGCCTCGAGCGCGATCTGAGAGCACGCGCGAACTGGAAGGACAATTCCCGTCGCGGCGCTTTGGGATGTGCTCGGGAATCGACGCGTTTTTGGTGACCCAACGCACGCGCGACGTGTGCTGGCAAACATTTGCGTCGCAAGAACTTAACGCCATCGTACAGCAGCCTCCGGCCCACTTTTTGACATACGTTGGGACGAAGGCATTCGAGGGTGATTCAACGTGACGGCCGCCTCCGGCAGACCGTCCTTGAAGTGTATCCCGCAATGCTGTCACGAGGAGCCGCATGACCCAGCGAAGCTGGACGTTACTGGTCGTTCCCCATGGGAGCGATTCGCCCCGCACGTTCACGCTTACGGAGCGTGCGCTGCGCATTGCCTCGGGGTTTGCCGCCCTGGTCGGGATCGTCGCGGCGATCGGTATTGGCGTCCTCGTCAGCACGGTCGGTATGCCGACCTCGCGAATCGCCCAGCGCGAGAACCGCCTGCTCTCCCAGGAGCTGATCGATCTCAAGATCCGCCTCCGTCACCTCGAGGACACTCTCGACGTGATCGGGAAGCACGACGAGCGCGTGCGACTCCTCGCCGGACTGCCTCCGGTCGACTCGCAGGTCGCTCAGGTCGGTATCGGCGGCCCGGGGATGCCGAAGGTCACGGATGACCCGCTCTTCCGGACCAATCCGACCCTCGGGCGCATGGCGTTCGATACGCGCATCGACCTCGACAAGCTGCTTCGCCGCGCGAACCTCCTCGCCCAAAGCTTCGCTGACGTATCCGATTCGCTCACCAAGCACCACGAGCGGTATCAGCGCATTCCGTCGATCATGCCCACGGCAGGATGGCTCTCGAGCACGTTCAAGCGGAGTCGTTTCCATCCGATCCTTCACATCAGCCGACCGCACGAGGGCATCGACGTAAGCGCCCCGATGGGCGCGCCGATCGTGGCGCCGGCCGCTGGAGTCGTCGTGCGAGTGGCTCGCGAGGCGGGTTACGGGCTCGTCCTGGAAATCGATCACGGCAACGGGATCGAGACGAAGTTCGCGCACATGTCGCGCGTGACCGTGCGCAAGGGCCAGCGGGTGAAGCGTGGTCAGGAGATCGCGGCCGTCGGCAACAGTGGACTTTCCACCGGCCCGCACCTCCACTACGAGATTCACATCAACGGGAAGGTCGTGGATCCGCTGACCTACGTCATGCCGGATGCGATTCCGGATTGATCGGCTAACGGCAAAGAGGACAGAATTCAGAATCCAGAATTCAGATAGAACCAACGGGGAGCCAGTTCGTGGCTCCCCGTGGTCATTTCTGAAGTCTGAGTTCTGTATTCTGCATTCTGTCCTCTTTGCCGTTAACCCAACTATCTCGGTGGCCCCGAGCCCGACGCCCCACCGCCACTCGGATTACTCCCCGACGTGCCCGTCGGCGACCCGAAATCCACGCGCGGTGCCTGCCCCGCTTCCGCCGACGCCTCGAAATATTGGCGAGGCTTCGCTCCTGTTACCTTCGCAGTGAGGTTCTGCGGAAACTGCCGGATGTAGCTGTTGTAATCACGCGCCGCGTCGTTGTAATCCTGCCGCGCGACGGCGATCCGGTTTTCAGTTCCCGAGAGCTCATCCTGCAGGCGAAGAAAGAGCTGATCGGCCTTGAGCTGCGGGTAGTTCTCCGCCACCGCGATCAGCCTGCCTAACGCGCCGGTGAGCTGCGCGTTCGCCGCCTCCATCTGCGCCGGATCCCCGGAGCGCACGGCCTCGCCCACACGGGAGCGCGCCTCCGCCACCCCTGTGAACACGGCTTCCTCGTGCTCCGCGTACCGCTTGACGGTGTTGACGAGATTCCCGATCAGGTCGGACCGGCGCTGCAGCTGCACCTCGATCTGCTGCTTCGCCCCAGCCGCACGCTCATCCATGCTCTGGATCGTGTTGTATCCGCAGCCGACCATCAATGCGCCAGCGAGTGGCGCCAGCCAGCGTAGTCGCATGTCATCTCCTCCGAATGTGCGAAAGCATCACGTGCCACCGGTGAAGCGAAGATCGACCTGGTAAGTGCCGGCTTTCACGTCTCCTGGGGAGACCTTCCAGGCATTGACCGCGCGCTCGTTGAGACATTCGTTCACCGCCTTTCCCGAGCTCGATGACCACGTGTCCGCCGCGACACGCGCGGCGGAGACGCCGTTGCGGCCTACCGTCACGATCATGGCTACGCCACCGCGCAGCCTCGGGTCGCTTTTCAACCCGAACTCGCGATAGCAGAAATTCGAGAACGCCTGCTCACGCTCGACGGCTTCCATCAGGGCCGCCGGCGCCGCTGGATAACGGCTGGGACCTCTCTGGGGGGGCTCGAGCTTCGGACGCGTGAACGTGTCGGGCGCCGGGGGAGGAATGTCGGGCGTGATCGCGCCGAGGTCCTGCGGCGTGGTGTCCCTGGGAATGGTATCCACGGGTACTTGCGCGTTCTCGTCGTCGTCCTTCGGACAAGCGAGCAGCGCGAGGACGAGCGGCGCGGTGAGCCATAGTCTTTTCATGCGTGTCCCATCCGGTCGATGTGTTCGACGAGCCGGTGCACATTCTCGAGATATCCCGAGAGGACGGCGCTCGTCTCTTGCTCCGTCAGTACCTGCGCTCCTCGCACGTGCCGGACCACTCGGGCGAACGGCGCCGCGTCAAACCCCGCGAGGCGCCCGACCCGTGTGCTCAGCTCGTCGTAATCGCGAGGTGGCACCTCGCCGTGCAAGCGAACCACGGCGCGAAAGATCACCATGAAGGTGCTCAGCGAGTCCCGCAACAACTCCACGATGCGGCGATGGTCGCCCCCGGTTCGCAGGATGCCCTGGCGGAACTGGATGAGCTTTCCCATCGCTTCGTGCTCCGTCTGCAACCGCAGATGCTCGCGGCTTGGCTTGATGCCGTCGAAAGGCGGTGTGCCGTACAGCACGCGATGGCCGTCGAGGATGTCGGCGTACTCCATCGGGAAAATGTCCGCCGAGCCACGCCATTCCGCATCCGTCATGGTCAGGGGCGGGGGGTTTCCGGCCTCGGCCCAGGCGCGCGCGATCGCCGCTTCGCGCCGCAGACGATCGACATCGATCCGCTGAACGATCACCAGTACGTTCAGGTCCGACCGTTTCGCGAAATGCTCCCCGGCAGCCGCCGACCCATAGAGTACGACGCAGCGCAGCTCCTCGCCGTAGGCGGTGCGCAGTTGAGTCACGAGGTCGTCGAGAGTCATCGCAGCCATGAATTCCTCACCAGCTGGAGCCGCCGCCACCACCGCTGAACCCACCCCCTCCACCAAACCCGCCAAATCCACCGCCTCCGAATCCGCCGCCTCCAAACCCACCGCCACCCCAGCCCCGGCCTCGATGCCCACCGACCGGGAACGGCAGGAAAATCGGGAGACACCCTCCGCCACCACAGCCGCTGCGTCGCCCCCGACGGCCGCGACGACCGATCGAGCTGATGAAGATGATGGCAATGAGGGCGAGCAGGAACAGGGTTTGGGGCGGAATGCCTCCCGGGGTTCGCACGCGGACAGGTGGCTCACGCACCGGCGTCAAATCGCCGCCGAGCTCAGCGCCCACCAGACTGTCCATCGGGATGTTGAATTCGCGCGCGAACTCGCTCGCAACGCCTCCGGCGAGCAGCAGCGTAGCCTGGCTGTAATCCTGCCGCTGAAAGACGGGAGTTACCGAGCGACACAGCTCGCCGGCATCGCCATCGGTGATGAATCCTTCCGCGCCGCGTCCCACCTCGATGCGGCACCTGCCGCGCCCATCGGAGCTCGTCTCCTTGGGAACGATCAGGATGACGACGCCTGCGTTGCGAATCCGATCGCCCGGCTCAGCCTGCGCCCCCACGCCCCACTGACGTCCAATTTCGCGAGCGACGTCGGCGGCATCCCGCTGGCCGATGTCCGAGATCGTGACGACTGCGAGCTCACCACCCGTGCGCTGCTTGAGGCCAAGCGCAATGCGGTTGATCGTCGCTTCGGCGTCCGGGGTGAGGACGTTCGCCTCGTCCACCACGACTTCGGCAGCCGTCGGCGAGAACCCGCGCGGGGCCGGCGGCACCTGAATCGCTTGCAGCGCCATCAGGGCGCCGATAGCTTGCAGCCCGCTATGCCACATCACGTCGGTGCGCGGTGGTCAGACGCAGCGCGGTACGCCACGGCGATCGCGCTGCTCGTCGTACAGGGATGTACATCCGACGAGTCACGTGTCATCGTGCGCGTGACGCACGAGTCGGCGCGCGCGGTGCTCGCGTCGCCCGTCGATCCACGCACGCTCCGCGAGGCGACCCACCGCAGTCCGACGGGTGCGCTGGAGAAATCCATTGCGCGCTACTACGCGGTGAGCGACAGCGCGGATTCACTCGATGCCGCGTTTCGGCGGGTGCGCGACTCACTGAACCGGGAGGCGCGTGGCCTCATCGGCGGCGACCGACGAGCGGTCGAGTATGGCACGCGATACGATGCGTACATGTCGCGCGTGGCAGTGGCGACCCGCACTCGTGAGGCACGCGACCGCGCGCGTCGCCGTGCCGCCGCCCTTCGCGCGCAGCTGGGCGTCAATGCGCCCGACCCCACGCAGCGGGGTGCCGATCCAGGACAGCGCCTGCGTGCCGCCCTCGACAGCGCTGCTCGCGCCAACGGCAAGGAGCTCGTGCGAGTGGATATTCGGGATCGCTATGCGACGCTCGAGCTGACGCCAGGCACCTGGTGGCTCGCGATCGAGACCGACGAGAGCGTCCTCACCGAGGTGCGCCGTCACGATGTGCGGCGTGGAGCGCGCGACACCGTTCATATGGAACGCTGAAAGGCCGGAACGAGAACGCGGGGCGGATCGCTCCGCCCCGCGTTGCGTGATCCCCGCGGGATCGGTCATCGCGTGAAGTTGAACGTGAAGCCGTAGGTCCCGCCGCCACGGTCCGACGCGGGGAACCTCCAACCGCGGATACGCTGGCGAATGCACTGCTCCGCCTCCGACGCTCCCGCGCCGCCCCAGCTGCGTCCGGTGACGTCGACACCGGTGACGTTCCCGGCGCCGGTCAACGTGATCGCGACGTTCACCTTGCCGGCGAGACTCGGATTGACCTTGAGGCCGTACTCCTGGTAGCAGAACCGGAGCTGCGACTCGCGCGACCTGACGAAGTTCCCAAGGTCACCCACGTCGCGGCCGGGGCCGCCAAGCGCATCGGGCGCCACGACGCGAGGTGGCTCCACGCGTACCGCGGCACGCGTCATCCCACCGCCCGCGCCAACACCACCGATTCCGCCGCCACCGCCACCGCCAGTGCCCAGGCCGCCGCCAATACCACCGCGACCCGGTGTACGAGACCCCTCGCCTCCCTGCCCGTACCCAATGACCGCCTTTCCGCCGACGCCACCGCCGCCAGTGCCCCCACGGCCGCCGCCCGTGCCGCCACTGCCCGACGACACGTCCACGCCGCGAAGAATATTCGACACGTCACCGACGAGACCGCCGCTTCCCTGTCCCGCCCCGGTGCCGAACGCGGCGCCAATCGCGCCTGCGCGGTTGGTTTCCGTCTGCGATCCAGGACGGTTGGGGCGAGGGCTTCCTGCCTCGGGGCCGCGCTGTCCAGGCGGCCGCGTCGTCGGACCGGGCGCTGGCTGCTGCTCGGCTTCGCCCTCCTGCGCGACGGGGGGACGTGCCTCCTCGAATTCGACCGCGATTGGACCGCCGAGCTCCTCTTCGGGAATCAGCTGGATCGTCGGTGCCACGGGCGGGAGGAAAATGACCAGCGCAAGCCAGAGGAGACCGAGCGCGACCGCGACCGCGTAGGATCCCACGATGGCGCGACCTTCCTCACCCATGATCTCATAGCGGAGATTCCGGGTGAAGGTCGTCTCGTCGCGTGGTCGTTTCGGCGGGCTCGTCCGGGTTTCTGCCATTGCTTATCTCGCGGCCTGCGTGGCCTGCGGAGCTTCCGTTTTATGGACCTGCAGGGAAATCGATTTGAACCCCGCCAGCCGCGCCGTTTGCATTACGCGCGCAAGCAGAGCATACCGCATCGTCTTGTCACCTTGAACCGCCAGCGGAGTCGGAACGGACTGGTCTGCGGAAAGCTTCTCTTCCCGTCTGATTGAATCCGCCACCTGCCGCAATCTGTTGTACAGCCGAGGAATCAGGAGCGGCTGCGTCGGGTCGTTCGACTGGGCGCGCGCCGCGTCCACCGTCGACATCAGCGGCACGTCGCTGAGCGTGATTTGACCGCCGATACCGAGCGTCAATTGCTTATGCGCGGTTACGCCGACCTGCGACTCCGGAAGGTTCACCCCCGACACGACCTGCGTGAGCTCACCCACCGTCTGCGTCGTCAGCGCAAAAAACACGATCGACACGAAGGTATCTACCAGCGGAATCAAATTGAGTTCCGTAATGCGGAACTTCGCGAACTGGGCTGCGCGGCGGGCGGCGCGATTCTCTCTGGCTCGGCTCATGGACTCCCTCCGGCCGGCGCCGTAGAGGCCACGGCCCGCGCGCGGTTGCTCAGCGAAAGCCCGCTGTAGCCCGCGAGGCGCAGCCGCTCGAGAACCTGAATCACACGCTCGTAGCTGACATCATCGTTGGGAACGACTGTGACGTCGCGATTCTGAGTGGAGGCGTATTGCTCTCGGATCTGAGTCATCAGCGCCTGCAAGCGGTCCAGTGCCGCGGCATCCGTTCCGGCGAGCTGCTGGTTCAGCCCCTCCGAATGCTCCACTTGAACTCCATCGCTCATGATGCGAACCGCGACGAGCAGCGTGATGAGCTCCTTGTCGGTCTTGCCGACCGCTTGTTCCTGGGTGATCACGACTGGCGGCAGCACGAGGTCGAACGCGGTGAGCGCCGCCAGCGCCGCCCCCGTGTACGTCAGTAGACTGAAGAACACGATCGATGTCAGGATGTCCACGAGGGGAATCAGGTTGAGATTCCCGTGCGCGGTCATCGGCGCCCGCTCGGCGCGCCGCTGCTTCGATCGATGAAAGAGACTCGCCATAAGTCAGAACGAGGAATGAGGAGCGAGGATGAGGAGGAAGATACATCGCTTCCCCATTCCTCGCTTCTCGTTCGTCCTACCGGTGCCCCAGCCTAACGTCCGGCCGATCGATGAGCGCGTTGATCAACCGCACGGAAAACTCGTCCACCTGCTCGATGATCGTCTCCGCCTGGCTCACGAGGTACGCGTGCGCCACCGACAACGGGACGGCGACCAGCAGTCCGAAACCTGTCGCATTCAGCGCGATCGCGATACCCTGCGCGAGCGACGCCGAGCGCTCGGCGGCCGACGCGAGGCTCACGGAGCTGAATGCCTCACGGAGGCCGAAGATCGTGCCGAGCAGCCCGAGAAGTGTCGCGACGTTCGCCAGCATCGGGAGATAGTGCAGCCGGCGCGTCAGCCGCGGGAGCACCGCCAGCGCGGCCGCATCGGCCACGTTCTGCAGGTCGGCCTCATCGCGGCTGCGACTGCGCAGGATCAGCAGTCCCATGTCCGGCAGTACGGCGTGTGACTGCGTGCAGAGCTTGATCGCGTCCTCGACCTTCCCGGACCGCACGAGCTGAATCACCCGCTCGATGAAGGCGCGCCCGTTGATCTTCGACCGGATGACGATGGTGTAGAACCGCTCGAGGAAGACGGCGAGTCCGATCACCGCGACGACCAGGATGAAGTGCATGATCCCGCCGCCACTCCGGTAGTACTCCAGCAGGTTGTTCAACATTTACGCGCGTCCTCCGAGGGAAGTTCGTGCCTTATCGTCGTTGTCTTTTCCTTCAAAAGCGCAGGAGCCGTGCCCGGCCCCTGTTCAGATGTCGCTACGGCCTGCGAGTCGTGTCCCGCGGCGTCGCGGGGGCGCCCATGCTCTGAACGCGCCCGGCGATCGAATCCAGACGCGCCCGGCGAAGGGCGATCTCCTTGCGGATCGCCTCGATCTCCGCCCGGCGGGCGGCCTCGGCCGTCGTGTCTGCCGGCGCGGCCGGCGTTCCCGCCGCAACGGGCTGAGCGGGAAGCGGTGTCGGGGTCGAGATGACACCCACCGCTGGCGGCGTCATCTGTCGCTCGGCCAGACGAACGGTGTCCGCCTGGCTTCCCGTGATCGTGCTGCGCGGTACGAGCTGATATCCGACCGTCGCCAACCCGAGAAAATCGGGGTTGTAGAAGTCCGGCACGAGCACGTTCCGATCGAACCCCGGTGCTTCGCGCGGCCGCACGGTCACGACCTGCGGTGTCGGCACCTGGCCGCGGATCTCGATCGTCCGTCCGGTCCCGCGTCGCGTCGGCTGCTGTGCCTCGCTGATCGAAGCGCACAGCGTCAGCGCGACCGCGACGCTGAATGAAGCCTGTATCGTGCGCATTATTCTTCGCCTCCAGCGAGGACTCCTGCTTCGCGTGAGATCATGGCGATTGGCGGATCTGCGGGAACGTTGCCGCGCAGCGCCTCACGAGCCCGCTCGATCCAGTCACGACCCTCGGTCTCGAACTCGCCCTTTTCGGCGTCGGCCTTCTCGACGAGCGACTGCCAGGTCTTGCGCGCCGCCTCGAAGAACTGCTCGGCCTGCTGCGCTGCGCCCTGCTCGCCGGCCTGCTGCTCCTCGGGCGTGAGGCCCGTGGGCAACTGCACGTTACGGAGGAACGTCCCGTATTCCCATTGCGCGAGCCCGAGGTGGTACGTCGCGGCCGCCAGCCAGCGGGCATTCCCCGTCTTGATCGCATTCGTGAAATGGGTCGACATCTCGCGAAGCACGGCCTGTTTCTGCCGCTGCGCGCGCTGCACGCCGGCTGCGGTCAGCTGCGCCTTCGACGTGATCACGAAGCGAAGCCCCTTATACCGAGTCCAGAGGGCCACACCGCGCCGGAAATGCCCCTCCGCCACCCGTGCCGCACACTGCCCGCGAATCTCAGGCGTGGGTCGAGCACAGAGCGCAGCCAGCTCACGGCTCGCGGCCGCGGTATCGCCGGCCGCACGCAGTAGCTCCAGACGTGTTTGTCGCGCAGCTGCTGCACGCGGATCACTGGCGAAGCGTGAAGCGAACGATCCGTAGGCACGCGCCGCCGATGCGGTGTCGCCTGCCTGCGCGAACGTGACCGCCGCATTGATCTGCGCATCGGCCGCACGTCGATCGCGCGGGTACGCACGCGAGAACTCCTCGTACGCCTGCGCAGCCTCCGCCTTCCGGTTCAACGAGTCGAGAGCGACCGCGAGCCGCACCATCGCGTCGGCACGGCCTTCCCACCGCGGATTATCTCGAATGAGCCCGCGGAGGGCCTCGACCGCTTCTTCACGACGTCCAACCTCGGCCAGCAGCCGTCCCTGAAGCGCCTGATACTGCAGCCGGTACCGATAGTTTGGATATTGAGTCACCAGCCGCTGCGAAAGCTCGATCGCGCGCTCGCGTGCCTGACGTGAAGCGGCCTCGTCGTTGCGAGCGCGCGCAGCGCTGTCCGCCAGGAGGTAAACCTCGATCGCATCGCGCAGTGCTTCGGGCGCACGCTCGGAGGTTGGGTTCCGCTCCGCGATGACGACGTAGATCTCCTCGGCCGCACGACGGTACTCGCCCTGCTTCACGAGCGTGTCGGCGAACGTGGCCGCGGCGCCCGTGCGAATGCGGCTGATGGAGTCGGCGAGCGCGCGTCGTCCGGCGCTGGTCGCCACGTTCTGCGCCGTCTCCCACTGCATCTGCGCCTCGGCGTACTGTCCCCCGCGATACATCGCGTCGCCGACGAGCTTTTGCGCCGTGGGCGTGTAGGCATCGTTCGGATAGAGCTGTGCGTACGTCTGAAACGTCTGGGCCATGACATCCCAGCGCTGCGACTCGGAGGCGCGTTTGCCCTTTTGGATCAACGCACGCTTCGCGAGCTCCGTCTGCGGGAAGGCCGCGACGTACCGGTCCACGACCGCGAACATCGAATCCTGCGCGGCGCGGTCGTTCTTGTTGCGCACCAGCGCCGAGTCAAAGGCGACGATGGCGTTCTGACCCGCCCGCTGTGCGAGCGCGGTGTCCCGCTGAGGAAATCCATACGCGGCTCGCGAGTATTGCGCGCCAGCCTCCGCGTAGTTCTGCTGTCCGAACAACGCTTCGCCATACAGGAGCGCGACCCGTTGTGCGCTGTCGGCCTGTGCAAACTCCTGCAGGTACCGCCCGTACAGCTGAGCGGCCTCGGCAAACCGAGCGCGGTCACCTCGCTGCTGTGCTTGCGAGAGGCGGTACTGCGCACTTTGCCGCAGCGCTTCCTCACGGGCCGCATTGGCTTCGGCAACCGCTCCCTGGTTCGCCTGCGCCCAGGCGGAGCTCGGCCCAAAGTTCTCGACGAGCTGGAGCCGCGCTTCCTGCGCCTTCTCCGCATCGAGAACTCGGTTCTGATAGATGTCGACGATCTCTCGCTGAATGCCGAGCGCCGCCGAGTCCGTGGGCGCTTCCGTGATCACGGCGCGGTAGGCCTCGACCGCGCGCGCGAAATCACCTTGATCGCGCAGGCTCTGGGCAACTCGCCGCATCACCGGCAGTCGGTACCGGCCGGTTCCCTCGCGGCTCGCGAAGTACTGATCGGCCGCTTCGGCGCCTCCGATCTGCGTGAACGCGATCGCCATGTACTCGATGGCTTCCGCCTGCAGACCGAGCCGGGCCTGCTGCTCCGACGACAGCTGATCGTACGACGCCACCAGCCGCCCGAACACTTCCACGGCCCGGCGGTACTCTTCCTGGTTTGCCGCCGTCGCCTGGTTGTAGTATGCCCAGCCAAGCTTGTACAGCGCCAGGAAGTAGATGTCGCCGTTAGGCGGCGCCGACTGCGTAGCGGCCTCGTACGCCGCAGCCGCTCTCGCGAACGTCTGGCGTCTGGCGGCTCCTCGCTGCTGGGCCGCGAGCTCGAACTGGGCATCGCCCAGGCGGAAGAACGCTTCAGGCCGGAAGCGCGACGAATCGTCCTCCGTCACCAGCTCGAACATCCGCGCGGCGTCGGCGTAGCGCTGCGACGAAAAGTACATCGTCCCCAGGGTGTACGCGGCCGCATCGAACTTCGAGAAGTTCGGATACCGCCGGACGAGATCCTCCAGCCGCGCGATGGCCGGCTCGTAGTTCGGGCGAATCGGCGTGTCGGCCCGGCCGGCGGTGTCCCCACCGACCGCGCGCTGCGACTCGGCAAAATCCTCGTCCGCCTTTCGAACGAGAAGCTCGCTCAGCTGAAAGAGTGCGTTGGGGCGGAGGTCGCTGGCGGGATACCGATTGAGGAACGCCTCAAGCTTCGCGATCGCCTCATCGCGGACAGTGTCCGCGGACGAGCTCGCCATCGCGACGAGTCGGGTGCTCCCTTGCTGAGCGGAGGCGAACGACGGCGCGATCGCGAGAGCGAGGATTCCGAGTATGCGCTTCATATCCTAACGGGGTGGCGTTGGTGTGACGGGAGCGGGAGCGGCCGGTTCTGCCCCCGCGACGGTGCCCGCACCAGTACCCCCCGCGCGACCCTGAGTGCCCGCCGCTCGCGTTCCGGTCGGCTCGACCACCTGGAAGAACGAGGCGCTCGCCGATCCAAAGTCGGCCGCCTCGGCGTCCTTTCTCAGCTGCGCGATCATCCGGGCGGCCCGGGCACGCAGCTCGGCGTCGACCACGGCGATCACCTGGCCCTCTCCCTGGGCCAGAGCGGCCTGCGCGGAGGCAAGTGCCGCGCGAGCGGCCCGTACCCCCTCGGTCTCGCCGCCCTGAAGCGTGGCGAGCTCCGCGGCCACGATCTGATGCGTCGCGTCGAGCTGTGTACGAACCGAGTCGACGAGCGCGAACGCGTGCGTCTGCTTCTGCTGAAGCGAGTCGCGCAATGCCACGACCGGGTGCCGCCGGACGGCGCTTTCGATGTTCTGCTCGATGGCCTGGGCCAGGCGCAGGTAGATCTCCGCCGTCGACCGCTCGTACTGCAGGATATTGCCCTCGGTCGAGCCCGAGCTCGCACCCAACGCGGCGCGCGTGCTGTCGGCCTTGGCCAGATTTTCCTGCGCCAGCTCGCGTGTTTCCGCGGCGCTGGCAATGAGCATGTCACGCACCATGTTCGCGACGTCATCTACCGCCGCGGACACACGTTGCAGCGAGTCGCGCGCGCCGGTCAGCCGGGCGGTCACCGTGTCGAGACTGGATCGCTCCTGCCCGATGACCTCTTGAAGCCGCTGCAACGTGGCGACACGCAACTGCTGCGCGTCGAGCTGCTCTTGCAGCCGCAGCTGCGCCATCGCGACCAGCACGTCACCCGCCGCCAACCGCTCGGCGGCCTGCGCATAGCGTCCCAGATTCTCGGCCGAGGCGGGAACGTAGAGTACGCGCCGCGGGAATCCGCCGCCCAGCTCGTTCGCGACGGTGTCGAGACGAACCTCGACATCCGCGAGAGTCACGACATCCGGGGCGGGCGGCTCCGTCGAAACACGCGCGAGCGCGCTGTCCGTGAACACGGCCGCCAAGGCGGTGACGTCGGCGCCAGCGGCGTCGGGAAGTGCCAGTGTTTTCCCCGCAGCCGGGTAGCTCAAAAAGAGCAGCCCAGCAGCCCGGGCGGTGACCAGGGCTCGCGCCGCATTGCCCATGGTCGACGCCTGCCCCTGCACCACGTTGACCTCCGCCGCCAGCGAATCCGAGATCGACTCGAAGAGCCGCTCCGCGTCGGCGGTGCGTCCCTGCTGGAGCGTGATCTGCGCGGCGAGGACACGGGCCTCATCGCGCTCGGGAAGCTTCGGGTAGCGGGCGGCGAACTCGGTGAACGATGCGGCGGACGCATCCAGCTGGTTGGCGCGAAACTGCGCCCATGCGCGCGCCAGGAGTGCCTGTGCGCCCAGTCCGCGGGCGGGGTCGATTTGACCGGCGAGCGCGATAGCGTCGTCGTACCGACGGGCGGAATACGCGAGCTGCGCGGCGGTCAGGCGAACGTGGTCCGCGGCATCGCCAGTGGCTGCGCCGGCCAGCTGCCGCAGGGCGTCGATCGCCGCGACGACTTGCGTCGTGTCGGCGCGCGCCATGGCGACCGCATCCATGTATCGGGCGTAGATCGTGAACGGCCCCTCGGCCTGCCCGGCCGCGGCGAACGACGTGCGCGCTTGCGCGACGTTGCCTTGATTGTACGCGACGAGGCCGGCAATGAGCGCCGTTAGGCCCCGGTCGGTGGCGACGCCGGCGCCCGTCGCCAGCTGCGTCGCACGGGCGTAGTCGCCGCGGCGATACGCGTCGACCATGAGCTGGAGCCGCAGCAGTCCAGCGTATCGTCCGGAGGGGGACGCGTTGAGAATGTCCTGCGCGGCGCCGCGAAACCGCTCCCCGACGCCGAGTCGGTAGTAGGTCTGGGCCAGGAGAAAGAGCAGATCCTGGCGACGACTGACCGTCGCGCGTGAGGTGCTGTCGCCGGTGAGCGCAACCGGGGACGCGCGAAGAAACTCGAGGCGATTGAGCGCCACCAGCGCGCGATCAGTCGCGATGTCGTACAGCGCCGCGCGGAGCTCGGCATCGACGCCGCGCGCCTGATCGGGCTGCGGCGTCACGGCGGTGTCACGTCTCGCGGTGGTGTCGACGACGGGCGTGGGTCGCTGCGCCGTGTCAGCTGGAGTCTGCGCCGACGCGCCGCTCGCGACGATGCACATCGTCGCGGCGGCATGGATGCACGACCGCAAGAGGGAGGACACAGAGCCCACCCTTGTCAGAAGGGAGTAGTGCCGCGACTCGTCCACGTCGTCGGGACGAGCTGGCCGTTGCGCACCGCGAACTGCAGATACGTGACCGTTTCGCCGGCCGTGTTGATGTCGATCGTCTGCACCACGGGCTGCCCATTCACGGTCACCTGGAAGCGGATCGAGTGCCGCGTTGGCAGGACGTCGGAACGGTAAATCTGGTCCACGGCGCCGAGCTTGAGCGCTTCGTTCGCCGTCGCCGAGTACTCGCGCGTTCCCGCCACCGCCCCATCCACCTCGAGCCGTGCGTCGGTGAGCGTTTGTCCCTGCGCCGCGGAATCCGCGCGCAGCAGCACGACCAGCACCGAGCCGGTGCGGCGTCGCACGGCGTCGCCGAGAGACCGGAAGCGCTCGCGCTGCGCGATCAGATTGTCCTGCGAGGACGTCAGGATCGCGTCGAGCTGCATCAGCGCGTCCCGCTCGCTGCTCATCATCAATTGCTGTGCGCGGCGCTCGAGCTCGGCAGCGAGGACGTTTTCGATGCGCGCCTGGAGCTGGACGCGCTGGCCACGGAGCTCGCTCAGGCGCTGCTGCGTGGCCTCGAGCTCTTTCACCAACTCGGCGCGCCGCTGCTCGTAGGCGATGTCGGCCGGCGAGCGCCCGCCGCCTTGGGCGGCCGCGGCGGCCGGAATGAGAAGCGCGAGGGCCGGAGCCCACCATCCACGAAGGTTCATGAGGTCTCGTCGAGAGTGCACACTCGTCTCAGCGGCGTCGCGGCGGCGCCCGTTCCTCGATGCGGCGGAGCCGCTCTTCGAGGCGCTGCAGCGCTTCACGCTCGGCCCGGAGCTCTGCCTCGGCCGCGGCGCGGCGCTGCTCGAGCTCGAGAAGATTCTGTGCCTCGTATCGGTTGATCTCGAGCTCCAGCGCGGCGATACGCTGCTGCCGCGTCTGAATTTCCGCGAGCAGCGCTTCGCGCTGCCGCTCGAGCTGGGTGACGCGCGCGCGAAGGAAATCGCCCTTCAGGAGCGCGAAGATGTTGCTCTGCAACCCGAGCGTGAACGCGAACTTGCTGTAGTTGTAGATCTGTCGTGCCGCGTTGGTCGTCGTCGTGTTGTTCGCCGGCTGAGCGGACCCGGCACCGAGCTCCGTCCAATACAGCCCCGCCCGCAGGCCGCGCCAATCGAGTGACGCGCCGACGTTGTAGTCCCACGCGTTGTTCTCCGCCATGAGCGACAGCACGGTATTCGGCGTCGGTGTGAAGTCCACCTTGAGCCCGCCGAACAAGCCTCCCGTCGAGTGCTTCGAGTATGCGTCGCCCAGTCCTCCATCCTCCGAGAACAGACCGCTCCCGTACCCAATGGAAATCGACAGGTTCACATCCGGCCAGCCGGAGCGAATGTCGGCAAGCGAGAACGACTTGGTACCGACCCCGTATACCGTGGGGGTGACGTCGAATCCCTGATGGATGCTATCCGCGACGTGCCGGTAGTTCGGCGAGCCCGGCTCGGGCGGCAGTAACGAGTACCCAATGCCGAACCGGTCGATCTGATCGTACGGGCCAAGGCCGCGAACGCCGAAGGCAATGCTGGGAATGAACCAGCCGCCCGGACGTCCCCGGAACTGCTCCTCGTTCAGCACGAGCGCCTGTCCGAAGAACCCATACTCGGGGTTGCTCGAATAGAACGCCACGCCGGCCTCGACGCGTCCGAAGAACGACATCGAGAATGTCAGCTGGGAGTTCAGCTGATCGTTGTAGTTGATCTTCGTGATCGTCTGATCGCCCTTCTCGAAGGTCTTCGCCGAGTAATTCAGCGCGAAGTCACCACTCAGGGGCGCGACCCACGCGACCGGAATGTCGACGAGTCCTGCGCCCCAGTAGAGGGTCTGTGGATACGTCTGTTGTGCCGCGAGGGGGCTCGCCAGGGCGCCGAGCCCGACAACGACTGCGGTCACGACGCGACGACGGATGCTCATCGTTCTTTCCTCTTAGCGGAACGCGGGCGGAGTGGCACTCGACGACGCGTTCGGCGGCGGCGAGCTGGACGGTGGCGGAGTCGTCGGCGGTGGCGGATTGCGCTCGATATTCTGAAGTCGCTCTTCGGCACGCCGAATCGCCTCGCGCTCTTCCTGGATTTGACGCTCGAGCTCTTCGCGACGGCGCGCAATGTCCGCGAGCTCGCCAGCTTGTGCTCGACGCAACGCGACCTCGAGCGCACGGATACGGCGTTCCCGATTCGCGATCTCGGCGCGCAGTCGATACTGCTCGCGAGTCAGCTCCGTGACCCGCGTGCGAAGAATCACACCGCGCGAGATGTCGATCAGATTGCCGGCGTACCCGAGCGAGACGTTCCACTTGCGATAGTTGTAGACGCGACAGAGGGCGCACTTGGCCGGATCACGAGACCCTTCCTCGAGCTCGGTGGCGTAGAGGCCGAGGGTGATGCCGCGCCAGTCGAACAGCGCGCCGGCGTTCCAGTCCCACGCATCGTTCTCCGCCATGACGGTCAGCGTCGTATTGAGCGTCGGATGAAACGAAACGCGTCCGCCGAGGAACAGTCCCTCGACGAGCGTCCCCTTCAGGTTGTATCCCAGGTTTTCAAGAACAGGGCCGCCATCATCGTTGAAGATACCGTTGCCCCATCCGAGAGTGAAGCTGCCGCTCGTCGCCGCGGGGGTGCCGAACTCCTTGGTCGCCACGGCGTACAGCGTCGGCGTCGACTTGAGATCGTCGAAGATCGATGAGCGCGCCTCATCGTACTCGACGCCCTCGAGAATGATGTCGTGCGCGATGAGCAGGCGGTCGGAGTGATCGTACGGGCCGATGTTGCGCACGCCGATCGCCACCGAGGGAACGACGCCGCCGAACTGCTCCTCGCGAAGCAGCATCACCTGCCCAAAGAACCCCCACTCGGGGTTCTGGCTGTAGGCGGCGGCGCCGACGGAAAAGCGACCGAGCCAATGCGTGTCGATGGCGATGTTGGTGTTCCACTTCGTGGCCCAGTTCATCGCGTCGACGTCGATGTAGTGCTCGATCGTCTTCCCCGACGTATTCAACCACATGTCGGAATTACGCGGCGACACCCACGCCACGGGAATGTTGATCAATCCCGTGCCGAACTGCAGCGTCGCCGGATACGGCGTGCGCGTCACGGTCGGGGCGTCCTGCGCCGACACAGCAGACGCGAGGAGCAGCGAGGCTGCGAGGGCGCGCGGCATCAAGCCGACAGCCGACCGCATCGTGCGCATGAATCCTCCACTCACTCGGTGTTCATCGGTGATCATCGTAGCGCTGCGTCAGCGACGCGCCTTGTCTTCTCGACCACGCCGCGACGGCGGGAAAACTGTACGACGCGTGCGCCAGAATCAAACCCCTTCGGGGTGCAAGAGGTATGCCCCATGCCGGCGCGCCGCGCGACCCGTCCCTCAGGTGGCGATCATTACGCGCGATGCGTATCTCTCGTCCGTGCGCGCCCGCCTGCTGATTCCGGCTTTGCTGCTCTCCACCGCTCCATTCTCACTCGCGGCGCAGAGCGATGGAAGTCCTACATCTCCGAGTCGCATCCCGCGTCGGACGCTGCTCGCCGTGGTCGGCGCGCTCGTCGGCGGAGCTGGCGGCGCGGTGCTGCACCACGACGGAAGCGGGACGGCATGCCGTGCCTGCACCATCGGCGCAGGCGCGCTCATCGGTGGCATCGCCGGACTGCTGATCGGACGTGAAGTCGATCAAACGTACGCGTTACGTTACCGCGGAGTCCCACGCCTGCGCATCCCGTTCGTCGAGCAGTCGCTCGACGGCGAACCGCTGACACTCGCCGCGAGAGATACACTTCTCGCCGTCGCGACCTCCACCGGTGTCACGATCTTGTCCAGCACCGGCGCACTCCTGACACGAGGCCGGCGAGCCGCCGGTATTCGCGGCATCACCGCGCTCGACCTCACAACTCGCACACACGCGCTCGCCGTCGCGACGCCCACCGGCCTCTACGTCTACCCGCCGGTGCGAGGACCCGGCGTGTTGCTGCGGGAGGGCACGATTCAGGCCGCGAGCGCGTCGGATGACCACGTATTCTTTGCTCTCGGCCAAAGAATCGAGTGGGCGCCGCTGAACAGTGACTCGACACACGCCTGGGCGGGTGTGGAGCTCCACGCGCCCGTCACAGATCTGGAGTGGGACGGCCGCCGACAGATCCTGTGGGCGCTCACCGATACTCTGATCGTCGCGCTGTCATGGGACGGGGACAGCCTCAGCACGGTCGGTCAGACCCTTGTCGAAGCCGGTGGACGCTCGCTGAGCGTTCACGGCCACAGGATGGCGATCGCCCTCGGTGGCGCCGGCGTCGCCATCTTCGACCTGTCCAACCCATCCTCGGTGCGAGAGATCGCGCGCTGGACGGGGGCGCGCTTCGTCTACGACGCAGCGCTGGCAGGGGACCGACTGTACGCGGGCGCAGGGCCCGAGGGGGTTTTCGTGATCGACGCGACCTCGCTACCGCCGCGGACGATGGGACTCGCGTTCGATCTCGGCTTTGCCGCGACCCTCCTGTCTCGTGACGGATATACGTACATTCTCGACCGGCGGACCGCTTCCGTACGCCGGATATCTACCCCGACGACCCGGTGAGACATGATACGCTCACTCGCGCATGGCGCGCTGTTGGTTTCGCTCCTGCTCTCGATCGCCTGCGCCGAGTGGGCGGCCGATGGCGATAGCGCGCAGGCCGCAACCCCCCGCGCCGCCCCGCCCGATACGCTCAGCGCGCGCGCAGACGCCGCGCGCATTCAAGGGAGCCCGTCGGCACCGATTTGGGTGATCGAGGTCAGCGATTTTCAATGTCCGTTCTGCAAGACCTGGCACGACTCGACGTACCGGGCGCTCCGGCGCGAGTTCGTGACGCCGGGCACGATTCGCCTCGCGTACGTGAACTACCCGCTTCCGAACCATGAGAACGCGATGCCCGCGGCGGAGGCGGCGATGTGCGCGGGTGTCCAGGGCAAGTTCTGGGAGATGCACGACGGCTTGTTCGACACGCAGGAGACCTGGGCGCACATGCCTAACGCCGCGGCAGTGTTCGATTCCGTCGCGCGCGCCGCCGGGGTCGATGTCGCGGCGATGCGCTCGTGCATCGAGCGGGGCGCGATGCGCGGCCTGATCGAGGCTGACGCCGAGCGCGCGCGGGAGTCCGGCGTCCAGGCGACCCCCTCTTTCATTATTGGGGGTGATGTCCTGATTCGCGGCGCTCAGCCGATCGCGGCCTTCCGCCGGGCCATCGCGCAGAAGCTCTCGGCGCGTCCGGCGCCCGCTCCCTGAGCTCCCGGTCGCCCGGTGCGAGCGCTGCTCGCCGCCGCCTATGAGGTCGCGGCGCGACTCGCGCTTGTCGCGGCCCATCTCGCCCCGGTAGGGCAGTCGAAGCTCGCGCGGACGCTGCGCGCTCGGCGAGGCCTGGCCGACCGGTATCGGGCCTGGGCAACCGCGCACCGGGACGTCGCACGGCCGCTCCTGTGGATGCACGCGCCGTCGGTCGGAGAGGGGCTGCAGGCGCGGCCGGTGCTCGAGAGACTTCGCGACGCACGGCCAGACGTTCAGCTCGCGTACACGCACTTCTCTCCGAGCGCCGAAGCGTTCGCGGCAAGGCTGAATGTCGATTTCCGGGACTACTTGCCCTTCGATGCCATCACCGCGGCGCGCGGCGCGCTCGATACGCTCCGGCCGACGGTGCTGGTGTTCTCCAAGGTGGATGTCTGGCCTACGCTGACTCGTGAGGCGCGCACGCGCGGCGTCCGTCTCGGGCTCATCAGTGCGACCCTCGCCGCGCGCTCATCCAGACGTGGCGGGTTTGCGTCGGCCATGTTGCGGGACGCCTATGCGCGTCTCGACGCCGTTGGGGCGATCGACGGCGACGATGCGGAACGGCTGACCGAGCTAGGTGTCCGTCGCGATGTGATCGAGGTCACAGGCGACACGCGTTACGACCAGGTGTGGGCGCGGGCCGCCGCCGTCGACCGATCGAGCGCGCTTCTCGCTCCACTCATTTCGACGCGGCCCACTCTCGTCGCCGGAAGCACCTGGCCCGCGGATGAGCGCGTCCTGCTCGCTGCCTGGCCGAGCGTGCGACGAGCCGTCCCCGAGGCACGACTCATCATCGCTCCACATGAGCCGACGGCCACTCATCTCGCCCCAATCGAGCGCTGGGCGGAGGAGAGCGGCATCACGCACGCCCGTCTGGGCGCAACCGCCGCACAACATGCGGATGTGGTCGTCGTCGATCGCGTTGGCGTTCTCGGCGATCTCTACGCGCTCGCCTCGGTGGCGTTCGTGGGTGGGGGATTCCATGCCGCCGGCCTCCACTCGGTCATCGAGCCCGCGGCCTTCGGAGCGCCGGTCACATTCGGGCCCCGGTGGCAGATGAGCCGCGACGCAGCGCTTCTGCTTCGGACCACGGGCGCGCTCGCCGTAGCGAGCCCGGCGGAAATGGTGAAGGCGCTTCGCGAGTGGCTCATATCTCCAAGCGCACGACGAGACGCGGGCGATCGCGCCCGCGAGATGGTCCGCTCGGGACTTGGCGCCGCCGAGCGCACCGTTGCGCTCGTCGTGCGCTTGCTCGACCGCCGTTAGCGAGGCGCTCTGGCCGCCGGCAGGCCGAACGTCGGCACGAGATCGGGGCGGTGCAAAAAGAATCCCTGTACCAGGGGGACGCCGAGCTGTTTGACCGTCTCGAGCTCTTCGGCGCGCTCGACGCCCTCCGCGATCACCATCGCATCGTGCTCCTCGGCGAACTTCACCATCGTCTCTACCAGATTCTGCTTGATGAAGTTCGTGTCGATGGAGTTGATGAGCGAGATGTCGAGCTTGATGAAGTCCGGCTCGAGGTTGGCGATCGATCCGAGGCCGGCGTATCCGCTTCCCGCGTCGTCGACGGCGAACCGGAATCCGCGATCGCGAAAGGCCTGGAGGCGCTCCCGGAATTTCGGATAGTCCTTGATCGCGGTGCGCTCGGTGATCTCGATGACGACCCGCTCGGGATCCGCCGTCTCGAGCGAGTCGAAGGTTGGGTCGGAGAAGTCGTGCGGATCGACGTTCAGGAAAAGCAGTTGCTGCTCGGTGAGCCACGATGCCATTCCCTCCACCGCGCGACTTCGGCACAAACGGGACAACTCCCAAATGAGGTCGGCTTCGGCGGCGACCTCGAACATCACCTCGGGACTTCGCAAGCTCCGCATGACGCCACGTGCCAGCGCCTCGTAGCCGAAGATCTCGCCCGTGTCGGTGGTGATAATGGGGTGATAGTCGATGTACACGCTCCGCGCGCGCAGCGTCGCCTTGAGATCCGAGACTTTCCGGGCTCGCTCTCGCTCCTCGACACTCTTCGCCGCGTTGGCCGCCTCGCGAATACCGCGGTAGATCAGGCGCTCGAGCCGGATCTTCGGGTTGTAATAGACGTGGGACGAGCCGATGTAGATGTCGAACAGCGCCGCGATCTCCTCACCGTGGACCTCCTCGAGTCGCTGTGCGACGTGCCGCTCGAGGCGGCTGGCCAGCTCGGTGATCTGACGCTCGCTCGCCGCGGGCACGCCGGCGGCGGGGACATGGAAGAAGATGAAATCGTCGTCGTTCGTGAAGCCCACCATCATGCGCGACGACCGCAGCGCGCTGTCATCGAGGAACTCGTGTACCGACCGTGCGGTGGTCTCGAGCACCGCGTCGAGCTTCTCCCAACCGTAGATCTCTTCGATCTTCGAGTAGCGAACGAAGTTCAGGTACATCACGACCAGCTCACCACGCTTGCGGATGGCGCCACGCATGCGCTCGATCATCACCGGAAGGGTCGGCAGGCCGGTGAGCGCGTCGTACAGCATCTCCTGGCGCTCCACCCGCTCCGCTCGCTCGGCGACCTCGGCGCCCGTCGGCGCGACGCGGCCTAACGCGGTATGGATGCGGGCGGCGATTTCGTCGGGTGAGGCCGGTATTCGATACCACTCTTCGACGCGGAAGTCGACCGCACGTCGCCGCGCCGTCTCATCCTTGCACCCCATGATGACCGCGATGCGGCGCTCGTGACTCTTCTCCACGGCCGCACGCAGAATCGTCGGGTCATCCGTGGTGAGAAGCACGGCGCGGATGTCCGACATCGCCTCGAGGGTTTCGACGAGCTCGTGGAGTGGACGCAGCTCCAGGCGCCACCCCGGCAGGGCAGCGACGGCCTCACGAACTTCCTGGTCGTTAGTATCGGTGAGGAGAACGGATACGGTCACGGAGGACAGTGCACGTCAGCGTCCGGCGCCGATCAGCGCAAGGTTGCGTTCGACGCGTGCGTTCAAATCGTTGAAGTCGATCGGCTTCGTGATGTAATCGTCCGCGCCCTGCTGAAGGGCCGACTGCTTGTCATCCCAATCCCTCAACGCCGTCACCATGATGATGCGCACCGATTTCCCATGCTCGGAATGCTGCTTCATCAACCGGCACACGTCCCACCCGCTTCGCCCGGGCATCATGATATCGAGCAGCACGAGCGCGGGCCGCGTCTGCTCGAACTGCGCGAGTGCCTCATCGCCGCTGTTCGCCACCACGACGTGGTAGCCGCGAGACGTGAGGTAGTCGCGCAGAAGGTCGGCGTTATCGATGTTGTCGTCGACGACGAGCAACGTTGCGGCGTTGTGCTCCATGGGCTCGTCCCGCTTGAGGCTAGTCGAATGTGAATGCAAGGGAGAGGGGCAAGACTCGGGCCCTGTTTGGAGTGTCAACGTGCATCTCGTTGCGGCAAATAGACGTAGTCGAGGGTGTCCAGGTCGTTCAGGTGATCGAGAAGAGACAGCGATGTTCCCTCGATTACCTGGACGACCTGGACACCCTCGACGACCTCGCTCTACCTCGGCGACAGCGCCGCTGGCCTCCACGCGATCGAGATTCCGAACCCGTCGTCCTCACCGAAGAGATCGCCCCCGGCGAACAGCGCCGCGAAGCGCAACGAAAGCTGCCGGGAGAGCTCGAGATCGGCGCCCAGGTCGAAGTTGATGGAGATGTCGTTGTCGTCGTCTCCGCCGCAGTCGGAGCAGAAATCGACCGATATCCGTGGGTGAACGTAGGGCGTGACCGCCATTGTGCCTTCCAGCGGGAAGCGATGGCCGACCGACAACCCGACCGGAACGCGGAACAGGTTGATGTCGCCAAAGGCACCGTACACCCCGGCCGTCAGGACGAGGTCGAGCGGCATGTCGGCCGAGGCCACCGCCAGTCGATGACCGAGTGCGCCTCCCGCGATGAAGTACGCATCTCCGTCATCCGGGTCGGCAAAGCCCCCATCGAACTTCAGCTCGGTGCGAATGCCGAAGCCCTCGCGCCACTGAAACACCAGCGCGGTCCCGTAATCGCCTCCGTCAGCGAGCGCGAAATTGAATTCGCGACTCATGATTTGAGGGTGATTGAACGAGGGATAGTTCCATCCTTGCGCCGCGACAGGCGCGGCAGCGATCACCGTGCAGGCGAACGCGAGTGCCCCCATGCGTGCGCGAGCGAGGCCGAGCGACATTCACTCTCCTGGGTAGTGGTCGAGCCCTGCGGCTCTACTGTCCGCGCCGCAAGGCGTAAGAAACACCTACTCCGAACGCGCCGCCGGTCGCGCCGGGCTCCCCGGCATCCGCCTTTTGCCCGAGCTCGTAGCCGACGGTGACACCAAGCGCCGGGACGACAGCGACGTCGACGCCGAATGACGCGCGGATGAGACCCTTGTTCTGCGACTCATCGTCGAACCGCACCCGCGTCCAGCTATAAAATGGCGCGGCATAGATTGAAATGCCACGCCGCTCGCCCAGCCGCGTCCGCCAGGAAATACTGACGCCCGCGGGAACGTGCAGGAGCGACCCGCCGTCCTGCGACGCTCCTCCCACACCGGCGAACGCGCCGATGCCCAGCTTCCCCGCCATCATTGTCTGCGTGATCGGCACGGCCGCGCGCGCTCCCCAGCCCCAGGCGCGATCGCCATCATCAGGCTTGAAGGCACCGAACCCGCCCGTCAGCTGAAAGCGCGCGCTTGCTGGTGACCACGCCAGCGCGCCCGCATACGCCTTCGATTCATCCGCTTGCCCGTAGTTGACGGCAATGGTGAGCCCAGGGTTCGCGAAGGCGTTCTGAATGACGGGAATGCCTGGCAGCTGCGCATTCACGACCCGCAGCGCCGCCAATGCGCTGCATGTTGTCAAGCAAAGGACAAGACGTCGCGACACGATCGCGTTCATGGATGACTCCGTCGGTGATTCGGGTCACCCGGGGGCGCAATGATCGTGCTCCCGAGTCGCACTCCAACGAAACGGGGGAGCGCTGTGGGCGCTCCCCCGTTGGATCAGCCTGCGTGTACGTCAGGCGTTTCGATCGAGGCAACCTTGGAAGTTGGGATTGTTGCCCTCCTCGTTCTTGGGTACCGGGAGATTCACATCGTCTCCGTATACTCCGCCTTTATAGTGCGTGCCGACCGGGAAGGTGGTGTCCTCCGTCCGCCCATATTGCCTGATCAGGCGGCGCAGATCTCCAAGCCGCTGCCCGCGGGTGAACGTCCAGAATGCCTTCTCGCGGAAGAACAAACTGACAGCGGCCGCCGAATCGGTCGGTACGGCAAGCGCTGCCATCGCCGGCGGCTGGACCTCACCGAGCTTCGGCGGCGAAGCGCGAAGCCCGTTGAGAATTGTCATCATGCCCGCGAAATCCTTGGTCCGAAGCCGCGCTTCGGCCACAATGAGGCGGGCATCGAGACCATTTACGACCGGCACCGACGTCGTCCGCCCGTACAGCGTCGTCGTCCGCGAGTTGGTCTGGCCATCCTGCGACTTCACGGTGTCACGACCGTTGGCCGCGATCGTATACGTCACGGGGAGGCGTGGATCCTGAGCGGTGAAGAAAGGAATCGCGTTCCGGACCGTGTCCCTTCTCGCGTTTCCTTCCAGCGAATCCCCCACCGTGTAGCGGCGCGCACTGGCCGGTTGCGACCAGAGAATGTTGTCTCCGCTCGTGATGGCGAACGTGTGATTGTACGCGAACGACAGCGGGATCGAATCGATGAGCGCAGCCGCCTGAGCGACCTGGTTGAGTCCGACCATCGCCCGGGCCTTCGCGACCAGCGCCGCGCGTCGTACGGTGACCGTCGCTGTATCCGTAGCGGTCGCCAGCGCGAGCGCGGAGTCGTATGACGCAATGGCACGTTCGAATACCTGGGCCACCGTCAACGGCTGGCCCGGGATGATCACATCGCCCTCGATCTCACTGAGGGGGATGCCGTTGCAGAAGTCCTGCGCCAGCTGCATCTCGGCAAAACCCCGGGCGAAGTACACCTCGGCAATCCTTCGTGGCGGATCGGGGGCGTACTGCTTCAGCCCGCGAATGGCGAGGTTCGCACCCAGACGCGTGCGTCCCAGGTCGCGGAACATGCCGGTGATGGTGCTGTTGTTCGTCTGAATCTTCCGTTGATCGGTCTCGTCGTTCTGCACGAACGTCGAGCTGGTCGACCACTCGTCCGCCAGCAACCCGCCGAAGAGCCACGTGCTCTCGTTGCCACCGGTGGTGTTCCGGAAGAAATCCAGCGCGCCGTTGGCGAGCGCGATGGCGCCTTCCGCGTTCTGCACGTCGTCCGGATTAATGATGTCCGGATCCTTCACTTCGAGAAGCGAGTCCGTCAGGTCGCACGCGCCGATCGCGAGCAATCCCGCCGCCGCCAGCGCGCGCGCCCCCGCTCGGCTCCACGCGTTCATCTCTCGTCTCATGATCTGAGTTCTCCAGGGATGTCGTTAGAAGCCGAGGTTGACACGGAAAATGAGCGACGACGTCGGCCCGAAGGTCTGGAACTCGTCAGGCCGCTCCGTTCCATTGGCCGTGCTTTCGCCCGCGAGGCGATCCGTCTCCGGATCGACACCGCGGTAGTCCGACCACACGGCGAGGTTGCGCGCCGTCAACACGAACTGCGCGCTCGACGCCCGCATCATCGCCGCCCACCGCTCCGGCGCGCGCAGCGACAGTGACATCTCGCGGAACCGCAGGAAGTCACCCTTCTGAATGAATCCGGCCACAGTGCGGGTCGGATGATCGCGCGTCGCCACGACCATCGCCTGCTCCTCGAACGACGAGTTCGGGTTCATGAGGCCGTTGCAGTTCTGACGGCTAACGCAGCGAATGCGTTCGGTGTTGTTGTACCAGTGATGCCCGCCGCGCCAGTCGAACATGGCTTGCACGCGCAGAAGCCGGCGGAACAGGTCGAGTCCTCCCGTGGCCGTGACATTGTGCCGCGGCTGGATGTAGCCGATGAAGCTGGCCGAGTCATCCACGAACACTTCGTTCAGCGCGGGGTCCGCGTTGTACGTCAGAATTCCGTTGCCGTTCTTGTCTTCCCACCCGCGAATCTTCCGCTCCCAGAAGCCGAACAGCGGGTATCCCTCGACCACGCGGAACGTCGTCCCGATCTGCGGCGGCGTTCCGCCGAGGCTGATCAGCTTGTTCGCGTTGGTGGAGCCACTGATCGTCAGGTCCGCGCCGAACGACTCGCGCTGGAGGAGCTGCGTGGTGAGCAGCAACTCCCAGCCGACGTTCTGGACCGCACCGAGATTCCGGCGCACCGTCGTCCCCACCGATCCGAACGAAGGCGGCACGATCGCGTTGATGAGCGCGTCTTTCGTGCGCTTGCGATAGTGCGTGAGGTCGATGGTGGCCCGGTCGTTCAGCACTCGTGCCTCGAACCCGAGCTCGAGCTCTGTCGTGCGCTCCGGCCGGAGCTCCGAATTGCCGATATCGTCGAACTGTACCGCGGGCAGGTCGACGGCGTGAATGTTCGTCGCCTCGCCGGCAAAGGTGCGCAGCGCATCGTTGGTGCCTGGCTGCACGCCGGAGGCTCCATACGCGGAGCGCAGCCGGAAGTAGCTGAGCCATCCCATTTCGGGGAAGAACGGCTCATCGGAGAGGATCCAGGAGATGCTGCCCTTCGGATAGAACACCCGCTGGAAATCCGTTCCGAAGGCGCTGTTCTGGTCGGTTCGCACCGCAGCGGTGAGGAAGAGACGGTCGTTCAACGTCACCGCCTCCTCGATGAACAGGCCTAACGTCTTGGAGTAGTCGGACGCTTCCTCGGAGCCCGGCTCTGCCGCGTTGTTGGGAATCTGCTGGCCTGGCGGCAGGTCTTCGCCCGATGCCTCGCCCAGCTCCAGCTTGTAGTCGACGTACTGGACGCCAACCGTCGTCCGCGACAGGACGTTCGGACGGAATTGCCACGAGGCGCTGCTCGCGATGTCGGCGCTCAGGTTCCGGATGTCGGCGCGCGAGTTGAACTTGAAGCCGAGGCGGTAGGTCGCCGTGAGCGGCGGACCGCTGCCACGGAGCAGCAGGTTGTCATCCACGCGATCGGTGAAGTCGTTGCCGAAGTTCATGCGCGTGTCGAGCCACGACGTCGGACGCCAGTTCGCGCTGATGCTGCCGATGTAGCGGTTGAGCTGCTGTTCGACTCCCTCCTCCCAGGTATACGCGGGCGTCCACGCGCGGTACCCGTTGAGCGGTGTCCCCAGGCCGCTGACGACGCCGTTGGTACGATATCCCGGGCCGCCGAACGCTTGCGATCCGATGCCCGCTGTCGCATTCGACTCCTGCGAGAATCGTTGCGCGAGGTTGATGAAGTTCAGGAACACCGACACGTCGAGCTTGGAATTCAGCGCCGCACTCAAGTTGGCGCGGATGCTGTTCCGGGTGAGCGCGTTCGGACGATCGATCCACTCAGCCACCGGCAGCCCTAACGAGTCGAATCGCTTCTGCTCGAACTCCGGGAGCTTGAAGATCCCGGTCTCGCCCTCGCGCTCCGCCGAAACGAAATAGCGGACGAGATCGGTGCCGCCCGAGACCTGGGCGCCGAACTGGTACCGGTTGCCCATCGCAATCGGCGTGAGATCGTCTTCCTCGAAGATGTTCAGCGTACGGACGCTGTCCTGGATGCACGTCCCCGCCGAAACCTGCGGGAGGGTGCACGCACGGCCCGTCGTCGTCCCCGGGGTATGTCCCCAAATCGTGTAGTTGGTGGGATAGTCGTTCCGGTCGGCGATCAGCCCGCCCTCGACGTATGCGGTCCATTTGGCCGGCCCCGAGCGCCCGCGCTTCGTCGTGATCACGACGACGCCGTTCGCCGCATCGGTCCCGTACAGCGTGGCTGCCGACGGGCCCTTCACGATCTCGATGTTCTCGATCTCGTCAGGATTGATGTCGGACACCCGTGTCGGCTGCGTGCCACCGGTGAACAGCTCCGACGACCCGGAGTTCCGCGTCATGCGAACTCCGTCGATGACGTAGATCGGATCGTTGGACAGATTGAGGCTGCTCTGACCGCGGATGCGGATGCGCGATCCCGCCCCCGTCTGCGAGCCCGTGATCACGGTGACACCTGGCGCGCGCGAGTTGAGCACATCGCCAATCGTCGCCACCGGCGCGGTTTGCGTCACGTCGGAGACGTTGATCGTCGCGACGGCGTTGCCGAGCTCTTCACGCGCCGTTTGACCGGTCGCGGTCGTCACGACTGGCGCGATGCTCACCGCCACCTGTGCCAGTGTGAACTCGACGGTCGCCTGCTGGCCGGCAGCCACCTGTACCGGTCTGCGCTGCTCGGCATATCCCACGCGGAGTGCCCGCACTTGCACGGTGCCCTGTGGAACGTTGCGGAGCAGGAGGCGTCCTTCCGAGTTGGTGACGCCGCCGAGGTTCGTGCCCACGACGTTCACCTGAACCGCCTCGACCGGCCGAGCGCTACCCTGCTCTGTCACCTGGACGAGGATGCTTCCCTGCTGTGCGAGAGCGGCGTTCGCGCTGACGAGCAACGCGAGCGCCACGCTTGCACAGCGCATCACGCTGACAACGTGGACGTGCATCCGACACCTCCGTGTCGCGGGAAAGCGCGCGCCTCGTGGCGCGCGCGGGGTACACGATCGGGAGCGCAGACCCTCGAGGCCGCCACCATCACGCGGATGCTCGGTATCGGCACGAGAACCCATGGGGCGTATCACCTGTGCAGTCGGGAACGCCCAAAGGTTGCGACCCGGTCACGAGGCTGTCAAGACAGCGTTGGCGAAGGGTGTGGGATGGCGGGTGGGACGACCCGCACGCGCGGCGACGTAGTCAACGAAACGTCACGAACCAGGGCGCATCGCGACGAGACTGTTCTTCCCCTGGCGGGATCGTGTAAGCCTTCGCCCCGACCCGTGCCGTGGGCGCTCGTTAGGGTGTCGC
The DNA here is from genome assembly GCA_035253695.1 of Gemmatimonadaceae bacterium. Taxonomy (GTDB): domain Bacteria; phylum Gemmatimonadota; class Gemmatimonadetes; order Gemmatimonadales; family Gemmatimonadaceae; genus JAICNG01. Next base: position 30,390 of record DATFBS010000065.1, read on the forward strand.
ATGGAAGACCACGCGCATCGCTCGATGCGCGACTACTCCTTCAGGAGGCTTCGATGCTCGCCCGAATCCACCGCGCTCTTGGCGTGGGTATGCTGGCCACCCTCGGCGTCGTCGCATGCGCGCCGGCAACGTCCAGCTCGATCAGCGAAGGGCGCCAGGCCGCTCCGGCCCTCCCGCTGACAGCGTCGAGTCGCGTCATCGACGCCGAGCGTATCCAGCGGTCGGGATCGCAGTCGGCACTTGATGCCATACGAGCGCTCGTGCCGGGGTATCGCTCGATCGACACGTCCCCAATCGGCACGGGCTGGACGGGTGTCACAGGAATGTCTCGCGGACAGTTGCGCGTGATCGTCGATGGACACCCGATCTCGGACGCCGAATCGCTGCGGATGATCCGGGCCACCGATGTGCTCGCGATCCACGTTCTCAGTGCGTCCGATGCGACCATTCGCTTTGGAGCGGGCTTCACCGGCGGCGTGATCGTGATTCAGACGCTGGCAACGCTGCGGAGGCTGTAGCAATCGAAGGCACGGCAGGGCTCGGCTCGCGACCTTTGACAAGTTCCTGACTTGCTCATATGAATAAGGCATTCGAGAACCGCGTTCACCGAATCTCCAACCGGTGGGGCTCATGCCATCAATTCGCTCTGGGCTGGTCGGGATAATCGCTTGTGCTGCCGGGGCCTGCGCGTCATCGACCACGGGTGCGGCGGCCGGAGAGGTCGCGTCACCTGCGCCAAACGCAACCGCGTCGCAGACGACAGAGAACCAATTGGTCTGGTCGGGTTCCCTTCAGCCAATGCAGGAGCGAACAGGCTACGCCGCACCCACGAAGCAGCAGAAGACGTACGGCACCGTGCGGCTTCAGCCGACGGCGCGGGATCTCAACCGGACGTCTGTCAGCATCGTGGTGTCGACATCGGGCCAGGATGCGGGCTCGCTGCGGTGGGCGATCCTCCCCGGTCGGTGCGGAGCCTCGACGCTGCCGCTCACCGGCTACGAGCACTTCCCGATGATCGAGGTGGGAACCAACGGCCGCGGCCAGCTGAATACCGAGATTCCGGTCGCCATGCCGTACGACGGGTCGTTCCACGTGAACATCTACAACGCCAGTGGCGGCGGACTCGAGAACGTGCTCACCTGCGCGAACCTCCGGCGCGGAAGTTCTTGAGCTGAGCGTTCCAGCCAGCTAGCCCCGCCCGGCAAGAGGCCGGATGCGAAACGGGCCCGCTTCTCTGAGGAAGCGGGCCCGACTCGTTCGCAGGACGCTCTGTTACATGTCCGGCAGCCCGACCCCGCCAAACGTGTAGATCGGAAGCTGCAACGTCTCGAGCTCCTTCGCCGGTATCGGCAGATGTCGCAGCGTGCCTGCCTGCAGCCCATCCACGTGTCTCCTGCGGAAGTGATCGAACCCGTTGGTGTTGAGCAGCTCGACGTCCCGCTCGTAGTCGATATAGCCGAGCAGCGCCTCGTTTGATTCGCCCCCCGTTGCAGCCGTGAGGGTTCCGCGCGTGACCCGTGTTTTGTTGATCAGCGTCGCGGCCAGGTTCTTGTCCCCACCGGAGCGAATGAGAGCCTCGGCCAGGACGAGATCGCTTTCCGCGGCCAGCAGATACGGCACCGGCGTATCGGGTGCACCACCTGATGTCGTGCGGGAGTGATCGCGGTAGCGCTTGTGTGAGAAGTAGCTCTGCATGTAGATGCCGCGGCCTGGATCGCCAATGACCGCCGACGTGGCATCGCACGGGCAGCGCTCATAGTCGCCGGTGTATCGCGCGTCGGGCGACGAGCCCGCCGGCGCGATCGTTCCCGTGAAGACGGCGGGCTGTGACGGATCCATCCGATTGATGAGCCGCATGTCGACCCGCGTCCAGCTTGGCTCATTCCCGTAATAGTTGATGTAGCTGAACCAGTTGGTGCCGCCATCGCCATCGACGACGACGTTGAAGGGGGCGCCTGCAGAGCCGGTTCCAATACCCTTGTCCGCGAGCGTGCGCACTTTCGCCCAGTCGACGCCGGCAACATCGGCCGCTCGGCGCGGGGTGTACGCGAGCAGCAACGCCGCCATCGTGTTCGCCATGCGGTGCAGCTTCGATGACGACAGGTTACCGGGGCTGGTCGCGGGCGGCCTCTCCGAGAGCGGAAGAACCGACGCCGCATACGCGTACGACTTCCCGCTCGTTGCCGCGGCGAGCTCCTCGAACCACTTCAGCGCCGTGTCGGCAACCTCCTCATAGGGCTGAAGCTCGGGGTTCGGATCGATGCCCGGCTTGAAGGCCTCGTTGACGACGAACCCACGATCGAAGATCAGCGCGATGTTCATCAGCGACGCGGCGCGCGCGAACATCGCGAGATGCTCGTACTTCGCCGTGGAATCGGCGTTGCCCAGGCTGACGTTGCCCACCCGGATCGCGCGAAGCACGTCATTCGCGGCGCCGATGGTCGAGTAATTCTGTTCCCACGGCTCTTCGGTGACCAGTCGATCACCGCCGGCGGAGCTGTTTCCGTACGGAATGCGCGGCTGAAGATTGTTGAAGCGCATTCCGAAGTTGCCGAAGTTCGCCGTCAGCGCATCCGCCGTGACGGAGAGCATCAGGTACGGCTCGATGTACGTGCTGGCCAGATACCAGCTGTTGATCGTCGAGATTGCGATGTTGCGCACGTCCTCGGGCGTCCGCAGCGCACGCTCGATGTCAGGATTGTTCGGATTCGTGATCTCGAGGTCGGTGGAGCATGCGGCCGTCAGAATCACCGCCGCCCCTCCCACGACCGTCCGAGTCCATTTGTGTGTAATCATCATGGCAGTTTCGATTTCTCCTGGGCGATCGCGATCAGAATTGGATCTCGACCTGACCGGTAATCGTGCGGAAAGTGGGATACCGGAAGCCGTCAATGCGGAAATTGAAGTCATTCCCGGCGGTGACTTCGGGATCGAAGCCACTGTAGTCGGTCCACGTGTACAGGTTGCGCCCGATGAGCGCGATCTTCACCCCGTTCGCGTACCGATCCGCGCCGATCTTCGCCAGCATGTCCCGGCCAAACGTGTAGCTCGCCGACAGCTCGCGAAGCTTCACGAATGAGCCGTCTTCGACGAAGTAATCGTTCGCCACCAGCCCGTTGTAGAGTCCCGACGAGAAGAAGGTCAGCGCGATCTTCTCCGAATCCGGCTTCCCGGACTGGTCCTGCGAGCCATGACGATGGTCCTGGAACATCCACTGCTTGGTGAAGTTGTAGATGTCGCCGCCACGCTGACCATCGAAGAGCGCGTATACGTTGAAGCCCTTGAACCGAATGTTGTTCGCAAACCCGAACGAGAAGTCGGGATTCACGTTCCCGATCTTGTGCTGTGTCTCACCCGCCGCGTTCACATAGGCGATCGGAACTTCCGAGGGCGTTCCGCGCTGAGTCTTGCGCACGAGGAACCCGAGCGGATTGACGACGTAGTCCGCCTCGACCGCGGCCGCATTCGCGGGATTCTCCTTCAGCTCGGCAAAGCTGCGAACCCAGCGGGCGCCGTAGATGATGCCGAGCGGCTCGCCGGCCTTGTAGTAGAACACATCCTGACCCTGCCCGCCGGCGTTCACGCGGAAGGGCGCGCGGACCATGCTCTCGATCTGCTGCCGCGTCCGATCTCCCGTGAGCGTAAACGAGTAGCTGAAGTCCGGACGGTCCACCGCTCGCGCGTTGATCGCGAGCTCCCACGTCTTGCCGGTGACATCGGCTGCGTTCTGTACCTGCTCCACGAAGCCGCCCGTCTGCGCCGCTGACACGGGGACGTTGAGGAAGGCGCCCTCGGTGAAGCGCTTCGAATACACCAGCTCGACGTCGAAGCGGTCCAGGAACCCGACGTGCAGCCCGAATTCATCCTCGGTCTGAATGGCGGGTTTCAACCCCTTGTTGCCCACCTGGTCCTTCTTCGTTTGGCCCGCCGTAACCGTGTAGGTCTCGTACTGATCGGCGAAGTTCGGACGGAGTCCCGCCGTCCCCCGCGCCGCCCGGATCTTCAGCTCCTGGATTCCGGGAATCGCGAAATCCTCGCTGATGCGGTACGCGCCAGACACGCGATAGAAGTCCTGCCACCGCTCGTCCGGTCCGAAGAGCGACGAGCCATCGCGACGGTACAGCACGTCGACCAGGTACCGGTCGCGGATGTCGAGCGACTGGTTGACCATGTAGTTGATCGTGCGCTGGTGCGTGTCCGTCGAGTTGATCTCGACCTGCTCGTCGTCGAGTGCGGCGAGGTCGGGCACGTCCGAGATCAACAGCCCGGTCCCTTCGGCCCCGAAGAAGCTCGTGCGGCCATTCTCGAGCAGATACGCGACGCGCGTCGTCGAGTGGATCTGGTTGAAGAACGAATGCGACGCGGTCGCACTCACTTGCGTGTTGTCGCCGACATTGTTCCGCGTCTCGCGCTCGAGCTGTCCCGGTCCGGGGCCGCCGCCCTCGTTCTGATAGCCGCGGAACTGATAGTACGTGTCGAGCCGATTGAGCCGGTCCGTGCCATAGCTCGCTTCGAGCCGCAGGAAGTCCCACGGGCGATAGCGCGCCGAGAACGAGCCGAGGATTCTCTCACGACGCTGCTTGAAGTCGGCGTACGCGAGGGAGTACAGCGGATTGTCGCGAGCGTTGGTCGCGTAGACGTCGGGAATGTTGCGATGGAACTGCGTCGTGTTCACGCCGAGCGGAAACTCGAGGTTGACATCCGGCGGCGCCTGCATGAGCGCGAACCAGCCTTCGCTGTCGGCGGGATCGTAATCGTTCTTCTGCACGCCGTACGTCACGCTGAGCGAGAGATCGGCGCGCGAGGAGATGCCCTGATCGACGTTGATGCGGACGTTCTGCCTATCGAGTCCGCGCGTGAGTGGGACGATACCCTCGTTGCGATCGACGGTGAACGAGGAGTTGAAGTTCGTGTTGCCGCGACGCATGCCGAGCTGGAGGTTCGTCGAATAGAACTGGCCGTCTCCAAGCCACTCCTTCAGCTGGTTCCGGAACCGCTCCGGCCCGCTCGAGGGGAAGGGGTTGTCGGAGATGCCGTTCGGGTCGACGATGCGGCCACCGGACGGCGTGAGCGCGAGAGTGCCGTCGGGATTCGTCAGGTAGTAGTGGTGCTCGTTGAGCGGGACGTACCGCTGCACGCCGGACTGCCCCACTTCACTGCGCAGGGTCACCTGCAGCCGGTCCGACGCGTTGCGGCCGCGTTTCGTCGTGATGTTGATGACGCCGTTGGCGGCCTGCGAGCCGTAGAACGAGGCGGCGGCGGCACCCTTCAGGACCTCGATCGATTCGATGTCGTTCGCGTCGAGATCGGCGATGCTGTTCCGCGTGATGATGCCATCCACGATGATCAGCGGCTGGTTGCAACCACCGACCGGACAGTCATCGGTCCCCACACGGAGGCTCGTCGAGCCCCGGAGCCGGATCGACGGCGTCGCGCCGGGATTCCCCGTTCCCGTCATGACGCGAGCACCGGAGACCTTACCGGCCAGGGCTGCAACCGGTGAGCTGGCCGGGACCTCGTCGATCTGATCCGCCGTGACCTGGTCGGCCGAGATCGTGAGCTTGTTCCGCTCCGTCGCCGTCGCCACGCCGGTTACGACCACTTCCGTAAGCTTGAACGGGTCCGCGACGAGCTGGAAACTCTGCTCTTGCGAACCCGCGGACAGCGTGATTTGCCTCGTCTGGGGGCGGTACCCAATGAATCGGACGCCGAGCGCCACCGTCTGGCCGGCGGCCTGAGCGTCGGGCACCGTCAGGCGGTAGCCGCCATCGGTGCCGACCGCGGTGCCGAGCCCCAACGCCTGGATGAAGACGTTCGCGCCGGAGAGCGGTGCGCCCTGTTCGTTGGTAACCCTGCCCTGAATCACTGCATCCTGCGCCGACGCGACGGTGGTGACCAACAGCGCTGCGGCCACCGCGGCGAGGCGAACGGCAACACCTCTGACACGCGTTGCTGGCATGCTTGCCATCCTCGTTAGGAGGTTCCTTTCGACTGCGACACTGTGGAGCGACGACAACGTAGGTGCGCTGGTGAGCGCGTTGTCACCTCCGGGTTCGGACATGGTAAGGGAGCGGTGCGGAAAGGCGCCCCATGATTGCACCATGTTATCGATGTGTCAACACCTGGTCGGGGACGAGTTTGGAGCCAGCGGTGAAGGGTCCGGGAGACCCCCTGGACCAGCTCCCCGTGCTCTGCGCGAATGGACGCGACGGCCAGCGCCTTGGAGGCCGGCGGCGGGGCCTCGACCTAGGGCGGTTGTGGCGGGGAAAACCTGAACGGCAGGGCAACCACCTGCCGGACGCGCTGACCGGCACGGTAGGCGGGCGAGAATCGGGCACGACGCAGCGCAACCAATGCCGCGTCGGCGAATAACCGGTGGGTGGCGGCGGTCACCGCGATCGTGTTGGCTTCCACGAGTCCCGCGGTATCGACCACGAACCGCGTCATCACCGTCCCCCCGACGTTCTCGCGATACAGCGAGTCCGGGTAGGACGTCGTCAGCGTGCCCTCGAGCAAGACGGCGGCGGTGTCCACCGACTCCGGCATGAAAGCCAACTGGGCCTTGAGCAGCTCTCCGATGACCCGGTCCCCGCGGGGCTGTGCTATCGGCTGCTCACGAGGTCGGAAAGGCCGGGACCAGATCGCGATCACCCCACACCGATCGCCACGCGCCGTGGAGAACTCGGCCGGGATGCTTCCCATGCCAGCGTAGACCTCGATGCCCTCGACGCTGGAAAGATCGATCATGTCGAGGTCGAACGGGCCGGCGGTCGCGGCGAAGCCGTCGATGAAGACGAGTGGCGGACAGCTCGCGCCGCGAATCAACGCTACCGTCCCCCAGGCCCGCGTGGTGGTGATCCTGACCGAGGGCACCTGCCGTAAGATGTCGACCATCCGCTTCGAGTGAGCCCGCTCGATGCGCTCCCGGGTGATGATGTTGCCGCTGTTCCGTTTCGCCACCCGGTCGAAATAGCCGTCGAGGCGCGCATCGTAGACCTCGCGCGTGGCCGCCACTTCGACGGGCGCGAGAATCTCCGGCGTCATGGACAACGTGACCATGATCTGCGCAGACCCCGCGCGCGAAACCTGGATCGACAGCGATGCTGCCTTGAAGCCGATGCGCCGGACGGTCAGCGTTGCGAGGCCGGCATCGACGCCGACGAGACGGAACGCTCCCGTGGCGTCCGTCGTCGTGCGGTGATCCGTTCCGTCGATTACTACCTGTGCGCCGGGGATCGGACTCCCCAGCGAATCGACGACGAGGCCGGACACGACGGAGCGCTCGCCTTGCGCGAGGGCAGGGCGAGAGGGGAATCCGGAAGCGAGCGCGAGAGACGTCGCGACCGTCATCACGGCCACGAGCGGTGAGCGCAGGTGCGTCAGGGCGCCGATACCCCCTCCTTGCGGCCTTCCTAATTCATCGGGGGCTCGCACGCGCTGTCAAGTCTGCCTCGTCCACCCCACGCTATCTCATGCCGAGCGCTTGCATCCACTCGGCCAATCCTTCGCGCGTGGGGGCGATCCTCTGCAGCTGGGCGGCGGTGAGACGCGCCTGGGCCACGTCGCCGGCGAGCGCATAGGCCATCGAGAGTCGATGGAGGGCGTCAGGTTGGGCCGGCTGAAGGGTGAGGGACTGGCGGAGGTAGGAGATGCCGCGCGGCAGGTCGCGTCGGTCAAGCGCCGCGGCCGCGAGCGCATTGGCGGCTTCGGCGGTCGGCGTTATCCCGAGGGCGCGCTCGAAGGCGCGCTCGGCCTCTTCCCGGCGCCCCCCGGCCAGGAGCGCCCGTCCCAAGAGGCGCCACGGCTCCTCGAACAGCGGCGCATCCCGAGCGAGCCCGCGATACTCGGCCGCGGCGGAATCGTATTGCGCCTTCGCTTCGTATGCCGAGGCCATGCGCAGCTTGGCTGTTTCCCAGCTGGCGCCCCGCGAGACCGCGAAGCTGAGGCTGTCGAGCAGGCTGACCGGGCGGTACGAGCCACGATAGTCGCGCTGCCGGGTCACCGGGACGAACGGCCATCGGAGCGTGAGTGTGCGGACGGTGTGCGCAACGACGCGTTCGTCGAACGGCGTGAGATGCATCCCGTCGCGATATTCGGCGAGTGATCGCAGCCGTTCGAGGCGTCCAGCCCGGCCGAGGAACCCCGCCTCGCGCAGGGCCTCGAAGAAAGTCTCGGCGATCAACGCATAGCCATCGCGATTCGGGTGAACGTGCTCGAGAAAGAGCTCCGCGCCCGGTGCACCGAAGCGGGCGCGCTGTGCCGCCACCTCCGCCACGGGGACGTACGTCGCGCCGGTCGCCTCGGCTACACGACGTACGACGCCATTGAATGCGGTCGGCGCGCGAAATCGCACCACATCGAGATCGCGGGCCCGTTCGTAGAGGGAGCGGGCCCGCTCGACGTCGCCGGCGCGCAGGGCCTGCCGCGCCTCGAGGAACGTTCCCTCGGCTCGCGAAGGACCACGATTTCCCGGCGACGGAAACGGGGGCTGATCGCGGATGTTGCTCGTGAGGCTGCCGATGAAGACCGGCACACCGTTCTCGCGAAAGATCCGAGTGACGCGCCGCAGGTTTCCTTCGAACTGCCTCAGGCCTAGCTCGTAGATCTCGCCGCCGAATGGGATGTCGCGGTCGCGCGCCAGCGTTTCCATCAAGGTGGCGGCCTGAGAGTCCGCGGTCGTCTCGCGGGCCCTCCTCTGGAGCGCCCCACGCATGGCGAGGGCCAGGCGGGAGCGCAGCATCCAGAGATACGCCCGCGTGAGTGCGGGAGCAGCGCCGACGACGCTCTCCGTCGAGGCCGCGCCAAGGGCGCCGTAGTACTCGTTATGCCCGGCGTAAATGATGACCGCATCGGGCGACTGCGCCGCCACCTCTGCCGCAATGTCGAGCAGCGCGTACGTGTTGGTCGCCGCGATGCCGAGATTGATCACTTCGACCGAATCGTCAGGCAGCACGTCCCGCAGCATGTCGCGCAGCACACGCGAGAACGCGCCATTGCGGGGATACGGAAACCCGGCGGTCGACGATTCTCCCAGCACGAACACTCGGAAGCCTCGGTGCGGTTTCCGCGCCGCGAACGGCTCGAGCATCGGGGCCGGCGGAGTGTCTTCGCGCACGAACCATCGCCGGGCGATCGCGCGGTTGGCCACGAGGTACCGCCCATCGCCCGTGGGCGCTTCGACGAACAACGGCAGCGCCCCCGCCGGCCAGACCACGCGCGCAATCACCTCCGCGATCCCCAGGAGGAGAAACGGTGTGAGCAGCGTGATGCCCAGGAAGACCCAGTATCTCGGCGGCCGCACGGGATGAGAAGCTGCGATGGGAGGCTGCGGCGGGAACGGGCGGAGTATATCACGAGGGCACCGGAGCCCAAAGCCCTGGTGGCCGGATGCACTACGGGCCCCGTCGAACGACGGGGCCCGTAGACGACGCGATCGCGACGAGCGTTAGGCCTGCGTCACGACGCAGGCAGAGCGCTCGAAGTTGGGGTTGTTGTCCTCTGCCTGCGGAATCGGTGAGTTGACGTCGGCTCCGTATGTGCCGGGCTTGTGATACGTGCCCGTCGGGAACACCTGCTCGGCCCCGAGCCCGTACTGGCGGACGAGACGACGCAGGTCACCGAGGCGGTGGCTCGTTAGGTAGAGCCAGTACGCCCGCTCCTTGAATAGCTGATCTCGCTGTGCCGCCGGCGTGGCTGCCGGAAGCAGCGGCGGGAGCGTCCGCGGATCCTGGTTGGCATCGAGATACCCGCGGAGGCGGGCCAATGGCCCGTTCGCACGAAGCGCGTTGAGAATCGCCAGCGTGGTCGGGTAATCATTGGCCCGAAGCGCCGCTTCGGCCTGAATCAAGCGCGCTTCCACGCCGTCAGCGATGACGACGAGGGTATCACGCTTGTTGTGCTTCCCGACGATCCACTGCGGCGTGGCGCCGTCGAAGCCGAGCCCCGCACCGCTACGCCTGAAGTTCATGATGCGCGGATCATCCACCGTACCGGCCGTATCTCCTTCGCTCCGGAACGGGAGACCGTTGCCGCCTTCCATCTGCGGAACGCCGAACCGCGCGACACTCGAGATGGTCGCCCACGTGCCGTTGTTCTGGCGCGCGGTCACCTCCGAGTGCTTGAAGAAGTACTGGAAGATCGTCGGCACCTCGGCCTCGCCGAGATTCGCTCCCGCCTCCGCCGGCCGGTTGAGGTTCAGAAGCGCGCGCGCCCGAACGATCCGAGCGAGTCGCTCCTGGGCAGTCTTCGCCCCGGCGGTACCGGTGGTCGTCGTCGCTCGCGCATGAGCCAGCGCGCTGTCGGCTTTCGCCAGCGCCAGCTCCAACAGCTGCGTCGTGCTCAACGCCGACCCGTACTCGAACACCCCCGGTGCGGTTTGTCGGCTGACCGGTACCGCACCGCAATAGTTTTCAGCCATCAGGATGAGCGAGAGGGCGTTCAAATTGAGCGCCTCCGCCAATCCCAGCTGCGTCGGCCCGAATTCCTGGTACCCTTCGATCGCCCGCTCGGCAGAGCGGCGGGCCTGATGGATGGCATAGTACGCATCGCGCAGCGAGCCATTGCTCTGGTACTGCTGCTGGCGCTGATCGACCTCGATCCGCGTGGGGAAGGTCTCGGTGTTGATCAGCTCATCGGAGATGAGTCCCGACAGCGTCACCTGATTGAGATCGAGCGCAAGCCCACTCGACTGCACGCCGCCGTTGTACGCCGTGCCGAAGTCGCCGATCGCACCGGCGAGCAGCGACGGGAGCGCCTCCGCGCCTTGCACGGACGGCGGGAGGGCGACGTCGATGTCTTCTACCTGCAGAATCCGGTCTGGGCTGCACGCCACCGCCACGAGGGCGAGGAGCACAGCCCGCATTCGCGCCGTGCCGGGCGCGTGCGTGAGTCTCGTTGAAATCATATGAGAAGTCCTCTCCGTGAGTTCAGGTCGCTGGCTGGTCATTAGAACTGCACCGTCAGACGGGTCGAGAACGTCCGGAGTGGTGGGATCGTGAAGAAGTCCGAGTTGGAGAACAGGTTGAGCGGCTGAGAGTTGACCTCGGGATCGAAACCGGTGTAATCGGTCCACGTCTTGAGGTTGCGGCCGGCGAGCGTTAGGCGAAGTCCCTCGGCCCGGAAGCGCTGGGCGAGATCGCGTGGTGCCGTCAGTGTGATGGCGACCTCACGCAGCTTGGTGAATGTCGCGTCCTCGACGAACCCGGCGTCCGTCTGGAAGAATCCCTGGGTCAGGTGTCGCGCCTGCTCCCAGAGTGGAGCGCTGGCGTCGTAGGCCGCCTGGCAGTTGCCGAAGTTGCAGCGGAACCGCGCGGTATTGTTGAACTGCTTGTAGCCGCCCTTGTGGTCGAACAACGCCGAGACCTCGAACCAGTCGCGGAACGCGAGCCGCGGCGAGAACGAGAACTCCCGGGTCGGGAGCGGGTTGCCAAGATAGACGAGGTCGGCCGTGCGAGTGATCTCGCAGGCGGGCCCTCCCGTGACCGTTGGCTGTCCCGGGCAGTTCACGCGGGAGATCCTCCCGTCGTTGTTGAGGTCCTGGAACGTGTAGCCCTCATCCCAGTACCCACCCAGCGGGTATCCGGCGACGTGCCGCTGCGGTCCGAACACGATCGGCGGAATCGGATCGCCATTCGGCAGGTTGCCCAGCGTCACGAGACGATTCTTGTTCGTCGAGCCGATGGCGTTGAACTCGAAGCGCGCTCCACGGTATTCGAAGACGCGCGCGGTCAGGCGTCCCTCGACTCCCTTGTTGGTGGAAGTGCCGAGGTTGGCGAACTGCACCTGCGTCTCACCAAGCGACCCCGGCAGCGGACGCTGGACGAGCAGGTCCTTGGTCTTCTTGTCGTAGTACGTAAACTCGAGCCCGATGCGATCGCCGAACAGCGCGGACTCGAAGCCAAGCTCGTACTCACGCGAGAGCTCCGGGCGAAGGTCTGGATTCCCGGTGCCGCCGACCGTCACGCCCGCGAAGTCGGTCCCGCCCGCCGTAATCGTCTGCGTGTTGAAGAACGTGATGGCGTCACGGAAGTTCGGACGCTGTCCCGACTGCCCATACGCCGCGCGCAGACGCAGCGACGTCAGCGCGTTGGTCTGGGGGAAGAAGGGCTCCTCGGTGATCACGTACGAGAGACTGAGCGCCGGGTAGGTGATCCAGCCGAAGTTTTCGCCGAACGCGCTGTTGTTATCCGTGCGCAGCGCCACGGTCGCGAACAGGCGATCGCGCCACCCGATCTGCTGCTGGAGGAGCGCGCCTAACGTCTTGTTGTCGGTATTGGCCTCACCGACGGCAAAGCGGGCGGCCGTCCCCTGCAGCGACCCCGTGCCGGCGAGCAGCTTCGCGCCGAACGCACGGTTGCCCTGAATGGCTTCCTGGGTGAACTGCACGCCGAGCGTCGTGGTCGACTGCACTGCCGGCGTGAGGGAGAAGTTGGCGGTCGCACTTCCATTCGCCGTGTAGTTCCACACATCGGTCGTGTTCGCCGTCCGCTGTCCGTCGGGCAAGGCCCCGAAGAACACCTTGTTCGGCGGCACGGTCGACTTGTTGCGCCGGTTGAAATAGTCGACGCCTGTCGTTCCGACGATGCTTAACCACGACATCGCCTGCCAGTTCGCGGCGAGCGATCCGAGGAAGCGCTCGACATCTTCGCGCACATCCAGCGCATAGACTTCCGCTGGAGTCTGGCCAACCAGCCATCCACGGCTGGTGGGGTTGTCGAACGCCGAGCCGAGCAGGGCGCCGCCGAGCACGCCGAGCACGTTGTTGTCGTTCTGCGGGAACTCGAGACGGCTGGAGACGTAGTTCGTCGCCACCTGAATGTTGAGGTCGCTTCCGACCTGGCCGTTCATGTTGGCGCGGAGGCCGACGCGCTTGAACTTGTTCGGCTCGAGCACGCCCCAGTCCCGATCGAGGTCACCGGACACGAAGTAGTTCGCGGCCTCGCCACCGCCCGAAACACTCAGCCCGAGACTCGTGCGGGTGCCCGTGACGAATGGGCTCGCCTGCTCGAGGGGGTTCCACCGCGCGAGAGAGTCGGGCACGGCCGTGCACAGGTTTCGAAGCTGCGCGTCGAGGGTGCAGCCGGTCGTCCGGTTGCCGTTCGACACGAGCCGGCCAACCTGCGAGAAGTTCGCCGGATACTCGGTGACATCCTCCTGCGTGCCGCCCTCGACGTACGTCGTCCAGCGCGTCCCACCAGGACGGCCGCGCTTGGTGCGCACCTGGATGACGCCGCTGGCGGCGGCTGTCCCGTAGAGCGCGGCAGCCGCCGGCCCCTTCAGAATCTCGATCGACTCGATGTCGTCGGGGTTGATGTCGTTGAACCGCGACGACCCCTGCCCGCCGACGCCAATGCCACCACCGAGATTGTTGGACTGCGTGATCTCGTTGCTGACGCGAATGCCGTCCACGATGAGGAGCGGCTCGTTGGTGAGCGACAGCGAGTTCGCGCCGCGGATGCGAATGCGGCTCGCGCTGCCCGTGGTACCGCCCGGGCTGTTGATGTAGACGCCCGGCGCCTGCGCCTCGAGCAGCTGCGCGACGGTCGTCGACGTCGCGAGCCGCTCGGCCGTCGGCGTGACGGTATTCACGGTGTTGCCGCTCTCCCGCCGTCGCTGCGACTCGCCGGTTGCCGTAACGATGACCTCATCGATGATGACGGCGGCGGGCGCGAGCGTGACATCGAGACGCGCGGTTTGGCCAACCGCGATCGTCACCGGCCGGGAGACGGCCGCATAGCCGAGACGCGTCACGCGAATCACGAACTCCCCGGCGCGGAGGTTGACCAGGCGATACTGCCCGTCCTCTGTGGTGCGCGCACCGCGATTCGTTCCGACGACGGTAATCAGGGCGTCTGGAACGGGGGCGCCACTGGTCTCGGTGACTCGCCCCTCGAGCGCTCCCGTGTCTTGCGCCAACCCCGCGCGCGTGAGCGCGAGCAGAGCCAGCGCGATCGTGCCAAGCCTACTGAACACTCGCATACTCCCTCCTCTTTCGTTGACCAACCATGAAAAGCACGGCCTTCACTCCACGCCGGTCCGAGACGGGACGTCATGGGTTCGGATGCGGCGCGGCCAGACTGCATCCCTCCTGCACGGTGAGTCAGCAGTGAGCCGACAGCGTGAGCGAGCGCGTCCGCCTGCGCACGCGTGAGGCAGGGCGACGACGATCGCCCTGCGCGCGTTCAGCACGCACTCCACGCGGCGCCACATCGCCGTCGCCCAACGGCAAGCACCCGGTTCGGAGCGGGTCTGAAATGCGTCAGGTCCAGCTTGCTATAGTGACGGCGGTACCGGACCCACGCAAGATCCTAGCGCGTTGCTTACATGTGCGCGCGGCGACTGTCGTCCTCGCATCGGTGGCCGCATGTCTCGGTGCGGCGACCGCCAGCGCTCTAGACTCCTGCTGACTCGTTAGGGTATCGATGAAACACGCTGCGCCGCCGATGGTCCGGCGGCGCAGCACGGGGCGCGATCGGACGCCGCGTCAGTTCCCTCCAGGAACGCGGTCCACGAAGTAGACCACACCGGCACGGTTGAACGTCACAGTATCCTGTGGAGCGCTCGTTCCGGCTACGGAACGTGGAAAGCAGAAGGCGCTCAGGACGGTTCCGGCGCTATTGACGCCGGCCGCGGGACGTGCGCCCGCCGGCGTGGCGGGAGCGAGCGGGCCGGCGGCCTGCGCCACACGCGTCGGCGTCACCGTCGTGTTGAACCTCCCGAGCAGCGAGCCCGCCGTGCGCGACTGATACGCCGACGCCGTTCCGGGAGCGATGTTCGCCCCCAGAGAGGCCAGCGCCGTCGAATCGGCCCCGGCGAGGAAATCGACGTTAGGCGTTCCCGTCGGGCCGCATCCCGCATTGACGGCGCGAATCGAAATGTTCCCCGCGGCCGGCGCGGCAGCATCGTCCGCGAGAACGACGAAGTGGTCGGTATTGTTCTTCGCGCTCCCGAACAGCAGAAGCGTGTAGTTCTGATTGGCGGTGAAGCTGATCGTCGTATCGAGCATGAACGCCGACGTCACGACGGGATTCGTACTCGTCGGGAAGACGCGAATCCGCCGCGACTTCGCTTCCGTTGGCTGGTGCTCGGTCCCCGAGCGGAACGCCAGCGACAGAGCGAGCGCCGACCACTCCACCTGATCGATCATGCGAATGTCGACCGCACCGGTGTCCGCCATGGCATTGATGAACCGGACGCCGGCGAGCGGCGGTGGAGTCGTGTTGGTGATCTCGTCGTCGTTGCAGGCAGCGACGACCGACAGAACGACGCCAGCGACGAGAAAACGGGAAAGACGCATGTGAAGCACTCCTGAAAAGTTCGTGAGAGACCGTCGGCGCGATGTGGCGACATCCGCATCGCCTGGTGAATCACTGATCGGGGCCCGGGCCTCCTCCGCCTCCGGGCTCCCGCCCTCCTCCACCAAGGCCGAACAAGTCTCGCGACAGGATGAACGCGATCACACTACTCGAGATGACACCGGCAACCACCGCCGTCCGGCCGCGCGACATCCGCCGCGCATGCACGTCACGCAGGTGCTCCTCTCGAATGGTCAATGGCTCTCCGGTCCAGCGATGCCGTTGACCATTCAGGAACTCCACCGCGCGAACCCGAACGACGAACACCGAATCGCGACGCGAGACGAGGGCACCCTCGATCTGCGCCACCGACTCGCCGACGCTGTCGGCCAACGCCACTCGTCCCCGATCGTTGACGGCCATGACCACGGTCGTCCCCGGCTCGGGGGCGGCGTCGAGAGGCCGATTGACATAGCATCCCGACGCGGCGAGCAGCGCGACCGACAGTACGGCGAGCCGCGAATCCATCACCTACCAGCCGTAGTTGCTGCGCGCCGCCACCCGCTCGTTGCGATACGAAGGACGGCCACGCGCGAACAGCTCCTGGTACGGCACCGGCCATTCGAGCGGAGTGCCGATCACGAGATCTCCCCACCCGCGCGAATCGAGGTACCACTGCCCATAGCCCGTGAAGGCGGTCTCCATCCGCTTCTCCCACTTCATCGCCTCCCACAGGTTGCCGCAGGTCGTCGACGTGAAGTTGGGACCGACGGGTACGCGCGGAACGCACCGGTTCCCCCCAGGCACGGGGTCGACACCGTTCGTCACCCCGGCGACCGACGGGAGGTTGTTCTGCAAACGGTACTTGTCGATCAGCGCCGCCGCCGCCGCGAAGCTTCCATCACGGAGATGCGCTTCGGCCGCCAGCATGTCGATCTCGGCGACCGTCATGATCGGAAACGGCCCGCTTCCGCCATCGCGGTTGCGAATCCGCCAGAAGCGAACGAAATCGTAATACGAAGTGCCCCACGGCTCGGCCGGTGTGTCCTGGCCCGCCGGACGGTTGCGGATGTACAGCACCGTATCCGGCGCGATTACGGGACTCGCCGTCGGCACTTTCGCCTGTTGCTCCGCACGGGTTTCGCCGGCCGGGAATCGCAGATCCGGCGTCTTGATCAGGAACGGCGCGCGCTGCATGAGCGGCGTGGCAAGCCACGTATCATACGCGCGGCTCGTATCCGCCATGCCGAAGATGAACGGCGTGATCTGATGCCATCCCGATGAGACGGCCGCCTGCGCGATCCATCCGTTCGTCCAGCCGCCCGAGACGCTCAGCACCACGTTCAGGTCGGATGTGATACCGTTCGTTGCATCGGCGAGAATGGCGTCCCAGTCAGCGAGAGCGCGGTCGGCTGGAGTGCGTCCCACGCCAGCGCGAAAGCGTGCCTTGTACGACCGAATGATCCGCCGGTACTGATCCTTGGTGATGTCCGCGGCCTGCGCCATCCAGGCAGCGGGAATGAAGGCGGCGGTGGCCGTATCACGAGCGAGGACAGCGAGCGCCGAGTCCAGCATTTCGAGCGCGGCGGCCATCCCTTCGGTGGGTCCGGAGAACTCCGGCACCTCCGTGCCCTCGAGCTCACCCGGGCGAACGATACCGAGCGAGTCATAGAACAGCGCCAGGAATCCGTGCGCGTACCCCAGCGTGAAATACGCAAAGGATTTCGCGCGCAGATCGCGGCGGTGGCCGAGCGTGCGTCCTTCCGTCTCGAAGACGTTGAGCGCGTCGATGGCGTTGGCCGCCATGCGCGAATTGCGACTCAAATGATCGAAATCGCGAAAGTTGCCGACCTCCTCGCGATTACCGATGGAGTTGTCGATCAGGCCGCGCGGAATCGCGCCGCGCGTTCCCATGCCGAAGTTGCCGAGCTGCGACGAGCTCTCGAACGACATGGTCTGCGTCTGCGTCCAGAGATGGTCGCCGCCACCCGCCGGCGTGGGCAGGTATTGGCCCTGGTGCATCTGCTGGAACAGCTTGGAGACGATCGTCTCCACGCCGACCGGCGTCGAAAACGCGCGGTCGACGTCCGGGTTGTTCAGGTTCGTGATGTCCAGTCCGTCGTCGCAGGCGGTAGCCATGAGCGAGCCGGCGACGCCGAGGGCCATCAACACCTTCATGCGATATCGTCCAGGCATTCAGGACCTCGCAACAAATCAGAGGGAGACCGGGCGGACCGCCGGTGATCGGCGGTCCGCTCGGATCTGGTGAAGTCGAATCAGAACGACGTGGAAATGCGTGCGGTGAACGTGCGCAGATTCGGGAACCGGTACCCTGCCACGGCCGACAACGCCGCGGAGTTCAGCGGACCGGTTCTGCCCTGGGCATCCCCGACGCCGACCTCGGGATCGAACCCGCGGAAGTCGGTCCAGGTGTGCAGGTTGCGCCCGATCACTCCGATCGTGAAGTCGCCCACCCCGCCGACGTCGCCGAGGTGATAGTTGACGGAGACCTCACGCAGCTTCATGTAGCTGCCGTCCTCGACCGAGAAGCGGTTCGGGTTGAGCGCATCGTAGAATCCGCCGACGCCTGACGAGCCGCCGATGGGCGCCTGACCGCGCCGCCACCAGTATCCGATCGGCTTCGCCGTCTCCACCGACTTGCCCGCCTGGTTCTGATCGGCGGTCATGAAGTCGCCGAGCGACCAGTGGTAGCCGATGTTCCAGACTTCCTGGCCGAAGGCGCCGTCCAGGAGCGCGTAGGCGGTGAACTTCTTGTAGCTGAAGTTCTGCGAGATCCCGAGGTGATAGTCGGGAATGCCGTTGCCTAACGGCACGGTGGCGATGTTCCCGGTCGAGTCGCGCAGAACGATCGGCATGCCCCAGTTCGCGCGGGCGCCCCACGGTCCGCTGGCGAGGTTGGTCCGCCAGAGATTCCGCGTGATGCCTTCGCTCAGCTGGTTCCCCTGCCCGACCCACACGATCCAGCCCTGATCGTTCGCGCGGAAGGAGCTGTTGGCTCCGCCGCAGTCGCTCCGGAACGCCGCGGGCAACTGCGCGCAGCTGCGCACGAAGTCCTGCCCGTAGAACGTACCCAGCATTTCCCCTTCGCGGAAATTGTAGATCGAGAAGGGGTTTTGACCGATCGCCGCGGGGTGATACACGCCGGTGAACGGCGGGGCATCGAGCCGCGTGATCTGCGAGCGCGTCCGATCCCAGATCACTCGCGTCGACCAGGTGAAATCCCGGCCATTGATGATCGGAACGGTGAGCGCGGCCTCCCACGTCTTGTTCGTCAGCTGTCCCGCATTCTGCCACTGCAGCTGGAAGCCCGTGGCCGTCGGCGGACGCACGGACAGGATTTGATCATCGATCACCGAATGCGCGTACGAGACGTTCAGCACGGCGCGTCCGAAGAACTCGATGTCGGCGCCGACCTCGGTCTCGGTATTGATTTCCGGCTTGAGATCCTTGTTGCCGAGCGTCGCGGGATTGAGCGTTCCACCCGTGCCGATGGTGAACGTCTCGTACTGCGCGGCGAACGAGGGACGCTGCCCGGTCGTCCCGCGCGAGGCGCGCAGCTTGAACAGGCTCAGCTGCTCACTCAGCGGCCACCACGGCTCGAGCGACGCGATCCATGCCGCCGAGAGACGCCCGAACGTGGCCCAGCGATTTCCCGAGCCGAAGAGCGAGCTCCCGTCGCGGCGAATGACGCCGCCGAGGATGTAGCGATCCTTGTAGTCCAGATCCGCGCCGCCGTAGAACGCCAGCTCGCGGATGGTTTGATTCGCCGACGAAATCAGGAAGTTGATCTGCGCGGCATCGGCCGTTTCGAGGCCCGGCACGATGATGTCGGCGCCTTGCAGCGAATCCTGCGACGCCACGGAGTGCGCGTACACGGTGCGCGCGGTGAACGTGGCATTGAGATCCGGCAACAGCGTTCGGCGGGCCGTCGCGCTGAGGCTCGTGTTGTACGCCTCGGTGTCGAACGCGCCTTCATTGATGAAGCCTGCCGAGAACGTCGGGTTCGATGCCGTGACGCGGTAGCCACGATCGCGGAACTGCGTGAAGTTCCCGGTCGAACGGTCGTAGCTGAAGTTCCCATCCAGCGTCACCCACTCGAGCGGGTTGTACCGCAGCGTGATGCCGCCCAGGAACCGTGTGCTCCGATCCTCACGCTTGTTGTTTTCCGCGGCATAGAGCGGATTGAAGTTCTGCTCGCCCTGGTTGAGCACGTTCGGCCGGATGTACAGGCGTCCGAACTGGTCGCGCTGGGTGAGGTTCACGTACCACGGCATACGGGACAGGTTGAACCAGATCTGCCCGGTCGTCTGATCGAGGTGCGCCGCGTCTTCCTTCGCCTGGCTGTAGTACGTCGTCATGCTCGCCGTCAGCCGGTCGGTGAAGTCGTGATCGAGGTTCACCCGGGCCGAGTTGCGCGTGTAGCCGTTGAGGAACTTCACGGCGCCCTGCTGCGTGAGGTTCGAGACGCTGGCGTACACACCCGTGGTGCCCACGCGCCCGCGAAGATCCAGGTTCGTGTTCGCGAACGCCGACGGTGTGACGACCTGCGCCACGGGATCCGTTCTCGTCGGCCAGGGATTCACCTGGAAGGTCCCGGTGAGCTGATCGTACGTCGGCGCCTGAGCGATACCACCGTCGTACCGCACGCGCTGCGGCGGCAGCGAGAAGTCCTCGCCCTGGTCGTTGATGCGCCGCGCTTCCTCCTGGAAATCCACGTACCGGGCACACGGCGATCCGCCCACGCTCTCGTTCGTGCAGAAGAGTCGGCCGCGCGGATCCATCGCGAGGAAATGAGTTTCCGCGAGCGGATACTGGCGCTCGATGTCGCCCGCGCCGAACTCGGTGCGGACGCCGAAGCGCAGACCCTCCGGGGAATTCTTTCCCGTTTTCGTCGTGATGTTGATGACGCCGGCGCCCGCGCGCGCACCATACAGAGAGGCCGCGGCCGCACCCTTCACGACTTCGACGCTTTCGATGTCATTGGGGTTGATGTCCGGCAATTCGCCCTGCAGGACGACGCCATCAATGATGAACAGGGGATTCTGGCTGCGACCCGTTCCATTGATGGAAACCGGCCCGCGCAGGACGACGGCGGGGGATTCGCCCGGACGGCCCGACGCGGACACGATCGATGCCCCGGGGATCTTGCCCTGGAGCTGTGTCAGCGGGTTCGAGGCCGTGACCGGCATCTGCGACGTGTCAACCCGTGCCACCGTGAACGGCAGCTTGATCTGCTGCGTCTCGGCCGTCACGCCCGTCACGACCACCTCGCTCAGGCGGGCGATGTCGGTCTCGAGGTCGAAGTTCACGGTCTGTGAGCCGGCGGAGACCGTGATCGGCTGCGACTCGGGACGGAATCCAACTGCGCGCGCACGCAGCGCGACGCTCTGTCCGGTCACGCGCGCAGCCGGGATGTTGATGGTGTAGTTGCCTGCCTCGTTCGTACCGACGGAAATGTTGAGCTCGGTGATGTATACGTTGGCGCCATACAACGGCTGGCCGCGGTCGGACATCACGCGTCCGGTCACCACGGCGTTCTGGGCCGATGCAGTTGAGGCGACCCCAAGAGTAAGGATAGGGGCGACTACCAGCATCGAGATCGTTCGGCTCCACGTGACTCGCGTCATCGCTACCTCAGAAGGATGGTATTGGAAACCGCGATGCGTTTCGTCGGCGCGCGGCCTGGTGGCACGGCGCACCGGGGTCACTGACGACACTCTGGGGGGAGATCCTCCTCGGGTTTATGTGGTGTTCGGATATCTCCAGCGCACGACGGTGCGCCCGCCTCCGCGTACCGATTCGGTCAGCACGCGGTAGAACGAGCGTTAGGGTGCGGGGCGTACTCTGCGAGTGCTCACAAGTGAGCGCAAGAAATTGCACAAAGACTTACAACTGACATGAGAATGTAAGGGACGACACGCACCGGCGTCGGGACAGCCGGACGGGGTAAAAGTACTATCTGAGGGAGGGAATCGCAGGCGTAAGCCCGCGCCAGCAACGAGAAGTCGAGGCCCGCCCTGGAACCGCTACGGGTCCCGGCCAGAAACCTCCGGAGTGCGGCCCCCATCGCGGCGCTCGGGTGCCGCGAACGTGAACGGCTGATGCACGAGCTGTCGCACCAGTCGTCCCCCCCGGCGCGCCGGCTCATAGGTCGCGCGAGAGAGAGCAAGGCGGATCGCCTCGCTGAACAGCGGATGCGTCGACGATACGATGCTGAACGTACCCTGCTCCACAAAGCCCAGCGTGTCCACCACGTATTCGGCGATCACCAGGCCGGGAATGCCCTCGGCGAAGAGCGTCGGGGGGTAGTCGATGCGCAACGAGGCCGGATCGATCAGGCCCGCTGTCGTATCGACCTGATCGGCTGTCAGCACCGCGTGCGACGACACGAGGGTTTCCACCTCGGCGGATGTGCCGATACGCTCCGCCGGCGCATCCATGTCGGTGCTGCGTGACCAGAGCAGGATCGTTCCGCAGCTGGACATCGTGCGCTGCTGAATGTACCGGAGGGGGGGAGTCGTCGAGCCCAGGTAGAGCTCGATCCCCTCGAAGGAGTGCGGGGCAAAGCTGTCGAGATCCACCTCTCCCGCCGGCATCGGAAATCCATCGAGCCACACGAGCGGCCAACAGGTGCGCCCGCGCATGCGCACACCGGTGGCACCGGCGCGCCCCTTCACGACAGTAAGGCCGGGAACACGCTGCAGGAGATGGGTCATCGATCGCGGAGCGTCGAGCTCGATCTCGCGTGAGGTGATGAAGTGCCCGCCCGTGCGCCGCCCGAGGCGCTCATAGAATCCGACGAGCCGCGGCTGGTGCTTTACCTTGCTCGCGCGCACGACGACGGGCGCAAGCGCGGCAACCACCGGTGCGAGCTTGAAGCTCACCGCCGCGTCGGGCGAGGTCGCCACGTTGACGTCGACGCTGTCGGGGACAAAACCGAGCCGGCGCGCGCGGACGTTGGACCTGCCGACCGGAATGCGATCGAGGCGAAAGCTGCCACGCGCGTCGCTGATCGCCATGGAGCCGAGTCCGCGCACCGAGATCTGCGCCCCGGCGATTGGCACCCCCTGCGCGTCGGTAATGGTGCCGGCAACGACGCCGTGCGACTGTGCGCGGGCGAGGGCGACGGTCGCGATGACCATCGCCGCACCGACGACCGTGCGCGTCGCGGCTCTCCTCACTGCGACCGGCATTTAGCGAAATAGGATAGGATGCGGTTTCGACGCGCACAATGATCCGAATGCGAGGCGGGCCCTGCCTCCGAGGAGGCAGGGCCCGCAACGGCCTTCGCGATGCCAGCGCCCTCCTAGCTCGCGGAAGCTTTCTCTGTGACGACCCGCACGTGGTTGTCGACGACCTGCAGGAAGCCACCCTCGACGGTGAACCGGCGCTCGCCACCACCTTCCGTGACGCGAAGCGTCCCGCGGCCGAGCAGGGCCATCATCGGGGCGTGACCGGTCAGGATACCGACCTCCCCATCGTAGGCGGGCGCGACCACCTGCGTCGCGTCGCCATCGAAGAGCGTGCGCTCCGGCGAGATCACCGAGACCTTGAGCATGCCTTACGAGCTCGCGATGCGCTCGGCGTTGGCCATCACGTCCTCAATGCCACCCGCCATGAAGAACGCCTGCTCCGGAAGCTGGTCGAACTCACCATCGACGACACGCTCGAACGACGAGATCGTATCCTCGAGCTTGACGTACTTGCCCTTGATGCCGGTGAACTGCTCGGCCACTGCGAAGGGCTGCGAAAAGAAGCGCTGCAGACGTCGCGCACGCGCGACGATCTTCTTGTCATCCTCCGAGAGCTCATCCATGCCCAGGATCGCGATGATGTCCTGCAACTCCTTGTAGCGCTGGAGAATGCGCTGCACTCCCGTCGCCACCTTGTAGTGCCGGTCCCCGACGAACTGCGGATCGAGAATTCGCGACGCCGACGCGAGTGGATCGACCGCGGGGTAGATCCCGAGCTCGGTGATCGCCCGTGACAACACGACCGTCGCGTCGAGGTGGGCGAACGCGGTCGCCGGGGCCGGGTCGGTGATGTCGTCAGCGGGAACGTAGATCGCCTGGACCGACGTGATCGATCCAGTGCGAGTCGATGTGATGCGCTCCTGAAGCTCGCCCATCTCGGTAGCCAGGGTCGGCTGATACCCGACCGCGCTCGGCATGCGGCCGAGAAGCGCGGAGACTTCGGAGCCCGCTTGCGTGAAACGGAAGATGTTGTCAATGAAGACCAGAACGTCCGCGTTCTCCTTGTCGCGGAAGTACTCCGCCACCGTGAGCCCGGTGAGACCGACCCGCAACCGCGCGCCGGGGGGCTCGTTCATTTGACCGTAGATGAGGGCCGTCGAGCCAAGCACGCCCGATTCCTTCATCTCGAGATACAGGTCGTTACCCTCGCGTGTGCGCTCACCCACCCCGCAGAAGACCGACCGACCGCCGTGGCCCTTCTGCACGTTGTTGATGAGCTCCATGATCACGACAGTCTTGCCGACGCCGGCGCCGCCGAAGAGACCGATCTTCCCACCCTTCACGAACGGCGCGATCAGGTCGATGACCTTGATGCCGGTCTCGAAGATCTCAGTTTTCGGCTCCAGCGACACGAACTCGGGGGACGGCCGGTGAATCGGCCAGCGCTCGACATTCCGCGGAATCGGCGGCCCATTATCGACGGGGTTGCCGAGG
>DATFBS010000066.1:0-53791 GCA_035253695.1 Gemmatimonadaceae bacterium
CTTCGCTTCTGCCAGAATGAGCTGGTTCTCCTCCCACGTCACGAGTGGCTGGCGGAAGTTCGGAATGTTGCGCGCGCTACCCGTGAACGGCGAGATGTCATCCGGGTCCGTGGCATCGGTCGGCGCATCGTAGCCGCCGTACGTGCCGTGCGCGTTGAGACCAAAGTAGTCATCGAGACGCGGATCCCCTCGCGCGACCATGAGGTCTACTAGCGGCTTCCCAGCCACGATGTCCTGGCCGAAGGTCGTCTGGGAGAACTGATACCAGATGTTGCGCTCGGAGGTCGCGCTTCCGTGGAACGCGCGCAGGTCGTTCGTCGGCGAGCTAATGCCGTTATTGGCTGCCGTGATGGCGTTCTGGTACGCCGTCAGGTTCACGCCGTTGTTCGCCTGCTCGACCGTGTGCAGGAAGAAGCGCGCCTTCAGCGTGTAGGCAGCCTGGACCCACGCCGTCATGTTGCCCTGGTAGACCAGATCCAGCGCCGCCGGCACCTCGCCCGCACCGCTCTGAATGTCGGCGATCGCCTCCGTCAGCAGCGCCTGAATGTCGGCGTAGATCTGGGCCTGTGGATCGAACGCAGGCGTTTTGATGGTCTCGAACTGCGCGGCCTCCCGATACGGAATGTCGCCGAACACATCGGCACCCAATCCGATCAGCATCGCCTCGAGAATCTTCGCCACACCTGCATACTCACGGTTGCCCTCCTCCTCCGCGATCTCCTGCACCTTCCGCAGGTCGAGCAGTCCGCCACCGCTGTAGAGCTGGATGAAATCGGAGTTGGCATCGACTTCGGTGAAGAAGTACCAGCCTCGGAACTGCACGAAACGTCCGCCGACACCGCCGCACTGCTGCATGAACAGACAGGCGAACATGCCGATGTTCGCTTCCTGCATGCCGAATTGCGCCGCCTGGGCGGCGATGAACAGCTGGTCGCGCGTGGCCTCACGCGGATTGTTGGGGTCCTTGTCGCTCCCGACCCCATCCTTCGTGAGGAAGTCCGTACAGCCGGTCGCGCCGGCGAACAGCAGTCCGCCGAGCGCGATCGCGAGATATCGTCTCATGGGTGTCATCCTCGTGAGGTCAGCGATTCAGGTTGACGGTGAACACGTACGAGCGCGTCTGCGGCATGTTGAAGTAGTCGTAGCCACGCGTGTTCTGAATCGCACCGCCCAGATTGGTCTCCGGGTCGTAGCCAGTGTAGTCCGTCCAGGTCTTCAGGTTCCGGCCAGCGACCCGCAGGTCGAGGCTCGTTAGGCCGAGCGTGCTGCGGATCCAGGCGTTGTCGAGGGTGTAGCCGACCGAGAGCTCACGGAGCTTCACGTAGCTGCCGTCCTCGATGAAGCCATCGGAGTTGCCGGCGAACGGACCGGCCCCGAGGCCCTGGCGATACCAGTTTTCGCCAATCGGCACCGCCGTCCCCGCCCCCGGACCGACCACCGGCCCGTCGAACCAGCCGTTGCGGCCGAAAACCTTCTCGTTGCCGGTGCACACGCCGCCCGTGCACGTCGCGCGCTGCTCGGTGTCCTTGTGGGTGCCGTAGCTATAGAGCGCGCCGCGCGTGCCGTTGTAGATGTCCCCACCCTGTCGGATGTCGAGCAGACCCGAGAACTCCCACTTCTTGTAGCGGAAGCCACTGCGAACGCTGCCCGTCCAGTCGGGATTCGGATCGCCCAGCACCCGCTGATTCGGATCGGCGACGGGGAAGCCGCTCGCCGCGATGTACAACGCACCGGTCGGCTGGCCGGCGCAGACGGTCGCCAGATCGACCCCATTCACCGCCGCGCTCATCCCGTTCGGGCTGACGCCGCACCGCACCCATCCAAAGTCGTAGAACACGCCGACGGGTGACCCTTCCTTCGCGACCTCGTACGGCGTGAGCGTATTGACGCCGTCGATCGGAATGAAGGTCGCAGCGTCGAGCTGCGTCACGAGGCTCTGATTTCGCGCCCATTGCAGCCCGATGTCCCACGCGAAGTTCTGCGTGGTGAGGGGCCGAATATTCAGCGCTACCTCATACCCCCGGTTCCTGAACTCGGCGGAATTCTGCGGCTGCGTGAAGTATCCCGTCGACGAGGCCAGCGGCGTCAGCAGGATGACGTCGGAGGTGATGGCGTTGTAGAACGTGAAGCTGATGTCGGCCTTGTCGCGGTACAGGCCGAGGTCGAAACCAGTCTCGAACTCCTTCGTGCGCTCGGGAAGCAGACGATCCGCTGCCTTCACGATCCACGAGTAGAGACCACCACGCCCGCCCTGACTCGGCGACAATCCAGTGCCCTGCGAGATCGGCGTCAGCAGGATGGAGCCGCTGTTGAAGATGTCGGAGGTGAAGTACGGCTGCGGTTCCGTACCTGCTTCGCCATAGGCCACGCGCAGCTTGCCGAACGTCACCCAGGGCTGCTCACCGAGATAGTTGCTGAACGTCCAGGCGAGACTTCCCTTCGGAAACCAGTTCCGCTGGTCCTCCTCGCCGAACGTCGACGAGCCGTCATTGCGCACCGCCGCCGTGAGGTACAGCTGATCGAACAGGTCGACCGTCAGCTGCCCAAAGTACGACTCGCGGTGGATGTTGTTCTCGATGTCGATCGGCAGGTCCCGATTGACGGTGTTCGAAAGCTTGTACGGCCTCGGGGCAACCAATGTCCGGCCGACGACCGACAGCTGCCGGTTGTTGGAGATGCTGAGGTTCTGGCCGAGCGTGAGCGTCCCGCCGATGGAGGGCGAGAGTGTCCACGTCGCCGTTCCCGCGAGATTGTGGTCGAGCTCGAAGTTGGTGATCGTGCCTTCGGTAATCCGCCCGCCCGCCGACACGTCCGACGACGCCTGCGGCGCGCCTTCGATCCGCTCGTCGTTGCTGTAATCAGCGCCTAACGTGTAGCTCACCTTGAGCCACGTGGACGGCAGCCACTCCGCGTTCACGTTGCCGAACGTGCGGCCGACTTTCGCGGCGTTCAGCGGCTCGTGCAACACGAAGATCGGGTTGTCAAACCCGCGGGAATCGCTGCCCGAGAGCGGCGATGGGTTTTGCAGCCGGAAGGACCGATGGAGGCCCGTCGCCGGGTCGAGATACGGGAAGTTGTTGAAGTCGGGGGGCGTGCGGAGCAGTCCGAGCTGCAGACCGTTCACGTTGTTGCCGCGACCGATGAACTCCCCACGCGTGTCGGAGTACGCGACGTTTCCCGACACGGTGAGCCGGTCCGTGAGACGGTGTGAGGCGTTGAGTCGGACGGTGGTGCGATCGAACTCGTTGTTCGGCCCAATGAACACGCCTTCCTGGTTGAGCCGGCCGAGCGAGAGGTAGAACGTCGTGCGATCGGTACCGCCCGACACGGTCATCGTGTTGTCCCACGTCACGCCAGTGTCGTACGCCTCATCGGAGTGATCGTACGTCGTTCCACCGCTCGCCTGGAGGTCGGGCCCCCAACTGCGGAAGCAGCTTCCCTTATTGATGTCATTGCAGGGCAGCGCGGACACACCGCCCAGCCCCTGGCCGTACCGCCGCTGGAGCGGATACGTCTTGCTGACGTCGTCCAGGGAAAACGACGAGCGCCATGAATAGCGCGTCTGCCCCGCGCGGCCCTTCTTGGTCGTGATGAGCACGACCCCCTGCCCCGCCCGCGCCCCGTAAATCGCGCCCGCCGCCGGCCCCTTCAGAATCTCGACACTCTCGATGTCCGAGGGATTGAGATCGACGGCGCGGTTCGTCTGCGTCGTCCCGGAGATTTCACCCGTCCCGAGCTCGTCGATCGGGTTGAAGTTCGACGTCGAGAAGCTCGAGTTGTCGATCGGGACGCCGTCGACGACGAACAGCGGCTGTGCGCCCCCCGTAATCGTCCGCTGCCCGCGGATGCGAATGTAGGAGGACGAACCCGGCTCGCCGGACGACTGCGTGACCTCGACGTTAGGCGCTTTCGCCGCCAGCGCCTGTACGACGTTGGCCTCGTTCGACTTCACGATCTCGGCCGCCTCGACGTTGTTGCGAACGTTGCCGAGCTTCTCCGCCTGCGTCACCGTTCCGGCGCCGGTGACGACGACCTCGCCTAACCGGAGCGGATTGGGGGCCAGCCGGAAATCCTGCGTGATGGTGCCGGCCGCGAGGGTGATCGGCACCGTAGAGGCCTTGTAGCCCAGCAGACGCGCAGTGAGCGTCGCCGCCTGCCCCTGAACACGAGCGGCGGGCACGACGAAGCTGTACACGCCGTCTTCGCGGGTGAGCGCCCCGATGTTCAACCCGTCAATGAAGACGCTCGCCGATGCGAGCGGCGCCCCCGCCTCGGTCGTGACGCGCCCGGAGACCGTCGCGCCATCCTGCGACAACACGGCGGAAGGCACCCAGAGGGCTCCCGCCGCCACTGCCAAGGTCAGACGGAAATGTCTTCGCATTTCCCCTCCTCGCGCATGGTGGAGTTGATGGATGGATGTTCCGCGGAGTTTTGGCGCGCACAGCGGGCGCGACAACGAAATAGTGATGAACCGCGCGTCGCCGGTGACGAACGAGCGGGGATGAGGACGAGCCGCTAGCCGCGCGGACCGTGCATCCAGGTCTCCAGGCGATCGCGATACACGCGGCTGAGCCGGAGCTGGGTTCCGTCCCGGAGGATGACCGTGTACTCGCCGGAGAACCACGGCTGCATCTCGCGCACACGGTCGAGATTCACGATGGCCGAGCGGTGGATGCGGAGAAAGCGAGAGGGATCGAGCATTTTCTCGATCCCGGCCATGGTCTCGCGCATCAAGTGGGTCTCCCGGCCGACGTGGAGCTTTACGTAGTTGCCGGCGGCCTCCACCCAGTCGATATCGTCGATGCGTACGAAGTACAGGCGGCCGTCGCTGCGCACCATCAAGCGCTCGCGCGACCTTGGCGGTTGCGCCTCCACCTGCGCCAGCAGCGCGTCGAGCCTTCGCGCCCGCTCTTCGGCCTCAGCGCCGGCGACTCGGCGACGGGCGCGAGCAAAAGCCTCCTTGAATCGCGCGGCATCGAACGGCTTGCGAAGGTAATCGACGGCGTGGACCTCGAATGCGCGGACCGCGTAATCGTCATGTGCCGTGACGAACACGATCGCGGGCACGGGATCGGGCCGCAGGCGCTCCAGTACCGCGAAGCCATCGACCTCCGGCATCTGGACGTCGAGGAAGATGAGATCGGGTGTGAGCGATCGGATCGCCTCGACCGCCTGCGCCCCATCGCTCGCCTCGCCGATCACTTCGACATCCGCTTCACGCGCGAGCAGGCGGCGGATGCGCTGCCGCGCCAACTCCTCGTCGTCGATGATGAGCACGCGAAGCGTCATGCGTCCATCCTGTGGCCCGCCACTTCGTGCCTCCTCGATCGGCGATCGAGACGGACATAGGGCAGTCGCAGCCGGGCGGCGGTGCCACCGCCGGTCCGCGACTCGAGCTCCAGGCCCCCCTCGGCGCCGTAGAGCTGAGCGAGGCGCGCTCGCGTGTGGCCGATCCCAATTCCCTCGTCAGGCGCCTGGTCGGCCGGCAGGCCCGGGCCGTCGTCGAGCACCTCGATGACCAGCGATTCCCCCACGCGCCGTGTCACGATCTCGATTTGCCCGCCACCGGCCCGCCGCGAGGTCCCGTGCCGAATCGCGTTTTCGACCAGCGGCTGGACCACGAGGCTCGGCACCGCTGCATCGAGCGTGGCCGTGTCGACGTCGCGCACCACCCGAAGCTTCCCGCCAAAGCGCGTTTCCTGAATCTCCAGATAGGCGTTGACGAACTCGAGCTCCTTGCGGAGGGCAACATCGCCCGAGCGCGAGAGCGCCGCCGACATGCGCAAGAGATCGCCAAGCCGTGCGACCATGCGATCGGCCCGCGATGGGTCGACATGGACGAGCTCGGAGATGACGTGAAGCGCATTGAACAGAAAATGCGGATCGAGCTGCGATCGGAGAATCTGGAGCTCCGTTCGCGCGAGCTGGGTTTCCAGACGAGCGGATCGAGCAGCGAGTCGAGCCTGGTCAATGCGCTGGTCGTGTCGCCACGCGAGAAAGTCGACCGCATGCGTAATCGCCAGCACGGCGAAGTACGCGAGGAAGTGGAGCTCGAACGTCGCGATCGGAATCACGGACGAGGTCTCCACTCCGGTACCGCGCAGCGCGACCACCGCGAGCAGGACGACGACCCCCGCAAACGTGACCGCGAGCGCGATGTGCAGAAGGACCCGGGACCAAGCGCGCCAGGCCTCGGTGCGTCGTGTCACCCACACCACCGAGCCGGTGAGCGCCCCGAGCGTAAGAATGTGAATGAGGTGGTAGGCGAGCCGTGGGCCGGCGTCCGCCAGCGAACCGGTGTCTGGGAGTAGTCGGGGAACCAGCGAGATCAACCCGAGCACCGCCCAGATGCCCACCGCGGCAAGCCACGCATTCGGACGCGCGCTCGGCCGTGCCGACGGCACGTCGGACGTTCCGTCGTCCGTACTATACCCTACCGGGGACGGGCTGCTCGAAGTCGTCGACGCGGACATGCCGGTAAACCGTGAGGCCTGCGCCTGAAACCACGGGACGCACCATGTCGGGTGGCAGTCGCGGGCGCAAAGGACGCGGGACGACCCGCACGCGGTGCGTGATAAAACGCACCTGCGCGCGGATGCGCTCTGTGCGATCGAACTAGGCGCTTCGCTCGTGAGGCACGGGTGACGCGCGCCACCGGCTCCGCTGGGCCACTATGGATGGCGTCGCCGGGATCACGCGCAGCCGCCTGCCGGCTTTGTCGTCGAGCGCCTCGCGCAGGTCATCGGCGAGCCGAGCAATGCGACGCTCGGCGGTGGCGATGTCCCGGGGAAGCGCTGCCGAGACTGCCGTCAGCGCAGACGCAGCCGCCGTCGCGCGCTGCTCCCAGTGGCCCAGCTCACCGTGCGCGTCACGCAGTCGGTGCTCGAGCTCCGCGGCGCGGCGAGCCAGCGCCTCGGATCGCGCGAGCAAAACGCGCCGCCGTCGATCGACACTCCATGACACCACCAGCGCGAGCGCCGGCGCCACTAGCGTTAAAATCGCGAACAGACCAGGCGTATCGATGGGATCCTCCGGGGTCGAGGACGCGCGAGCGTTGCATACGCCCGCGTATACAAGAGACACCGGGAAGATCGCCCACGGGCTGCGAGGCGTTGTAAGAGTTCTGTACGTCTGTGGTCAGAAGGCAGAGGTCGTTCGATGGCGTCGGATCACCTCGATTTCCTCGACGCCCGCGACTTCCTCCTTCTCGGAAGCAGAATGGTCCCCCGGCAATTGGCGGCCCCACACTGGCATGGGTACTTCTTCTCATCCGCTTCGTCGTCGCCGCCCATTCGCTCGTATTTGTAGTCGTACGCCAGCTCTTCTCCCTCTGAAATCGTGCGACGGGCATCGATCCAGATGCGTCCATCCTCGATGATCGCTTCGCAGTTCGGATCGCAGGAGTGATTGATGAAGCGCGATTCGTTGCCGCCCACGCCCCCGTCGACGACGGTACGCTGGGTCAACGTGAAGAGGTACGTGTGATGCCGGCGCATTCGCTCATCGTCGTAGCGCCTGTCGGCCTCGGCATTCGAGATGCGCTCGCCGGTGTACTCGATGATGCGCTCTCCCTTCCGGATGCGGCGCGTGGCGAACGCGCCGCGTCCCTGAATGGCGGAGCGGCGGATCTCGAAAGGGTACGTATGACGAGGGATAATCGGCATCAAGCAAAGACGGCAAAGATGACGGAATTCAGAATACAGAATTCAGAATCCAGCAACGACCTTCTGCATTCTGTATTCTGAATTCCGTCATCTTTGCCGTTCGGGTACGTCCACCGGTAAGCCAGCGGCTCGCCACGCCGCGAACCCTCCTTTCAGATTCACCACGCCGTCAACGCCGCGCGCGCGGAGAAGGCTGGCCGCAATCGCCGATCGCGCTCCGGATTGGCATTGCACGACCACCGGTCTGCCGCGTGGGATCTCGGAGACACGGGCCGACAGGGTCGCGAGTGGCAGATTCGGTGCTCCGGGCAGATGTCCCGCATCCCATTCACTCGCTCCGCGAACATCGACCACCTGGACCTCACCGACGGCGAGCTTCGCCGCGAGCTCGGTCACGGTGGTCTGCGGCACCGTTTCAAGCGCCCTACCCCGCTCTTCCCACGCCTTGAGGGCATCGACGCCGAAGTAGCCAGTGATGCGATCCAGTCCGATCATTACCAGGTCTCGCGCTGCTTCATCCGCGCGCTCGGCCACGTTGTCATCGATCAAGAGAAAGAGCTCTCGATCGAATGGAAGGATCGATCCCGCCCATGTCGAAAAGGACTTGTTGAGCGGAATGTTGAGCGTCCCGGGGATGTGGTGAGACGCGAAGGTCTCCGCTGCACGAGTGTCGACTACGATTGCGCCTGATGAAACGATGGACGCTACGTCGGCCGCCTCGAGCCGCGGAGGCCGGACCAGCTCGCCGAGCACCCGCGGGCCTCGCTTGTTCACACGCTTCATTTCAGCGAAGTACGCCGGAGGCTCCGGCTGCCCCTCGAGTGCCTGACGAACGAATTCCTCCTCGTCGGCGATGGAAAACGCCCAGTTGAACCGACGCTCGTAGCCCAAGCTGCTATGGGGCACGGCGCTGATTCCCTTGCCACAGGCGGACCCTGCCCCGTGACCCGGCCAGATTTGAAGCCAGTCGGGGAGCGCTGCGAATCGCTTGAGGCTCATGAAGAGGTCGCGCGCGCCGGCGCGCATCGCTCCTTCCACCTTGGCCGCGCGCTCGAGCAGATCCGGTCGTCCTACATCCCCCACGAACACGAAATCCCCGGTGATCGCCCCCATCGGCTCATCCGCCACCGCACGGTCGGTCACGAGGAAGGTCAGGTGCTCAGGTGTGTGTCCGGGCGTATGCATCACCGCCAAGGCGATATTCCCGACATCGATCGTGTCGCCATCGCGGAGGAGCAGGGCGCCATCCGACGTCGCGAAATCATAGCTCCAGTCGTGGCCCCCTTCTCCCGAGAGGTAGAGCCGCGCGCCCGTGCGGGACGCCAGCTCGCGCGAGCCCGAGACGAAATCCGCGTGGATGTGCGTCTCCGTCACGAACGAGATCCGAACCCCGTCGGTCTCAGCGGCGCGGACGTACTGCTCCGCGTCGCGATTGGGGTCTATGACAATCGCATCCCCACTGCGCCCGCAGGCAATGAGGTAGCTCGCCTGCGCAAGCTTGGGGTCGTAGAATCTCCGTAGAAGCATCAGGTTTGCGTAGGTCGGCCTGACTGGGCGGAGGATTGCATGCTACCAAGGGCAGACGGATTATATCTCAACTGGCAAGCGGGCGTCGCGTTCCTCCTTCGCGGCCCACTCACCAAGTCGACACTGCGGTGAACCCCGCACCATCTGACGTGGAGCTGAGCAGCGTCGAGCTCATCACGCTCGACAATTCGAAAACCGGCGACTTCGCGGTCGTGCGGCCACGACGGCGCCGACGGCGCGTGCTCGTGGCCATAAGCGTCGCGGGAGCGCTCGTCGTGCTGTTCTTTGGCATGGGATACGCGCTTTGGCAGCGCCACCTCGATCCAGTGTCCGCGCGC
Source organism: Gemmatimonadaceae bacterium (assembly GCA_035253695.1). Lineage (GTDB taxonomy): Bacteria > Gemmatimonadota > Gemmatimonadetes > Gemmatimonadales > Gemmatimonadaceae > JAICNG01. The sequence goes on from DATFBS010000066.1 coordinate 9,530, forward strand.
GCGACCTTGACGCGCGAGCTGTCCACCTATGCGCTCGAACCGGGCGAGACACTCCGCGCCAGCGCGTTTCTCTACCGCCGCAGCCCGCTCTCGTACTTCCGGTCGACACACGCCGTTCTGGCGGCGACCGATCGCCGACTTTTGCTCCTCATGCTGAGCCCGCCGGATCCGCTCACTCGGGAAGCGGAAACCAGTCTTCCGACGATCCGCGACCTGCCAAAGGACACCACCGTCCAGATCGATACCGGTCGCGTGATGTTGGGAACGTCTCGCGGCATCACCCTCAGCGCGCCGGATGTGCGGGAGCGGTGGGCCGCTCGCGATGAGCAGTGGCCGCAGGTCCGGGCGGTAGTCACGGACCTCTCGGCAGTCCAGCGCGCCATGCTGGAGGACACCGACGCCATTGCTCTCGCGCGCCTTGCGGCGGTAGAGCGCGCGCGCCAACCGATCTGGCACGTCGTGCATCGTGGGGAAGCACTCGGCTCCATCGCCGAGCGCTACGGGACTACACCAGAGCGCCTGCGTCAGCTCAATGCGATGGCCACCGACCGCATTCGAGCGGGGGATTCACTGCTGATCAAGCCAAGAACGTGACGCCGCGGATGGGCGGTCAGCGAGTTACGACCGGCCCGGCGCCAAGACGCCCGTGATCGACGTTCTCCGCATCTTCTCGCAGGGTGAGGAACAGCGGGCGCTTTACGCAGACGTCGAATCCAAGATCCCCGCACAGTGACTGGGCGTGCTCCTCGACGCGAGCCCGAACGACGTCCGGATAGCGATGGCAGTCAGGAGTGTTAGTTCCTCGCACGCACCCGTTGTAGCGAAGGAGACCGTTACGCCAGGCCTCACCGCCGCCCATCGGGTCGCGCGCCCGCCGGAGATAGTGGCTCAGGATGAAGACGCCGTATCGGAGATTGGTCTGGTCGTCGCGCAGGTTGGTCCCGAACAGCTTCCCGAGACTGCGCTTCCAGGCTGGCGCGTGGATCTGCATCAGCCCCACCGCCCCAACGTTCGACCGCGCGGTCGACGCCAGGCCACGATTCTCGGTGAGCATGACGCCGAGGACCAGGGCAGGAGGCACCCGTCTGACGTAGGCCTCGCGAACGGCGAACGTCGCAAGCTCCTCGGCCCGCTGCTCGTCCACCGCTCCGGTGGCGAGAAGATCCTTGGCGAACGCCCGCTGGTCGGCTTGGAACTGCGTCGTTGCCATCGCGGCCGAGGTCGTATCCTGGATCCAGGGCGCCCGGTCGTAGACGCTGTCCCGCCAGGTCTCAGCGAAAAGGCGGTTGACCACCGGTTGGCGGTTGGCGTATACCGGTCGCACGGTCGAGACGGTAGCGACGATCGTGACCAATAAGCCGGTCCCGAGCGCAATCTGTCGGACGAGCGAACGTGACATCGCCTCTCCAGTGAGGGGTGATCATGCGAAGAGACCGGCGCGACGTCGAAGTCCTGGGCGGCGGCCGGTCTCTGGGCCCCCGAAAGTTAACCGGCCTTGCTCAGAATCTCGATGGGTCTCCGAGGGGGTTAACGCTTCGAAGGCGCCTCCAGCGCCTCCAGCGCCTCGGGATCTTGAAGCGCTTGTCCGGGGCCCACGTCTTAGACACCTTCAGCCCGACTTTTACCGCCTCTTCCAAAATGTCCTCCGTCCAGCTCCCCATTCGCCGTGGCTTCGCCGAAACCCTCCGGCGCGACGCCTGGTGGGTACAGCCAGCGATCGTGCTCGCCGTCCTCACCGCTTTCCTTATCTATGCGACCTGGGCGGCCTTTCAGAACGCCAACTACATCTACGACCCGTATCTTTCGCCCTTCTACTCACCGGTGATTTTCGGGGATCCCGAGCACGCCTGGTTTGGCCCCCGGCCGGGATGGTGGCCGGGTTGGCTCCCCTTCTCTCCCGCCCTCATCATCCTTCCCTTTCCAGCCCTCTTCCGCTTCACCTGCTACTACTACCGCGGCGCCTACTACAAGGCCTTTTGGGCAGACCCGCCCGCGTGCAGCGTCGGCGAGCCGCGCAAGTCGTACCGCGGGGAGAAAAAGCTCCCGCTCGTGCTTCAGAACGTGCACCGCTATTTCCTCTACATCGCGCTGATCTTTCTGGGGATTCTTCTCTACGACGTCTACAAGGCGCTCTGGTTCATCAATGAGGCAACCGGAGCGAGGCAATTCGGTATCGGCGTCGGCACGCTCGTGCTTGCGCTCAACGTCTTTCTCCTCGGCGGCTACACCTTCGGGTGTCACTCCTTGCGCCACCTCGTGGGCGGGTACCTCGATCGCCTGTCCGGCGCGCCAGTCCGTCGCACCGCGTATTCCTGCGTGACATGTCTGAACCGACGCCACATGCGGTGGGCGTGGTTGAGTCTCATCGGCGTCGCCTTCGCCGACATCTACGTTAGGCTGTGCGCCACGGGGGTGTGGACGGACTGGAGGCTGATCTTCTGATGCCCCAATACGACACGCTCGACCACGACGTGCTGGTCATTGGGGCCGGTGGCGCGGGATTGCGCGCGGCGATCGAGGCCGCGGGCTCCGGCGCCCGGGTGGGGGTTGTCTGCAAGTCGCTGCTCGGAAAGGCGCACACCGTGATGGCGGAGGGCGGCGTCGCGGCGGCGATGGCCAATGTCGACGATCGCGACAACTGGCGGGTGCACTTCGCCGACACCATGCGCGGGGGGCAGTATCTCAACAACTGGCGCATGGCGGAGCTGCACGCGAAAGAGGCTCCGGCGCGCGTCCGCGAGCTCGAGGCATGGGGAGCCCTCTTCGACCGGACGCCGGACGGCCGAATCCTTCAACGCAACTTTGGCGGGCACCGATACCCTCGCCTCGCGCACGTCGGCGATCGCACCGGCCTGGAGATGATCCGCACGCTACAGGATCACGGAATCCACCGAGGCCTCGACGTCTACATGGAGTGCACCGTCGTCCGGCTGCTGAAGGATGGCGATCGTGTCGCCGGAGCGTTAGGCTACGACCGCGAGCGCGGCCGCTTTCGGCTCTGGCGCGCGACCGCGGTCGTGCTGGCCACGGGCGGCATCGGCAAGGCGTTCCGCATAACGAGCAACAGCTGGGAGTACACGGGTGACGGGCACGCGTTGGCCTATGACGCCGGTGCCGAGCTCGTCGATATGGAATTCGTGCAGTTCCACCCGACGGGAATGGTGTGGCCGCCCAGCGTGCGTGGCATTCTGGTGACGGAGGGGGTCCGCGGCGAAGGCGGCGTCCTGCTCAATCGTGAGGGGCGTCGCTTCATGTTCGACGACATCCCGGAGAATTACCGAGCGCAAACGGCGGACAACGAAGACGAGGGGTGGCGCTACGTGCAAGGCGACAAGGCGGCGCGGCGTCCTCCCGAGCTCTTGACGCGCGATCACGTCGCGCGCTCGATCGTGCGCGAAGTGCGCGAGGGACGAGGCTCGCCCCATGGCGGCGTCTTTCTCGATATTGCATGGATCAAGCGGCGCCTGCCGAACGCGCCCGAGCACATTCGGAAGAAGCTCCCGAGCATGTATCATCAGTTCAAGGAGCTCGCCGACATCGACATCACCGCTCAACCAATGGAGGTCGGTCCGACGACGCACTACATGATGGGTGGGGTGCGTGTCGACGGCGATTCCCAGATGTCGAGCGTCCCGGGCCTCTTCGCCGCGGGCGAGGTCGCGGCCGGCTTGCATGGCGCGAATCGGCTTGGAGGAAATTCACTCTCCGACCTTTTGGTGTTCGGGAAGCGGGCTGGTGAGTATGCGGCCCGCTTCGCCCAGGAAAACTCGGCGCCTCGGGCGAGCGAGGCCGACGCGGAAGACGCGGTGAGAGAAGCCCTCGCTCCCTTCGACCAGCCCTCGAACGGCTCGAAAGGCCCCTATCAGATTCAGTACGAGCTTCAGGATGTCATGCAGGATTACGTCGGAATCGTCCGCAACGAGGCCGACATGGTCCGGGCGCTCGAGCGAATCGAGGGTCTTGCCGGCGAGGCGTCGCACGTCGCCGTCACGGGGCACCGCGAGTACAACCCTGGATGGCACACGGCGCTCGATCTCCGCTGCATGTTGATCGTCTCCGAGGCCGTCACCCGTGCCGCCCTCGATCGCAAGGAGAGCCGCGGCGCTCAGTTTCGCGAAGACTACCCGGATAAGGACCCGGAGTCTGCGCGCTTCAACATCGTCGTGAAGAAGGGACGCGACGGACGCATGGAGCTGTCACGCCGTCCGATTCCCGCACTCCCCCCGGAGCTCGCGGCCGTCATCGAGGAGATGAAGTAATGGTGAGCGAAGTTCTCAAGCCCGACCTCGCCGAGCCCGGGCGCGTGCAGGAGGAGGCTCCGCCCGATCGGAAGCCAGAGCCAACCGGTCGTGCCACTTTCAAGGTATGGCGTGGAGATGCGACGCGCGGTGAGCTCGTGCCGTACACGACCGACATCAGCGAAGGCATGGTCGTGCTCGATGCCATTCACCAGATCCAGGCTGAGCAAGCGAACGATCTTGCGGTACGCTGGAACTGCAAGGCAGGCAAGTGTGGCTCGTGCTCGGCGGAAGTGAACGGTATGCCGAAGCTCATGTGCATGACGCGGCTGAGCGATCTCGACCTCACGAAGCCGGTCACCGTCGAGCCGATGCGCGCTTTTCCCCCGATGCGGGACCTCGTCACTGACGTCTCGTGGAACTTCGCGGCGAAGCGCACGATTGCGCCGTTCACACCACGTCCGCCTGACGCACCCGATGGCACCTGGCGTATGGCCCAGGCCGATGTCGATCGCGTGCAGGAGTTCCGAAAGTGCATCGAATGCTTCCTGTGTCAGGACGTCTGCCACGTCCTGCGCGATCATCAGCTGCACGACGAGTTCATCGGGCCACGCTTTCTCGTCTACGTGGCCGCGCTCGAAATGCACCCGCTCGACGTCGCCGACCGCGTGCCCGCCCTCAAGGAGAAGCACGGCATCGGGTACTGCAACATCACCAAGTGCTGCACCGTGGCGTGCCCCGAGAACATTACGATCACCGACAACGCGATCATTCCCCTCAAGGAGCGCGTGATCGACGAGTTTTTCGATCCAGTGGGGAGGTTGGTGAAGATCTTCAGTCGGAAAAAGAGGAAGGAGGACCAAGGAGCGAGGAATTCCATTGGATAATGCATCAGGCGATTTCCTCACTCCTCATTCCTCATTCCTCGTTCCTCCATGTTTCCTCTCAAGCCAATCTCCCGCGACGGTATTCCCACCGCCCTCCAAAAGGCCGAGCGCTATCGCCTGCTGGGCGAGCCGACGGCCGCCGAGAGCATTTGCCTCGACGTTCTTGCCATCGCGCCGGACAACCAGCAAGCGGCGATCACGCTGCTCCTCGCCATTACCGACCAGTTTCCCGAAGGGCCGGCCGAGGGCGAGCGACGCGCTCGTGAGGTATTGCCCCGGCTGCGCGACGATTACAAGCGCGCGTACTACGAAGGGATCATCTACGAACGGCGCGCCAAGGCGCAGCTCCGGCGCGGGTCGCCCGGCGCCGGCGAGATCGCGTACGACTGGTTTCGTAAGGCGATGACGCTATACGAGCGTGCCGAGGCGCTCCGCCCCCCGGGCAATGATGAGGCGATCCTGCGCTGGAATACGTGCGCGCGGATTCTCGAGCGTGCGGTCGATGAGGTCCGGCCGCGTGTCGAGCAGGATTACGAGCCGAGCCTCGAGTAGGAAATCGTCGGGAAGATGTAAGGACTTGTAACGGTCGCCGCGTTCACGGGGTCGCTTACCGCAAACGCAGCCTTGACCGTAGGCGGCCTCTTGTCAGCATATGGTTCGCATCACATCGTTCACGCTCCGGAATTCCCCCCGGGCTGACTGCTGGCATCACAGCGCGATGACATTCCCTTGATGCTGGCTCGCTGCCCCGCACGTCAGCTCACGCCCCAAGGAGGCGCACCCATGAACGTAAATGTCTGCACCCGCTACATCCTCGCCACCGTCGCATTGGTGGTCGGGCTCCTCGCGCCGGCTACCGCCGTGGCGCAAGGCAGCGCGACGATCGCCGGCACGGTCACCGACTCGGCGACGCAGCAGCCAATTCCCGGCGTTCAGATCACGATCGCCGGCACCGCGCGGGGTACGCTGACTGACGACGGCGGACGCTACTCGCTCCGCGGCGTGCCGGCAGGCACGGTGTCGGTGCGCGTGCAGCGCCTGGGGTATGCACCGGCCGAGCGCAGTGTGGTCGTCGCCGCGAACCAGACGGCGGATATCGACTTCGTGCTTGCACCAGTTGCTCGCGTGTTGAGCGAGGTCGTCGCCACGGGCTATGGTACGAGCATTCGGCGTGAGCTGAGCAGCGCGGTTTCGTCAGTCACGGGCGCGGAAGTCCAGAATTCCGTCGTCGCCGGTGTCGACGCCGCGCTCCAGGGGAAGGCGCCTGGCGTACAGGTCATCCAGAACGCCGGAAACCCCGGCGTCGGCATCACGGTGCGCGTGCGTGGCGCGGCATCGATCTCCGCGAGCAATCAGCCGCTCTGGGTGATCGACGGCGTTCCCATGCTGCGCGAAGACTTTGGTCAGATGGCGCTCGGCGGTCAGGACATCACCGCCGTCACGGGCATTAGCCCGGACGAGATCGAGTCGATCGACATCTTGAAGGATGCCGCGTCAGCAGCGATCTACGGTTCGCGCGCCGCGAACGGCGTTATCATGATCCGCACCAAGCGCGGGCGTGCCGGCGCGCCGAAGTTCTCATTCAACGCCTATACTGGCACTCAGGAGACGGCGAAGAAGCTCGAGCTTCTCAACTCGCGCGAGTTCGTGGAGTATGCGAACGAGGCGTTCACCAACGACGGATACGCTGAAGTTTTCGAGCCGGGCGTCGACGACGCGATCAGCACTGACTGGCAGGAGGCCGTGCTGCGGTCTGCCCCGGTGAGCGACATCTTCCTGTCGGTGGACGGTGGCAACGAGCGGGTACGTTATCTGGTCGGCGGTTCCTACTTCGATCAGAAGGGCATCGTCCTCGGGTCGGGGTACGATCGTCAGACGATTCGCGCCAACCTCGATTTCGATCCCACCTCGCGTCTCTCGTTCCGCTCGTCGCTGGCGCTGTCGCGCGAGCTGCATGAGCGCATCGAGAACGACAACACGATCGAAGGGGTGTACGCCAACGCGATCGCGAACCTGCCCATGTTCCCGGTGCGTCGCGCCGATGGCAGCTTCACCGATCCCACCGACGTCGTCGGCGTCGACGACGATGTCCCGCTGACCTACATCAATCCGGTGGCGGTCGGCGAGCTCAGCTTCAATGAATCGCGCACGTTGCGCACGTACGGCACCATCGAAGGCTCCTATCGCATCAGCGATCGCCTTCGCCTGAACGCGCGCGGCGGATACGACGTCCTCAACCTGCGCGATCTCGCCTGGGAGTCGCCGAACGTCATTGGGTCCGCGGGCGAAAGCGCGCGCGGCCGCTCGACGCAGGCGAACAACACCGCCACGCGATACATGATCGAGAGCTATCTCGGTTACGACTACGGTGGCAGCTTCGCGCAGGTCAACCTCACCGCTGGCTCATCTGTCGAGTGGAACACCGAGGAGAATGACTTCCTCCGCGGTGAGGGCTTTGCGCACACGCAGTTCCAGTATCCGGGCAACGCCGCTGATGTGACGCTGTACGACGGCGACCGCACCGGCCACAACTTGGTCTCGTTCTTCGGTCGTGCCAACGCGACGATCGCGGATCGCTATCTGATCTCGGGCAGCATCCGCGCCGACGGCTCCTCGCGCTTCGGTAAGGAGAATCGCTACGGGTACTTCCCGGCCATCTCGCTCGGCTGGATCCTCAGCGATGAGCCTGCATTCGCCGGCCTGCAACGTCTTGCGGACGTAAAGCTTCGCGTCAGTTATGGCGAGACGGGCAATCAGGATATCGGCGACGACTTCGCGCCGCTCGCGAAGTACGAGGAGGCGAAGTACTCCGGAGCTCCCGGCATCGCACCGGAGAACGTCGCGAATGCCGAGCTCAAGTGGGAGACCAACCGGGAGTACGACGTCGGTCTCGATCTCGGGCTCTTCGGTGGGCGCGTCAATCTCGTCGCCGACTGGTATCTCAAGGAGACCGACGACCTGCTGATTCAGCGTCCCGTCACGCGGACGACCGGATTCGACGACGTGTGGGACAACATCGGTAAGATCGAAAACCGCGGCTGGGAGCTCGGACTCAACACCGTGAACCTGCAGCCCTCGGCACGGGATGGATTCCGCTGGGAGACGAACTTCAACATCTCCTGGAACAAGAACAAGGTCACGGAGCTCTACAACGACGAGCCGTTCCCCGCGGGCTTTGACGGCATCAATCGGTACGAGGAAGGCTTGCCGATGGGCGCGTTCTACACGGTGCTGTTCACCGGCGTGGATCCCGACAACGGCAACGCGATGTTCTTCGACAAGGATGGCGACGGCGAAACGGGCGAGGATCCGGACGACCGCATGATGGTCGGCAGTCCGCATCCGGATTACTGGGGCGGGATGACGAACACGTTCGCGTTCAAGGGCTTCGACCTGCGCACGTTCGTGCAGTTCAGCCAGGGTGGCGAGATCTACAACGCGCTTCGCGCCTACGCTGATGACGGCATGTGGAGCCTGGGTGACAACAAGCTTCGGCACGTGCTGAAGCGCTGGCGCCAGCCAGGTGACATCACCGACGTTCCGCGCGCCAGCTGGGATGGGGTGTCGCTCGCCTACATTCCGTCGAGCCGGTGGATCGAGGATGCCTCCTACATTCGGCTCCAGGAGATCACGTTAGGCTACCGGCTGCCGGGACGGTTCGCCGGGCTGGCCAACATGACGGATGCACGCGTCTATGTCTCCGGTCGGAACCTCAAGACGTGGTCGGACTACCTCGGCTTCAACCCCGAAGCGAACAGCGCCGGCTCGGGGTCGCTCACGACGATGGCCAACGAGTTCTATTCGTACCCGCTCGCGCGGACGATCACGTTCGGCGTGCAAGGGTCGTTCTGAGCGCGCATGAATTCGACATCTAACCAACTTCCTCTTTACGAGACGAGACGATACATGCGAATCAGACGGACGATGGCGGGCCTCCTCGCGGTCTTCGCCGTGGCGTGCGACAACACGCTGACGGTGGAGCCGGTGAACGAGGTGGCGGCCGAGGTGGCGATCATCGACGCCGCCACGGCGCGCGCGGCGATCGCCGGCGCGTACGACGCGCTGCAGGACGATGCCAACTGGACGTACTACAGTGGCGACTTCAACGTCTTTTCCGACCTGTCGTCGGAGGACGTGCGCCACAGCGGAACGTTCGACACCTATCGGTCGGCGGATCGCAATACGCTGACCTCGGCCAACGGGACCATCCTGGACATCTGGGAGCAGCTCTACGCGACGATCAATCGCGTCAACGTGATCATCGAGAAGCTTCCCAACGTCCCAGGGCTGGACGCGGACGAGCGGAACGACTTGCTCGGCCAGGCCCATTTCATTCGTGCCTTGAGCTATCACAACCTAGTCAAGCTCTGGGGCGGTAACGGTCTCGGCGTACCGCTCCGCCTAACCACGCCAGGAAGTCTGGGCGAGGCGGCGGGCATTGCCCGGGCAACCGAGGACGAGACGTACGCACAGATTCTCGAAGACCTGGACCAGGCGATCAACCTCATCCAGACCGATGACGATCCCGGGGTTGCCACCATTGGCGCGGCCTGGGCGCTTCGCAGCCGTGTCCTCCTGTTCATGGAGAACTGGGCCGGAGTGATCGAGGCGGCTGATGAAGTCGAGGCGATGGGCTACGAGCTGGCACCCGACTTTTCGGACCTGTTTGCAGTCGAGGGTGGTACCGCCGAAGACATCTTCAAGCTCACCTACGAGCCCGCCGAGCCGCATGGCCTGGGCTGGTATTATCGCGCGAAGGGTGGCTTCGGAGGTCGGTACGAGCTCGCGCCGACCTGCGCGCTCGCCAACGCGTTCGATGCCAGCGTCAACTGCAGTGTCACGAATTTCATGACCGGATGGTCCCCCGGTGATGAGCGCGCCGATTTCAGCATCAAGGTCACCGGCAGCCTCGAGCCGTTCGCCAACAAGTACATCACCGGCGACGGCGACGACGATCTGCACGCGATTCGTTTCGCCGAGGTCATCCTCAACCGTGCCGAGGCTTATGCGCGGCTTGGACAGCTCGCCGCCGCGGTCACGGACTTGAACCGGACGCGCGTCCGTGCCGGTCTCCCGGCGCTGGTGCTGGGAGTGACCGTCGCGAACACCATGCAGGCGGTGCTCGACGCGATCTGGCAGGAGCGGCGTCTCGAGCTGGCCTTCGAGGGCTTCCGCTGGCCCGACCTCGTGAGAACGGGTCGCGCTATCGCCGCGCTCGGGCTGGCGGGTAAGGAACACCAGGTGCTGTACCCGATTCCGCAGGAAGAGCTGGACGTTGCTCCCAACATCGAGCAGAACCCCGGTTACTGAGCGGTAGCGGTTACGCAGCGGATGACAAAGAGAGCTGCCCCGAACGGGCAGCTCTCTTTGTCATCACACATCGGGACGGCGGGATTTGAACCCGCGACCCCCTGAACCCCATTCAGGTGCGCTACCGGGCTGCGCCACGTCCCGTCCGACCGGTCGCCCGGCGGAGTCTCGCAATCTATCCGGAGTCGACGGCGACATCAACCGACGAGGAGCAATTCACGCGCTTCCTCCTTCCTCCTTCCTCGTTCCTCATTCCTCGTTCCTCTACCCGAGCATGCCTAACCACTCCCCTGCGCCAACGATCTTCCCGACGAAGAACTCGCCGAACTCGGCATAGAGCGCGCTGGCGCGATCGAATCGCATCTCCGTCACCAGCTTCTTGAACTCGAGCGGCTCGCGCGCAAACAGCGTTACCCCCCACTCCCAGTCGTCCAGCCCGAGGGATCCGGTGATGATCTGCTGAACGCGCCCCGCGTATCGACGGCCCACCTGAGCGTGCGCGTGCATGAGCTCGCTGCGCTCGCTGAGCGAGAGCGTGTACCAGTTCACGTTCGGCTCGCGCTTCTTCGACATTGGGTAAAAGCAGACGTAGGGCATGTCACCCGGCGGCGGCGGATACAACCGGCGTTGCACGTGCTCGCTCGCGCGCTCGCGCTCCACCCGCTCGCTCAGGCTTGTGCGATACCCCTCATCCCCGACCGCGCCGCCGCGACCCGCACTCTCGCGCGCCAGCTCGGCGGTGAGGTGATACAGGCCGGCTTCCGTCACGCCGAGATACGACGACGTGACCCGCAGCGATTCCATTAGCCGGAGGTGGGAGAGTCGGTGCTGGGCGTCGCGGAGCGAGTCGAGGGTCGGTCGGAAGTGCACCAGCATGAGGTCGGACCGCGATCCGATGAGCAGGACCGGCACGCTCCATCCGCCCTCGATGGGCTCTGCAAGCTCCGATAGCGCGTGCGCGACCGTATCCCGCTCTTGCGCGAGAAGATCGGGCGGAAGCGCTCGAACCGCCGCCCTGTCGACCTGGAAAACCTGATGGAGTGAGTACCAACCCTCGAGCGTCTCGGGGGGAAGCGCGGCGTCGGGCATGGCAGGATGATGGCGATGCGACGCCCTGGACGTCAAAGGTGCTCGAGGACCTCGAGCACCTCAGCCTTTACGTCCACTTCCGAGCACAAACCCTCGTCGACGGATCCGGTCCCGGGCCCACCAACCCAGCCGTGGCGATCGCGTCGCGCGCGCGCGAACGGCCGGCATTCCACTCGTACCATGCGTCATCCATGACCGACATGAACCGCTCTCCAATAGCGGTTCGAGCCATCGCCTGATTCGCTCCACCCACGCGTTCCGCCGCGCGTAGCACTTCAGGCACTGCACGCGCCGAGAGATCGCAGGCGAGATAACGCAGGTCCAGCTTTCCCGTATCGGCATGGCGTGCGACGTTCTGCCGGACGATCCACGCCTCGTGGTTCCACATCGATACGCTGGCGAGTGCGATCAGCGCGAGCGCACCCGCGCGTCCCAGCAAGCGCCGCGCGCTCGGCCGCCCGAGGAGCTCGTGGGCAAGGAGAACCAAGCTCGCTGCCACGACGAGCATATACGCTTGCGCATACAGCCGGCTCGTCGTGAACCCATAGGCACCCTCATACAGCAGGACTCGGCGAAACGCGGAATGCAGCAACACCTGGGTCTCGCCGAGCACGATGAGCTCGACGATCAGAATTCGACGCCGCCGGCGTGATGCGGGAGCGAGGAGTGCGAGCCCCATGATCACACCGCCGCAAAGCGTCGCGACAACCGTGAGCTCGCCGAATCCGCGACGGGCCCATTCGGCGTAGGAGACGCCGCTGCCCTGGACGCGGGGGACATCTCCGAAGAGATAGCTCACCTGTAGCGTGAGAAAGAGCGTGAACACCCCAGCGATCGCGCTCAGCACCATCAGCCGCTCCGTCTCGCCGAGCTGAACGAGCGGTTTCATCTCGGGCTGCGCGCGCTCGGCGCCTATCGACGGCCTCGCGGCGTATCCCACGGCGCCGAGGGATAGTCCAAACACCACCGCGAAGAACACGAGGCGAGGAACGAAATGCCAGGTCGAGAGGACGCGCTCGAGCTCGTCCCGCCACGCCGCGAGGGTGGGATCGACTGACGACAGCAGAAGTGCGAAGAGACCGGCGATCGGGAGCGTGAGGGCTGCCCCGCGAATCACCGACACCGCACGGTCGTTCGTCAATTCACGCGCCGTTTCGGTCGCTCGCCGCGTTGCCTCCGCCACACACGTCACGAACACGACGAAAGGAAGCGCAAGCAGCTCGATCGCCCACGCGCGATCGTAGCGACCCGGCTTCGCGCGCGCGATCGCGATGGCGAGCAGGATGAGCACCGCCAAAATCGCGATCGCCTGCAGCGGCTCGCTCGCCGCGAAGACAATGCCCATCGCTGTCAGAACGGCCAGCGCCAGCGGAGGTGCGATGCGACCGAGCGCGCGGGCGTCGGACGCCGATGCCATGAGCGCGACGGTCGCCGCGAGCACGCACATCAGCCAGTTGATGCCGGGAACCGCCTCCCACAGCACGGCGGTGCTCAATCCCGCTACCAGCGCGGAGCTCACCCACAGCTTTCCGAGCAACGCCCGCTGGGTGGAGGCCGATGCGTCGGCGTGCGAGAACGAGGCGATAGTCATGTGCAAGCTCTCCAGGAATCAGACAGCGGTCGGCAGGGCGCCGAAGCGCCGCTCCCGGCCGTGAAAGTCGGCAAGGGCGCGCTCGAGATCCGTGGCATCGAAATCCGGCCAGCGCTTGTCCGTGAAATGCAGTTCGGCGTACGCGCACTCCCAGAGGAGAAAGTCGCTCAGGCGTCGCTCGCCGCCGGTGCGAATGAGGAGATCGACGTCCGGCCCCAGACACGACGGGTCGCGCACCGATCGCGTGATCGCCTCACGAGCGGAATAGTCGACCGCCAGCCGAAGGTGCAATCGCCGACCGCCAGCCGTCGACTGCTCGGCGGCGACGATCTGCCTGACGAGCGGGTCGGCCAGACGATCGCGACGCCCGATGACGGACAGCCGAACTCCATTCTCTTGCAGCGCCGCGGCTTCCGCCGCGAGGTACCGGTGAAAGAGCCGCATGAGCGTCGCCACCTCGCGAGTGGGCCGCTTCCAATTGTCGGACGAGAACGCGAATAGCGTCAACGTGCCGATCTCGAGCCGCGGCGCCATCTCGACGACGCGCCGGACGGCATCGGCGCCGGCACGGTGCCCCGCGGTCCTCGAGAGGCCGCGTGCGGTCGCCCAGCGACCGTTCCCATCCATGATAATCGCGACGTGCAGCGGCGTGGGCGAAGTACTTGGTGTCATAAAGTTAGTCGACAAAAAAAATCACCGATCGCGCGGCTCGCGCGTGGCCCGGATGAGCGCTTCCATGTGCGCGAGATACTTCTCGAGAACCCGGCGACCCGTTGCCGTGAGCCGGAAATCCGTGTGCGGAACTCGCCCCTCGAACGACTTCGTACACGCGATATAGCCTGCATCCTCGAGCTTTCGCGCATGCACGCTCAAATTTCCGTCGGTCGTCCGCAGCAGCTTCTTCAGATCGTTGAACGAGAGCGACTCGTTCACCGCCAGCGCACTGACGATCCCGAGCCGGATCCGCTCGTGGATCAGACGATCGAGCGCGAGCGGATCGGTGTCCGCGGCCTGGCCGCGCACGCCTCGAAGGCGCTCGGCCGTCTCGGGGTGGGGATCCTCTCGTGAGGCTGCGCCCGGCTTAGCCACCGTGCCTCCTTGCAATGATGAACCCAAAGATCACGTGCAGAGCACCAAACGCGGCACCCAATACCCAGTGCGTGGTCCACGCAGGCATCATGAGCGACGCAACACCGACTCCGATGAACAGCAACCCCATCAACGGAACGACGCGCACGGAAAACGCACCGCCGGTAATCACCGCCGTTCCATACAGCATGAGCCACATCGGCGGAACGAGCTCGAAAGCTCCGCGCTCGAGCAGGACATAGGTCAGGATCGCGCCGACGGTCATCGGCGGGAGGAAGCTCAGAAGGAACTTCCTCCCTGCCCCATGGAAGAGTGGAGCATTCGCGCGCTTCGCTTTCCGCCAGATCGCGTAGGTGGACACCGCGATCGACGCGGCGGCAGCGCCGAACCACGCGATGAGCTGGCCGCGAATCGTCGGCTGCGTAACCGCCACGGCAGCGGCCCCGAACGCGATGGCGCCCACGGCCACCATACCCCACCCGGATACGGCGGTGAACGCGGCGGCGTTCTCCATCGTCTCCCGGATGAAGCGGAGGTCATCGATCGCCCGGCCCTGCAGCGACGGCACGGCGCGCTCCGCGCCCCCTCGTCGGGTCATGGTCGTGAATATCCTCTTCAGTTTCGTCTCTGTCAAGTGCTTTGCATTACAAAGCACATACCGGGTTGATAGCCTTTGGTCTATCGCCGGGCGGTACGCTGGACCGCCGGCAGCAGAGCCCCCGCGCCGCTTGCTGCGTAGGCCGCGAGCCGTGACAGCTCATCCTTGTACACGCGCTCGAGGAACGCCTTGGATGCAAAGCGCTCGACCACGCCGAGGAGGCCGCCGCGTGTCGCAATGACGGTCGTGATCACGACGTCAGACTCCCGCCCGTCGCGCGCGGGATTGACGTTGAACGTCGTCACCGTCTTTCCCTCCATGTCGCGCTCGACGAGAACGCGTCCCGGCTTGGGTTCCTCGATCTCCGCCCGCATGGTGCGCGTGGTACCCAGCACCGTCATGTCGAAACGGATCCGCGTCCCCGCGCCGACCCCGCCTTCCTCGACCTCGATGTTCCGGAAGTACGCGGAGGGAAGGATGTGCGGATGGCCCTCGGTGTAGTCGGCGAGAATCGCATACACCTCGGCGGGAGGCGCCGGAATGCGCCTCGAGGCGACAACGGTGAGAGTCGACACGGCACGCTAACGTTGTGGTGGCAAACTGGTCGTATCCAGCTGACGAAGAAGGTCACCCAAAAGTCGCATCTCCTCCCCGTAGGTAGCCCAGTCGTCGGCGCGCTGCGCGGCGCGGGCGCGCTCGTAGTGCCCTACGGCGCGCCGAACCACGTCGCCGTTCGCGGCGGCCGGGGTCCCCGCTCGCGCGGAAGGCCCGGTCGTCGAGCCGCCCTGCGCCAGGAGGCCCGTGGCCCCACCGAACAGGCGCGCGAGCCCGCCTTCGAGCGACTCTTCCATGACCACCCGGCTCTCGTGCGCAACGATCACGCGCTTGAGCTCGGGAATTCGACCGCCCTCGGCTCGGAGATACAGGGGCTGAACGTAGATCAGCGACTCCTCGATCGGGATGACGAGCAGCTCGCCCCGAATGACTTCCGATCCGCGCTGATCCCACAGCGATATCTGTCGCGCGACCTCGGTGTCCTGATTGATACGGTTCACGATCTGCGTGGGGCCGAACACGAGGCTTTGGCGGGGAAACTGGTAGACGAGAAGCTTCCCATAATGCTCGCCATCGTTTCTCGCGACCATCCACGCGGCAAGGTTGTCCTTCTGGCGTGGCGTGAACGGCCGCATGAGGATGAATTCCGGCTCGCGTTCACCGGGCAGACGCATCACCATGTGACGCAGAAAGGATTCGGTCTGCTCCGCGCGTGCGGTGCCGGGGATCTGCCACTGGTCCTCGCGGTGGTAGAAGGTCTGCGGATCGCTCATGTGGTACGTGGCGTACAGCGCCGTCTGCAGGCGAAACAGATCCTCCGGGTACCGAACGTGGGCGCGCAGGTCGGATGGCATCTCCCCGATCGGACGAAGAAGCCCCGGATATATTTTCGCCAACGTGCGGATGATTGGATCGGTCATGTCCATCTGATACGCCTGGACGTCGCCGTCGTACGCGTCGATCACGATCTTGACGCTGTTCCGCATGTAGTTCGTTCCGTCGGTCGCACGCTGCGAGTACGGATACCGTGCCGTCGTCGTGTACGCGTCGAGAATCCATTTCAGCGTTCCGTCGTCGGCGATCACGAGATATGGATCTCGATCGAGCTGCAGGAATGGCAACGCGCGACGAGCGCGTTCCCGTACGTCGCGATGGTAGAGGATACGGGTGCGTTCCGTGAGGTCGCGCGAAAGCAGAATGTTGAGCGATCGGAATCGCCAGGCGAACAACAGCCTCCGTGCGAACGATGAGAGGGACACGCCCCCCGAGCCATCGTACGACGAATACACGCCCTCATCCCCTTCCCCAGCCGGGTAATCGAATTCTCGCTGCCGACTCGGCGCCAGAATGAAATCGTTCGAGAGCTCTCCGAAATAGATCTGCGGGCGGGAGATCTTGACACCAATGCGGGATACCGGCGGCAGGTCCTGAATGAACAAGACCGGCAGCCCTTCGCTCGTGACCTGGTTCGAGGGCCCGAGGGTTATTCCCATTCCGTGCGTGAACGTGAGGTGCTCATTGATGAACGTCCGCGTCGGAAGGGCCGCGGTGTTCAGCTCCCGAGCCGAGAGCATGACCTGGCGTAGCTCGCCGCCTATGCGGTATCGGTCATCGTCAACGGCGACAAAGTCGTAGTAGGTGCGAATCGATTGAATCTGGCCGAACGTCTGGAGGAGGGGCTCGCGATCCCACAGTCGCACGTTGGCGATGGTCGCCCGGTTCGCATCGATGTCCCGTTGCGTCAGCGAGCTCGCACCCTGCAGCTCCCGCCGCTCGACCGCGCCCAGTCCCCAGGCCGCGCGAGTGGCCTCGATGTGACGGACGATCTGGGGCGCTTCCCGATTGAGCTCGTTAGGTTGAACGGCCAGCCGGTGAAACGCGGCCGGGTACAGACGCCCGACCAGAAACGCGAGGGCCAGCGATCCGCCAACGATGATGGCGACTCGTCGAGTGAGGTCGGCTCTCCAGGCGCGCCAGAAGAGAAACCCGCCAGAGAACAACAGGAGAGCGGTCACCGCCCACCAGGCCGGCAGCCGCGCGTGCAGATCGGTGTAGTTGGCGCCGACAAGAGAGCCATGCACCGAGTAGAGGAGATGCGGAATCCCGGTCACGGGGATCTGCAGAGCCAACACGACGAGCAGCAGCGCCGCGATTCCCACGATATGCCGGCGCGCACCAGGCTCGAGCCGCACGCGCCAATTGCGCCGGTGAATTGCTCCTCGCGCTTTGTAGACCATCCAGGCGCACGCGAGCGCGATCATCAGCGCCAGCAGCGCGTACTCGAGGATCGCCTCGAGTAACGGCAGCACAAAGACGTAGTAACCGACGTCCCGATTGAAGACAGGATCGACGCTTCCGAAGGGCGTGCGATGCAGAAACTGGAGGAGGACGCGCCACTCGGTCGCGACGACCAGTGCGAACAGCAGCGCCAGGACTGCCGATGCCGGAAGTGCCAGCACCTCCGCGAAACGCTCCGCGATGGTCGGTGAGCGCCGACGCGGAGGCGTCGTTACGCCACTGCCACCCGTCAGGCCCCCCCGAAGCGCGAGCCGAACGTTCGCGTAAAAGACCGCGAATGCGATGACCGCGGCGATTCCGCCCAGGAGCCACTGGGCCACGACCTTGGTAAGAAATACTCGCTCGAACCCGATCTCGGCGTACCACAGCCAGTCGCTGAGCCGACGCGCGATGGCCGGCAGGACGAGGAGAATGACGACACCTGCCACCAAAGCCACCAGCCCTCGTCGGACTCCCTTCGGAAGGCGCGCACGTGCAGGGCTCTCCTCTGGGCTCGAGCTCCGCGGACTTATCTGGCGAAGGAGCTCATCGATCGAATCGCGATCGTCTGGGCGAGGAGGTCCGGTCACTGGGGGATCCCACGAGTGATGATGATCCTCGAATGTACGATGATGCGCTAGTTTTGCGCATGGCCCAGATCATCTCCGTCAGGCTCCCCGACGACATTCTCCCTGAGTACCGCTCCACGCCGGTCGGCCTGCTGCTTCAGTATCACAACCTCGGCCGAATCACCCAGTCGGCCACGACTCCGCAGCTGCTCATTGGGATGTGCATGGACAGCCGCAAGTCGCTGCGAATACCCACCGACTTCGCGTTCGTGCTGCGCACGGCGGGGGCGAACATGCGCGACAACGAGTTCCGAATCTCCTACGCCATTGCCGTCGGTGGCGTGCGGACCATCGTCCTCATCGCCCATACCGACTGCGGGATGGCACGGCTTACCGAGCGCCGCGAGCAGTTCATCAGCGGGCTCATGAACGCTGCCGGTTGGGACGAGGCACGCGCCACGCGACATTTCGAGGAGTCGGCGCCGAAATTCGGGATTCGCGATGAAGTGGAGTTCGTGTTGCGCGAAGCCGAGCGGTTGCGAACGATCTATCCCCGCATCACCGTGGTCCCCTTGCTCTACCGCGTGGAGGACGACCTGCTGTATCAGCTTCGGCCAGATTGAGCTGACGCCACTCACGCCGAGCTCACGACGTCAGGGCGTGCCGGGCGCCGGGAAACGGCCGGAGGCCGAACGCGGACGCGCCACAGCCAGTACAGCATCGTGACGAGCACCGCGAGGACCGGAAGCACGAGCACGGGCGTAATGCGGATGGGTTTCGGAATCACGTCGGTCTGCCCGAGGAAGAACGAGCTCGTCGCGATCCACAGCGCCCAGCACATTCTCCACAGGTGTCTGGCGAGCCGTGGCTTTCCCTGGCGAGCTCCACGCCGGATCACGCGGACGTCCCCCACGATCGCCACGACACCGACCGTCGCGAACATGAAGTACGGAAAGGGCGGCAGCTCGTACATGGTCCCGGTTGCACTGACGAGGCTCTGAACCCCGATCGTCAGACTGGTAGCCGTTCCAACAATGACGACGACAAGAAGAACCACATCGGGCCACCCCGAAGTACCGAGCGGTCTAACAGTCCTAAACGCGGTGATCACGAGGTATGCCGCGAATACGCCGCCGAGCACGGACCCGACAGACCCCGTCGCCGCGGCGATTCCCGCACCGGTAAGCGCCAAGAGAAGCATGGCAACAACGAACACGAGCCCGCTGCTACGGTGTCGGTGCGCCCCCTTCGCCACGTAGAGGGCTACAAAACCGGAGAGGATCGCGACAGTCCCTCCGATGATGTGCAGAACGAGTGCGAATCCCATCATGACTTCACCGCCTCGGATCGTCCTATGGCTTACCCATAGAAGACACTACACTCCAGACGGCATCTTGGCCGAGCGGGTTTCAACGGCGTTTCAGATGGCTTCGGAGGCGGGCGCCGTCACGATCCCGCGAATGGATCGCTTGATTCGAATGCGCCACAGCCAGTAGAACATCGTCAGGAGCACGGCCACGACGGGAAGGGCCAGCATCGGCATGATGCGAATGGGCTTTGGGAAGACCTGCGCCTGGCCGATGAAAAAGGAGAGGGCGGCGATGAACAGCGCGAAGCTCATGCGCCAGAGATGACGAGCCAGTCGCGCAGGACCCGTGAGGCGCCGGGACCGCATCATCTTCAGATCGAGCCCCGCCGCCAACGTTCCCACGACCCCGAACATGAAAAAGGGGAACGCTGGCATCCCGTTTCGTCCCTTTCCATCCGGACTGGCCGCTGCCTCGAACCCGAAGGTCAGGCACGTTAGGCCCACGGCGAGCGCGGCCATCAGGAGACCGACATCCAACCAGCGCGAGTGGGGCGGACCCGCACGCACCGTGATCAGCGACGTGATGACCAGATAGGAGGTCAGCACGGCGGCGGGAATGTTCAGCGCGGGCGCGACGTTTCGAAGGGCCGCGATCGCCGTACCGGCAACGCACACAGTGAGCATCGCGTAGACGAAGACCATGCCGGCCCGGCGATGCCGTGCCGCGCCCTTGGCCGAGTACAGCGCGAAGTAGCCAGCGAGAAGGCCGATTCCGCCCGCGACGATGTGCACCACGTACATCAATCGCATCACGACCTCCTCAGGCGCGCATGCTGATAGCCGGGTCTATCCGCGCGGCGCGCAACGCCGGGATCCAGCACGCGACGAGACCAATTGTCGCCATCATGACCGTGACGCCGATGAACGTGGTGGGGTCATGGAGCGCCACGCCGAAAAGCAGCCCGCGAATCACGCGTGCGGCAAGGAGGGCGCCGGTCACGCCTAACGCCAGGCCGACCGCGAGGAGCACGCCACCTTCCTTCAGGATCATGCGCTGCACTCGGCCACGATCCGCACCCAGGCTCATGCGGATGCCGATCTCGTTGGTCCGCGCGCTCACGGAGAACGCGAGGACGCCTGCGATCCCCACGGCCGCGATGACCACGGCGAGAAGGCCGAACGCCGACACCAGCACGGCATTGAGACGGCGGGGGGAGACACTTTGATCCTTGATCTGCGCCACCGTCATCACCTCGTGAAGGGGAACGGTGGGGGCGATATCTCGCACGATTCGTCTCGCGGCGGCCGTCAGCTGCGAAACGTTGCTGTCCGCACGAATCACCAACCCGCCAAGCACTGCGAATTCCTGCGCGAAGGGCGCGAACACCACGAGCCGCGGATCCGCGTCGAGACCTCCGTCCTGGGTGTTGCCCACGACGCCGACGATCGTACGCCACTCGTCGCTCACGGGCGTAAAGCGCAGCACTTCGCCGGTAAACGCGATTCGCTTTCCGAGCGGCGCTTCGCCGGGAAAGAACGCATCGGCGAAGGCCCGGTTGACGATCACGACCTTCAACGCGCCGGGCCGATCGCGAGGCGAAAACTCGCGTCCCTCGAGCAGGGGAATCCCCGCGGCGCGAAAATATTCCGGACTCGCGGTGCGAAGATCGGCGTGTGGTGTCGCCGCGCCCGCCGCTGGGGGCTTCCCTTCTGCCCTGACGTCGAAGTCGAGCGGCGTCCTGCGCAGCGGCATGGTCGACCCGACGCCGACCTCTATGACGCCAGGAAGGCGCTGGATCTCGCGCCGCATTCGCTCGTACAGCTCCTTGTTCGTGGCATCGGTCGCGGCATCGATGCGCGCCGGATTCAGGAGGGGAACCGGCATCGTGAGGACCTCCTCGGTCCTGAGGCCGGTGTTCACGTCCGCCAGCTCCATCATGGTCCGGGTCAGCAGACCGGCCCCGGCGAGGAGCATCACGGACACCGCGATTTGCGCGACGACGAGCGTGCGCTGGAGACGCTGCTTCCGCACCCCTCCGCTCATCCGCCGTCCACCGGCGGAAATCTGCGAGGCGAAGGTGCCCTCCTTCGGCAATGACGCCACGAACGACAACAGCGCCGCGAGCGTGACCGACAGCAGGAGCGTGAAGCCAAGGACAACGATGTCGAGCTGAATCTCGTTGGCCCGTGCGGAGTAGCGGGCGGCCAGCGACGTGAGCACATCGATACCGCCGATCGCGATCGTGACGCCGAGGATGCCGCCGAGCAGTGTCAGCACGAGATTCTCGACGAGCAGCAATCGCCGCAGGCGCGGTACGCCCGCGCCGAGCGCGGCACGTACGACCAGCTCGTGCCCCCGGCGCACACCCCGCATCAGCGTGAGGTTGGCGACGTTGGCGGCAGCGATGACCATCACGAACGTGGCGGCCCCCATCAACAGCCACATCGTCAGCCGCGCGCCCTCCCCTAACGCCTCCTTGAAGGGAATGACGGCGACGCGATAATGAGAGCCGGTGTCGTATGCTTCTCGATGGTCATGTTGGAGACGGGCGTACACCGCGGCGACCTCGGTTCTGGCCTGCTCCAGACTCGCTCCCGGGGCCAGCCGTGCCACGACCTCGGTCATGCGGTGCTCGCGCGCCTCGACCATCTGTGCGCTCAGATGGTGCGGGCTCACCACCATGTTGAGGAGCGCATCGACGCGGTTCGGAAAGAATGGCGCAGGCTGCATGACTCCGATCACCGTGACCGGCGAACCGTCCAGTCGCAGCCGCTTGCCGACAATGCTCGAGTCCCCGCCGTAGTGCCTGATCCAAAACTCGTGAGTCAAGACCATCACCGGTGGGACGCCGGTGCCGTCATCGCTTGGCGTCGTGAGTCTGCCCAACACGGGCGACAGTCCCATCACCTCGAAGAAGTTGCCGGTGACGAGACCGACATCGATGCGTATGGCCTCGTGGTCGCCCTGCAGCGTGTGAAACCAGGGGGAGTACTCTGCGATCCCGGCCAGGGACCGCACGCCAATCCTCAGCTCGCGGACCTCGGGGACGGAGAAGCTGAGGTTCTCTCCGCCTGCTCCGTCCGAGGCGTGCCGGAGGTAGACGAGCCGGTCTCCGTCCCGGTGGGGGAGCGGCTTGAGCAGTACGCCGCGAACGACGCTGAAAATCGCCGTGTTGGCGCCGATGCCGAGCGCGAGCGTGAGTACGACTACGCCCGTGAAGGCAGGGCTCTGCCGCAGGGCACGCAGTGCATAGCGAATGTCCGCTGCGACGCCGTCAATCCATGGCAGGCCCCGTTGATCCCTCACCGCCTCCACCGCCTGCACCAGCCCTCCCGACGCCAACAATGCCTTTCGGCGCGCCTCCTCCGGACGCATGCCACGCCGGACGTACTCGGCAGTCTCCATCTCGAGATGGGCTTGCAGCTCCTCGCGGAGATCGTCGTCGTCGCGATGTCGCGCGAAGAGACCCCCGATGCGCGCCAGCGCGGCGCGCGCCTGGCTCACGGCGCCTCGCGGCGCGGCGCGAGGAACGCGGCGATCAAATCCGCCGTCTCGTGCCACTCCCGTGCTTCGCGTGCGAGCTGCTTTCGGCCCGAGGCAGTGAGCGAATAGTACTTCGCGCGACGGTTGTTCTCGGATTGCCGCCACTCGGCCTTGATGAACCCTTCCTGCTCCAGCTTGAGGAGCGCCGGGTAGAGCGTGCCGTAATTCAGCGTCAGGCGATTCTTGCTCGTCTCCTCGATGCGTCGAGCGACGCCGTACCCATGCAGCGGCCCCAGAACCTCGAGAGTCCGGAGAATCATCAGAGCGAGCGTGCCCTGCTTCACGTCGAGCTTGTCTGGCATCCTTCCGTCCTATGGGATTCCAATATGACGGTAACGGCGAGCCTGAGATCGCGCAATGGTGCCCTATGGGATACCCATACGGCTCCGACCCGCGGCGGGTTTCGCGGCAAGCCCGCGGCGCGGCTCGTACCCTTGACTTCAGTCCGGGCGAAGGATTAGCTAGACGTCGCGTCGCAGGACGCACCCCGTCCGCGGAGAGGGCCGAGCCCGCCTGCGCTCCATCGCAGTCACAACTTCGATCTTCTTTCAGCCCGATGTGCGGACGCGGGCGCTCGTGAAAGGAGATCCCATGTCAGAGTCGGCCTCGAGGCTCCCGGCGCGCCCCTCGCTGGAGCAGCTTCGCAAGCGCGCGAAAGACCTCCTTCGCGCCGCACGCGCCGGTGATCGCGCCTCGATCGAGCGCTTCCGGGCGGCCGATCCGCGGTGGACGGCGGGTACCGATCCACGAGAGGCGATTCTCGCAGACGCGCAGCTGGTCGTGGCCCGCGAGCACGACTTCACGAGCTGGGCGCACCTCGTTCGGCACGTCGACGCGCTCACCGCTCCGGCGGACGCCGTGCTCACGCAGCCGATGATCCGTCCTGTAGAGCTGCAGGGTGCGCGGCCGTACACGCTGGCCGATGGCTCCGTGGTGACGACCGAAGACGTGTTCCGGATGTTCAGCGCCGCGCGCGCAGGTGACATCGGCGAGGTGAAGGCACTGCTGGCGCGCGCCCCCGCGCTCGCCGTCGTCGAGTACAACTATACGCCGCCTATCCACTTTGCCGTGCGCGAAGGGCATCTCGCGCTGGTCGAGCTTCTGGTCGAGCGAGGAGCGGACCTCGCCTATCGGAGCTATCCGTTCCAGGATTCGCTGCTCACGATGGCCGACGACCGAGAGCGGGAAGACATCGCGGCATTCCTGCGCGAGCGTCTTTCGCGTCGCTTCAGGGTCGCCGCCGGAACGAAGGACATCCTCGAGGCGGCGCGCGCGGGGGATCTCGCGCGGCTTCAAGCCGAGGTGGCGCGCGATACGACGCTCGCCCGCGTCAGCAACGAGACGGGCGACACGGCATTGCACAGCGCGGCACACAACGGACACCTCCATATCGTGGAGGCCCTGCTGGCTGCTGGCGCGGATCCGGACGCGGTGCGCGGCGACGGCTATCGGCCTATCCACCTGGCGTTGATGCCGAACTGGGTTATCGGCGCTCCCAAGGAACGGGGCGCCGCAATCGCCGACGCGCTGCTCTCTCGCGGCGCGCGCTACACGATGTTCGTGGCCGCGCTTCGCGGAGACGGCCAGTTCATTCGCGACGCGCTGCGCCGCGACCGATCGTTGGCAAACGAGGAGGATACCTGCCATCACCGCCCTCTCTCGGCGGCCGTTCGCCGAAACGATGTGGAGATGGTTCGGCTGCTGCTGGACCACGGCGCCGACCCGGCGGCGCCAGAGGAGGGTGCGCCGCGAGGACACGCGCTCTGGGTCGCCGTTCATGATCGGCGATACGAGATCGCGCGTCTCTTGCTGGAGCGTGGAGCGGATCCCAACGGCATGGTGGAGTCGAGCGGCACGCCCATGGAGCAAGCGCGCACGGATCCGCATCTACTGGCGCTCCTCCGTGCGCACGGTGGCATCGAGCATCGCGATGAGCGCGAATACCTGACGCGATTGATCGCCGACCGCCGGTTCACCGAGATCGAGCGAATCGTGCGCGCTCAGCCGAGCCTGATCGACGAAGGCGAGTGGGGCGAGGGCATCCTGGCCGGCCCCGCCAGCAACGGCGACCACGAAACGATCGCCTTCCTCATTCGACTTGGAGCGCGCGTACCCATCGTGTCGAAATGGGCACCCTACTACTACTTCAAGCACGAGGCCACGGCGGCGTTTCTACTCGAGCACGGGATGAACCCGAACCACATGAACTGGCACCGGCTTACCCTGCTGCACCACATGGCGGCGGAAGGTGAGCTGCGAAAGGCACGCTTGCTCGCGGATCACGGGGCGGAGATCGACGCCGTCGACGAAGAGTATCGCTCGACGCCGCTGGGGCTCGCGACGCGGCGGGGGCAGCGTGAGCTGGTCGAGTTTCTTCTCGAGCGCGGGGCAGATCCGAACCGTGCCGGGGCGCCGTGGGCGACTCCGCATGCGTGGGCTCGAAAGAGGCGGCGCGACGATCTCCTGCGCATCCTCGTCGCAGCTGGCGCATCGTGAGTCAGTTGGTCGCGGTGTCGCGCGCTGCCCAACAAAAAACCGCCGCGGCCTCGAGGGCGGCGACGGCTTGCATAAGACGCAGACTGTCTCGTCTTTCATCGAGAGCGGGCGACCGGACTCGAACCGGCGACGTCCAGCTTGGGAAGCTGGCATTCTACCACTGAATTACGCCCGCGTACCACGGAATTTAGCTGATGCCAACCCGCCCAACAAGCACCGTTCACCCAGTGAGGATGCGATGACGGGACCGCCAGTGCGAACGTGGGACGCCGCCGTGTTTCTCGACCCGCGGGTCGAGACGCGCGACGGACATCACGGCCACGCCATCGAGGCCGCGCTTCGCGATGTCCTGGGAGATACCTATGACCGGCCGCGGGACCAGCACCGCACGGCATTGAAGCGATTGGTCGTCGGCCCTGGAACACTCGTCACACCCCCCGGTGGCCTGGTGCTCCAGTCCATGCGCTACCTCGACATCGAGCTCGATCACACGACGATCGTAGGTCGCGGTGACATCCCCGCCGTGTTGGCGATCGATGGCTCGTCGTTCGGTCGCATAACGGGGACTGGTACGATCCAGGGGGAGCGATCCGCGGGCGGAAAGCGAGCAGACGTCCCGGCGGATGTCGTGGTGATCCGGAAATCCATCGAAGGCCATCACGCTCCGAACCAGACGCACTTCAGATTCAATGGGAAGATCAGTGGGCTGTGGCGCAACGCGGGATTCCGAGGCGGTCTCCCCGGTTACACGGCAGCACAGGAGGATCACTTCAAGTCCGATGAGATCCAGGTCCTCGGGAATTACGAGGTGACGCAGGCGACCGGCGACGCTGATCTCTGCAAGGTCGGGATATGGGCCGGCAACCAGGCGTGGGCCAACAACCGTCGCCACAAGTATGGGTACCTCCATGTCGCCTGGTGCGAGACGGCGGTGCGCACGGAGCGAACGGCCGTCGACGTCGACTACCTCGTCGCTGATGGCTGCCGCGACATCTGGGTCTTCGGCGGAGCGGTCACGAAGCACGTGATTCGCGGCGGCGAAGCCGAGATGTGTGCCCGCTTCATCAACGACGGCTCGCTCCAAGCGCACGATCACTCCCTCATCGTGCGTGATTTCTTTGCGAAGCTCGATGCGTGGCGCCCCGGGTTGGGCGGGATCCCGGAGAAGTTCAATGCGAATGCGTGCTCGATTTGGGGAACGCGCGGCAACTGCATCCTCGAGAACGTGACGATCGGCTCACTGCCGGTACAGCGGGACGCCCAGGGCGTTCTCCGTTATGCGCCGGCGAAGCCGGGTGGAGGGGCGTCGATCACGAATCTGCCGGCACCCAGGTTCTGGAGCGTGCAACCTGTCGCGAACATCTTCACGCGCCACTGTTCCGCGCACGGCTATCGCGCCGCGGGTAACAACAACGAGTTCTTTGCTCTCGAGCGAGGGAGTCACGGCTTCGCGCGGCACGAGCTCTGGAAAAACACCGAGCCCGATGGCGTGTGCCTGGGAACGGAGATGGCGGTCATCGACCAGCGGGGATAGTCGCATCGCCCTCCCGAAACGCACAACGGCCGCTCAGTGAGCGGCCGAATATTTGGTGCTTTGTTGTGCGAACCGAGAGCCACCGGTCGGGATTGAACCGACGACCGCTCGATTACGAATCGAGTGCTCTACCGCTGAGCTACGGTGGCGAGAGAATGCCCTGGCGCGGACTCGAACCGCGACGCCTTTCGGCACCACCCCCTCAAGATGGCGTGTCTACCAATTTCACCACCAGGGCGATTACTGCAGGATCTAGAGGTCAGGGGTCAGCGATCAGGGCTTGGAGGGTCCTCGAGCCTAACGCCCCCTGATCCCTGACCACTAGCTCCCAACTCCTGCTCCTACGGGGCTGACGGGGCTCGAACCCGCGACCTCCGGTGTGACAGACCGGCACTCTAACCAGCTGAGCTACAGCCCCACTCCTACGCCACTCTCATAGCCCCAACGGGAGTCGAACCCGTCTCTGCACCTTGAAAGAGTGCCGTCCTAACCGATAGACGATGGGGCCATGTACTCGCTAGGCGGAGGCAAGCCGCAGCATGCACTGCGAACTGCGAGCTGCGAACCACCTCACGCTCGGCGCCTGCCCCATAGCGGTAACGGGATTCGAACCCGTGTTTGAGCCTTGAGAGGGCTCCGTCCTAGTCCCCTAGACGATACCGCCGTGTGAACGGGGCGCTCGCGATGCTCGCGCCCCTGCTTCTTCGGCCGTTCGATTGTCAAACACCAGCAGGCCCGGAGGGACTTGAACCCCCAACCGCCGGTTTTGGAGACCGGTGCTCTACCAGTTGAGCTACGGACCTGTGAACCCCAGTGGTCAGGAGCTAGTAGTCTGGGATCAGGGGGATTTTGGGGAACGGATGAAAAAGGCGATGGGGCGCACGCCCCCGTCCTTCAACCTAGAACCCCCTGATCCCTGACTACTAACTCCTGATCCCTGCCTTTCCAGGGGTGACCGAGGGGAATTGAACCCCCAACCCCCGGAGCCACAGTCCGGTGCTCTAACCAATTGAGCTACGGTCACCATCGCTCTCCGAAACAGCGTGTCGCGGAGAGACTTCAATTTTAACGGTGCGGGACCAGTCGATCAACCCTGCGCGGCACCGTCACTTGGCGCGATCGAGATATTCGCCGGTGTTCGGATTCACGCGGATCCGCACTCCCGAAGGAATGAACTCGGGAATGTTCACCGTCACCCCATTCTCGAGCTTCGCCGGCTTGAACGACGCCGTTTTCGTCGCCGACTTCATCACCGGCGAGGTATCGACGATGGTCAGCTCCATCGAATTCGGGAGCTGAATCCCGATGGGGCGTCCATTGTAGTACTCGGCGATGATCCGCATACCGGGCTGAAGCCACTGCGCGTTGTCGCCGAGCGCTTCCTCGTCCAGCTCGAGCTGATCGTAGCTCTCGGTGTTCATGAAGTGGTACGTATCCCCACCCTGATACATGAACTCGAGCTCGTGGGTTTCCATCGACGCCTGATGGACCTGATCCGCGGCGCGGAAGCGGTGCTCGAAGCTGTTGCCCGTGCGAAGATTCTTGAGCTTCGCTTGCACCATCGCGCGCAGGTTGCCCGGCGTATGATGGCGGAATTCCACAATGCGGCAGGGATCGTTCTCGAACACGATCACCATGCCGCGTCGAATCTGAGTTGCCGGAAGCGCCATAGACCCTGACCTCGAAATACAAGGCGCCCCGCAGGGCGCCCGTGTTGGACAGCTAGCAAAAATACCTTTGAGCGGGTCAGGGGCCAAGGGCCAGGGCCATGCGGAGAGTCGCGGGTGAATCGGCGGTCCGTGACCCTAACCCGGTTCCTTGGCCCCTCGCCCTTGGCCCTTGACGCGCTCACCAAGCAACGGAAGCAGCGCCGCCCAAACAGTCTCCGCCAGGCGCCGCGCACCCGACGCGTTCGGATGGATTCCATCCCCCTGATTCAACGAGTCCACTGCCGCGACGCCATCGAGAAGAAAGGGCAGCAGCACCGCCCCGTTCCGTTCCGCGAGCTCGGGAAACACCTTTCGAAACTCGGACGTATATCGGGTGCCAAGGTTGGGCGGTGCCTCCATGCCCACGAGTAGAATTCGAACGTTGGGCGATGCCGCCCGCACGCGGTCGATGATGGCCTGAATGTTCGCGCGCATGGAGTCGACCGACAGTCCCCGAAGCCCGTCGTTCGCTCCCGTCTCGAGCACGAGCACATCGACTGGCTGCCGCACGAGCCAATCGATGCGACGAAGCGCGCCGGCGGATGTCTCGCCGCTGTAGCCGGCGTTGTCGACGTGGTACGGAAGACCGAGGGAGTCGATCCGGTGTGCGATGAGCGCCGGATATGCTTCCTCGGGCTCGAGTCCGAGCCCCGCGGTGAGACTGGTCCCGACGAACAGCAGGCGCCCGGATGCGGCGGGCGTCGAGTCACCGGATGTCGAATCGGCTATTCGCGACGCCGTATCGCTATTTTCATCGCCGCGACACGCACCGAGAAGCAGCAGCGCGACGGTCACCTTCACGAAGAGTGGCATGCTCGAGGCTCGAGGTCTCACGAAATCCTACGAAAGTGGCGCGCAGACACTGACTGTTCTCCGCGACGTGAACTTTACCATCCGCGATGGCGAATTCGTCGCGATCATCGGACCGTCGGGAAGCGGAAAGACGACGCTGCTCGGGCTGCTCGCGGGCCTGGACGTAGCCAGCGCCGGAACCGTCATCCTCGACGGGGCCGACCTGGCCGCGCTCGACGAGGATGCACGGGCGCGCCTGCGTGGAGAGAAAGTTGGCTTCGTGTTTCAAAGCTTTCAATTGATCCCGACGCTGACCGCGCTCGAGAACGTCCAGGTCCCACTCGAGCTCAGGGGCGAGCGGCACGCGGACGTTCGTGCGCGTGATCTGCTCGCGCGTGTGGGCCTCGCCGAGCGGACCCACCACTACCCGGTGCAGCTGTCGGGGGGTGAGCAGCAGCGAGTGGCGATCGCGCGGGCGTTCTCCAATTCGCCGAAGGTTCTGTTTGCCGATGAACCGACCGGCAACCTCGATGCCTCCACCGGCGGCCGAATCGTGGAGCTGCTCGAATCGCTCAATCGGGAGGACGGCACGACGCTCGTCCTCGTGACCCATGATCAGGCGATTGCTGGACGCGCGCGCCGCGTGGTGCGGCTGCGTGATGGGGCCGTGATCTCCGACGCGGAGGCTGCATGAGTCTGGCGTGGCGTCAGCTCGCGGCCCTGGCATGGCGAGATTCGCGCGCGGTGCGCAGACGTCTGGCGCTGTTCATGTCGGCGATCTCGATCGGCGTCGCGGCGCTGGTCGCCATCGACTCGTACGCCGCGAACGTGACGGCGGCGGTCCACGAGCAATCGCGAGCCTTGCTCGGCGGCGATCTCACGGTGCGCTCGCGTTCGGCCTTCACGCCGGCCGTCGACACCGTGCTCGATTCCCTTCGTGGTGCTGGCTCGCGGGTCGCACGAATTACGTCGTTCGCATCGATGGCCGTCGTTCGCGGCCGACCCAGCACGCGACTCGTTCAGGTGCGCGCGGTGGAGCCCGGCTTTCCGTTCTACGGAACCATCGACACTCGCCCGGCAAACCAGTGGGCGACGCTTCATCGGGGCGCCAACGTGCTCGTCGACCCGTCGCTCCTCGTGGCGCTCGACGCGCAGGTGGGCGATTCGCTGCAGTTGGGCTTCGCCACGTTTCTGATCACGGGGACGCTCGAGAACGTGCCCGGTGACGCGGGCATCGCTTCGGCATTCGGCCCGCGGGTCTTCATTCCCGCCTCGCATCTCGAGGCCACGGGGCTTCTGGTCTTCGGAAGCCGCGCGGAATACGAGGCGATGATCGCCGTCCCGCGCGGGACGGACGTCGACAAGCTGGCGAAGGACGTCCGCGCCGAGCTGGACAGCACCCGCACGCGCGTCCGTACCGCGGCCGATACGGAGCGCAACCTCACCGATGGCGTTACGCAGCTTCACCGCTTCCTCGGTATCGTCGGCCTGGTGGCGCTGCTGCTGGGCGGTATCGGCGTCGCCAGCGCGATCCATGCCTACGTGTCCGAAAAAATCGATACCGTGGCGATCCTTCGTTGCCTCGGGGCGACCACGGCGCAGGTCATTACGATCTACGCCGCGACGGCCGCGGCGATGGGGCTGCTGGGTGCGTTAGGCGGCGTGATCCTCGGCGTCGTGACACAATTCGCGCTGCCCGGCGTTCTCGGCGATTTCATGCCCGTCGATGTGCGGCCGACGCTCGCGCCGGGTGCGCTCCTCGCCGGCCTCATCACCGGCGTCTGGGTGGCGCTCATCTTCGCCCTTCGTCCGCTGCTCGCGATTCGACATGTCTCACCGCTTCAGGCGTTGCGACGCACCGTCAGCGAGCTGCCGCGCGGGCGCTGGTGGCGCGACGTTCCACGACTGCTCGCCACCACCGCGCTCGTGGTCAGTCTGGTGATCATCACGCGAGCGCGCGCGGGAGATTGGGAAGAGACTCTCGGGATGCTGGCGGCCATCGGCGGGGCGTTGCTCGTGCTCGTGCTCGCCGCCATCGGGTTGACATGGGTGGCCCGCCGTGTCGTGCGCGACCACTGGCCCTTCGTCGTGCGGCACGGGATCTCGAGCCTGTACCGGCCAGGCAGTCAGACGCGACCCATCGTCCTCGCGCTCGGCTTCGGTGCGTTCCTCATCAGCACGTTGTACGTCACCCAGGCGAATCTCATCCGCCATCTGACGCTCAGCGGCGAGGCGACGCGCGCGAACGTCGCGTTCTTCGACGTGCAAGCCGATCAGGTGGAGCGCGTCGATTCGATCGTGAGGCAGCACGGCCACCCCATTCTGCAGCGCGTGCCGATCGTCCCGATGCGCATCGCGCAGATCAAGTCGCGCAGCATCGCGGAGCTCATCGCCGACACGACGGATCAGGTGTCGGGCTGGGCCGTCCGCCGCGAATATCGGTCGAGCTGGCGCGATACTCTCGTCGGCTCGGAGCGCATCGTCGGCGGAAGGTGGTTCACCCGAGATCAGCCTGGCGAGCGCACCCTTCCCGAAGTCTCGCTCGAGCGGGAGATCGCGACCGAGCTCGAGCTGGCCATCGGGGACACGATCGTGTGGGATGTGCAAGGTGTTCGCGTGCCGACGCGTCTTACCAGCATTCGCGAAGTGAACTGGGCCCGGTTCGAGCCCAACTTCTTCGCTGTCTTCGAGCGGGGCGCGCTCGAAGGCGCGCCCGCCTCGCACGTCGTCCTCTCGGGGATTGGCGACGCCACCGCCCGCGCGCGGTTGCAGCGAGCAGTCGTGGACGTCTACCCTAACGTGTCCAGCCTGGATCTCGCGACAATCCAGGAATCCGTCGAGCGCATTCTCGACAAGGTTGCCGTGGCGGTTCGGTTCATGGCGCTCTTCAGTCTCGCGACTGGTGCGCTCGTTCTCTTCTCGGCGGTAGCGGCCACGCGACGACGCCGAGTGCGGGAGGCCGTCCTCTTGCGCACGTTAGGCGCGACGCGTCAGCAAATCCGGCGAATGATGCTCACCGAATACGCCGTCCTGGGTGCGCTGGGTGCCGCGACGGGCATGCTGCTGTCGATCGGTGGCGCGTGGGGAATCGTGCACTATATGTTCGAGCTGCCCTTCGCCCTCGCGTCCGGGGCATCTCTCGCGATCGCGGCGGGGATGATGCTGCTGACCGTCGTGCTGGGCCTCACGAGCGGGCGGCGAGTAATGGCGGAGACGCCGATGGCGGCGCTGAGGGAAGCGTAGGTCGAACGAGGAACGAGGAACGAGGAATGAGGAATTCGATCGAGAGCTTTTCTTCAGGCGATTTCCTCACTGCTCATTCCTCGTTCCTCATTGCTCCACCTTCCAGAAGTCTATCCCTCCCGCCTGCTGCCCGACGTCGACCGTCGCGATCGTCTTGAAGCTCGAGAGGTCGATCATCTCGACGGTGCCCGGCTCGGAGCCGATGCCCTCGACGGAGATGAAGGCGTAGCGGTTGTCCGGCGAGACCACCGCGCCGTGCACGACCTTCCGCTTCGTGGGGACGCGCGCCAGCTCACGGCCGGTCGCAGTGTCGAAGATCGAAACGGATTGCCCCCGCTTATTGGTGCCGACGAGCAGGCGGCCGTCGCCGGACACCGCCAGGTTGTACACGCCCGGGCCAGCGGGGATGCGCCGGTTCATCTTCCAGGTTGCGACGTCGATCTCGACAATGTCGCTCGACTTGGTGCAGGCGACGAACAGCTTCGAGCCATCTGCCGACGGCTGCGCCCACGTCGGGGAACACGCGTCATCTCCCGGCTTTGGCGGCGTCATCCCGTGACCCGACGGATCATGTTGCTGATGCGAGCCGGCGGCCATCTCGCGATGGGGAGGACCCGCGTCGCCATGCTCTTTTCCTCTGGTCACCATGAAATGTCGAGCCGCGCCGAAGGTGCGCGTGTCGATCTCGACGACCATATCATCCATCATGCAGGCCGAGTACTGCTTCGTGCCCTGCGGGTTGACGCGCGATCCGTGCGGCATGACGCACGTCGTCGTTCGCGCGACCTCGACCATCGCTTCGGTCGCGACGATCGAGACAGACGACGGCACCGGGTCTCCATGCAGATTGAAGTTCACGACGTAGAGAAACTCGCCGTCGGGCGTGGTCTCCATCGTCGCAGGGAAGTTTCCAAGCTCGACGCGGCCCTTCAGCGTGTCTCCGTGAGTCGTGTACTTCCACACGGTGCCGAACGGGGTACCGTGGGCGATCGACACGTAGTAGTACCGGCCGTCGGGTGAGACGGTGATGCCGTGCGGGCCATCGACATCAGCGGGCATGATCCCGGTCGTCAGCCTGTGGTCGACGGCACCTCCGTTCGGTCCAAAGCGCAGCAGCGCGATCTCATCGGCTGATTCAGCGACGACGTACACCAGATAGTCGCGATCTGGCATCGCCGGAGCCGTCGCCACGGGCGTCGGCACTGTCGCGACATCCTCACGTACCGTGGACGAGCCCGCGCAAGCGGCGGTGCCGGCTATCAACGCATAGCGGGTAAGACGAGTCGGGATGAAACGCATGAATCGGTTCGGCGCGGCGGCTACGAGTGAATGGTCAATTCTACGGAACGCGTCGGAGTCATGAGATCCGGGCGGTTTTTCTACACTAGTTGGCCATGCTGGCCCGTGATGGTGGCTTGCTACACCGCATCGTCGATCATGTACCACGGTGTCGTCTCCACGCCACTCTTGCAAAATCCAACGCGAATTCTCAATGTGTGACGCCCATCACAACTCGAGCAAGGCTGAAGCGTAGCATCGCACGAGTCAGCTGCACCACCCCACACCCCCCGGAGGGACGTGATGCGTCATCTCAGCGCGGCGCGAGACCTGCTCGTTCCGCTCGCCGGGATCGCCTTCTTCGTGATGCTGGCCACGCTCGTGGCGTGAACACGAATCGGCGACGCGGCCGAAGTCGGGCACTGTCAGCTCGGAAGTGACAAACGAGGAGCCGGGAGCTTTCCCGGCTCCTCGTTTCTCATCGCGGAAGGTACTCGGGCGGAATGGGATTCCCAGGGCGTTCGTAGTCCCAGAAGATGGTCACGACCCACCACCGCTGACCGTTCGTCACGAGCTGAATGCTGTTGATGCCCCGGCTGAACGGCGGCGACGCGGCGGTGTTCACGCGCGACTCGTAGGTCGAAAACACCTGCGCGATGTTGCCATAGCGGTCGACGCGGCGGGCGATCTCGCGCTCCCAAAAGCCGTCGCGCTTCAAGAACGGATCAGCGGAGACGATGTACTCCTCGACGGTCAT
Organism: Gemmatimonadaceae bacterium; assembly: GCA_035253695.1. Classification (GTDB taxonomy): domain Bacteria; phylum Gemmatimonadota; class Gemmatimonadetes; order Gemmatimonadales; family Gemmatimonadaceae; genus JAICNG01. Next base: position 44,395 of record DATFBS010000066.1, read on the forward strand.
GCTGCGCGAAGGAACTCGCCCGTCCGGTGCGGGCGCGCCGACGATCAGTCGTGCGCCGGCGGTAAACAGTGATCGGAAGCGATTCCAGTCGCGGTCTTGCCCGGCGGGTCCCGAGATCACGTCGTACAGAGCGGTGAGGATCGATTCGATCGAGGCCACATCCGCGGCGCGGGCCTGGTCGGCCGCTGGGACCGCAGGCACCGGGGTGGCCACTGCCGGCGTCGGCTGCGGGCTGGTGTTAGGCAGCGGCGCCGTGGCGCACGCGACCTGACCCACCAACACACACACGACCGCGATTCGCACAATCATGTTTGGGTCTCCGGTGGTGAGGCGTCCTGGAGCGACTTCAGGCGCTCTTCCAGTCGTGTAATCTCGAGCTGCACGCCGAGCTCGCGGGCCAGCTCGAGTCCCTGCGCGTAACACCGCTCCGCAATGTCGGGTTGGCCGTCCCGCCGATTGATATCGCCGAGCAGGCGCAGGCATTCTACCCGCCGCCATCGGTTTCCCGCCATGTCGAAATAACCGAGCGCCGTGCTGGCGGCCTCATCGGCGCGCTCGAGATCATCTGCGCAGAGCATGGTCTCGGCGAGATTCATCGTCGCGAGCGCAGCCAGATCGAGATCCTCGATCTCCCGGGCAAGATCGACCGCGCGACTGAGCACGCGCTCGGCGATCTCGAAATTCTCCCGATCCATCGCCGCGCGTCCGTAGTTGTTGAGGGCGAATGCCTGTCCCCACACATACTCGGCAGCCTGGAAGCAGCGGTATGATTCGAGAAACCGATGTTCGGCTGTCTCGAGGTCACCTCCCTCGGCGGCAATCGATCCCAGGTTTTGCAGGGCCACGCCGCGGATACGCGGGTCCTCGGTCATGTGAAGGATGCGCTCGAGAAGCGGGCGCGCGGCCTGAAAATCTCCCTTACTCTGGTAGACCGCGGCTTCAGCGTTCAGCGCCTCGGCATGCGCATCGGGAAGGTCATGCCGAACAGCCACCGCAGCGCTTTCTCGCGCAGCGGCCAATGCCTCGTCCCACTCGCAGCGGGTGCGAAGCACGCTTGCGCGGCGACGCCACGCCGTGGCGACGGTGAGCGGGTTGGAGCCGCTCGCTGCCGCCTCGTAATGAGCGAGCGCCCGGTCGAGCATGCCGAATTTCTCGAGACGTAGTCCTTCTTCGATGTCCCCGAGCGGATCAGGCATGTCGGTTGCTGAATCAGGCGTCACCCTGCCGCCAAGCTCGAGAGGTCTTTCATGGTTCGATGGACGATCGTACGGCGATTCACGTTGGTGGTGGCTGCCGCCGCGCTCACTGCATGTAGCGAGCCCATCACCGCACCCTCTTCTGACGCCTCTGCGCCAAGTCTCAGCGAGACGCAGACCGCCCCCAGCCTGCTGAAATGTCAGTGGAACTTCTTCGACATCACCTGGGGGGTTCTCGGTCCGCTTGGAGGACTTCTGTCCCTCAACGGTCACTCGATCGTAGTCCCGCGATTGGCGCTCGACCGTCTGGCGTTCATCACGCTCCGAACGCCGACGAGCCGCTTCGTCGAAATCGAGGCGCGCGTCAACGGGCAAGACCACTTCGACTTCGGACAGCCCGTCATCGTCACCCTCGACTACTCGCGCTGCCGATCGTGGGAGCTCGGGCCTGAGCCGGTAACCGTCTGGCAAATCGATCCGGACACGAAGGCGTTCATTCAGGACATGGGCGGCGTCGATGATCGCGTGAACAAGCGGATCACGTTCACGACCGATCATTTCTCCGGATACGCGGTGGCGCAGTAACGACGACCTCGGTCACTCCCGCGCCGGGTGGCTGCCCAGCAACATCTGTCGGTCGAGGATTGCCGTGTCGTCTCGCGCGCGTTCGGCGCTGAGGAGTGACACGGCGATCCCGACCGCGAACGACAGCGGGATGGTGATGAGCGCTGGATTCTTGAGCGGGAACCACGCGTCCGAGCGCCCGAGCACATCGACCTGAATCGTCGGCGAGAACCAGATGAGCGCGAGCGTCACGATGGTCCCGATGACCATGCTCGCGACGGCGCCGGCGGTCGTGCAGCGTCGCCAGAAGATCGACAGCACGAGCGCGGGAAAGTTCGCGCTGGCGGCGATCGCGAAGGCAAGCGAAACCATGAACGCCACGTTCTGCCCCTTGAACGTGATGCCGAGCAGAATCGCCCCGACGCCGAGGAGGATCGTCGCCACGCGCGCGACCCGCAGCTGCTCCTTTGCATCGGCATGAGCGTGCCTGACGACGTTGACCCACAGGTCGTGAGAAAGCGCCGCCGCCCCCGAGAGGGTGAGACCGGCGACGACGGCGAGGATCGTCGCGAACGCTACGGCGGCGATGAATCCGAGCAACGGGGTTCCGCCCAGCATCTCGGCAAGAAGCGGGGCCGCCATGTTTCCGCCGGGATCCACGCCACGAATCGTCTCCGGACCGACGAGCACCATGGCGCCGAAGCCGAGCACGAACGTCATCAGGTAGAAGAACCCGATCAGCCCGGTCGCATAGAACACGGACTTCCGTGCCGCACGCGCGTCGGGAACGGTATAGAATCGCATGAGGATGTGAGGCAGACCGGCAGTGCCGAACATGAGCGCCATGCCCAGAGAGATCGCGTCGAGCGGGTTCGACACCAGGCGTCCCGGCGCCAACACGGCGTCGCCGTAGCGCTCGGCGGCCGCTGCGAACAGCGCTGCTGGATTCATCTCGAACCGCCAAAGCACCATCACGGCCAGCAGCAGCGCGCCACCTAACAACAGGCCGGCCTTCACGATCTGCACCCACGTCGTGGCGATCATCCCGCCAAACAGCACGTACGCAAGCATCGCGACCCCCACGACGATCACGGCCTGTTCGTAGGGAATCCCGAACATCAGGCGGATCAATCCACCGGCCCCCACCATCTGCGCGATGAGATAGAGGAGCACGGTTGCCAGCGTCCCGAGCGCGGCGGCGATGCGCACCGGCGTCTGACGCAGGCGAGCGGCGACCACATCCGCGAACGTATACCGACCGAGATTGCGCAGCGGCTCGGCGATGAGAAACAGGACAACGGGCCACCCAACCAGCCACCCAGTCGAGTAGATGAGGCCATCGAAACCCGTGGTCGAGACGAGACCCGCGATGCCGAGGAACGACGCGGCACTCATGTAATCGCCCGCGAGCGCGAAGCCATTCTGGCCCGCGCTCACGGTGCGGCCGGCGGCGTAGAACTCCTCCGTCGTTCGCGTGCGGCGCGCGGCCCAGTAGGTGATGCCGAGCGTCACCGCGATGAAGGCGAAGAAGAATCCCATCGCGATGGGATTCGGTTCCCCGAGCCTCGTCGAACCTGCCGTCGGCGCCTGCAGGAGGGCGATGAGGATCACCGGCGCAACGCCTCGAGGCGCGCATCGTAGTGCGCGTTCGCCCACCGTACGTAGACCCAGGTGAGGAGCCACGAGACGACGATCACCAGGACGCCGAGGAGGATCCCGAGTGTGAGTCCCGGCGCAATTCGTGTCGCGAGGAGTGGCTTGTCGAACGCGATGAGCGCGATGAACCCGAAATAGACGGCGATCATGATCACCGTCAACACGATCGCGATGCGCCACCGGGCGCGCGCAAGCGCGCGCACCTCGTCATGTGAGTCCGGCACCATTCCTCCACCCCGGCTGGTGAACGGGCGCGTGAAGATACGCGGCGATGTCGACGGTGGCTACCGCGCGGTCTCGTGCGCCAGGAAGCGCTCTCTCGATGACACGGCGGAGCATTCGGAGCGTCATCGTGCGCGCTCATCCAGTACGGGAGCTCGTGATGTCTTCCATGATCACAGCGCGCGCCGCCCTGGCGCTGATGCTTCTCGGTGCCGCCTGCAGCGAGCCGTCGGGACCGGCAGGCCCGCCGATGACTCAACAGACCACCGTCGAGGTAGTACGCCAGCGCCCAACGGTGCCTGGCTCTATTCCTGATTCGGTTGGCATTCCGCCGTCGATCCCACCCATCTACGAGGAAGCACCACCGGGGTTCGACGGGCCACAGTGACGTTAGTGCGCGACGCGGGGGTCGTTAGCTTGAACGCAACTCACGAGAAGGAATCCATGCGCGTCGCGCTCTACGCTGCTTCGATGTTCGCCATCCTCGGCTGTTCCTCCGCCACCGGCCTCGCGCGTTGCCCGGGTGCGACCGTTGGCGCTGTCGTTTGCGCGAGGCTGGGCGAGGAGTTCGACCTGAAGGTGGGTCAGACCGCTTACATCGCCGAGACGCGTCTCTCTATTCAAGTCGTGGCCGTGCCGGAGGATTCCCGGTGTCCCGGCGACGCGGTCTGCGTGTGGGCCGGCAACGCGCGGGTGTCGCTCTCGCTCCGGGACGGAACGAACACCGATGCAGCCGATGTGAATTCCATGCTCCAACCCCGCGCCGTGACGCGCCTCGGGTATACCATCGAGCTCATCGACGTTCGGCCCACCCCCCTTTCCGGACAGCGCCTATCACTGGAGGCGTACGTCATTCGCCTGGTGGCCCGCCGCGCGACCAGCTAGCACGTCCTCGACGCGCTGGCGCTCAGATTGCCTCTAAAGATCCCCAGAGTTACCCACTTGGGGAGGCAGTCATGGCTGAAGTGCTCACGGAGTTCGAATCGTCCGTTTACGACGAGAACGGTCGCGAGTTCATCGCGCGAGCCTGTGGCCGTGAATGCGCGGATGGGCATTGGGAGGGCTGGCTGGAGTTCGTTCCGCTCGATGGCGGCGTCGTCATTCGCTCAGCGCGCGAGACCACGCAGCCCAATCGGGTCGACACCGAGTATTGGGCGACAGGCCTAACGCCGATCTATCTGGAAGGAGCGTTGCGTCGCGCGCTCGAGCCGGTGGAGGTGGTGGAGCGCGTCATCGATGTGAAGCCAGTCTACGACTCGCCTGCTCCGGACCGGCCCATCGTTTCCGTGTCGGGAACCCGCAACGTGCGCGCGCGACCGGTGCTCAATCCGTTCGAGGTCTACCAGCAGGGCGAGGACATTCTTCGCGGACAACTTGCCGCGCTCGACGCACCACGCTTGCGCGACATTATCCGCGGATACTCCCTCACCGCGGGTGATACCACCGAGCTGCTGCGGGTGAGCGAGGCGGAGCTGACCGATCGAATCCTCGCCGCCGTCAGGCGGGCGGATTCGGGTCGGACCCAGGAAGAATCGGAGTTGTCCTCGCGACGGGGGCCTCGAGGTTCGTAGCCGCCTTTTTCAGCCGGCAGATTTTCGCCACGAGGCGTGCCTACCGGCCTGCGTCTCGCAAGAGGGGTGTGCTTCGGAGCCCGATCCCGCCGGGCGGGACGGGGAGTCGAGAACCCAGGCCCGAGGTGCACCCCTATGGCAACAATCATCGACGAAGACATGGACGCGCCGGTCGTCACGCGGACGACGCACGGGCGCGACTTCACACCGGCAGCACTTGCGATCCTCCGTATCGGCGCAGGGCTGCTGTTCATGCAGCACGGTTTGCAAAAGCTGTTTGGAATTCTCGGCGGATTCGGCGGAACGCCGGGCGCCACGGCGCCGCTCGCATCCCTCATGGGCATCGCGGGTATTCTCGAACTGGTCGGCGGCGCGATGCTCGTGGCCGGCCTGTTCGTGCGGCCGGTGGCGTTGATTCTCGCCGCGGAGATGGTCGTCGCGTATTTCTATTCCCACATGCCGCAAGGCGGGATGCCGATCCAGAACGGCGGTGAGCTCGCGCTGCTGTATGCGCTCGTCTTCGGCTTCCTGGCCGCACGCGGCGCCGGGCCGGCGAGCGTGGACGCACGGCGTCTGCACATGACGCACGATGCCACCCGCCGCAAACACGTGCGGGCCGCCTAACGCACACACGCAAAGCGCCCGGCTGCATCGAAGGATGCGGCCGGGCCCCGTGCGCGACGCGGAGGGCAGGCACAGGTCAGGGGCGCCACGCGGGGAGGTCTGCGTTCCAAGCGCCTGTCACGGCACGTTGTCCGCTACCGTCGGGCCTAACTACCGCCACGGTCAACCACCCATCCGGGGTGCGCGCCTCGTACGCGATGAACTGGCCGTCGGGTGACCAGGCGGGGGGTTGCCAGGCATACGCCACGCTCAACGAGCAGCAGGTTGCCGGGCTCAGATAACGGAACCCACTTCCGTCGGGCGCGACGACGCCGACGCGATCAAGCCCGTTCTCGGTGACGACGAAGGCGATGTACTTCCCGTCGGGAGACCAGGAAGGGTACCTGAACACTGGGTTTTGACCACACAGCCACAGCACGTACCTCGCACACGTACCGAGAATCTGGTGCGGATTGCTGCCGTCCACGTTCTGCACCCAGATGTTGAAGTCAGCGGCGTAAGCGATGCGCTTGCCATCGGGCGACCATCGAGCGTCGTAAGCCCCCCACATCGTGTGGTTGAGTGGTATCTCGCGCCACGCGCTACCGTCGCTCGCCATCACCCAGAGCGGGCCCGGTTGCGGGATCCGCCGGGAGAAGAGCAGCTGGCGGCCATCGGGCGACCATTGCGGATATGTCTCGTCGCCGGGAGCGTCGGTGACCTGGCGCTCGTCGCCCCCAGAAGCGTCCCTCGTAAACAAGTCGTATCCGCCGTGATTGCCCCTCGCATAAACGAACCGGCTCCCATCCGGGGACCACTGCGTGAAGTAGATGTTCTCCCCGATCGCGCGCTCGCTGCTGCCGTCGGGTGCCGTGAGATACGGACCCCAGTGTAGCACATTGATGTACCAGAGGATGATCGTCTCTCCGGTGGGCGACCAGAGCAAGCCGTCCAGCCCGTATTTTGGGACGGACATGATCCGCCGCGTCGTGTCATCCAGGCGCGCAACCCCGGCAAAGGCCCGGGAGGGGGAGATGGCGAGAAGGCCTACCGAGTCGCCGCGATAGGCGATCTCGCGGATGGGGCGCAACCGCGGCGTGAGCGCCACGAGGGCTGCGGTTCCGACCACGCCGTCCACCATGGCACGAATCTCCGCGTGCCCGGGTGCAAGCGCTGTAACGACCCCGTTCTCCACCCGCGCGATCTCCGGCCGAGCGGATGTCCACACCACGATGCGCCCCGCGACCTCCGCGCCGGCGGAGTCGCGCGCCGTCGCGATGAGGTGAGTCGTGTCATCGACGAAAAGGGACGGAAAGAGCCGAGTGATCTCCACCCGCGAGACGCGCGCCGCAGGCGGTGGGGGCGGAGGCGGTGCCGGGGCGGTCACCGGCGCCGTGTCGCGGCAAGCGATCGCCGTGCCGATTGCGAGTACGCCCAGCGCGCGGGCGAAGGGCATGCGGACGGACCTCCGGTCCGGATGTCGCACCTGCTCAGGCTGCGGAGCTCCGATCGTGCAAAACTCATACGACGGGCGCGGCGCTCAACCGCCAGCTCTCCGCCGGATGGAAATCCAATGGGACGAGGTGAAAAAAGCCCGGCGAAGCGGGCCAAGCTGTTCTGGGCCGAGGTAGAGTTGAACGCGGGGTGGACTTGAATTCCGACCCTCGCGGCCATCGGTTAGGCATAACGAGCGAGGCCCGCCTGCATCCGATGTCAGCGTCCAGCCGGTCAGGGACACGCTCTTGACGCGGCGGGGACGACCGCTATGGTGGAGTACTTCAGCAGCTCTCATGGCGCGGGCGAGCCGTGGCTGATTCCTCTGCCTGGCAGTCACCCAGACTCTCACTCACGAGAGACCATGCACACCCGCAATCACGTCGGTCAGCCGTTCGGCGCGCACCGCTGGGCCCGTTTTTCGAGACCGGGCGCGCTTGGCCTCGCCTCGATACTCCTCATCGTCGGCTGCGATCAGGAGGCCACGGCTCCGCCGCACCCAGGCCCCGTTTCGCCGCAAGTCGTGTCAGCGCGGAAACCGATCGAACGGTTCCACGGTCGCTTCAGCGGAAGCGCCCCTTCAGAGATCTGCGGAATCCCTGTTGAGCTCGATTTCGTGGCCATGAACAACTACTTCCTCCACGAGGACGGGAGCGTCTCACTTACCACCTCCGGCAGCACCACTATTACGAATCCGGCGAACGGGAATTCGGTCGTCATTTCGTTCGCTGGGCATCGACCGAGTGCGGCGCCAATCTTGGATGCGGAGACGGGCATACTCACTTTCGTCAGCACGTTCAAAGGCCTCTCGCAGAAACTCCAGACGGCGAACGGACCCGTCCTTGTCCGCGACGCGGGGATTATCACGATCGTTGAAAAATTCCATTACGACACGGGCACCTTCCTCTCGTCCGAGATCATCGTCAACAAGGGGCCGCACCCAGAATCCGAGAGCGACTTCACTCTCTTCTGCGAGGTGGTTTTGTCGGAGCTTACGTAGCCAGGCTTCTGTCAACGACTGACGCGCCGCGCTGCTTGCCGGGCCCCACGTCGGGGAGACAACCTGCCACTTCTTTGCCTTGGGACTGTGGATGAAGTCTGGATGCCCTGAAAAAAAGCCCGTCGAGACGGGAGCCTCGGCGGGCTAACTCGTTGTGCTTGTGTGATGGGCCTGGGTAGAGTTGAACTACCGACCTCACGCTTATCAGGCGTGCGCTCTAACCACCTGAGCTACAGGCCCCGGTAGAGACAGAAAAAGTTACCCGGTGACCGAGGGTGAGTCAACGACCGCGCCCGCGGCGGAGAGACGCGTCGTAATGCGGACGCCCGCGTCCAGTGTGCGGTGCACCGGACACCGCTCGGCAATCTCGGCGAGCTTCACACGCTGCTCATGCGTCAGCTGGCCCGCGATCTCGAGCGTGCGCTCGATGTGATCGAGCCGCGCCGGCCGGTCTTCGCAGTGCTGCTCGTCCTCCGCGTGCGAACGCGAGTGATGCATGTGCACGACCACGCCCTCGAGCGGCCACTTCTTGCGATCGGCGTACATCCGAAGCGTCATGGCCGTGCACGCGCCTAACGCGGCGAGGACGAGGTCGTACGGAGTTGGACCGGTATCGGTGCCGCCCACTCCGATCGGCTCGTCGGAGACGAGGGAATGGCCGCTGGCTTCGATCTCGACCCGATAGCCGGTCGGGCCGATCCGCGCGGTGAGCGTGCCTTCGTGTGAGGGTTCAGCGGGCCCAGTCATGCGATGCGAGATCGCACAAAGCATACGAGATCGATGTCGGACCGAACCACGGTTTCCTGGCCCTTGGCCCCCGACCCTTGGCCCATTGACGCAAAGAACCCAGCCGTTCCTTGAACGGCTGGGTTCTTTGGGTCAATCGTGTGTGAGTCGTGCGCTGGCGCGACATCCGAGACGCTTTCCGCGAGCACTGCCGAGGCAGGCTTGCTTACTCGCGATCTCCGGAAAGGAGGTGATCCAGCCGCAGGTTCCCCTACGGCTACCTTGTTACGACTTCGCCCCAGTCACCCGGCTCGCCTTCGGCGGCTTGGTCTCTTGCGAGTTCCGACACCGACTTCGGGCGCTCC
>DATFBS010000067.1:0-22167 GCA_035253695.1 Gemmatimonadaceae bacterium
GCGTGCACCGCGCGCGTGAGGCTCTCCAAGTCCTCCTGGAGGAGAAGTACGCCTGATGCTCGACGACCTGAATCCCCGAGAGGGCCGCAGCGAGCCCGGCCGCGATCGTCCGCGGTCCGTTCCTTCGCGCCCGTTTGCCGACCGTGAAGTTCCGCGGGGGACTCGCCGTACGCCTCAGACCGTGCAGGCGTGGCTGGATGGCGATCTTCCCGAAGCCGCCGTGCGCCGTGGCGACACCGCGCGTGATGTGGACTTCTGGCGCCGCATCGAGACGGAAGTCGACCAGCGCCGTCGCATGAAGACGCCCGCCTACGTGCAGGATCGCATCATGCAGGCTCTGCCGCAGGCGACGCCGCGAGTGATCACCCCGTTCTGGCGCCGCCAGTTCGCGGTTACTCCGACGATGGCCGTGGCCGTGGGCGCCGCGATTCTCGCACTGGGCGTTCTGCTCACGTCGCTGCTGCTCGCACGGTAACACGCGCCGCGTTGGTGCGGCGCCGTACCATCATACGCGAGGACCAGCGTTCCTAACGAGGAACGCTGGTCCTCGTTGCTTTGGGAAACGTGACGTGCGTCACGACTCGCGGGTGCTGACGCTCGGGACGTAATGCGGCTCGTCGATTGCGCACTGCGTGACTTCCACAGTCTTCGTTGGGGAGGCGCAGATGAAGCTCACGACGATACTCATGACGGCGGTGATGATTCCTGCGATGGCGGTCGCGCAGGATCCGACCTATGGACGCGACACCGCGCGGGCACAGGGACGCGACACCGCGCGCACCCAGCCCCCGCAGCGCGACAAGGCGCGCGGTCAGCCACAGGTCCGCTCCGAGTCACGCGGCGCCGTCGCCACGCGCGGAGTGCGAGCGCGCACGACTTGGGGCCTCTCGAGCACCCAGATTCGCGAGCTCCAACAGTCACTCCAGAGCATGGACTGTTACGACGGGGAGATCGACGGGCTGATCGGCCCCCGGACGCGAGCGGGGATCGCCTGTGCGATGCGGCATCACGACATCACTGGTGAGGATCCGAACGAGCTGGCTCGAGCGCTCAACCTCGGCTTCGAGATCGACGCGAATGCCGGCCTCGGCGCCGTGATGCGCAGCGGCGCCAATCGTGGCCAGCAGGATCCAATGGGCGGCCGACGCGGCAACCGCGCACAACGAAACCGCGACACCCTTGGCGGGGTCCGCGACACGGTACAGGGGAACCGCCCCTCGACGCCCCCCTCGCAGAACGTTCCACCGCGCTGACGTTAGGCGACCCGCCCGAGACGTCTCGGGCGGGTCGCGACGGGTTGGTGCTCCTTACGGCGCTGGGGTGGGGCGGATGATTGCGTGGGCGGTCGTGCTCGCTGACACCGTGCCGTCAGGCCCTGCGATCTCCCGCACCTCGACGCGGAGCACGCTCGAGCCGGCGCGCCGCCGCACGACGATCACGTCCGCGTTCTCGGACAGCGGGCCGACGATCACGACGGTCGCGGAGCCCGCCCCGTCGGGCACCCAGGCGACGTCCAGCGCCGCCTCGGCCGCTTCGATCTGATCGACAGGACCGGTCAGCCGCAGGAGGACACCGGCATCACGCGTCGCCAGGCCCGCCAGGGCCACGCGCACCGTCCCGCTGGCGTCGTTAGGCGCGGTCGCTGCGTCACCGCAGGCGAGGAGGAGGAGGGTGAGAGCGAGAGCCGCGGAGCGCCTCCCGCGCGCGCGCGTCATGGCGATGAGGCGTCCGTCACGCTCGTCTCGAGCATGCGTCGGAACAGTACGACGTCCCCGACATCGAGACGCCCGTTGCGGTTGCCGACGAGATCGAGCGCGCGCCGGCGCGTCTCGTCGAGCGAAGCCGGGTCGGCCACGCCGCGGAGTGCCTGCTGCGTCGTCAACGCCGGCATGGTCACTCGCAGCTCCAGCTCACCGACTGTCGCGCTCGCTCGTGCGTCGCGAACTTCCACGGCGATTCGCGCGCTGGTGAGCCGTTCCGGCGCGCCCTGGATCAGACCGCCGGCGCTCAGGGTGAATCCGGCGGGGAGTGCGCCGATGGCTCGCCATTGATACGGCGGGGCACCCCCGGTCGCCTGAAGCGCGTGCGTGAACGCGGTTTGGCCCAAGGTGGCATTGATCGGCGTCGTCGCGGCGGCGATCACCGGTGGGATGATCGCGAACGTGACGTCGAAGCTCACGCGGTCACCCGTGATGGCGATCCCGTCGATCCGCACGCCGCTGGGACCGCCGTCGCTCGTTCGCAGCCACGGAACGGAAGAGTCCGAGAGCGCAACGACCGACGACGAGCCGGGGAATGGATCGCCGACGTCGCCGACGTTGGCGCGCGCGGCGAGATCCTCGCGACCGTCGGCCTGCACGACGCGCACAGCGGGGTGAGACTCGTCGTCGTTTACCCCCCAGTGCCGCGCTTCCAGAACGGCGTCATTCACGTGCCATACGACGAGTCCCGTGCCTGGCGCCGAGGCATCGGCGCCTCCAGCAGCGCGGTACTCGAGCAGCACGTGCTCGCGACCACCATTGAGGTTGATGCGGACGATATCGCCGCCGGCAGCAACGGCGCTCAGCTCCACTCGGCCCGACGTCGAGACGTGCCGTACCGCGGCCCAGCCGAGCCGCTCGCGCGCCCACGCACCGAAGTGTGGAGGTCGTGCCGGTGGTGCCGCCCAGATTCCCATCACGTCCCAACCGCCCACGCCAAAGGAGCTTCCGTCGTAGTCGTACAGGTCGGGCAGACCCAGCACGTGTCCGATTTCGTGAATCGGGATGTTGACGCGCGTCGGTATGATCTCCTCGCCTTGGCAGGCGACCGCCGACGCGGCGACGAAATCGTCGATCACGATCGGCGTGCCCGACGCACCAATGGCGGTGGTCACATAGGGCTGGCCGTTCCATCCGGGGAGAAGACTCAGCCGATAGCCGGTCTCGCGAAATCCCCGCAGGCTGTCCGGTCCGCAGCCGTACTCCGACCCAGGCTGGAGGAGCACCGCGATGTCGACGGCCCCATCATCGTCGCCGGAATTCGGCACGCCGTCGGGCCCGTCGTTGTCGTAGCGCCGCCAATCGACCAGACCCTCCGCGCGAACGAGCAGATCGCGGGCGAACTCGCTGTAGCGGTGCCACACGCTCGCGGCGTCTCCGTCGACGTACGACGCGCGCGTCCGGGGAAGGCGAATCCACGGCGTGGTCGATCCGGTGAACGTCAGCGCGCCTAACGACACCTCCCGGTAGTAGCGCGCGACCGAGTACGGGCCGACCCCGGCGTGCGCGCCGAAGTAGGCGGTGTCGTACACGGCACGGTCGTATTTCGGGGTGACGTCCGCGAACGTGCCGGCGATGATCGGCATTCCCAGCGTGCCGCGCAGGGGACGGCGGGCCGCGAGACCGCGGATAGGCGTATTTGCCGTGGCGAGCGTGAGGTCACGGCGATCGTGCGCGACGGCGCCTCGACCAAGTTGGGCGTGCGCGGGCGCGGCCACGCTGGCAATGACGCACGCGCTCCAGGCCATCGCCCGAAGGCGTGCCACCGTGGACCTCGATGACCAGATCATGATCGGGGTGCACACCGAGCACGTTCCAGACCCGGTTCCGGGCGGCGGCCATCGTAGTCAAGTCGTTATGGCCCATAGCGTTGTGCAATTCAACCACCGCGCTGATCTGGGCCAATGTTGCCCGGCCGCCACACACCTGCGGGACGGTGTGGTGACGTGCCGTCAGGCTCGAAATCTCCCTCCGTTTTCAGCCTCATCCAGATCGCGGCGAAGAAGGACCAAATGCACTCCATCGCGCGCGTAATCCGGCACCCCACCTTCTCGCCGAAACCCGGTTCGCCGTGCGAGGGCGCGCCCGGCGTCGGTCCAGGGCTCCTCGGCAAGCTCCATCATGACGAAGCGTCCACCGCTCGACCGAACTGCGTTGCATGCGGCTTCGACGAGAGCTGTCCCGATGCCGCGACGGCGCTCGGCGGAAGCGACCGCCACGAAGTAGATGCGGCCGGCGCCGAGGGCGCCCGCCGTTTCGCCGAACACGATCACTCCGATGACTGCGTTCACGTCGCGAGCGACGATCGCTCGATACTCATCGCTGCTGCTTCGCAGTGCGTGCTCGAGTGCGGTAAGCATCGAACCCGCGAACGGAGCATCGCCGAGCACCGCGTCGGCGAGTGCTCGTGCCGGGGGAGCATCGGATGCCGACAGCGGATGGAGCGTCACAGCCACACCGGGAACCTTGGAACTCGGGAACTGAGTCGCGCAAGAGAGACAGCGGCGCGTCCCAGCGGAAGGACAGCGCGCATTCGGCGCGTTGGCGCTCTCATCCGCATCGCGAGTTGCGCGAAGAGGATACGCGATCGGTTCACTCGGCGAGCCTCGCGGTCCCGACCATGCCTTGCAGTCTGGTAAGACCTTTTCCCACTGCGGAGGCTCTCATGATTCGACATCTCGTTCTTTCGGTAGTCGCGCTCGGTGCGCTCATCGGTCGGAGCGCCGTTGCACAACAATCACCGCGCATCGAAGTGACCCCGTACGCCGGGTATATGGTGTTCGGCGATTTCGTGAACGGACCGCTCGGTACCTCGATCTCCAACGCCGGTGGGCCGCTCCTCGGCGCGCAGCTTGGCGTGGCGCTCACCCCCAACATCGCGGTCGTCGGCAACGCGGCCCGCGCCAGCGGCGACATCAAACTCGGTATTCCGTTCCTCGACGGTATCAGTGTCGGATCGAGCTCGGCGTGGATGTTCGACGGAGCGCTGCAGCTGTCGCTCCCGCTGACCGAGCGCGCATTCACTCCCTTCGTCCAGCTCGGTGCGGGGGCAATGCGGCACGAGGTGAACATCGGCCTGTCCACCGATGCGACGAACTTCGTTGGCACGGTCGGCGCCGGCGCCGATTTCCGCCTCACACGCGCCATTGGTCTGCGCGTGATGGCGAAGGACTACATTGGCCGGTTCGACGTTCGCGAAGCGACGACGCTCCCCTATGAGCCGGGGATCGCGCACAACTTCGGCTTCAGCGCGGGGTTGAAGATCGCGTTCTAAGGGAAGTCGAACGAGGAACGAGGAACGAGGAATGAGGAAGTGGCCGGACTGGCGTCATTGCGGTCCGTGCGCATCTTCCTCGTTCCTCGTTCCTCATTCTTCATCCTGTCGAGCGCATGTATCGTCGCGTACTCACTGCCCTTTGCCTGGCCGTTACACCCGCGCTTCTTGAGGCCCAGCACTCGTTCTCCGAAGGCGGCTCGTACGACGCCGCCGTTCCGACGCCGCAAAGCGTGCTCGGGTACGAGATCGGCGAGCGATTCACCCCCCACCACATGATCATGCGCTATCTCGATCGCCTCGCGGCGACGAGTCGGCGTGTGAGAGTCGATACCGTCGCGCGCACGTTCGAGGGGCGCGAGGTGGTGATGGCCATCGTCACCAGTGAGGCGAACCAGGGACGGATCGAGCAGATCCGCACTGACAACGCGCGGCTCGCGACGCTCACCGGTTCGGCGTCCGAGCTCGATGCGATCGCCGCGCGTGCCCCGGCGGTGGCGTGGCTGGGCTTCAGTGTGCATGGTGACGAGGCGTCGGGAGTCGAGGCTGCCCTCGCGCTGCTGTATCAGCTGGCAGCGGGAACGGATCCCGACACGCGTCGCGTGCTGGACGAAACGGTGGTGCTCATCGATCCGGTTCAGAACCCCGACGGTCATGAGCGACACGTGCAGGACGTCATGCGCATGCGCACGGCGTTCGGCGTTCCGACATCGCCCGACGCGCGCGTGCATACCGCGAACTGGCCCGGCCCGCGGACGAGTCACTACTACTTCGACATGAACCGCGACTGGTACATCCAGTCGCACCCCGAGACGCGCGGGCGCATTCGCTCGATGCTCGAGTGGTGGCCGCACGTGGCCGTCGATCTGCACGAGATGGGGTCGAACTCGACGTATTTCTTCCCCCCTCCGATGGCGCCCGTCAACAAGAACGTGCACCCGTCGATCATCCGGTGGTGGGATGTGTACGCGGCCGCGAACGCGGCGGCCTTCGACCGCCACGGCTGGTCGTACTTTCGGCGGGAGGGCTATGACGAGTTCTATCCCGGGTATGGCTCCTCGTGGCCGTTGTATGCCGGCGCGATCGGGATGACGTACGAGCAGGCATCGAGCGAAGGCGGCGCGATTCGACGGGACGATGGAACGATCCACACGCTCCGCGACGCAACCTGGGGACATTACACGACCGCGTGGGCGACGGTCGACGCCACCGCCCGCAATGCTCGGCAGCGCGTGCGCGATTTCCTCGCCTATCGGCGCACCGCGGTCACCGATGCGCAGCGCGGACCGGCGCGTACGGTGATCATCGAGCGGGATGCGTATGCGCGCGCCGATTCGCTCGCGCGCCGTCTCACCGACAACGGCATCGTGGTTGGGCTTGCCCGCGCCGTGGATGTACGCGGCGCCACGGCGTACCCGGGAAATCCACCGGGCACCGCCGGGTCGATCGCGTCCGCGTACGTCGTCGATCTCGCGCAGCCCCAGGGTCGCCTGGCCCGTGCGATTCTCGAGCCCGATGCCGAGCTCGATTCGGCGTTCATCGCCGAAGAGCTCGAGCGTCGGCGCGCGGGTCGTTCGGACCGGTTTTATGACGCGACCGCCTGGAGCTTGCCGTACACCTATCGCGTCCGCGCCTGGATGTCACGCGCTCCTGTGGCCTCCACGCCGGTGGATACGATCTGGCGGTCGCCGGCGACTCCGCCCGATAGCGCGCGGTACGGCTATGCGATCGAAGGCGGGACGGAAGCGGGTTATCGATTGCTTGCCGCACTGCTCCGCGACAGCGTGCGCGTGTGGTACCAGCCCGGCGCCTTCCGCTCGGGAACCTCGCGCGTCGGTCGGGGCTCGTTCGTCGCGCGCGTCGTCGGTAACGGGCCGCGCCTGCACGCACTCGTCAGGCAGCACGCCGCGGCGACGGGCGCACCGGTGGTCGCTCTCTCTGGAGCCGGCGTGGACGAAGGCTTCGATCTCGGGAGTAACCTGGTCTTCCCGGTGCGCCAGCCGCGTGTGGCGATCATCGCCGGCCCCGGCGTGAGCGGCCAGTCGGCTGGATATGCATGGTACACGATGGATCAGCGGCTTCGGTATCCGGCGACGATTCTCGACCCTTCGGCGGTGGGTGGCGCAACACTGGACGACTACAACGTCATCATTCTTCCCTCGGTGCAGGGCGCGTTCTTCGAGCGGATGCTCGGGGAGGGAGGTCGCGATCGCCTCACGTCGTGGGTGCGCGCGGGTGGCACGCTCGTCACGCTCGAAGCCGCCACCGCATGGGTGGCGACCGAACGCATCGGTCTGTCGCGGCTCCGCGTGCGCCGAGATTCGGTGCGTGCCGACAGCTCGGCGGGCGCACCACTTCCGGCCGGCGTGCCAGGTGCCATCGTGCGCGTCGTCGCCGACACGCTCTCTCCGCTGCTCGCGGGTATCGTCGAGCGGGAGTTCCCCGCGTACATCTTCTCCGACCGCGTATTCACCTTCCCTCGCGACGTGCGCGCCGGCGAGTCCGTGCTTCGTTACGCGCCGGAGTCGCGTCTGCGGATTGCCGGGTACCTGTGGCCGGAGGTGCCCTCACGATTGGGAGATTCCCCCTTCCTCTGGACGGAGAGCGCAGGACGCGGGCGAGTGATCTCGTTCGCGGTCGATCCCAACTTCCGCGACATGTGGCGCAGCTTGCTTCCCCTGTTCGCGAACGCCGTGATGCTGGGCCCCAGCATGTGAGCTACGATCGAGGCCTTGCCGAGCGCGTGGGCGACGTCCTCGGTCGCATGGGGAAGCGCGGCGTACGGGAAAAGAACGTGTTCGGCGGACGCGGCTTTCTTGCCGGCAAATCCGCGTTCGTCATCGTGTGGGACGATGGGCTGATCGTGAAATGCCCTCCGTCCGAGTACGCGCTGGCTCTCGAATCCCCGCACGTCGAGCCGTTCGCGCCGGATGGGGAGAAGCCCATGAGTACATGGGTCGTCGTCGCGGGCGATGCGATCGCCGACGATCCGCAGCTCGAGGAATGGCTGCGCCGCGGCATGCGCGCCCTTCGGTAACGCTCTCCGCCTAACGGCGATGGTGCGTGAAGAACTCCCAGATGACATCGGTGCCGTCGATCGCGGCGCCGAGATCGCGGCGCGGCCATCCGTGATCGCCGTCGCGAAGGGTCAGGAACACGACCGGCGCTCGACACCGGCTTTCCCAGCGATCACGCAGCGCCCGCCCGCCCGCGATCGTGTCGCGCTGTGGCTCGAGCACCGCGCACTCGTTCGCGCGCGCCCAGAACCGAGCGCCCTCGGGAGCGGGAATGGAGCGGCGGCCCGCCGGGGTAAGCGCGACGGCGTCATACGGCACGACGTCGTCTCGAGCGCCATGGATGATCAGCATTGGGACGGGACCCCGTGGCGGTTCGATCGTCGTGGTCTGACCATCTGCTGAGCGCACTCCCACCGCGCCGGCGACGACCGCGGCAGCGGCGATTCGTCGGGACAGATCGGAGGCGATACGGTGCGTCAGGGCTCCCCCGTTGGAGTGACCGGCGACGTACACCCGACTCCGGTCGATTC
The DNA here is from genome assembly GCA_035253695.1 of Gemmatimonadaceae bacterium. GTDB lineage: Bacteria > Gemmatimonadota > Gemmatimonadetes > Gemmatimonadales > Gemmatimonadaceae > JAICNG01. The sequence goes on from DATFBS010000067.1 coordinate 8,582, forward strand.
GATATCGCGCCGCCAACGTGTCGATGAGCGCGCCGATGAAGCCGACATCATCGATCGCGCCCCCTGAGGCGAAGCCCGTATACCATCCGCGCACACTGCCTGTCCCGTCGGGGGCGACGAGGAGGAAACCTTCAGCATCGGCTTTCGCATCGAACCCGGACCAGTGAGCCATGCGCTCACCGGTTCCCCCGCGTCCGTGAAGAGCGATGACCAGGGGCAGCGCGCCCGACGAGTCCGCAATGCGCGGGACCCAGAGGCTGTAGGTGCGCTCGATGCCGTCCCAGACCATGCGCCCGCGCTCGGTCCGTTGTGCTCCGACCCGCGGCGCAAGAAGTACAAGTAGCGCCACCCCGAGCACGCTGAGGACGCTGACGACCCTGACCACCCTGAGCACCCTCAAATGTGGATCGATCGACCCAGTACGCCGAGCGCCGCCTCTTTCACCGTCTCGGCAAGTGTCGGGTGCGCGTGCACGGTGATGCCGATGTCCTCTGACGAGCCGTCGAACTCGAACGCGAGCACGACCTCGGCCACCAGCTCCGACACGTTCGGCCCAACGAGATGCGCGCCGAGCAGGGCGTCCGTTTTCGCGTCGGCGATGAACTTCACGAAGCCCGCGGATTCTCCCATCGTGCGCGCCCGTCCGTTGGCGGAGAAGGGAAACTTCCCGGCTCGGTATTCGCGCCCGGTCTGCTTCACCTCGTCTTCCGTGAGACCCACCGACGCGACCTCGGGCCACGTGTAGACGACCGACGGAATCGCGCGATAGTGCATCCGGACGGGTTTGCCCGCGATCACCTCGGCCGCCACGACCCCTTCTTCCTCGGCCTTGTGTGCCAGAAGCTTCCCCCCGATCGCGTCGCCGATCGCGAACACGTTGGGGAGATTTGTGCGCATCTGATCGTCGACGACGATCTCTCCGCGGCGGCCTGTGGCAATCCCGAGCGCTTTCGCGTCGACGCCGGTGAGTGTGGGTCGCCGGCCGACCGACACGAGAACGTAATCGCCCTCGAGCGTTTCCATCTTGCCCCCTTGCTCGACATCGATGCGCACGGTCTCGGCCTGGCGCTTCCCACCGACCACGCGCGCGTCGGTGCGAATTTCCATCCCCTGCTTGCGGAGAACGCGGTCCATCTCCTTCACGACATCCGCATCCATTCCCGGGAGAATCGTCGGAAAGAGCTCGACGACGGTTACCTTCGCGCCCAGCCGCCGCCACACGGACCCGAGCTCGAGTCCGATGATGCCACCGCCGATCACGATGAGGTGCTTGGGAACGACAGGAATTCGCAGTGCACCAACGTTGGAGAGAACCCGCTCTTCGTCGAAATCGAGCGATGGCAGCGCGATCGGCTCCGACCCCGTGGCGATGATGACGTTCTTCGCCTGGTAGGAGGTCGCCTTGCCATCGTCACCCTTCACGGTCACGACGTTATTCGGTCCGAGCGTGCCGACGCCCTTGGCCCACGTGATCTTGTTTTTCTTGAAGAGGAACTCGAGCCCTTTCGTATTCTGCCCGACCACGTCGTCCTTGCGCTTGAGCATCCGTGCGAGGTCGACGCGCACGTCGCCGACGACGAGCCCATGCTCCGCCGAATGGTTGCGGAGAAACTCGTAATGCTCCGACGACTGCAGCATCGCCTTGGACGGAATGCACCCGACGTTCACGCACGTGCCGCCGAGGGTCTTGTCTTTCTCGACGCAGACAGTGGTGAGGCCGAGCTGAGCTGCGCGAATGGCGGCGACATAACCGCCTGGCCCGGCTCCTATGACGAGAACGTCTGGTGTGGCTGGGGACATTGACTCGGATGAACGAGGAACGAGGAACGAGGAAGTGCGGTCGAAAGATTAATGCACTCCAGCAAGGATGGGAGTGAGGTGAGATCGCGCCTACACCTTGAGGGTCCGTTTCCCATGTCAGGAGAGGACGTGTCACTCATGGATGCGATCTCGAACGACCGCATTTGGCACGTCGCGGCCTTCCGTAAGGCGATGCAACTCCTTGACGACGCCCGCAACGACGCCACGCAGTTGAGCCGCGCGCGGCTTTACGAGCCGATATCCCGCCAGCTTTTTCGAGCTGTGGGATCAATTGCGGCGAATCTATCGGAGGGCTACAGTCGTTCGACCGGTCTCGATCGAGCGCGATTTTGGGAGTACTCGCTCGGATCCGTGCGCGAGAGTTTGGTATGGTATTACGCCGCCCGGGCCTTCTTAGGCTCAGAGCTAGCAGACGACCGCGCCGCAACACTGGTGGAGTTGCGCCGCTTGCTGTTGACGTCCATAGCCAACGAGCGCCAGCGACGGCGTGTAGGAAGGGTGTCCGTTCCTCGCGATAACTGCGGGTAGGAAGCGCTTCCTCGTTCCTCGCTCCTCGTTCGTCAGTCGACCAGCATCGCCCCCGGCTCCTCGACCAGCTCCTTCACCCGCACGAGGAACAGCACCGCCTGTTGCCCATCCACGATTCGGTGATCGTACGAGAGCGCGACGTACATCATCGGACGGATCTCGACCTTGCCGTCGACGGCGACAGGTCGCTCCTGGATCTTGTGGAGGCCAAGGATCCCCGATTGCGGGTAATTGAGGATCGGCGTCGAGACCAGCGAGCCGAAGACACCGCCATTGGTGATCGTGAACGTGCCGCCGGTCAGGTCCTCCATGGCGAGCTTGTTGTCGCGGGCACGTTTCGCCACGTCGCCGATGTCGCGCGAGATCTGGAGGAGGCCTTTGGTGTCGGCGTCCTTGACCACCGGCACCACGAGGCCCTGATCGGACGCGACGGCGACGCCCATGTGCACATAGTGCTTGTAGACGATGGAGTCGCCATCGATCTGCGCGTTGACGATGGGATACGACTTCAGCGCCATGCACGCCGCGCGCACGAAGAACGGCATGAAGGTCAGCTTCACGCCGTGCTCCTTCTCGATGCGCTCCTTCAATCGCTCGCGCAGGCGCATGACCGCCGTCATGTCGACTTCGTTGAACGTCGTCAGATGCGCCGTGCTGTGCTGCGCCTCGAGCAGATGCTCGGCGATGCGCTTGCGCCTGGTGGACATCTTCTCGCGGGTTTCGCGAGAACCCGGAGGCGCTGGGGGCGCTGAAGGCGCTGGGGGCGCTGGGGGCGCTGGGGCCGCTGGGGCCGCTGAGGGCGCTGAGGGCGCTGAGGGCGCTGAGGGCGCTGAAGGCGTTGCGGCGAGCATGTCTCCCTTGGTGACACGGCCATCGCGCCCGGTTCCGGCGACGCTGGCCGGATCGATTCCCGTCTCCGCGGCGACACGACGCACTGACGGAGACGTCTTCGTCTCCGCGCTTCCCGCTGCGGCAACCGCGACACTCTTAGCGCTTTCAGCGCCTTTCGCCCCTCCAGCGCCCGCAGCGCGCTCGCCGGCGCCGGCGCTTGCAGCGCTTGCAGCGCCTTCAGCGCTTGCAGCCCTGGCAGTGCCCCCAGCGCCCTTGCCCTCCTCCAGCTCGCCGAGAGTCTCGCCGACTTTCACCACGTCGCCGTCGTTCTTCAAGCGTTTCACGAGAACACCCGACGCAGGCGCGGGAACCTCGACGTTGATCTTGTCGGTCTCGAGCTCGACGAGCGCATCGCCCTTCTGCACGGCGTCGCCCTCGTTCTTGAGCCACCGCGCGATCGTTCCTTCGACGATCGATTCGCCGAGTGCCGGCACCTGAATCGCAGTCATGATGCAGTCATCCCAAGTCGTTGCTTCCGATTGCTCGCCGTCATGAGCCGGCATAGGATTCTGCCGAAAATATAACCCCGAGTCTCTCGCGTGCGAGCATTGACGATCTCGGCCCACGGTGGGCTGGAGCAGCTACAATATCGAACCGACGTCGCGGAACCAGACATCCGCGCACCAGATGACGTTCGCATTCGCATCCGCGCCGCCGCGCTGAATCATCTCGATCTCTTCGTGATCGAGGGACTCCCGGGTGTCGTCATCACGCCGCCGTGGGTCATGGGAGGCGACGGTGCCGGCGTGGTCGATGACGTTGGACCGGCGGTGAAGGGAATTCGGCGCGGGGATCGCGTCATCATCAACCCGGGGGTCTCCGATCGCACGTGCGAGTACTGTCTCAAGGGGGAGCAGTCTCTCTGCATCAAGTACCGGCTCCTCGGCGAGCACCTTCCGGGAACGATCGCCGACTACCTCGTCGTTCCCGCCCCCAACGTGCGCATCGTCCCCGACTCCATTCCCTGGGATGTCGCCGCCGCGTTCACGCTGGCGACGCTCACGGCGTGGCGCATGGTCGTCACGCGCGCGCGCGTCCAGCGTGGTGATAACGTCCTGATCTGGGGGATCGGTGGGGGCGTCGCACTCGCCGCCATGCAGATCGCGAAGATGCTCGGCGCCACGACGTGGGTGACGTCGAGCGACGATGACAAGCTGCGCCGCGCGAGATCTCTTGGGGCGGATGAAACGCTCAATCATCGAGCGCAGGACGTCGCGAAGGAAATCCGTGCGCGTACGGGCAAGCGAGGCGTCGATGTCGTGATCGACAACGTGGGCAAGGACAGCTGGCACAAGTCGCTCCAGGCGCTCGGGCGTCGCGGGCGACTCGTCACCTGCGGAGCTACGTCGGGGCCCATCGTGGAGACCGACATCCGTCGTATGTTCTGGAACCAGTGGTCGCTGATGGGCTCGACGATGGGCAACGACGATGAGATGGACTCGATCACCCAGCACCTGCGCGAGGGACGTCTCTTGCCGCCGATCGATTCTGTGCACGACATCGAGCGCGGGGCAGATGCCGTTCACCGTCTTGCGAGTGGGAAACAGTTCGGCAAAGTGGTCGTACGGGTAAGTGAAGACTGAATGGAAAACCTGCGAACTGCGAAGTGCGAACTGCGAGTAGACCTCCGCAGCCGGACGTCCGGATGCCTAGTCACGGCTCGCAATTCGCAGTTCGCAGCTCGCAGCTGACTCCAGCGATCACTTCACTCCCCGCCGAGTTGCCATGAGCCGCATTGAGGAAATGGTCGCCGTGGGCGCGACGATCCCGCAGGCGATGCATCACCTGCTGACGATCGATCGGATGCGTGCGTGGATCGCGCCGGACATGGCGCTGCTTCCGCGCGGCGCCTCGCCGACGCTCGCGCCGGGCGATCGGTTTCGGCTCGAAGCCCTCGGCGCCGTGGGGTTCGACTACGTCGTCGAGGCCATCACCGACCGTGAAGTCGTGCTCACGTTCGAAGGGCCGTGGATGGGAAGCGAGCGATGGAGCTTCGTGGCGGACGGCGCCGAGACGATCGTGCGACGTGCGTACGATGTCACCGACGAGTCGATCGCCGGGTGGACGGCCTGGAATACCATTGGCCGCCCTTTGGTCCTCGCGCACTACAAGTTCGAGCTGTCGCGCTTTCGCGACGCCGTCGAGCGCGAGCCCGGCCCGCGCGGAGAAATCGAGGGACAGCGGGAGGGCGGTCTGTCGGAGAAGCGCTTCGGACCGCTCGATTTCCCCGTCGACGAGGGATGACCGACCAGGCGCAATACGAAGCCGACGAGCAGCGTGCCATTCGCGAGACGTGGATCCGCGAGTCCGCGGCGACCTGCCCTCGTTGCACGGTCGCGATGACCTCTCGCCCCATAGGCGGTGGCTCCTTCGGCCTCGGATACGCTCGACGCCGGACATGGCTGATCTGCCCATCCTGCCGCCGGAGTGTCATCTTCGACAAGGCTCGGGGAACCAGGAACTGACTGTCCCTGATTCCTGATTCCTGACACCCACGTCCATGGACTTCGCCGACCGCCTGCGTGCGTCCTTTGCCGACCTCGGGCAGCTGCTGCCCGCCCTGATCGGTGCGCTGATCATCGTCTTCGCGGGCTATCTGCTCGCGAAGCTGCTCGAGAAGGCGATCGATCGCACGCTCGCGAGAGTCGGGCTGAACCGCTGGCTGGAGCGGGGTGGCGTGATGGACGCCATGGCGAAGACGGGACGCCGCTTCACTCCCTCGCGCGTCTTCGCGAACATCGTTTTCTGGCTGGTGATGTTCGTCGTGCTGACGGTGGCCGCCAACGCGCTCGGCCTAACGGCACTGGCGGAGGTGTTCAGTGAGCTGGTGAGCTACCTGCCGAGCGTGATTGCGGCGATCATCATCATTCTCGTCGGAATCGTGCTGGGGGAGTTCGTCGACGGGCTGATTCTGGCGTCGGCGGGGAAGATCCACGGGGGACCAACGCTCGCGCGCGTCGGTCAGGCGGGCGTGGTGATGCTGGCGGTATTCATGGCGCTGCAGCAGCTCGGCATCGCCACCAACATCGTCACCACAGCGTTCGCCATCCTCTTCGGAGCGGTCGCGCTCGGCCTGGCGCTTGCCTTCGGCCTTGGGAATCGCGAGCTCGCGGGACAGATCACGCGGGAGTGGTACCAGCGGATGCGCGCCGAGCGAGAGGCGATCGCCCGGGAAATCGCAGAGCGCGAGGGACGGGAGGATGTCGAGCGCCGCCAGCTGGAGTCGGCGGGGAAGGACGCTCTGCGGGAGTAGCTCCGTTTCTTGACAACGCCGCCCTCCGCTGTATGCTGTTGATCGGGCGTCGGTCTCGGTATGGCGCCCCTTGCGATAGCGGCTACCGCCGGCTCGCCTGCCTCGAGGTCGCGCAGCGCTCCTCCTCGGACACCCGAGCTCCGGACCCTTTGAGCCGGACGGTGTCATGTCTGACGAACGCTCCTCACACGGGGGTGCTCCGCCCCGGTCAGCAATTCTGCACGACGTCGCCACCATGATACGGCGCTGTCAAGAATCGTCCGACAGCGATGCGGAGCTTGCCGCGGCTGCGCGACTTTTGTGCGACGATACGCGACGTCGGGAGCTGCCGGTCGAGCGGGCGATCATCGATCTCAAGACAGCGCTCCTCAGCGAGGCTCCCGATCTCACACCGGGAGACACGCTGTCGGCGACCCGAGCGCGTGTCATTCGGATGACGATCGAGGAGTACTATCGCTCGTAGGCGTGTCGAGCGAAACGCATCGTAACCGTATTCGAACACGTGGCGCCACTCGCGAGCGTGGCGTCGGCGGCCCGCTCCGCGCATCTTGGGCGATCCACGTCGGAGCCCGCATGATGAAGCACCTTCTCCTCGTCGCCCTGCTCGCGGCGACGCCTCTGGCCGCCCAGCAGGACGACACGCTGTACGTCCGGAACAACTTCGTGAAGCGGGAAGCGCGCATCCCCATGCGCGACGGCGTTCGCCTCTTCACGACGATCTACGTACCGAAGGATACGACGCAGCGGTATCCGATCCTCCTGCGGCGGACGCCCTATTCGGCGGGACCGTACGGCGACACGAATTACGTCCAGCTCGGCGGCTTTCTCCTGACGATGGCCCAGCAGGGCTACATCATCGCGTTCCAGGATGTGCGCGGCCGCTTCATGTCCGAGGGTGAGTTCGTCGATGTTCGGCCGCAGGTGACGACGGCCCAGGGCGCGGCACCGTCGGCGACGGACGGCCGCGCGCCGCTGATCGATGAGAGCACGGACACCTGGGACACGATCGACTGGCTGGTGAAGAACGTGCCGGCCAATAACGGCCGCGTCGCCATGCAGGGCGTCTCGTATCCCGGCTTCTACTCGGCAGCCGGCGGGATCAACCACCATCCGGCGTTGCGGGTCATCTCCCCTCAGGCCCCGGTGGCCGACTGGTTCATCGGCGATGATTTCCACCACAACGGCGCGCTCTACCTCGCGCATACGTTTCATTTCTTCTCGGGCTTCGGCCAGCCACGCCCCGCGCCGACGCCCGAAGGGCGGCGCGGCATGAACATCGGCACGCCCGATGGCTATCGCTTCTTTCTCGATCTCGGTCCGCTGCCTAACGTCAAGGCGAAGTGGTATGGGGACAGCATCCGCTTCTGGAACGATGTCGTGGCGCATCCCAACTACGACGCGTTCTGGAAGGCACGGAACCTGTTGCCGCATCTCAGGAACATGCCACCGGCGGTGATGACGGTCGGCGGCTGGTACGACGCCGAGGATCTCTACGGGCCGCTCAAGGTCTATCAGTCGATCGAGCACAAGAATCCCGGCATCACGAACATGCTCGTCATGGGACCCTGGTTTCATGGCCAGTGGTCGGGCGGAGAGGCGGATGCGTTGGGCGCGGTGCGCTACCCGGCCACCGGGCCGTATTTCCGCGACAGCCTCGCGATCCCGTTCTTCAATCACTTCATGAAGGATGCGCCCGATCCCAAGCTGCCTGAGGCGGTCGTGTTCGAGGCGGGCGCGAATCGCTGGCGGCGCTTCGATGCCTGGCCACCGCGTGGGCTGCAACGCCGAATGCTCTACCTGCGGGAACGGGGCCTGCTCTCGTTCGAGGCCCCGACCGCCGTTCGCGCGGCGGCAGATGAGTTCATCAGCGATCCCGCGCACCCCGTGCCTTACGTCGGCTACGTAGCTCCCGGCATGACCATCGAGCACATGGTCGATGATCAGCGCTTCGCGGCAACGCGCCCGGACGTGCTCGTGTATCAGACGCCGCCGCTCACGGAGGATGTGACGATCGCGGGTCCGATCACCGCGACGCTGTGGGTGTCGACAACCGGCACCGACGCCGACTGGGTGGTGAAGGTGATCGACGTCTACCCGGACTCCTTGCCGACGTTGAACCCGGAGCTGTGGAATCCACAGCGAATCCGGTTGGGCGGCTACCAGCAGCTGGTGCGGGGCGAGCTGTTCCGGGGACGGTTCCGCAACTCGTTCGAGCGGCCGGAAGCGTTCGTGCCAGGGCGTGTGACGAAGGTCGAGTATGAGATGCCCGACGTCTTTCACACCTTCCAGCGCGGCCACCGCATCATGATTCAGGTGCAGAGCTCGTGGTTCCCGCTCGTCGATCGCAACCCACAAACGTTCGTCGACATCTATCACGCGAAGGAAAGCGATTTCCGGAAAGCGACGCACCGTGTGCATCGCACGCGTGCGCAGGCGTCGCGGGTGACGGTGGGGGTTCTCGCTCCATAGCCCGTGCGCGCTTGTTGAGTGCTGCCCAAGTGCATCGGGTAAGAGCGTGAGACGCGGATTACGCGGATTGAGCGGAAACGGCACGGATACGGCTAACGGCAACGGCGAGAGCTTTGGGAACTGCAACGGCAACCCCATCCCCACGAAAGCTCGTCAACCATCCCAATGGCTAACCGACGGGTTTGACAAAAGCCTTTGCAGTTGCAGTTGGTTATCCGTGCCTTTCCGCTTCAATCCGCGTCCCACGCTCTTCCCCGATGCACTTGGGCAGCACTCCACCAGCCCACCGAGGTTTCACGACATCCGGAGCTACCTAAGCCACTACGTCGCAACACTTTACGTTCGTGCGCCGACGTTGATTTGACACGCGCACTGGACTATATTTCGGCTCTGCGTACGCAGCGAATTCCTTCCCCCTCCGCAGCAGCCCCATGACCGCTCCGAACAACCGCGAACGGATCGTCTCCCGTCTCATCGATGAGGAGATCCGCGAGTCGTTCATCAACTATTCGATGAGCGTTATCGTCTCGCGCGCCCTCCCGGACGTGCGCGATGGACTCAAGCCCGTTCACCGTCGCGTGCTGTACGCGATGAACGAGCTCGGCCTCGTGCCCGGCCGCCCCTACAAGAAATCGGCGACCGTCGTCGGCGACGTGCTAGGCAAGTACCATCCGCATGGCGACACGTCGGTGTACGACGCGCTCGTGCGCATGGTGCAGGACTTCTCGCTGCGCTATCCGCTGGTCGATGGGCAAGGGAACTTCGGATCGGTCGATGGCGATCCGCCGGCCGCGTATCGGTATACCGAGGCGCGTCTCACGCGCATCGCGATGGAGATGCTCGCCGACATCGACAAGGGCACGGTCGATTTCGCGCCGAACTTCGACGATCGCCTCCAGGAGCCGAAGGTTCTGCCTTCGGGCATCCCGAATCTCGTCGTCAACGGCTCCGCCGGCATCGCCGTCGGGATGGCGACGAACATCCCGCCGCACAACCTGCGCGAGGTCGTCAACGCGATCGGCGTGCTGATCGAAAATCCCGAAGCGACGCCAGGTGAGCTGCGGCGTCACATCAAGGGACCCGACTTTCCCACCGGCGGCTACATCTATGGCAAGGCCGGCATCAAGGAATATCAGGAGTCGGGGCGCGGCCGCATCGTCATGCGCGCGCGGGCGGTGATCGAGGAGAAGGAGTCGTCGAACAAGTCGCAGATCGTCGTCACCGAGATCCCGTACCAGGTCAACAAGGCGCGCCTGATCGAGAACATCGCCGAGCTCGTCCGCGACAAGAAGATGGACGGGATCAGCGACCTGCGGGACGAGTCGGACCGCGACGGCATGCGGATCGTCATCGAGCTCAAGCGCGATGCGATTCCGCGCGTGGTGCTCAACCAGCTCTACAAGCACACGCAGATGCAGACGACGTTCGGCGTGATCATGCTCGCGCTGGTGCCGGACGCGACGACCAGGCAGCTCGTGCCGAAGGTGATGGGGCTCAAGGAGATCCTCGAGCACTTCATCGCCCACCGCCATGAAGTGATCGTCAAGCGGACCCAGTTCGATCTCGACAAGGCCCTCGAGCGCGAGCACATCCTCGAGGGTCTCAAGATCGCCGTCGACAACATCGACGAGGTGATCAAGATCATCCGCAAGGCGGAAGACACGCCCCAGGCGAGCGACAAGCTGCAGAAGCGGTTCAAGCTCTCCGAGCGGCAGTCCGAGGCGATTCTCAACATGCGTCTCGCCAAGCTCACCGGCCTGGAGATCGAGAAGCTCGAAGAGGAGCTCACGGAAGTTCGGGGGATGATCAAGGAGTTCCGCGAGATCCTCGCGTCGAAGCCGCGCCGCATGAAGATCCTCAAGGAGGAGCTCGCGAAGCTCGCCGAGACGTACGGCGACGAGCGGCGCACCGAGATCACGAGCGACGAGGGCGAGTTCACCATCGAGGACCTGATCGCCGAGGAGGACATGGTCGTCACCGTGTCGCACTCGGGCTATGTGAAGCGCACGTCGGTGTCCACGTATCGCAAGCAGCGTCGCGGCGGGCGAGGGCTCAACGGGCAAGGGCTCAAGGACGAGGATTTCGTCGAGCATCTCTTCATCGCGTCCACGCACGACTACATCCTCGTCTTTACAGAGGATGGTCGCTGCTTCTGGCTCAAGGTGCACGAGATCCCGCAGGCGGGGCGCGCGGCGAAGGGCAAGCCGATCGTCAACCTCATCAACGTCACCGCCGACACGAAGATCTCGGCGATGGTGCCGGTGCGGGAGTTCCGCGACGATCAATTCCTCCTCTTCACCACGAAGGGCGGCACGGTGAAGAAGACCGCGCTCTCCCAGTACGCCAACCCGCGCTCGACCGGCATCAAGGCAATCAAGATCGAGTCGGACGATGAGCTGATGGACGTGCAGATCACCTCCGGCACGAACGACATCGTGCTGGCGACGAAGCACGGCCTCTCGATTCGATTCCACGAGGCCGACGTGCGCGAGATGGGTCGCGACACGACCGGGGTGAAGGGGATCGAGCTCGGGAAGGACGACGAGGTCATCGGCATGGTCGTCGTCAAGCGAGAGGCGACGCTGCTCGTCGTGACATCCAAGGGCATGGGGAAGTGCACCGGCATCGACGAGTACCGGGTGCAAAAGCGCGGCGGGAAGGGCATTATCACCGTGCACCGCACCGAGAAGACCGGTGACGTCGTCGCTCTCATGGAAGTGCTGTCCGATGACGAGCTCATGCTGATCACGAAGCTGGGCATCATCATCCGGATGCCGGTGAAGGGGATCCGCGTGAGCGGCCGCAACACGCAGGGCGTGCGGCTCGTCAACCTCGACGAGGGCGACCTGGTGATGGATGTCGCGCGCGTCGTCTCAGAGGACGATCGGTCCGATGCGCTCGAGGGTGACGAGCCCGCGGGGGTGGCGCCGGACGACGACGAGGAAGAGTAGGACGCTCACTGGTGGAGAAAAGGGCCGACGAATGTCGGCCCTTTTCATTGGCCGCCGGGAGGCCGGCTACGGCGCCTCCACGACCGACAGCCGATACACCACGCGCACATCGCCCTGTGTCCCTTCCACCGGCTCCTCCGCCATCGTGGACACGGCCAGTGCTTGCCCGCTGGGGGACCAGGCGGCGCCAGTCACGCGTCCTGGAATCAGCAGCGGCGCCCCAGACGGAGCTCCCGGTTGCCGTGAGCGAATCAGCACCTGGCTCAGGAGATTGTCCGAGCGGAACACGGCAACGCGCGACCCATCTCGACTGGCGGCGATCCCGGTCCCGCGCGGCAAGTCGCTCGTGATCTCGGTCCAGCTGCGCATGTCGAAGAGCGAGAAAGTCGCGAGCGTATCGCCCGAGAGACGGCGGAGGGCCAGCAGGGTATCACCCCACGCGGCAACCGGCTCGAGGAATACGCCATCGTTCACCGCGGTTACGAGATCGAACTCATGGGTGCCGAGGTCGTGCATCGCGATGTCCCCTCGCCATCCGGACTCGCGATATCCGGTCGCGCCATCCTTCCCGCCCGTGGCGCGCGCCGTAAAGAGGATGCGCCGGTCATCGAGCCACAGCGCCGCACCGGGCGGGGAGTAGCCGGGGAGCCGCAACGCCAGTGGCTCGAGACCGCCACTCGCCGTGTCCACGAGCGCGTACGTCACACTCCCCTCCTCGGCCCACGAGGTCAAGAGGCGGCGGCCGTTAGGCGCCCAGTGGATGTCGAAGGTGGGATCGCCCGCCGGTCGCTGCGGGAGGGACGCAAACCGCAGTATGCGGCGGGCGCGGCTGCCCCGCCGCAGCATCCACACGCCGCTCGTGTCGACCCAAGCGATCGAACGGCCGTCGACCGAGCGCCGAGCGCCCGACGCGCGCACCCCCCACGGGCGTCCGGCTCCCGAGACGGCGTGGATGTCGATCGGGTTCGACCCCGCGAGTCCCCACAGGGTGTCGTTGGTGACCCAGTCCCTGAGCTCGAAGTATCGCGGCGCGTTGACGATGGGGCGCACGGTCCAGGCGACCTGCGAGTCCGGGGGCGTCGTATCCTGCGGCGTGTCGCGCTGGGGCTGGCGCGATTCCGGACGACGGGTATCGCATGCCACCGCAAAAATGAGACAGACGATCAGCAATCGGCGCATTTGTGCTCGCCACGTAGAAGTTGCACTGCAAGAGCACACTGCATCGGGTAAAAGCGTGGGACGCGGATTACGCGGATTGATGCGGAAACGGCACGGATACAGCTAACGGCAACGGCAAGAGCTTTGGGAACTGCAACGGCAACCCCATCCCCACGAAAGCTCGTCAACCGTCCCAATGGCTAACCGACGGGTTTAACAAAAGCCCTTGCAGTTGCAGTTGGTTATCCGTGCAGTTTCCGCATCAATCCGCGTAATCCGCGTCCCACGCTCTTACCTGCAGTGGGCTGTCGAAGCAGCCCGTCGAAAAGAAACGCCTGCGCTCGGCTAGCCCTTCACGGCACCGGACGTCAGCCCCTGCACTATACGTCGCTGGAAGAGGAGCACGATCGCCGCGACAGGTGCTGTCGCGATCACGGACGCGGCGAGAATCTCGCCCCACGGCACCTGGTACTCGCCCCGGAAGAGCGCGATCGCCACTGGCACCGTCTGACGCT
>DATFBS010000068.1:0-4017 GCA_035253695.1 Gemmatimonadaceae bacterium
GCCGAGGCCGACGGCGCGTGCCGATCCCGTGGCGCGCGCCTGCGCCCAGGCGAGCTCCTCCTCCTCCGCGGTCATGCGAGCCAGGAGTCCGGCCACGTCACGCACCCACGTCAGCCGATGCCATCGGTTCAGGGTGCCGCGCAGACAGAGGAGATGCAGCATTGCCGGAGGGGCGAGGCTGGAGACGGTCCGCTCGCCCATGCTCACCGTCGTCCGCATGGCCAGCAGGCGCTCGAGACGGGAGCCCATCCGCTCGGCCGCCGGGGCCACGGCCCACTGGAGGCTGACAACGACCCGTTGCGGCCCCACGAACTTTCGGGCGAATCCCGTCCGTAGCACCGAGGCTGCCTCCGCCGTGCCGAGCGGTACCTCGGGCTCGAAGCGGAGCTCAAGGAGGACGCGTGCCGCGGCGCCGACGTCGCGGCGGCGGACGAGCAGATCGAGATCCACGATCTCGGCGAGTGGCGACGCCACCGCCGAAGAGCGGAACGGGATCACGTCGACGCCGCGCCTCTCCAGCACGTCGAGGAGGGACGAGAGCTCTGCGAGAAGATGCCGATTGCGTGCCGCGTTGGCCTCGACGTGCTTCTCCAGACGTCGCGTCACGTCCTGCGGTACCCCCGCCTCGCCCGCCAGTCCGCCGTGCAGCGGTGCAAGCACGCCGTTACGCTGGGCCACCGCCAGCAGCGTCGGCCAGTCGATCGGCATCGTGGGCATCGTCGCGAGGACTCCAGCGCCTCCCGGAGGACGGGCCCGGAGGGATCGGAGCATCAATTCCATCTCGGAGCTGAAGCGACCGAGCGCGGCGAGCTCATCATCCATGGGGCTTGGGGTACCTCAATTTTCGCGCCATACATCGCAGGCGGCGCCACCGAGCGGCGACTTCATGGCGGCGTCAATGACGGCGGGCGCCTGGACGTCACTCCTCTCGGGGCGAGACGATCGCGGTGTGCAGAAGATGTCCCGCTGTGCAGCGGGTTGATGAAAGATCCTGCGCGTCGGTCAGGCATCGCGGATCCGGCCCGCCACTCCTTTCGGTCGCCTGAATACTCGACGGCGGGTCGCGGTCATCCCGGTGCAGTTCGCCGTTTCGCGACCTCGTGAACATGAACCAGCCAGAGTGACCTCCGAATGCGCGCATCCGGCCGACGACCGCGCCGACACCGCGAGCGCGCTGGCGGCAGTGGGATCGGGTCGCGCCACTGGATCGCGGTGAAGCCGAGGCGCGGCGGCAATCCATCGGAGACCGGCGAACGTGCGGCGCCCGTCTACAGGCGTCGAGAGATTCTGCCGCGCGTGGTCGTCGCGATCTTCATCGTAGCCAGAAGCATCGCGGGATTCGTCTTCACAACGTGCGAGGTGAACCCAGCTTCGGAGATCCGGTCACGGTCAACGTCTCCGCGGCCCGTAAATGCGATCACCGGGATTGACGAGAGGGACGGTCGCGAACGCAACTCTCCGATGAACCAGAAGCCGTCGTGACCGGGCATGTCGATGTCCGACACCACGACGTCGATGGCGAGGAGTTCCAAGATGTCGAGCGCGTCGGTGGCGGTGCCCGCGACGACGACCTTCGCTCCATGCGCCCGTATCAAATGCGCTGTGGCGTTGCGGACGTCACGCTCATCGTCTACGACGAGAACGTGCAGACCCTCGAGAGACTCTGCCATCGTCGAAGTCTATGCGCTGGCGATCAGCCGACCAGCGGAATCATTCTCCCGCACCGGGCCGATCCGCGCACGCTCCTCGTCTTAGAAACCTCGCCCGGCTCCGAAACCCAGGCGCGACTTCCCGTTCCGCCGGCACGCGCGTCGCAACAACACCGAATCGGCGTCGCCTCGGCTGCCGACCGACATCAGGGGAACCGCTTTCCGCACCCTGCGGCATGAAAGGCATCGGCCGGCAGCTGGGCGGCGCTCAGGTGGGGTTGGTGAAGCGCGTTTGCGGAGACTGCAATCGGCCTATCGTCGAGGACGACCTCGTCGTCCGCGTTGGTGCGGACTTCTTTCACGCGAGGTGCTACATGCCGGCGTCGTGGCTGGCGAATGTGCGCGAAACCGTTCAACGACAGCAGCACGAGAGCGAGCCGTCGTCACGCCCTAGCTGGTAGGAGGAGGCTTCGTCATCATGAGGAAGCCTCCGTCCCCCGAACGAACGTAGCGTGCGGATTTCCCGCACTACGCTCTACAGGACGGTTGCCGGCACGACGCCGGGCCTCGAGTTCGCGGATGAAATCTCGACGCAGGTGGTACAAGCGAGTCAGTCCAAGTTGAAACCAGAAATATTGGTCGGGGTAACGCCGCCAGAGCCCATTGCGCCACCGCTTGGCCACATACGCGCGGAGTCGCCGCGTGATCCAGCGATCGTGCCGATCGAATACCCCCGACGCCTCTGCCCGCTTGAAGTACTCTCCCCAGCCTCGCACGTAGCGGTTCAGTCGAGACACCATCGCGCGGAGACTCTTCCCCGCCGTGCGGCGAGTGAGCCGCCGGACTTCTTCTCGAAAGCGCTCCACTGCCTTCGGATTGATCCATACGTTCAGGTGCCTCTTCCTCGCGACGAGCCGGTAGCCCAGGAAGTCCACGCCCTGGGACAGCGTCACCAGCTTCGTCTTCCGCTCGCTCAGCCGCAGCCCGAGTTCCTGCAGGACCTCGCGTGTCCGCTCCAGCGCTTCCCGCGCCCCCGCTTCCGTGCGACTGGTTAGCCGCACGTCGTCGGCATACCGGACGAAGCTCGCGCCGTCCGCTTCCAGCGCTCGGTCCAACCGAGCCAGGTAGATGTTGGCCAGCAACGGGCTCACGACTCCGCCCTGCGGCGTGCCCGCCTTCGGCCGCACCAACCTGTAGCCATCCTGGATCAGCGCCTCCAAGAACAGCCGGACCAACCGCAGCACGCTGCCATCCGCGACCCGGGCGGCCACCGCTTCGATCAGCGGCTCGTGCGGAATCTCATCGAAGAATTTCTCGATGTCCACGTCCACGATCCAGACGTGGCCGTCCCGCACCTGACCGTAGAGCTCGCGCAAGGCGCTGAACGCGCTGCGTCCCGGTCGAAACCCATGACTGTGAGACGAAAAGTCCGCCTCAAAGATCGGCTCCAAGACCTGCCGCACCGCCTGTTGGACGACTCGATCTCGCACCGCCGGAATCCCGAGAGGCCGTTGATCCCCATCAGGCTTGGGAATCCACACCCGCCGCACCGGCTGTGGGCGGTAGGTCTGCGCTCGGAGCTCGACCACCAGCGCCGCCAGATTCGCCTCCAGGTTCTCCCCGAAGGCATCTACCGTGACGCCATCCACCCCGGGCTCCCCACGATTGCTCCGGACCGCTTCATACGCGGCCCGCAGCCGCCGCAGGTCCACCACCTGCCCCATGAGACTGTGAAACTTCCGCCGCTTCTCGCTCGGCGAGCCTTGAGCCGCGCCGCTCTGCTGGCCTTCCTGCGTCGGGACCGGCGTCTTTCCCACGGGAACCTACCTCGCCTCCGACTCAGTACTCAGCATCGCCTCGCTCTCACGCTCCCACTCCTGTGGACCCCCTTCGCATCATGCGCGCGCGCTTTCGCAGGCTCGCACGCCCGGCGCTGTCTTCGCGTCGGTCACGCCGCTCTCGCGACGCGTCGTCGCTACTATGAGGTCCCTGACTTCTCGCTGCGCATCGATCGAACCCTTCGGCATAGCCTTATAGCTCGATCTTCCCCTCCGGCTCTTCGGCCCGCACCGCGGCATGAACACCTTCATCGGGAACGCAACGAGATCTCCCCAGGTCAGACGCTCCTCTGTCCCTCCGTGCCGTCCGCACACACCGTGTGTCTGAGCACGCTCCGCAGGTATTTCCTTCGCCTCAAGGCTGCAAGCTCGGATCAGCGCGCTCGTGGCCGACCGGTTCGCCTGGCTCTCGCCTTCGGCTACGGCCCGGAGGTTCGACGCAAGCCCTTCGGATTCCATCTCGCGATGGACACCCTGCCCTCCTCGTGTCGTCCGACACGAGGCCGCCGGGATTTGCCCGGCCTCTTGTC
>DATFBS010000069.1:0-16414 GCA_035253695.1 Gemmatimonadaceae bacterium
GTACCCCGAGGAGCTGCGCGACATCTTCGGCGATGCGTGGCCCGAATTCCCTGCCGATGACATGCGGCTGCTGAAACAGCCGATCGATTTCGTGGGGATCAACTACTATACGCGCTCGGTGACGCGCGACGATCCGACGGCTCTTCCCGTGCGCGCGAGCCGGGTGCGTCAAACGCGGCACGTGCACACGGAGCTGGATTGGGAGGTCTGGCCCGATGCGCTCACCGACATCCTGCTCTGGGTGACGAAGCGCTACGGCCGCATTCCGCTCTACGTCACCGAGAACGGCTCGGCGTTCTACGACGCGCCGTCGAGTGCGGACCTCGTCGATGATCCGCTGCGCCAGTGGTACCTGCGACACCACCTCCGCGCGGTGCATCGGGCAATTCAGCAAGGCGCCGACGTGCGCGGCTACTTCGCGTGGTCGCTGCTCGACAACTTCGAATGGAGCCATGGATTCTCGAAGCGTTTCGGGCTCGTGCACGTGGACTACGCGACGCAGCGGCGAACGGTGAAGGGCACCGGGCGGTTCTATTCCGATGTCATCCGGACGAACGGAGCTTGTCTGGGCAGTTAGATACGGCAAAATCATTACCGGCATCCAAGTTCAAAGGGGGGACGCGGATTACGCGGATGCAGCGGATTCTGCGGATTGCTCTTGGTGCCGAACAACTCTCCTCTAAGGAACAAACAGCAGCGTTTTTTTTCCGCGCGGGGAGAGCTCTCGGCGCGGGGAACGATCCGCCTGATCCGCTGCATCCGCGTAATCCGCGTCCCCCCTTTGAACTTGGATGCCGGCCCAAAGCAGTTTAGTACTCAAAGCGAATCTGACGCGCGGGTGCGAGCAGAACGAGATCGCCATTGGTATCGGCACTCGATTCTCTGCCATCCACCACGATTCGGCGCGCCGGGAGATCGCTCGGGTTGCGCACGACGATTCCAGCGGCTGGCATGCGCAGTCCGGGCTCGAACGTAAAGACAAGCGTGTCGCCGAGTGCGCGCGCGTGATAGCCGATACGCCCGAAGCGCGTCGGAAGAGAACGCACGCGAATGCCATCGCCCTCTCGCAGCCACTCATCGCGGACGCCTGCACCGATCACGAGCGTGGCGCCCGTCTCCTGCTCATCCTCGTACGCGAAGAGATCGAGCACCGAGCGGATGAAGTCGGACGCGACCCACCCATGAGGTACGTCGCCCAGGAAGCGCGGAATGCGCGGGTCACGCCACACGACCTCGGGCCACTGGTTCCACTCGCGAGGACGCGCATCCTTGAAGAGCCAATCGAGCACCTCGTGTGCGCGGTCACGCCAGCCGAGCCTGACGAGTGATCCCGGTACGCGGAACTCGTAGGGCGTGTACGCCTCCCATGTCTGAGGTCCATCGCGCCGCTTGACGAATTCCTCGTAATACCGCGCGAACGTGCGCTCGACGGCTGCGCGCGGCAGTCGGTGCAGCTCGCCACCCGGCGCCAGCCCCACGGTGGTCGACGTCGCATCGAAGTCGCCGAGGTCGGCCGCGCCCGGGATGAAATCGATCTGGTGTACCTGCATCGCCGCCTGGATCGACGCGATGAGATCGACCCGGAAGGTATCGCTCAGCGCGCCGATGCGCCGCGCTTCCTCGAAGTGACCGAGCGTCACCGCCAGCTCCGCGGCATCCTTGAGACCTCGCAGCGCGAAGAAATCGTCCCAGTACGAGTGCATCGGCTTCGCCGAGTAGCCCTCGTGGCTGATGGACGGTGGAAGAATGCCGCGGAAGTGGCGTTTGTCGGGCGCGTCGTACTCCGGCGTCAGCCGCTGGCGGCGCAGGGTGTCGATGTAGCCGACGGCGGCGACGATCCGCGGCCAGGTCCTGCGCGCGATGACAGTGTCTCCCGTCAGACGCACGTATTCGGCGATGAGATAGATGAGCTGCCCGTGACTGTCATGCTCCGGCACGGGGTCGGCCCCGCGGTGATCGACGCAGCAGGGCACTTTGCCGTTCTCGTATTGGAAAGGCGCATACCACTCGATGAACTCGCGCACCTCGCGCGTACCCCCGATGCGCAACAAGGCCGCGGATGTGAGGGCGCCGTCGCGAATCCACGACCGCTCGTACGAGCGCGACCCGGGCTGAATCCTCGGCCCGTCGCGATTCAGGAGGATGTGCGCAAGCGAGCTGCGCATCGCACGAACGATCGGCGCGCCGGAAGAGGGAAGCACGAGCGGGATCGAATCGAGTCGCGCCTGCCAGTGTCGCCTGATGACGTTGAAGCTCGCGCTGGCCTCGGCAACCGTGCGGGGCGGCAAAGCCAGCGCGCGCCGAGCAGGCAGGGCGATCCAAACGTCGCGGTGCGCGCGAGCGGCGATCGTCAACGGGAACGCGAGGGCGCCGCTGGCAAAGCCGAGGGAATCGCTAGCGGTCGTCGACGCGGGAAGACGCCCGGCTCGCAGGTGGTCGACGATGTCTCCAGCGTCGAGCGTCGTGGCACCGAAGGCGCCCGGTGACTGCAGTGGCACCACGTGCGCGGTGTCGTTCACGTGAACACGGCCGCCGCGCCACACGATCGAGCGGATGGGTGAGAACCCGCCGGTCGTGTTGAGGAACTGCCACGCCGAGTTCACCTGGAACGGGCGCACGGCGACGTAGAGGGTGGGTCGCGCGACGGAATCCGAATGGTTCGAAACGCGATAGAGAGCGAGGACCGTCGATGCCCCGGCGCGCCCCGTCGCGAACGACGTCACGTCGAGCGTGAGATTCCCGGCGCGCCAGTGCACGGTTGGAATCGGAAGATCGCCACCTTCGAGCGATCGTGTGATCTCCACGTCGTTCCAGGTGATGAGTCTTCCGTCGCTTCGCACGAACGGCTCGATCGTGAAGCTGCCCTTGTCGCTCTCGAGCGCACCGTCTTCACCGAACAGCGCTTCGCGAAAGTCGCCTTCTACGCCGACCAGCGTCCAGAAGGTCTGCCGGTCGGGCCAGTATCGTGGGAATGTTCCGGGAGGTGATTCGCGACTCACGTCGGCGAAGAACGTGTTGTGCGTCGCCGACCATTCGAGCGGCTTCACACGAATCTCGCGAACACCCACCCCCCGCCCGCGGCTCGTCGTGCGCGCGAGCACGCGGAGCCATTGCGCTTCCGACTCGGGCATGTAGAGCCAGTCCCGGCCTCCGTTGCCGCGTGTCACGCGGTGGACGACCCGCCACGTCCGCTGATCGTTGGAGGCGAGCACTTCGTACGAGCGGGCGTAGTCGAGCGAGTCCCAATCGATGACGAGGCCGCCGAACTCACGACGGTATCCCAGATCGACGGTGAGCGATGGCATCGGTGTCACGCGGGACCGCCACATCGTGGTGCTGTCGTCATCGACGGCGGCGGGCGCGTCGGTGGCGACGAGTGGCGGCGGAGTGGCGGGGACGGGAGGCAGTGGAGTCACCCGGAGGTCATCGATCCACACCGATCCCTTGCCGCCCGTCCCGGCGGTGACGGCGATCTCGATGCCGGCGGCGCGCTTCAGCTCCCCTCCGCCTAACGGTCCCCAGGCGAACGACACCTGGCGTCGCTTGATGCGGTAGGTCGTCCACGTGGCGGGGAATGCGTAGTCTCGTCGATTCAGCCACCAGACGTTCTCGCCGGTGGAGTCGCTGAGCTTGAACTCGAGGTTGTTGCGTGGGACGGTGCCGCGAACGCGAAAGCTGATCTCGTAATTCTCGGGGAGCTCGAGATCGACAGCGCGCCGTGCGACGGCGTAGCCGCCGCCGCCGTGAAAGTCGATGTCCATCCGCATGGCGCCCGCGGAGGGCACGAGCCGGAGCGACACGCCATCCGACGGGACCGCGGTCCAGGCTGCGAGAGAGGAGAAGTCGTCGACAACGCGCGGCTCCTGTGCTGGCAGCGACGACCCCAGTGCAACAGCGAGCGCGGCTCGCACGAAAGATGGTCGCATACTCCCGAGTCTCCACTCGGTTCTCATGTCGCCGACTGCAACCGCGAACTGCTGCGAACTGCGAGCTGCGGGCTGCGAACTGCGGACTGCGAGCTGCGAACTGCGGACAACGGCAACGTCAAAAGCCTGCGACACGGATGCGGCGGATTTGTGACGTCGAAACGGCCGAATACCCAAGGGCAATTACAGTCCACAGCCCGCAGCCCGGAGTCCGGAGTTTGACTTTCACATTTCGCAGCTCGCAGTTCGCAGCTCTAGCCCTTGACACTCCCGGCCATTATCCCGCGAACGTAGTACCTCTGGAGGAACAGAAAGACGGCCAGCACGGGCATCACCGTCAGCACCGAGCCGGCCATCATCAGCTCGACATCCTGCACGTGCTCGCCTAACAAGTTTGCCAATGCGACCGGAAGCGTGTAGCGCCGCTCATCGCTCAGCACGATCAGTGGCCACATGAAGTCGTTCCACGTCGTCAGGAACGTCCAGATCGCCAGCGTGGCGAGAATCGGCGTGATCACTGGCAGCACCACTGCACGGAAGATGCGGGCCTCGCTCGCGCCATCGATGCGCGCCGCGTCGAGCAAATCGTCAGGAATCGCCTGCGCGTACTGCCGGATGAGAAAGATCGCGAAGATGCTGGCCATGCTCGGGATGATCACCCCCCAGTACGTATTGATCAGCCCGAGCTGCTTGAAGATGAGAAAGAGCGGCAGCATCACGACCTGCACCGGAAGCATCAGCCCGGCCGCCAGCACGCGGAAGGTGACGTCTCGCCCACGGAAGCGGAGCTTCGCGAACGCATAGCCCGCCAGCGCATTGATGATGAGCGACGTGCCGGTGACCGCGAACGCGACCAGGATGCTGTTGAGCAGATACCGCCCCATGTCGAGCCGCGTGAACACGGCCCGATAGTGCTCGAAGGTCGGGTCGCTCGGCACGAACCTGGGCGGGAGCGCGGTCGCCTCGCCCGGCGGCATGAACGACGCCGCGACCATCCACAGCACCGGGATGAGAGCAATGATCGCCCCGAAAACGAGCACCACGTGCAGCAGGATGCTCTGCCACAGGCGGTTCATGCGGCCTTCGGCTCCAACCGGCGCTGGATGAGCGTCCAGATGAGAATGATGATGAAGAGCACGAACGCGATGGCGGCCGCGAACCCCATGCGCCACCACCGGAAGCCTTCCTCGTACATGAGCAGCACGAGACTGGTCGTGCTCCTCAGCGGCCCACCCTGCGTCATCACGTAGGGCTCGGCGAACAGCTGGAAGTAGCCGATCATGACGACGACGCCGACGAACACCAGCGACGGACCGAGCTGGGGCACCGTGACATGGATGAACCGCTTCCAGGCGCTCGCGCCGTCGAGCTCGGCCGCTTCGTACAGCTCACGGGGAATGGCTTGCAACCCCGCGATGAAGATCAGCATGTAGTAGCCGAAGTTCTTCCATACGGCCATGAGGATGATGGCGGGCATCGCCCAGGTGGGATCGCCTAACCAGTTCACCGGACCGATCCCGACCGCGCCGAGCGCGTAGTTGAGGAGACCGTACTCGGCGTGGTAGAGGTAGCGCCAGACGATCGCGACGGCGACGAGGGTCGTCACGAAGGGGATGAAGTACGCCGTGCGAAAGAACGTCCGAAGACGCGTGAGCGGGGCGTTGACGAGGAGCGCCGCGATGAGCGCGACGAGCACCGTCAGGGGGCCGCAGCCGAGGGCGAAGTAGAACGTGTTCTTGAGCGACGTCCAGAAGAGCGGATGGTCGATGAGCCGCCCATAGTTGCTGAGACCGACGACGCGCGCGTTGTCGGCGTCGGCGAGGGCGTAGATGTCGAAGTCGGTGATGCTGAGCAGCAGCGCCGCTGCCGCCGGGAGGAAAAAGAAAAAGCCGATGAGAAAGAGCGCCGGTGCGAGAAAGAGCCAGGCCGCCCGCGCGACCTGACGCTCGATCGTCGCCGATCTCACCGCGCGCGCTCCGCTACGCGTCGCTCGAGCATCCAGCGCCGCTTCTCGAGGATATTGTTCACCTCGGCGTCCAGCCGCCGCATCGCTTCCGCCGGCGGAACTCCGCCGCGAATGGATTGCTCCGCGTATTCGATGAGCTTCGCCATGATGAGCTCGATTTCCGGAACGAGTGGCACCGGCTGAACTCGATCGAGCTGCTGACGGAACGCATGCGCCTTGTCGTTGCGTGAAAGGATGGTGTCCTCCCATGCCTCGAGGCGCGGCGGGAGATCGCCGGTCAGCTGGTAGAAGCGCACCTGAATCTCGGGGCGCGACATGAACTCGATGAACTTCCATGCTTCCGCCGGATGCTCGGACTCGCGGAAGAGCACGAGACTCGATCCGCCGGCGGTCGACAAGCCACTCCCCGGGCCAGTCGGGCCCGGCAGCGGTGCGGTCGCCCAGTCATCCTGAAGCTCGGGGGGCAGGCGGCGGCCAAACTCCCCGATGTTCCATGGACCGGTGATGTAAAAAACGAAGAGGCCGCGCTCGAACTCCTGAAAGAGATTCGCGACGTCGGTGTTGCCGTACACCGGCGCGAGTCCATCGCGGTAGAGGCTCAGATAGAACCCGAACGCGCGCATGAATTCCGGATCGGAGAATGCGCCCCAGCGGCCGCCTTCCTTGAGAAGGGGTGAACCCGCCTGCATTCCGAGAACCGCTGGCTGCGCCCACTCGTTGGTGGGGAGAAAGATCGCCCACCGATCCTTGCCAACCGTGCGCTTGATGTCTTCCATGGCTCGGCGCCAGTCCGCCCACGTGGTCGGCATCTCGCGCCAGCCTGCCTGCGCGAGGAGATCCTTTCGGTAGAACAGCACCCGTGTATCGACGTACCAGGGAATGCCATAGACGGTGTCGTCGACGACGTTGGTTGCCCAAATCCCGGGGAAGTATCCTGCCTCGCGCACGACGGCCGACTGCGCGATCAGCGCCCCCAGCGGCCTCAGCGCCCCCAGCGCCTCGAATTCCGGAATCCAGGTATTGCCTAACTGGGCGACGTCCGGCGTCGACTTGCCGACGTGCGCGGTGAGGAGCTTCTCGTGTGCGGCGGTCCAGGGGATCTGCTGCACGCGCACGCGAATCCCCGGGTTCTCACGCTCGAATTGTGGGACGAGCTTGGCCACCTGCTCGCCTTCGGCGCCCATCGCCCAGAAGCGAATCTCGACGTCGCGGGCGCCTTCAGCACGGCCGCACGCAACGCATAGTGCGACGAGGAGAGCATGCCAGATGCGTCGAACAGACATACCCAACGAGGTCTCACCCGCGGGCATTAGCGCACACGTAGGCCAAGGGTTGCCGGAACAAACTGGAGCTCTTCCTGCTCGCCCCCATGCAGCACCGTGTGGAATCGCGCTTCCCCAAACACTGTCACACGGCCGAGGGAAGTCTCGAATCCCAGTCCCACGTTACCACCGACACGGGTCACCACGGGGGATGTCATTACCTCGGCCCGTGGCCCTTCGGTGCGATAGCTGATGCGAAATACTCCTGCGCCCGCGGCCAGGTAGGGGCGAACAAGCGACCAATGAGATCTGCGTACGATGAGATTCAGCGTCAGCGCCCTTACGCGCACGGTACCGTCCATGTCGCCCACTGGCTGTCCGAGCGAGTCGCTGACACTAGCCGCGGGGAAGGGAAGGGCGCCGTAGACGACTTCCACACGCAACGCTCGCAGGTCCCCCGACCAGGGAACGTCGGCGAAGGCCGTCCACTGATAGCCTCGTCCCAAGCCTTCAGACGGTCCGACGGGGAATCCCATCCCTCCATGCAATCCCCACGACGCTCGTGGCAGAGCATCCTGCGCACGTACCGGGAGCATGGCTCCAGTGACAACCGCCAGAGTGCCAACGAGGAGGAGGACGCGTCGCATGGGACCTCCGCTGTGGTACGACTAGGGAGCGTTCGCCAACCACCCGCCCGTGAAGCCGGCGCGTCGCAACCCCTGGATGATGTACGGACTCTTCCGCATCAGCCGCCAGATCAGATCGCTCCGCCAGTTCTCGATCATGAGCAAGATCGGTCCCTGGTCGATGCCGAGGTAATCGCCGTCGACCCATCCGACCCCGGGAACGATTCGTCCGTGCCGAAGCGGGAGCGTTGTTAGGCGAAGCGTCGGATTGAACGAGTCGAGAAAGCCGTAGGTCGAGAAGAGCGCATCGCCGAACGTGCGGCGCATGGCCTTCAATGCAGGGACGGTGATCTCGGGCGCGAAGGGAACGGAGCCGCCGGCGGCCGTCGGAACGAGCGTGCCGTCGTCGAGGATGTACTCCGTGCCTGCGCCACGCGCGGCGTACGTCTGGAATTTCCGGGTCCGCCCTTCGTAGACGATGGTCGTGTCGATCGGGCCGTCCGCCGCGGTGAGCCCCCAGATCGAGTCCGAGTACATGTGCCACTGGCCAGGGTTGGCGATCGCGTACGTGCGCTGCGAGTAGGTGGCACGGCGAGAGTTCTCGAAGTAGTCGATCCCACGGCCACGCATGTACTCGTCCTGGATCCGATGGAAATCGATGAAGACGTGCGAGTACTGGTGGCCGAAGAGCGGCGGGAAGCCCAGGTGTGCCTGCCCCTGGAAGGTCGTCCACTTGTAGGTCGACGTCCACGCCGGCCAGGCGGAGGCATCGATGCTGTGCGTGGGAGAGCCTAACGCGAGGATGTAGAGCAGCATCGCCTCGTTGTAGCCCTTCCAGTCGAACGTGTGGAAGCCGCGGTCAGGGTACCATCCCATGGACACGAGCGGGGCGCGCGGCGACGCCCAGCGCCAGTCGATGCGACGGTACAGTGAGTCGGCGAGCGCCCGGACCTCGACGTCGCCCGCGTCCGTCCCGTCGAAGTACTCGCGACACACGAGGGCTCCGGCGATGAGCAGCGCGGTGTCGATCGTGGACAGCTCCACGTTCTCGAAGCGATGCCCCGTCTGCATGTCGAGAAAGTGGTAGAAGAACCCCATGTGCCCAGCGATACCCGACGCCTGCGGGCCCTGGGGTGCATTCCAGAGAAAACGAAGCGTGGTGAGGACGCGGTCACGCGCCTGGGTTTTCGTGATCCATCCGCGCTCGACGCCCACAGGATAGGCGGCGAGCCCGAAGCCGATCGCGGCGACGCTGGAGAACGACGGCGTCGGCGCCCGGTCGGGAACGAGTCCGTTCTGCGGATTCGCGAGCTGCCAGAAGAATCCGAAGGTCCGCGTCTGCACGGTGTCGAGGAACGGGTCGTTACGCGATACCTGCGGCGGGACGACGCCGGTCGTCGGTGGGGTGCACCCGATGATCAGGGCGGCGAGGACGATCGGCGCCCAGCGCCGGAGGCGGAGGTCGAGTTTGCTCATACCGAAGTCTGTCTTCAAAAAGAGAGCCGGGCGGCGCCCGCGCTGGTTGACGCGACCGCCGCCCGGCAGTGAAACCATCATCGTCTCAGATCGCCTGCATCAGAAATCGAGCTCCGCGCCCAGCTGATACCGCCGCGCGTCGCTGATCACGTCTCTCGGCCTGCCAAAGTTCGGATTCGGCACTCCCGGCGAGCTGAATCTGGCTCCCGTGTCGTAGTTGCCCAGGTTGTCGTGGTTGAGTGCGTTGAAGATGTCGACGGTCAACCCCAGCCGCGTCCGCCCGAACGAGGGGAAATCCTTCCGGAACCGGAGGTCGACGTTCTGGTAGGGGAACGTGCCCGGCGCGGTGAAGCCGCCCCGCTCGTAGGGGTTCAGAATCGTCGCAGGCGGTGGCGGCGGCGGGGGACAGAACCGCGTGTTGCAGCCGACGTCCTGGCGAATCTTACCACCAAGCGTCGCCAAGCCCGAGAACTGAATGCCCCACAGATAGGGAATATCCATCAGCCAGTTGGCAACGACGCGATGCTTCTCGTCATTCGTTGGATGCTTGGGAATGCTCCTCGCGACCGGGAAGGCGAATACATCGTTGATTGCATCAACACCCTGTACCGCCCGACTGGCGTAGGTATACGCGAGTCCGGCGCCCCATCCGATACGACGCTCCGCCGGTTGGCGATACGGGCGGTCGATCTGGATCTGCAACGCATCATACCACGTCTTCTTCTCGTTCGTGGAATAGATGAAGTTGCTGAAGCCGTGCGCATTGAGGTTGAAGCTGACGCAGCACAAGCCGGTCTGCGGATTGACGCCGACGTTCGCCCAGTTCATGGTCAGCTGGTCGACGCCTCTGACACCCGCGTACGTTGCCGAAACCGCGAACTGTCCAAGGACCTGGCGGATACCGAAGTTGAACTGCGTCGACTTCGGCACCTTGACCTCATTGTCGATCAGCCACGCCTCCGGAGTCCCAGACGCACCTACGAGCGCATCCAACGTCGCTCTGTCCGCCGTGAGATACGAGTCATTCCACGCCACCTCGCCCGGGCTGGGTGTGCGTCCACGCGGGGCGAACTGCACCGTGAAGATCGGGTGGGTCAGCTTGAGCGTCTCGTCGACGGCGATGTCGAAGATCGTGCGATCGTAGTAGAGGCCCCAGCCTCCGAAGATGGTGGTTCTGTTCTCGTTGTCGAACGCATACGAGAAGCCGAGGCGCGGCTGGAAGGCGCCGTAGAAGGGTTTACGATTGCTGCCGTTACTGATGTATCGGTTGAGATCGAGCCGGTTCGGCAGGCTGTCGTTGTAGCGCCTCAGCGTGTCGATCACGTTTTGAGGCGTTACGTAGTCGTAGTTCATCATCTTCGACTCGTAGTCCCAGCGGATCCCGAGGTTCAGCGTCAGCCGCGGAATGGGACTCCAGTCGTCCTGTGCGTACACGCCCACCTGGTTGTTGGTTGCCTTCAGGAAAGGATTGCCGCTGCCGTAGGTGACCTGGTAGGGCGTTGCGAAGTTGAAGGTGTCACCTCGTTGAATGATGTCGTACCGGAACAGCGGCGTCACATCGTTGTACTTGGTGATGTCGTACCTGACGAAGTCGATGCTGGCGCCAACCTTGAAAACGTGCTCGCCCGACCACCGAAATCCGGTGTACGTGAGGTCGTTCCGCAGGCCGAGGCGCTTCTGGATGAAATCCTGAACGCTGGCGCTGCTCCCGATCGTGTTGTCCTGCCCCGCAAACCGATAGAGTCGTCGTGGTATGCCCGGTGTCTCGGGACCCGGATTTCTTTGGAAGCGCGAGTAATCCACCTTCGCTTCGTTTAGCCAGGAGCCAGAGAAGTAGTTGTGCTTGGCCTGCCCGACGAACACCTTCTGCCGAAAATCCACGGCGCCGTTGAAGGCCCGAGTACCTCCGAAGTCCCGAACGTCCGTCTCGTTGCGATTGCTGAAATTCACCTCGGCGTTCGATTTGTCGTTGAGAGCATAGTTCACCTTTCCGAAGAGAAGCGTCTCGCGGAATGGTGATTCGAACTGACCGTTGTACTGCGTGATGTTGACCGTATCCAGTGCCGGGAAGCCGGTCGGCGGCGTGGCAATGTTGACGCGGTTTGCGCGATCCTGATAGTTCCCCTCGTACGACCCGAAGAAGTGCATCTTGTCGCGAATAAGCGGACCGCCCACGCTGATCGCCGCGAGTGTGCGCTGGTAGTCTGGCTTCCTGAACGTCGACGGGTTGCCGGTCACTCGAGAAATGCTGTCAGCGATGCGCTTGTCGCGACGCTGGAAGCTGTCGAGCTGGATCAGACCGCGGTGCTGATAGCCAATGAGCGCATTCCCCGTCCATGTGTTACCGCCCGACTTTGTCGTCGCGGTGATAATAGCGCTCGACGCCTTCTGATACTCCGCCTTGAAGTTCTGCGTAATGACCCGGTATTCCTGAATCGCGTTACGGGGAAAGGGATTGCCGCGGCTTGCATCCTGGCCGGCGATCCCGCCTGCGGTTAAGTCGTTCTTGAGACTCGTGCCATCAACGAACAGGTTGACCGAGCTCGCGGACTGGCCCCCGGCTGAAAACGTTCTGAATTGACCGTTGACACGGTCCTCCGTGACGGTAACGCCCGGAGCCAGCGCCGCGAGGTCGAGGAAGTTGCGACTCGGAGACGGCATCGTCTCGATCTGCTTTTCGGTGACGTTGGTCGCCACCTCGGACGTTCGTGTCTCCGGCACCGCGACCGCCTCGACGACGACCGCCGAGAGTTGGGTGGCCTCCTGGGCCAGGTCGAAGTTCTGGATGTGAGTCGCGCCAATCTGGACGACCACGCGCCGAGTCTGTGGCTGGCTCCCAATGCGACGGATCGTCATGTCGTACGTCGCGGGCTGCACACCGGGGAGCACATACGACCCATCGGCGTTGCTGAGCGTGCCGCGCTGTACTCCGGTTTCTGGATTTCGAATCGCCACTTGAGCGTCACCGAGGGGCGCGCCACTGCTCGTGATCGTACCACGGAGCGTGCCGGTGGTCGTCTGTGCCATGGCAGTGGCCGCTGTCATCGCGACCAGCCCGACAGCCAGCGACAACGCGCGGCCAAAGGAAATGCGTACTACCCGAGAAATCATGACCGAACCTCCTGTGTGTCGAGCGGATAGCCCCGCTCAGGGTGAAGACTTCCGAATGACGAGAGTTGTGGGAAGCACCACGCGCCGCACCGCACCCTCGTCGGGTCCGGTGACCGCGCCTAACAAGAGATCCATCGCGCGCTCGCCCAGCTGCGCGATGGGGACGTGCACCGAGGAGAGCGGCGGGGACACGTAGCGGGCGATTGGGATGTCGTCGAACCCCGCCACCGCAATCTCATTCGGTACCGCCACGCCCTCCTCCCCGAGGGCGGAGAGCGCGCCGATCGCCATGGCGTCGTTGGCGGCGAAGATGGCCGTCGGACGCGGCCTGAGCTTGAGGACCGCGCGCGCGGCACGATAGCCCGCGCCCTCGCTGAAGTCACCCTGGAGCTCCAGCTGTGCGTCACTCTGGAGTCCGCAATCGTCAAGCGCCTCGCGATAGCCCCGCAACCGCTCGGCCGCGTCGTGATTGCTGTCCGCACCGCGGATGATGGCGATGCGCCGGTGCCCCTTGCGCACCAGGTGCCTCACCATGTGATACGCGCCGCCATGATTGTCGATCGTAATCACGCGCGCGTCCGGGGATGTGACGGGAGAGTTGATGAACACGATCGGCGTGCCATCTCGGTGCTGCGCGAAGAGCTCGGCGAGCTCGACATCGGGCGCCATGAGTACGAGTCCATCGACGCGACCATACATCGCTCGGAACGCGCCGTGAACCTCGTCGTGCGCGTTGCGAGCCGACGAAAGGAGAAGCTGATACCCTGCGCGCTGTGCGCTCCGATCGATCCCGCGGATGATCTCGGAGAAGAACTCGCCGTACAGGTCGGGAAGAAGCACGCCAAGCGTGTTCGTCCGGCTGGTGATCAGCGAGCGAGCGCCACCGTGTGGGGTGAAGCGGAGGTTGTCGGCGGCGTCGCGGACGCGGCGGCGGGTGTCGTCGCGCACCGGGCCAGAGTCGTTGAGTGCGCGGGACACGGTGGCGACGGACACGCGCGCGGCGCGGGCCACGTCGCGGATCGTGGCCTGGCGGGGAGCTTCCGGATGTCGGCTGCGCGGAGACCGCGTGGGCACGCCTCGCCTCGACCGGAGATTGGGTGTAAACGGTTACACCCTGGGTCGCGTGATGTCAAGCAAGGGCGATTGCGGACTGCGGACTGCGGATTGCGGGCGACAAAAAACCCCCGAGCCGCCTCGAGGGTTTATCCCCTTCCACATTCCGCAGTCCGCAATCTTCTCTTCCTCGCTTACCCACTCCGCCTCGGGATGAACATCGCCTGCACGTTCCCGAACTGCAGCACCGTCGGCCCCTGGAGCTTCGTCTCCTTTTCGATCCGCTCCGACCGCACGAACGTGCCATTTCGCGACGACGCATCGAGGATGAACCACTCGTTCTCCCGGCGCTCGATCGTCGCGTGTATCCCCGAGACACTCTCATCGGGAACGACCACGTCGTTGTGCGGGCCACGCCCGACCCGGACCAGCGACTTCGTGATCGGAACGCGTCGCCCTCGCAGCGCGCCGCCGTTCATCAGCTCGATCATCGCCAGCGCGCCGTCCTCCATTCGCAGCGAGGGCAGAGGCGTATGCGGCGATCCGGAAGCGGGCCGCGAGGGGACCGACGCCACAAACCCGGTCGCGCCCAGCTGAGCGGTGCCGGGGGTCGAGCCGTCGACGTCTGCCTCGAAGCGATATTCCTCGGTGCCGATGCGGATGACGTCGCCCACACCGAGCCACCGTGCCTGTGAGACGCGCGCACCATTCACGTACACGCCGTTCATGCTCGAATCCTTGATCAAGTATCCGAGGCTTCCGGCCACGATGTCGGCATGACGGCGCGACACGCCGGGAATGCCGAGCACGACATCGCATCCTGGGTCGCGACCGATGCTCAATCCTGCGTCGGGGATCGTGTACGTATGACGGTCGGCGAGTCCTACGATGCGGCCACCGGTGCGCGCCCCTGGTGTCGCGGGAGTGTTCGAGTCGACTGAGGCGGAGTCGTCGCTCACCGACGTCACGAAGTCCGTTCCGCCCGACAAGCGTTCGTCACCATACACCAGATGCGCGCGGCCAATGTCGATCTTCGCGCCATGAGGTACCGCGATCGGCGCGGCGCTCACTTCCTGCCCGTCGAGCATCACGCGCACCGTTCCCGTTCGCCGTATCGTCGCGCCGCGCGGGCCGAGGACGACGATCGCCTGCGTGCCCCGGGGCATCGCAGGGATGACGACGTCGGATCCGTCGCTGCCCAACGTGTTTTCGCCGGCCCGCAACTCATGTTGTCGCGAGCCGATCGCGATATACGGCATTCGTGCGTCCTCGTGACGGTCAACGTCTGATTAGAGACGACCGCCTATAAAGGGGCGTGACAGGCCGCCGCGCTGCCTCGTCACTCTTGTGATGCCGGACCCCTCCGCCGGAGGGGCGTTCCCTGCCATTTCCGCCATGCCCAAAGCGACCAAAACCGGGGACCGCGACACGGCCTGCGCACGCTGCGGCTCGCTTCTCCCCGCTAAATCGGCGACCTGCGCCGCCTGCGGCCTGAATCAGAAGGCCACAACCGGCGTGTACAGTAGCGCGCCGTCCCAGCCCGACGATGCGGCGCTTGTTCGGGCGGCCCTGGCGGACGAATACGACATCCTCGAAGAGCTCGGCCGCGGTGGAATGGCGGTCGTTTTCCGCGCCCGCGAACGGGCCCTCGATCGCGACGTCGCGATCAAGGTGCTGCCGCGGTCGCTGGCGTTCGACGCCGCCCTCGTCGAGCGCTTCCAGCGCGAGGCGCGCATCGCGGCGGCACTCGAGCACCCGCACATCGTGCCGATCCACCGCGTCGGACGCGCGGGCGACACGATCTTCTTCGTGATGAAGCACGTGAAGGGTGGCTCCCTGGCCGATCGCCTGCGAGACCGGCATCACCTTCCGGCGGAAGAGATCCACAAGATCCTGGTGGAGGTCGGCGGCGCCCTGGCCTACGCCGCCGAGCGCGGTGTCGTCCACCGCGACATCAAGCCCGAGAACATCCTGTTCGATGAAAGCGGCCGCGCGCTGGTCACCGATTTCGGTATCGCACGCTCGGCCGACACGACGGCGATGACGCGGGCGGGCACGTCGGTGGGAACGCCCCGGTACATGAGTCCGGAGCAGGCCCGCGGCAAGGCGGTCGACGGGCGGAGCGACATCTATTCGCTGGGCGTGGTCGCTTACGAGTGCCTAACGGGCCGCGCGCCGTTCGAGGGGACCGATCATTATTCCTTGATGTACGCGCACGTCTCGCAGCCGATCCCGGCACCCGCGCTCGACACGCCCGAGGAGCGGACGGTGTTCGGGGTCCTGGAGAAGATGCTTCGCAAAGAGCCCGCCGACCGCCCGCAGAGTGGTGCGGAGCTCGAGGCGCTCCTCGAGGGACGGTCACCCAACACGCCCAAGCCTTCGCGCATCCATCGGTCATCGCGCGTGCCCATGTGGCAGCTTGCGACAGCTGGTACGCTCGTGGTCGCGCTCAGCGCCGCCGCGCTCTTCTCGAAGGGCAGTGATCTGCCGACCAAGACCGGTCTCGCCGCGCAACCACCCGAGCCGTATTCGCGGTGCCCGCGCGCGACCCAAGTCGCGTCGGTACCCTACCGCGTGATGGTCGATCCGGTCGGCGTTCGGAAGCGGGGCGCCGACATCAAGGTCGCGTACGACGTGTGCGGCCTGAAGAAGGGGACGACCTACTCGGGTGTGATCGTCGCCAAGAAGCAGCAGAGCAAGGTCGGCCGCTTTCTCCGTGGCACCGATCCGGTCGAGATCCGCTTCACGGAAGAGGCACTGTCCGCCCGCTCGCGTCAGGAGCGCACGCTCGCCACGCGCAAGCTTCCGTCGGGCACGTACACGCTCACCGTCAGCATCACCGATGGAAAGGATCGGGCGCGGAACGTGGCGACGACGTTCGAGATAGCGAAGGACAAGTAAGGAGCTGGTGGTCAGGGGTCAGGGATCAGGGAAGGAAAGCGCGGCGGCTGCTTCGCAGCCAGCCGCGCTCATTATGAGGGCCGCTCGCGCGAA
>DATFBS010000070.1:0-23302 GCA_035253695.1 Gemmatimonadaceae bacterium
TGCCCGCATGCCGCAGCGCCACCTCGAGGCTCGCGCGCAGTCCCTCATGCGCGAGCAGTTTGGTCACGCCGATTTCCAGCCAGGCCAGTGGGAGCCCATGCGAGCTCTGCTCGCCGGCCGGGACGCGATCGTCGTCATGCCGACCGGCAGTGGCAAGTCGCTCGTTTACCAGCTGCCCGCGCTGATGCTCGATGGGCTCACCGTCGTGGTGACCCCGCTCATCGCCCTGATGAAGGACCAGCAGGACAAGCTCCAGGCCTGCGGTGTCGACGTCATCGCCATGCACTCGCACCTCACCGACACGCAGGCGCGCGACATCCACGAGCGCGTCGGCAACGGCGAGGGCGCCATCCTCTATCTCACACCCGAGCGCTTCAAGGACCGCGAGTTCTTCGAGCGGCTCCTCGAGCGACGCGTCAGCCTGTTCGTCGTCGATGAAGCCCACTGCGTCTCGCAATGGGGCCACGACTTCCGACCCGACTATCTGACGTTAGGCTCCGTCGCGCGCCGACTGGGCCGGCCCCCGATTCTCGCCCTCACGGCCACGGCCACGGCCGAGGTTCGCCGTGATATCGCGCGGCAGCTCGAGATGAATGACCCGCACCTCACCATCACCGGCTTCGCGCGACCAAACCTCCGGTTCGAGATCCGGCGCACCGTCAACAACATCGTGAAGGATGAGGAGGTCGCGCGCACGCTCCGGCAGCGTCAGGGAAGCGGCGTCATCTACACGGCGACGATTCGTGAAGCGGAGCGGCTCTACGAGATGTTGCGCCACGATCATTCCGTCGGATTGTACCACGGGAAAATGGCGCCGACGGAGCGCAAGGAGATGCAGGATCGCTTCATGAGCGGCAGCCTCGGCGTCATGATCGCGACCAATGCGTTCGGGCTCGGGATCGACAAGCAGGACATTCGGTTCGTCTTGCACTATCACTTCCCAGGCTCGATCGAGGCGTACTATCAGGAGGCGGGTCGCGCCGGGCGCGACGGAGAGCCGGCAACCTGCGCCCTCCTGTACCGCGTCGAGGACCGGCGCGTGCAGTCCTACTTCCTCGGCGGCAAGTACCCGGAGATCGAAGAGGCGGCACGTGTCGCGATCTGTCTGGAGCAGTATCCGCTGGCCACGCCGGTCGCGCTCACGGACCTCGCCAATCAAGCCGATGTTCCCGCGCGGAAAGCGCGGATCGTGCTCGCACTCCTCAAGCGTCACGGGCTCGTTCGCGAGCATCGCGGCGGGAGCTGGGAACGTCTCGGAAGTCGGCTCACGTCGGTCAACCTGAGCGAAGACTTGCACGATTACGAGGAGCGGCGCGCGATGGACCAGGCGAAGCTTCGCGCGATCATCCGATACTGCCAAACCACCGAATGTCGCACGCGCTACATCCTGGAGTACTTCGGTGAGGAGGTGGAATCCGATTGGGCGTGCGGCAATTGTGATTCGTGCGATGCGATGGATCGGTGGGAAGAGCGATCAACAGTCGAGCGAGAAGCGGTGGCGTAGAGGGATCAGATGCGAATCTTGATAACCGGTGGAACGGGAGTGGTGGGGACAGCGACGGTTCGTTCTCTCGTCGCTCGCGGTCACGAAGTGCGGCTCTGCAGCCGCAACGCGAAACATGACGTCGAGCGATGGCCGCGCGGCGTGGAAGCCTGCCCCGGCAGCGTCGACAACCCCGACTCGCTCCGCGGCTCGGCGCAGGGATGTGACGTGGTGATCCATGTCGCGGGGATCGTCGCGGAAGAGCCGCCCGACATCACGTTCCAGCGTGTAAACGTCGATGGAACGCAGAACGTGCTTCGGGAGGCCGAGCGCGCAGGCGTGGGTCGTTTCATTTACGTGTCGTCGCTCGGCGCCGATCGCGGCTCCTCCAACTACCACCGCTCGAAACGCGCGGCCGAGGACCTCGTCAGGCACTTTCGCGGCGGATGGCTGATCCTGCGTCCGGGGAATGTCTACGGCCCCGGCGACGATGTCATCTCGCTGTTGTTGAGGATGGTGCGGACGCTTCCGGCGATTCCCGTCATCGACGGTGGCGACCAGCCGTTCCAGCCGATCGCTGCCGATGATCTCGGAGAAGCGATCGCCATCGCCGTCGCACGACCCGACCTCTCCCGGACGACCTTGGAGCTGGCGGGTGCAGAACGGACATCGATGAACGACATCCTCGATCGGCTCGGTCGCATCACGGAGAAGACGCCGCTTCGCATTCCGCTCCCGTCCTGGCTCGCGGAAGCCGGTACTCGCGTCGCCGGCGCGTTCGGCCTCGACCTCCCCGTGAATGGCGACCAGCTCCAGATGCTGCTCGAGGAGAACATCATCTCCGCCGGGCAGACGAATGCCCTCGTGACGACCTTCAAGATCACGCCCACTCCGCTCGATGACGGGCTGCGCCAGCTCGCCGACTCGCTGCCCGAGCAGACACCCGCGGCCGGCACGGGGCGACTGCACCGGCGACGCTACTGGGCCGATATCGCGGAGTGCTCACTCACGGCGCCGGCACTGTTCGAGCGGTTCAGAACCGAGTTCAAGACGTTCATGCCCGAGGCGACGATCGAGGTCGGGGTCGAGCGCGGGACGGTGTGCGTGCCTGACGAGGGAGAGACCCTGACGCTCGGCCTTCCGCTGCGCGGCAACGTTCAGGTGCGCGTGCTCGAGGTCGATGAGCGATGGATGACGTTCGTGACTGTCGAGGGGCATCCACTCGCCGCGGCGATCCGTTTTGTCACCGAGGAGCGCGCCGACAATGTCGTCCGCTTCGAGATTCAGACGTACGACCGCGCCGGCTCACTCATGGACGCCGTGATGCTGGCCGTGGTCGGTGATCTGCTCAAGGACGCCACCTGGCGCGCGGTGGTGCAGCGCGTGATCGACGAGAGCAAGGGACGCGCGCTCGAGGGCGTGCAGCACTCGGACGAGGTGCTCGACGGCGAGGAGGCGAAGCTGGTCGAGGAGTGGGCCGAAGCGCTGGTGATGGCTGAGCGTCGGGCCCAAGAAGCTCAGCGAGCGTCGCCGTAGTCGAGCTGTTCCGGGCGGAATTGACAGTGCTCGCCGCAGCCGAAGCGATAGCGGTTGCGGGCGAACCACCGATAGAACTTGTCGGCCAGCTTGCCGACGAAGGGAAGCTTGAACACCCAGCCGATGATCCATCCGGTGGGGAGGATGCCGAGAAGGTCCTCGATTGCCTGCGCGCCCTGTGAGGTGCGACCGCCGGGGCCAATGAGCTGAACCGCCTCGGCATATGCTTCAGCGGGAATCCATGGGAAGCGCGCGTGCACGCAGCTGTTCTGCGACGGTACGATCTCGATACGCTTCCGGCGGTCCCATCGCTCCAGCAGGCGCACCAGTCGTCCGCACACTTTGCAATTGCCATCGTACACGAGCGTCCACGGGCGTCCCTCGCCGCCGCAGTCGCTCGACTGTCCAGCGAAGACGAAGCGAACCACCGGATAGAGGCGTGCGGTCGTGGTCATGATGCGATCTCCGTCCTGACGGCCGGCGCGTGCGCGAGGGTGTTGTGGATCGCGCAGAGATGCGCGGCCCGTTCCGCGGCGGAGCGGCGTTCGGCTGGTAGCTTCGGCCAGACGATCTTCAGATCCATCGCGCCGACGCGGTGCGGCTTCTCGGCGAATCTCCACTCGACTTCGAGCGCCAGGCCGGATGCATCGAGCTTTGCGTGCTCCGCCCAGGACGCGAGCACCGAGAGCACGCACGTCGCGAGTGCACTGGCGAGCATGTGGAAGGGAGAATACTGCGCGTCGGGCCGGTCCGCTTCGATGGTCAACGGACCCGGGCTTCCCTCGAGACGAATACGCTCCTCCGACAACAGCAGAATCTTCACGTCGTTCTCCTCCATCCGCGCGGCGCTGAGTATGCAAAGAATACGCCCTGGACCGATCGCTGGAGAAAGCACGCATGATGAACACCGTCTCCACAACGCCCCAGCTCGCGCGCGAGCGCGCACGTCTCCTCATCCGGTTTCGACAGTGGATGGAGATGCCGCTCCTCGTGCTCGGCTTCGTGTGGCTCGCGCTGTTAGTGGTGGAGCTGACGCGCGGGCTGGATCCAATGCTCGAGGCCTTGAACACGGTCATCTGGATCGTCTTCATCATCGAGTTTCTGGTGGAGCTGACGCTCGCCCCGCGCAAGATCGCGTACGTGCGTTCCCAGTGGCTCACGGTATTGTCGCTGGCGCTTCCTGGGCTCCGCTTGCTTCGTGTCGCCAGAGCGCTACGGGTGCTCCGCGTCGCGCGAGCCGTTCGCGGCACCCGCCTGCTTCGCCTGGTGACTGGATTGAACCGCGGCATGGGCGCGCTGGGCCGAAGCATGGGGCGGCGGGGTTTTGGGTACGTCAGTCTCCTTACGCTGCTCGTCATCGTCGCTGGCGCGGCCGGGATGCTCGCACTCGAACGCGGGGCAGCCGGCGGGCTTCCCGACTATGCGAGCGCGTTGTGGTTTACGATCATGCTGCTCACCACGATCGGATCGGAATATTGGCCGCGGACTCCGGAGGGGCGCCTCCTCTGCGTGCTGCTCTCGCTGTACGCGATTGGCGTCTTCGGCTACATCACGGCCGCACTGGCGAGCTTTTTCGTGGACCGGGATCGAGACGAGCGAGCTCCCGGCGTGCCGAGCGAAGCGGCGTTGCACGCCCTCCGGATGGAAATCGTTGCCCTGCGGCAGGAGCTCGGGGCAAGACGCTCGTGAGGCAGCGAGGGACGGTACCGGCCTTTCTCCTCGCCGTGGTCGGATGCGACCGCGCCGATGCGGCGCGCCAGTACGATGACTACATGCTCCTGCGAGGACGTCTCGTTGCGGCGGAGACGGCATCGGCCGGCTCGCGTGGCCGGTACGTTCTGGAGCGCGTGCGCCTTCGCAGCTCGACCGGCCTGGAGGTCTCGGGGCGGTTGCTGCGCCCGCCGTCGGTGACGCGCGTGCCGGCGATTCTGCTCAACGATGGGCGCGAGCTGAACAGTCGAGCGATCGACTATTTGCCGCCTGACTTCGGCGACATTGTCGTGATGTCGATCGACTATCCCGAGGCGATTCCGTATAGCGTCGGGGTGAAGGACCTGGTAATGAACGGCGGCGACATTCGGAAAGCGGCGCGTCTCATCCCGCCGTCGTTTTCCCTTGCCGGAGAGTGGTTGTCGCTCCGCACCGACGTCGATCCCGCTCGCGTTGGACTCGTGGCGACTTCGTTCGCGGTGCCGTTCGCGACGATCGCCGCCGCGATGGACGCGCGCTTCCGCGACATCGGGCTCATCTATGGTGCCGGAGACTTCGCGACGGTGATGGCGGCCAACATCACCTTGCGTCCTCGCTGGCTGCGCCGACCCGCAGCCTGGCTTGCGACGCGCGCATTTCGCGAGTTCGAGCCGGAGCGGCACGTCGCGCTGATCGCGCCCCGGTCGCTGCTGATGATCAACGGCGTCGACGATCCACAAATGCCCCGAGGGGCGGTGGAATCCTTGTACAACGCTGCCCGCGACCCGAAGACGCTCATCTGGCTTCGTACCGGGCATCTGCTGCCCACCGACAGCGTGCTCATCCGCGCTCTCGTCGACACCGCGCTGGCGCGCCTGCCGATTCTTGAACCCGCGGCTGCGCCGGTCCCCCGATGACGGCACCCGGCTTGCGGCGCGAGTCCACAGGAACCTGAGGACGGGGCCATGGCGGCAGTGATGAGCGGACGCGACGTACTCGTAACGAGCGACTCGGTGACGCTGCGAGGGCTGCTCGGCGTTCCCGGGACCGCCCGCGGGATCGTGCTCTTCGCCCACGGCAGCGGGAGCGGACGGCTCAGCTCCCGAAACAACTTCGTCGCGCGATCGCTTCAAGACGCTGGTCTCGCAACCCTCCTCATCGATCTGCTGACCGAGGAAGAGGAACGCGCGGACGCCGCAACCGGGCACCTGCGATTCGACATCCTGTTTCTTGCGAAGCGTCTCGAGGCCGCGCGCATCTGGCTGGGAAGCTCACCCGACACGCGCGCGCTCGACGTGGGCTACTTCGGCGCGAGCACGGGAGCCGCCGCGGCGCTCGTTGCCGCGGCCGCGGTGGGCGACCGCGTGAAGGCGGTCGTCTCCCGTGGAGGTCGGCCGGACCTGGCCGGGGAGCAGCTCGCCAAGGTCACGGCGCCGACGCTCTTGATCGTCGGGAGCCGGGATGTGCCCGTCATCCCCCTCAACGAGGACGCGTTCGCTCAGTTGCGGTGCGCGAAGAAGCTCGAAATCGTTCCCGGCGCATCGCATCTGTTCGAGGAGCCCGGCACGCTCGAGGTCGTGTCGCGCCTCGCCGCATCCTGGTTCAATCGGTATCTGGGGAAGAGCGACTGATGCTCTTTCCTGATCGCGTCGAGGCGGGACGCCGACTCGCATCGGAGCTCGTACGCCGCCTGCCCGGAATTCGCGACGAGGATCCGATTGTGCTGGCGATTCCCCGCGGCGGTGTGCCGGTGGGATACGAGGTCGCGCGCGCCATCGAAGCGCCGCTCGATCTCTTCATCGCGCGTAAGCTCGGCGCACCCGGCCACGAGGAGCTGGGCA
Organism: Gemmatimonadaceae bacterium; assembly: GCA_035253695.1. Classification (GTDB taxonomy): domain Bacteria; phylum Gemmatimonadota; class Gemmatimonadetes; order Gemmatimonadales; family Gemmatimonadaceae; genus JAICNG01. Next base: position 6,550 of record DATFBS010000070.1, read on the forward strand.
TCGGTGCCGTTGCGCCGGGAGGAACCCGCTTCCTCGACGCCGAGGCGATCCGCATGCTCGATGTGAGCGACTCGTACATCGAAGAGGTGACGCGCAAGGAGCTGGCCGAGCTCGAGCGCCGGCTGCGCCGCTTTCGCGGGGAACGCCCGCCGCCACGGATCGAGGGACGCGCCGTCATTCTGGTCGACGACGGTCTCGCGACGGGGGTGACGGCGCTGGCCTCGCTCACGGCGCTGCGGCTTCAGCGCCCGCGCCGGCTGGTCTTCGCCGCGCCGGTGTGCTCGGTGGAGGGCGCGCAGGCGGTGGCTCGTCAGGCGGATGACATCGTGTGCGTCGCGATGCCGGAGCGGTTCTTCGGCGTCGGCGCGTGGTACGTTGATTTTACGCAGACACCGGACGAGGAAGTGGTGGAGCTCCTGGCGCGGCGGGAGGCGATCGCGCCGAGGTAGTCCAGGTTATCCAGGGTGTCCAGGTAATCGAGGGAGCTCGAACCCGCTCGCCTCACCTGGAACCACCTGGATCACCTGGACATCCTGGACTACCTCGACTACCTCGCGAGAGACACTCGCACAAACGGCCGCGTCTCCAACACTTCCCCGCCGTGCTCGATGATCGACACGAAGCGCTCGCGGCTGCGGAACTGCAGGGAGCCGCCCATCCGGAAATAGCTGCGCTCAATGCCCATGCGTGGCGCGCGAACGTACCATCGGCGCACGATCCACACCCCGGACGCGAGCTGCTCGAACTCGACACGCCCGCCCACGCGTGAGGCGGGTACGCCCCTGGGAAGCCTCGTGTAGCTGAATTCGAGATGACGAAGCTCGGCGGTGGCCGCATCGAGCCAGAGCACTCCGGTCACATCGGCGACGCGTCGCTTCTTCGCCGGCTCGAAGGCCAACCCGATGAGTCCATCCTGACCCTCGGCAACGCGGAAGCAGTGATTGCGCAGGAAAATGTCCGACAGGAGCACGTCCGCATCGGGCGCGTAGAAGTACCACGTGTTGGCCGATGTCTTCTCGATGAAGCCAACCCGGTCGAGGTGGTCAGCCGAGACGGCGACGAATGGTCGTTGGGCCATGCCGCTGAACGTCCAGCTCGAGTCGTTGTGGACGAACCGTGCGAGCGTGTCGAGCTCGCGCGCCCACCGGCGAGCAGTCGTCTGAAAGAGATCCCCGCGCTCCGCGAGCTGCGTCTGGTAAAGTGCGGTTCGTGCCTCCTCCCAAAGGGTAAACGCGGGAACACCATCTCCGGGGCGCACCACGCAATGACGCTGCGCATGCACCGTCACCGACGGCAACGTGACTCGAATCGTGGGCGCGAGAACGTCATGTACGCGAACCTCGCCCTCGGCGACGTCGAAGGGCTCTGACTGGACCGCGCGATACCCGATGCGCTTCGTGCGAATGGAGTAGCGCCCGGCGGAGGGAGCCGCGATGGCGTAGCCGCCGGCATCGAGTGACAGAGCGCGAGCGCGCGGCGCGCCGTTATCGCCGATGAGCATCACCAGTGCGTCGCGAACCGGAGCCCCGGTGAGCGAATCCACCACCGTCCCGCGGACCACCTGTGCGGTCGTGCTCGTCGTGCTCAGCGCAAGGAACGCCGAGACGAGCGAAATCGTGCGTACCACCGAACCCTCCTGCCGGCGCTTCCTTCGCCGGCCCCCCTCATACCCCCGACGGGTAGGTCTCGGGCAGATCGCTGTCCACACGCACGGGCATGTGAAGCGGCGCCACCGCTCGGGTCTCGTCGAGGTACATGAAGGCGTCGTAGCGCTCGGGCAGGATGGTGGGAACGTAGTTCCCGTGCTGCTCGAGCTCTGGGTGATAAACGACGCCGATGGCGCGATGCCCACGTGGCTCGCGCAGATCGTCCATCACCGGGTGCGTCCCCCGATCGGCGAACAGGAGGAGGAAGTCCGGGATTCCGGTGTGGTGGAGGACTGCTTCGTAGCTGCCGCCCCGCGCTTCGGGCACCTGCATCTCCCGCATCGGATCGCCCCATTCTTCCGCGGCGATCACCGTTCCGCGATGCGTGCCGAAGCCGACGATCACGACCTCGTCGCTTCCCTCGGCCTGCCTCACGAGCTGTCCCACGTTCACCATTCCGGCGCGCGCCATGTCCGTGAATCGCGCGTCGCCGACGTGCGTGTTGTGCTCCCACACGATCGCCTTCGCCGTTGGCCCATGAAACTCCATGAGGCGGTCGAGGGTCTCGACCATGTGGTGGTCGCGGACGTTCCACGACGCTGGCCCCCCGCGCACCATCGTGCGGTAGTAGCGCTCGGCGTTGCGAGCGACCAGCGCGTTTTGTTCCGCGTTGAAGAAGCTTTCCGGGCCGTCCTCCCGGTGTTCCACAGCGCGCTCGCGCAGCAGACGCAATGCGGCGACCGCCTCGTTCTCGCACGAGGTGGGCACGAGCGCCGTCGCGCGCGCATAGTCTTCCGCACGCTCGCCGTACGGCTCGAAGCAGCGATAGGCAAGGCGCGCGGCGCGCGCAGCATCGGGATCCACGCGCTCGAGGTAGGTGACCACCTCGTGCATGGAATCCCACAACGAGTACACATCGAGGCCATAGAAGCCGACCCGACGCTCTCGAGGCAGCACATCGTTATGCTCGCGCAGCCAGCGGCAGAGCGCCACGACCTCGAGATTGGCCCACATCCAGGTCGGCCAGCGCTCGAAGGCGTGCAGCACCTCGTCGGCGCTCCGGCCACTGTCGGGATACCCTTTCACGTAGCGGTTCACGCGATAGCAATCGGGCCAATCGCCTTCGACCGCGATGAAGGAGAATCCCTTCTCTCGAATGAGCCGGCGGGAGATCTCCGTGCGCCACGTGTAGAACTCGGACGTGCCGTGCGACGCTTCGCCGAGCAGCACGAACCGCGCGTCGCCGATGCGATCCATCAGCGGGTCGAGGTCCGCGGCGGCGGCGACGGGGTGCGCGATCTCAGCGACGCCGCGTGCTATCCGCGTGGCGTCGGTCGCTCCTCGGGCCCCTGTGGCCGCAGCTCGCACTCCCCACTCCCTTCACGTTCGCTTTTTTCGCAAAAGCAAAGGCAGTGCCGGAAGAGCGAAGCGATGGATGATCCGGGCAGAACGAGGAACGAGGAAGGAGGAAGTGTGTTCGAGATCACTTCCTGATTCCTCGTTTCTCGTTCGTCAGATTCTCGCTGCAGGCTGCTGTTGAGTTAGGCAGTGCAGCGTTCCCAGTCCCCAGACGAGATCGACCGCATGAATTCCAACGATCGCGCGGTCGGGAAAGCACTCGGCGAGGATGTTCAGCGCGATGCGATCGTTGGGGTCGTTGAACGTGGGGACGAGCACCACACCATTGGCGATGTAGAAGTTCGCGTAGCTCGCCGGCAGCCGTTCGCCGTCCATGATGACGGCGCGCGGGAAGGGAAGGTCGATGACTCGAAGGCCGCCCTCGACGTGGCGCCCTGCCTCTTCCAGTCGCTTCCGGTTGTCGACGGAGCGCTCGTGATTGTCATCGGCGGGATCGGGCTCGAAGGCGAGGACGACGGTGTTTCGATCCACGAACCGGGCGATGTCATCGACATGGCCGTGCGTGTCGTCGCCGACACACCCTTCGCCGAGCCAGATGGTCGTGTGAATACCCAGGTACTCCCGAAACGCGCGCTCGTAGCCGGCGCGATCGAGCCCTGGATTCCGCTCCTGAATCGACGAGAGCAGGCACTCTTCCGTGGTGAGCAGCACGCCATCGCCGTTGGTGTCGATCGCGCCCCCTTCGAGGACCAGACGTGTCCCAGTGTCGGACCGAACCGCCTCGGTCGCAGGAACGCTCGCCAGTTGCGCGACCGCGGGCGCAATCACGGCGTCGGCGAGGTGGTTGTCATACTTGGCCCATGCGTTGAAGCGCCAACACACGGCTTCCACCGCCCCGTCATCCCGCCAGACAAAGGTTGGTCCCGAGTCGCGGAGCCACACGCGATCGCTGGGAACGTCGTGCAGGCGGCAGCGCTCGAGCCTAACGCCATGTGAGTGCAGCGTGGCGACGGCCTGATCCTGAATCGCCTTCGAATGACAGAGGATCTGGACCGGCTCATACCGGTGCAGCGCGCGCACGATCTCCGCATAAACCCAGCGGATCGGCTCGAACTTGCCGGGCCAGTCAGGGCCGTGGTGGGGCCAGCCGAGCCAGGTTGCGGAGTGGGGTTCCCACTCCGCTGGCCATATCCGTTGTTGGGGATTCGACATTCGCGTCAGTGCCAACGTCCGAGACGTCAGACTTCAGACGTCAGATATCAGGAGTCAGATACCGCAGGACAGCGCGGCTGCGGTTTCTGCCAGCTGACATCTGACGTCTGCAGTCTGACGTCTTCGGGTGTTCGATCGATCACCCGATGTACCGCTGAAGTATGGGACCGTACGCATCGATTCGGCGATCTCTCAAAAACGGCCAATTTCGCCGGGTGTACTCGATCATCTTCGGGTCGCACTCCGCGACCAGAATGGCCGGTTCCGTCCCCGCTTCGGCGATGAAGCGGCCGAAGGGATCGCTCACGAAGGAATGCCCGAAGAAGTCGATGCCGTCGGTGCCGGGCTCGGGCTCATGCCCCACGCGGTTGGCCGCCGCGACGAAGACGCCGTTGGCGATCGCGTGCGCACGCTGAATCGTGCGCCATGCGTCCGCCTGCGACTTGCCCCACTCGTCCTTTTCCTTGGGGTGCCACCCGATCGCCGTCGGATAGAGGAGAACCTGCGCCCCCATCAGCGCCGTGATGCGGGCGGCCTCGGGGTACCACTGATCCCAGCAGATGAGCACGCCCAGCGTCGCATAACGAGTCCGGAAGACCCGGAAGCCCGTTTGGATGCTGGGCGTCTCTCCATGTTGGTAGATCTCTCCGGGAGTGAAGTAATACTTCTCGTGATAGAGCGGGTCATCGGGGATGTGCATCTTCCGATAGACGCCCACGAGCGACCCGTCGGCATCGACCACCGCCGCCGAGTTGTGGTAGACGCCCGCGGCCCGCTTCTCGAAGATCGGGACGACGATCACCAGTGCGAGCTCGCGCGCGAGCGCCTGCATGCGCTCCACCGTCGGCCCCGGAATAGGCTCCGCGAGATCGAAGCGCTCGGCGTCCGTCACCTTGCAGAAATACGGCGCGTTGAAGAGCTCTTGCAGGAGGATCACCTGCGCTCCGCGCCCCGCGGCCTCGCGAATGTTCTCGATCGCCTCGGCCACGGTCGCCTCGGCGTCGACTGCCACGCGCTGCTGGATGACGCCGAGGGTGAAGGGAGCCGAGCTCACAGCGGCGGTGGCAGGGCGTGGCGTGTCGAACGCCTACTTGTGTGTCGAGCTGTCGGCACCAGCGCTCTTGTCGACGGCGGCTGCGAGCTCCGTGTACGCGTCGGGCGACAACACCTTGAAGGACTGCATGACGTGAGCGATCCGCCCGTCGGGCGATACCACGAAGAGGTTGCGTGTGTCGAGCTTCCGCGCGGCGTCGAACGATCCATAGCGGCGTCCAGCCTCGTTGCCGACGTCGCTCGCGAACAACATCGGAAAGTCGGAGTCCTTCGCCCATGAAGCGAGCGTCGTATCCGCATCGGCGCTGATGCCGATGACGACCACGTCGTTTCCGGCGTTGAAGAGCGTGGCGTACTGATCACGGTACGCCTCCATTTGGACCGTTCAGCCTTTCGTGCGCGCCTGATAGAAGAAAGCGATGACCACAGTCTTGCCGCGGAAGTCGCTCAAGCGAACGGGCTGCGCCAACAGGCCGTATCGGGTCGCTCCTGGCAGCGTGAAATCAGGCGCTGCGGAGCCGACCGCGGGCACAGGCGCCGACCCGGCTGCAGCGGGAGCCTGGGCGGACGCGAGCGACGCGGCGGCCACGGACAAGATCGCGGCGCCGAGCGCGCGGCGATTGGCGGCATTCTGGAACCTCATTGAATCCCCCTGAAGGTGCAGCGGCAAGATGGCCCCCCGCACGCCTCGCCGGCAACCTCGTTTGTAGCGTTCGTCACAGGCAGCTTCTCCAATTCTTCGGGTGGGGACAACAGATGTCTCAGCGATGGACGGCACCCGCGATTGAGTGCCCGCAGAGGCCCTCAATAGCTGGCACCACGGGTGCCTATAGGGACCCCGGTTGGACCGCCAAAGCTGCGGCGGTCGTCGCGGGATTCCATGAGGAGGAGCCATGACCAGATTCGTTCGTTGGATGATCGTCCCGGTGGTCGCCGTTCTGGCGGCCTGCGGCGGTCAGAGTGATTCGGAGCGGCTCGATGAGGCGCTGACGCGCGATCTGGCGCTGGCCGCGTCGATGCAGTATCCGCAGCAGCAGTTCATGTCGCCGATGGAGATGGGCTACGCGCAGCCGTATGGTCAGCCGCAGCAGCAGGTGCTGTATGACCAGTACGGACGGCCGGTCTATGCACCGCAGCCTGTTGCGCAACAGGCGATCTACCGTGCGCCCGCGCCGGCGCCGGCTCGTACGACCGCACGCGCGTCGACGGGCACGACGGTTCGGCGAGAGCCCATTCGCAACACCAAGCGCGACGCGCTCATTGGTGCCACGGCCGGTGCCGTGATCGGCAGCGTGATCTCGAAGGACGTGAAGGGCGCGCTGATTGGAGCGGCGGCGGGTGGGTTGCTGGGCGGCGTGGTCGGTCACACGATCGACGTACAACACTAAGAGAAAGCTGCGAACTGCGGACTGCGAACTGCGAACCCCCGGGAGCATCTCTGCTTCTGGGGGTTTTTCGCAGTTCGCAGTTCGCAGTTCGCAGTCCGCAGTCCGCAGTTGTTATCGCTTCCTTCCCAGCGTCGCCGCCAGCAATCCTGCGCCCACGGCAGCGACGGCCACGAGGAATGGTTTCTCCTTCGTGCCTCGGCGCACGCCCTCGAACAGTGCCATCGCGCCGGTCTCGAGTCCCTCCACCGCATCGGCGAGGCGCGCGTTGCCGATCTCGAGAACACGTTCGATCCGCGCCGTCGTGCTGTCGGGCGACACGCCCATCTCGATCAGCGTACGAACGGCCCAATCGTAGTGGCGAATCTCGTCGTCTGCCGCGCGCGATAGAACATCGGCCACTTCGAGGTCATCCGAGCTCTCCGCCGCGCGCCGGTACTTGTCGCGTCCCTGTCTCTCGTTCGCCTTGAAGGCCATCAGGAGCGCCGTCTGACCACCGAGCGCTCCCGCCTTCTGGACGGCCAGCTTGAAGACGCCCGTCGGCAGGTGCGGCGCCTGGATCGGCTTTCCACCCCGGTCCTGAATCAGTCGCGTGATCTCTTCGATATGGCGTTCGTGATCCGCGCGAAACTCACGGAGCGTCTGGCGGTGTGACTCGTTCGCCAACCCCTCGATGGCGATGCCGTACGCGCCCACGGCGTCATGATCGAGCTGCAGGAGATCGTTCAGCGTTGCGATGCGCGTCACATCGCGGGCCAGCACCATGGCGTCCGACACGGGAGTCTCCGGGGCAAGGGACAGCGGAACGATACGCGTTCCGCGGTAGCGGCCTCCTGCGGGGCACAATGCGCGCCGCGCCGCCTCACGAGCACCCGTATTCACCCGCGGCGGTCTGGATGGCACGGCCTCTGCCCTCGAAACCAGACCCTTTCAGGAGCCACGATGACTGACGAGAGAAACCTCGACGGCGCCGCAGAGCGCGAAGAGCTGCTCGACGAGCTGGAAGAGAACCACGAGCGTGCGCGCCGCGAAGCCGCAGGCCATCCCGAGACGGTCGAGAAGCGTGATCGCGACGCCAAGACCAAGCACGATGAGAAAAACCCGCCGCACACGACGACGGGTAAAGTCACAGCACCGAAGTTTGGATCAGCGGGAAGCGGCGGCGCCGAGTTCGAAGGCCCTCTGCCGAAGAACTAGGGACCGCTCGCCGGCTGCGGCGCAGGCGGCGGTGTCACGGCGAGATCGACGCCCGTCGGCGACACAAGACGGGCGTCGGTCGATGGGGCCAACGGCGCTGCCTCGACCGCCGGTGGAGATGGCAGGCGGCGCTCGCGCTCACGATGCTGCTGAACCGCTACGACGGCCGCGGTGGCCGCAACGAGCACGGCAATCGTGCCAAATTCACTAGTCTTGATCACGTTCGATTCTCCATGGGACGCGCCAGTCGGACGACGCACCGCGCGAGGATCTCGCATAATCTGTTCCGACGGACGCCATCGGGCGCGACCGTTTGGCACGGCCCTGGCAATTCGTGACCGCACATATACTTACGAGGCAGGCCCCTGAATGCCTGACCGACGCTCCCCGTCTCGTCAGTCGTCCACGGAGCGCCGCCAGCGCGCCGTTGGAACCAATCGCGCCGTGCGCGCCCTCAAGGCGCGCCACGCGGCCGGGCGCAGCCCGCTGGAAACCGCGGCCGACCGCCTAACGCGCATCGCGAGCTCCGGCTACTTCCTCGCGGTCCACGCGCTCTGGTTCACGGGGTGGATTCTGTGGAACACGGGACTGCTGCCAGGCCTCACCCCGATCGATCCATTTCCCTTCGGTCTGCTGACGATGATCGTCTCGCTCGAGGCGATCTTCCTGGCGATCTTCGTGCTGATGGCGCAGCGTCGCGAGGCCAGTGTGGCGGAGCTGCGGGAGGAGATCACCCTCCAGGTGCTCATGCGCGCCGAGGAGGAGGTAACGAAAACGCTCCAGCTCGTCGTAGGTCTGTACCCCCGCCTGGGCCACAAGCTCGCCGAGGATCCCGAGCTCGACGAGATGATGAAGCCCCTCGACGCCGAATCCATCGAACAGCAGCTGACGTCGCAGATCGATAAGGCGGATGGAAACAGCAAGGGCGCACGAGGAGCGAGAACCGCCGAAAGCGCCGGGGGCGCCGGGCGCGCTGGCGAATCTCCTCAAGCGCCTTCAGCGCCTTCAGCGCCTTAGAACTTGAAAGCCACCTTGATACTCCCGGACGCCTTCTTGTCCATCGCCGTCGCGAGCGCGTCGCGATAGTCGGCGAGCGGGTAGACGTGCGTGAGCAGCGGCGCGACCGCCACGCGCCGTGTCGCGATGAGCTCGGCAGCTTCCCGAAACGCATCACGCGCCGGCGATGCGTGCCGATGCGATCCATAGCATAACGAGCCGCGGACGATCAGCTCCTTGAGCCAGAGCGGCGTCCAATCGACGCCGTCCATCTTCGCGGAGTTGCCCAACAGGATCAGCGTTCCCCCGGCCCTGGTGACGCGCATGGCATCCTCCGTCGCCCGCGCTCCCCCGATGCAGATGAACGTCCGGTCGAAGCCGCCGACACCGACGGGTTTCCCAATGATCGGCTTGAGCAGGCGAGTCTGTGCGGCTTCCGCCAGCGGTTTCAGGTAGTCGCCCCGCGCGAACACGACACGGTCGGCTCCCAGACGGGTCGCATGCTCCGCTTGAAAGGCATGACGGGCGAGGGCCGTTACCTGACTTTCAGGGGCGAGCGCCTTCAGCGCCGCGACGGTGAGCAGTCCGATCGATCCGGCGCCGATCACCAGGACCCGCTCCCCCGAGGCGGGCATGGCCGAGCGAACGGCGTGAACGGAGCAGGCGAAGGGCTCGACGAGCACCGCTTCTTCGTCACTCACCGTTCGCTCCCCCGAGGCGGGCATCGCCGAGCGAACGGCGTGAACGGAGCAGGCGAAGGGCTCGACGAGCACCGCTTCCTCGTCACTCACCGTCTCGGCAACGCGGACGATTTGCGTGTCGTGTGCAACGAACATCTCGCCCCAACTTCCGCCGAGTCCGCGTGTGGTGCCGATGAGCATGCCGGGAGCGAGTGGTCCATCGGTGAAGCGCTCGCAGCGAGAGTGCTGCCCCTCGGCACACGCACGGCAAAGAGGCTCGAGCCCCCGCGGCTCGCAGCAGAGCAGGGGATTCGCGACAACGCGATCACCCACGCTCAGCCCACGGGCGGCCGGCCCTACCTCGACGATCTCACCGACGTTCTCGTGGCCGATGACGAACGGAAAGGAGGAGAATGGAGACGTCGATGGCGATGCCTTGAGGGTGACGACGTTGAGGTCGCTCCCGCAGATCCCTCCCATCCGCGTGCGCACGCGCACCCAGCGATCCGTGGGAAGGGCAGGCGTCTCCACGTCGGCGAGCCGCGTGCAGGCATGCGGTCCGACGTACAGCGCGTCGTTGATCTTCCCTGCGATGAGTGTCCCGAGGTAGGTCGGGATCGGTGCCGCGAACGAAATGGCTTTCATGACAAGCGATTACGGAGTGCGGATGGCGGGTACGACCCCCACGGCGCCGCCGGCGCGCGTATGATTCCGCAATCCGCAATCCGCAAACCGCAATCGTTCACGGAGTCACGACCCGAAGTGCCCCGGGCACACACTCGATCTCCACCGCGGCGCTCTTGGCGCGATTGTATTCGCCGTCGGTCTCGAAGGCGGGAGGCGCGGGAAACTCGAGGGTGAAGCTCGGCGATTGCTCGACGATCACCTCGCGTGACATCACGTGCGTCCCTTTCGTTGCCGCCGCGAACAGTCGCATGCGCGCGAGCGGGGCAGCATCGTGAATCGAGATCGCGTCGAGCTTTCCGTCGGTCACCGACGCCCCGGGGGCGATCTTGAACGACCCGCCGAAATTGCGCGCGTTCGCCACGATCAGCATGAGATGCCGGCGTGGATCCCGCCGCTTCTTCGGGGTTGCGATCCCGACCTCGACACCTCCGTAGCTGAACAGCTGCCGCAGCGCCGAATAGAGGTAGAGCATGTCTCCCTTGAGCCAGGAGATTCGCTCGATGTCCTCCAGGACGGCGATGTCGAAACCGAAGCCGGAGACGTTCAAGAAGTGGCGGCCCTCAATGCGGCCCACGTCGACCGCCATGTCGGAGCCGTCGACCGCGAGACGCGCCGTCGCCGGGAAATCACGTGCCGGGGCGCCGATCGTCTTCGCGAAGTCGTTGCCGGTGCCGGTGGCCAGCGGCGCCATCCTGACGTCCCGGCCGGCGCCCGCGGCGAGAATCCCATTCGCGACGTTGCTCCACGTGCCGTCGCCGCCGCAGGCGACGATCGTGTCGAACCCGTCGTCGATCGCCTTGCGGGCCTCCGTTCCCTCTCCACCCTTTGCACTCGTGAGGCGAACCTCGGAGACGCCGACGGTCGCGAAGGCAGCGCGGATGGCGGGAAGCGCGCGCGCGCCGGAGCCCCTTCCGGAGGCGGGGTTGACGATGAGACAGACCCTATGGCCCATTGAATGAAGGGATCTAGTGGTCAGGGGTCAGGAATCAGGGGGGATCGGGGAATGGGTTCGAGGAGAAAACGGCAAGCGCGTCTCCTGCAACCAATTCCCTGATCCCCCCTGATTCCTGACCCCTGACCACTAACTCCCAGTTATCGCCTTGCGTACGACGCGAGCTGCTGTAGCGGATGGAACGTCTGAACCCCGTTCTTCATCCACAGCTCGCGGAACGGCGTCGTCGTCAGCTCCCAGTCCTCGAGAAGCTCCGTCATCGCCTGCGTGTGGATGACGATACCGCCCTTCTCCTCTTCGTTCTCGGAGAACTGACCGGCCATCACGATCGTCGACGAGTAGAATCCCTCCTCGTCGTGCATGAAGGCCTGATACCGGTGCTCGACGCGCGACCACTCGAACTCCGTGACCGTCATGTCGACGATCGGCTGGCCGCGCTCCGTCGCGTGAATCGTCACGTGGCCGTCCCCGCGATCCCACCGCAGATCGATGTCCTTCATGTAGTGCGGCAGATGCCACCGCTCGATCGCGTGCTCACGCGACTCGCGTGTGGTCGTCGCAAGGCGGAAGGGAAAGAAGGCGGACCGCGGCCACGGCTGCCCCTGCTCGACGCGCGGCGCCGTCAGGATCGACAGGATGAGCTCGCCGTACGAGCCCACCGGGCTGTCGTGAAAGTCGAAGGCCATCACCGAGAGGACGCTCGACCCGTGGTGCGGCTCGATTGGCTGGAGGTCCTGCGGCAGCAGCGCCCGCGCGTTCTCCGTCGGGAACTCGAAGAAGCCGCCGATGGCGTCCCGGTAGTGATACTGAACAAACCCGTTTTCGCTCATAGAATGATGCCCTCTTCACGAAGTACACGGGCGAGGATGGAGACACCCTCGTCCAGCTGTTCGAAGGTATGGGAGGCCGAGACCGACACGCGGAATCGCGACCGGTGCTTGGCGACCGCAGGGTAGATGATCGGCTGCAGGTACAACCCGGCACGCAGCAATTTGTGCCCGATCTCGAACACGCGGCGGTCGTTGCGGATCATGACCGGGAAGATCTGCGACGTCGACTCTCCGACGTCGACCCCTTCCTCGTCGAGCCGCTTCCGAATGTGCGCGACGTTCGTCCACAGGGCGTCGCGCAGCTGTGGCTCACGCTGCGCGATGCTCAGCGACTCCAGCACTCCAGCGGCCACGACCGGGGAGAGCGAGCACGAGAAGACCCGCGAGCGGGCGAAGCCCTTGAGGTAGTTGTAGAGGTTGCGTGATCCGGCGACGTAACCCCCTTGGCCGCCCAATGCCTTCGAGAACGTACCGACGTGGATGTCGATCTCGTCGTCGAGACCGTAGTGCTCCGCCACCCCGCGGCCGTTCGGGCCGTACACGAAACAGGAGTGCGCCTCGTCGAGCAGGATGCGCGCACCGTACTTCTTGCACACGTCGACGATGTCGGGCAATGGACAGACGTCGCCGTCCATCGAGTAGATGCCCTCGACGGCGACGAGCTTCTTCCCGGTGGTCTGCCGCAGCTTCTTCTCGAGGTCGGCGACGTTGTTGTGGCGGAAGAACCGGACGTTCGCCTTCGAGAGAATCGCCCCGTCGACGATCGATGCGTGCGAGTTCTGGTCGGCGATGATCCAGTCGCCCGGACGCATGAGGCCGGAGATCATGCCGACGTTCGTGCTATATCCGGTGGGGAAGACCATGGCTGCTTCCTTCCCCTTGAACCGTGCGATGGCCTCCTCGAGCTCGACGTGGATGTCCATCGTGCCGGAGAGGATGGGCGAACCGGCCGCGCCCAGCCCGTAACGGTCGAGCGCACGCTTGGCCGCCTCGATCACCTCGGGGCGATACGACATCCCGAGGTAGTTGTATGACGACAGGTTGAGCAGTGGAACGGTGCGGCAGTGCAGCTGCTCCTCGAGCGAGATGCGCGCCGCGGGCGGCGTCGCCATCGGCTGCGCGAACAGGTAGTAGCCCTGCGGCACAGCCCGGTTGTACCATTCATTGTACGGCTCGAGAATCGCGAACGGGTCGTCGCTCGACGAGTAGAAAAAACTACTATAGTCGTAGTCCAGGACGTTGATACTCGCCGGCGCTTCGACTCGTGTTGCCATTGGTGATCTCCCTGTGAATACCCTCAGCTCCGACGCCATCGGCGCCGCGCCGGCGAGCTCGCCCGCCCTGCCGGCGCCCGCCTCACGAGTGACACGAGCCTATCGTGCCGCGCGGAGCCTCGTCTTCCTGCTCGTCTTCTTCGTGCACCTGCTCATCGTCATTGCGGCGGGACAGCGACTCGTGATCCTCCCGCTGCTCAAGCTCTTTCCTAAGTACGGCCTGCGCATCCGGCGCGCCTGGCTGCGACTGCATGCCATCGTCACCACCGGCCTCGCCCGTCTCCTCGGCGGCATGCGGCTCGAGGTTCGAGGCGCCATTCCGCGGGAGAGCGTGGTGGTGATCATGAACCACCAGTCCGTCATGGACATTCCGATCGGTGTCCTCCTGATTCCCGGACCTTATCCCATCATCCCCACCCGCGACCGCTACAGCCGGGGCGTGCCCGGAATCGCCACGCTCGTTCACCTGCTTCGCTACCCCGTCGTGACGCAGAAGCGCGAGAACTTGCGCACCGAGCTTCCCGCTATCGCCGAAGCCGCCGATTCGACCGCGCGCGGCGACAATTCGATGCTCATCTTCGCCGAGGGCCACCGTACCCGCGATGGCGGCATCGGCCCATTCATGCGCACCGGACTGCGCCTCGTCCTCGAGCGCGCAAAACGTCCGGTGTATTGCATCGTCGCTGACGGCCTCTGGCACGCACGAACCACCTTCGATGCCGCTACCGGCTTCGCGGGCGCCACCTGCACCGTTCGCATCCTCGGTCCCTTCACGACTCCGTCGAGCAACCTCGACGATTTCATCGAAGGTCTCCGCGACCGCATGGTCGCTGAGCTCGACGCGATTCGCGCGGACCGGGCCGCCACGCCGTAGGGTGTCACGCCCGCTTCGGCCGCCTGACGAGCCGGGAACCCGCGCCGCCCTGCTTCGCGGGGTCGACCTCCCACCCTCGCCGGACACCGCTCGTCTCGCCGCCTTTCTGGCTCACGCGTTTGGCCCAGCGACCGCGGCCATCATCCATTACGGCTCCCATGCCCAGAGCTCCGATGCCCGGCCGGACAGCGCCCATGACTTCTTCGTGGTCGTGGACCGCTACGCTGACGCCTACCGGTCCCTGAGCTCCACGGTGCGTCCCGGCTACTCCGCCCGAACGGCCACGGCGCTGGCGCACGTGCTCCCGCCCAACGTCATCTCGCTCACACTCAAGGAGCCGGACCGACCGCTCCGTGCGAAGTGCGCTGTCCTTTCCATGCGCGACCTTCGCCGTCTCTGCGCCCACGGGGCACCTGACCATTTCACCCGTGGAAGGCTCTTCCAGCACGTCCAACTCGTCTGGACGCGCGATGCGCGGTCGCGACAGGAAGCCCTGGATGCGCTTCTCGACGCGCGGGTCGGCACTTTCGACTGGAGCCGCCCCTATCTCCCTTCAGTTTTCAATGCGGAATCGTACTGCCGACGACTGCTGGAAACTTCGTTCGCCGCGGAAATTCGCCCGGAAGGTGGAGAGCGTATCGCCGCGCTGATCGCGGCACAGCGAGATGTGGTCCTGCCGGTCTATGACACTCTGCTGCAATGGCTTGTCGCGTCAAGGATAGCCGTCCAGGAAGGGAATGTCTACCGCTTGACTAGGCCTGCGGGGGTCGCCCGGCGGGTAGCCAGCCGCGCCTGGTTTCTGAAGAGCAAGGCTCGTGCAACGGCCCGATGGCTCAAGTATGTGGCGCTCTACGAGGGCTGGCTCGACTACATCGTGCAGAAGATCGCGCGCCGTAGCGGCCGGACCATCGTGTTGACGGAACGGGAGCGCCGGTGGCCGCTCATTTTTCTTTGGCCGAAGGTGATCGAATATGTCCGCACGAGACCACAACTGACGAGGAACGAGGAATGAGGAACGAGGAATGAGGAACCAGGACCGAGGAAGTGCCCGAATGAGGAACGAGAACCGAGGTATTGAGGCCATCTTCGTTCCATGGTCCCCTCGTCCCCTCGTTCCTCATTCTTCGTTCCTCATTCCTCGTTCTTCTTCGTTCCTCATTCCTCGTTCTTCTCTGTAATGTCCACAACGATCTCGCTCGGCCTCGTCGGTCTGCTCCTTCTCACCATGCCGGTCTACGCCGTGGTTTCGCGCGGCCGGCCCCTCGACCCCGAGGTAGCCCGACGGCCGAAGACCATTCTCCTCGGCCACTGGGTGCGTGACTGGCTCATGTGGGTCATCGGGCCGATGGAGCGCGGGTTCGTGCGGGCGGGGCTCTCTCCCGACTTCTTCAATTTCCTCGGAGCAGCTCTCGGCCTCGGTGCAGGGATCGCCTTTGCCACCGGCGATTTTGCCATCGCTGGTTGGTTGGTATTGCTGGGCGGGGCGGCCGACATCTTCGACGGTCGCATCGCCCGCGCTCGCGGCCTCGCCAACAGGTACGGCGAGTTCCTCGACTCGACGCTCGATCGCTTTGCCGAGACCTTCGCCTTCACCGGATTGGCCCTTCGCCTTGCCCATACACCGTGGATGGCCCTTTCCACGGTGCTGGCGCTCGGCGGGTCGATGCTGGTGAGCTACACGCGGGCGAAGGGCGAGGCGTTAGGTGTCAGCTGCAAGGGCGGAATCATGCAGCGGGCGGAGCGATTGGTGCTTCTCGCTCTCGCCGCGCTTCTCGATGCCCCGCTGAGCGCGCGCGCCGGCTGGCGGGCGGGGACGATTCTGGGCATCGCGGTCGCGGCGATCGGGGTAGGGAGCCTGGGGACCGCGATGTACCGGACATGGTATATCGCCCGTCGGCTCAACAACGAATGAGGAACGAGGAACGAGGAACGAGGAGCGCCCCGTAACCTTCGTTCGCTTCCTCGTTCCGCATTCCTCGTTCTCCTTCGCTTAAGTCACCGCTCTTACCACCCTCTCGATTTGCGCCGCGTGCCGCTCGGCGTGGGTCACCAGAATCGTCAGCGCATCGCCGAGGTTCATCCGAAGGATCGGCGCCACGGGAGAGCCCATGCGCAGGCGGCGCCAGTCGAGTCCGGCGCTCTCGGTGATGAGACGGCCGACCTCCTCTTGCCGCGCGACGTACTCTTCGAGCACACCGGCACGCGGGGACGGCCCGGGTTTGTAGATCTTTGGCGCTGGTAGCTTTCGCGGGCTTCGAAAGCTCCACACCAGGAGTCCACCGGCTATCGTGGGCTTCCACGATGCGTCTGCTCCCGCGGTCACGCTTCTATTCCGCTCAACGAGCGACCGAATCGCAGCCAGGTACGAATCCGCCGAGACGATTAGGTGCTCGAGCACCTCGCCGATGCTCCACCCACCAGCCGGCGGCGGAGTGCTAACGATCTCGCGAGGAAGGCCGGTCACGGCGCTTCGAATTCTCGCGATGACCGCTTGATTGGCCTGGATCAATCTGTCGCGATGCGCGCGCTGGGGAACTGGAGTTGCCATTCGAGTTGTAACAGAACGTTCCAGCGTGCATTGTTTCGATGTAAGGCAAACCCGCGCGTC
>DATFBS010000071.1:0-6021 GCA_035253695.1 Gemmatimonadaceae bacterium
GTTGAAGATGATTGGAGTCCCGCCGCGGCGATGCACGAGCACGATCTTCATCGTGTCATCGGACGCACCGTGCACCTCGCGTACCTGGTCCATGAGCATCGAGGCGAGATGCAACGCGTATCCATCCTCGAGCGTGCTCACATCGATCACGGCGCGATACGTGGCGGCCTTGATCGGCTCGAGCCATGACATGTCCCAGGTGTCGGCCTTCGCGTCGCGCTGCGCCGGCCCGAGCGACAGCTCGCGCGCGCCCGCGACCGCCGCGGAGGCGAGGCCCAGCTGGCCGATGAAAGCGCGACGGGTGGGGTGATCGTGCACGACGCCTCCTCATGGATGAGGGAAGAGGTCCGAGATCTCCGCACAACGCGTGCTGGCGAGTCGGAAAGCCACAGCGGGACTTCTGCCGTCAACCCTCGATCTTGTAGATCTCGCGACGGCCGTGGTCGACGAGGTCGTGGTATCCCTTCATGATGTTGTCGAACTCCTTCGCGAGCTCGGGGGTGATCCCCGCGCCCTGCATCATCTCCTCGAACGTTTGCATGTTCGCGACCTCGAACTCGGAAACAATCGTCCAATAACGCTCGCCACAGAAGTCGGTCATGACGCGCATTTTGCCGAACCCCGCCTGCTCGTTGAGCTTCGACATGGCGAGAAACTTCTCCACCAACGGCCGGACTTTGCCGGGTTTGCAGTACATGATCTCTCTCACGAGAAGCATCTTGACTCCTGGTTAAGATGGTAGACTTGAAAGGTGGTCGAGGATGTCGAGGTGATCGAGGTGATCGACGTAACGCCGTTGCTCTCCTGGATCACCTGGACCACCTGGACGACCTCGACTACCTCTGAGGCGCATGGACCTCGCCCGCCGCCGCCTCGCCGGCCAACACCTGATCGATCCCACGCTCACCGACCCCGCCGAGGTCGTGCGCGTCTTCGGTGCCGTACAGGCGCAGGACTATGGTGGCGCGAAGTGGGCCCTCGGCATGCGCACCCGAGGAGCGACCGACCGCAGCATTGAGCGTGCCTTCGCGACGGGGTCGATTCTGCGGACGCACGTGCTCAGACCAACGTGGCACTTCGTGTCGCCGGCGGACATCCGGTGGATGCTCACGCTCACCGGTCCGCGTGTGAAAGCGACGATGTCGTATTACGATCGCAAGCTCGAGCTCGATGACGCTCTGTTTCGCAAGAGCAATGCGGCCATCGTACAAGCGTTGCGCGATGGAAAACAGTTGACGCGTGCGGAGATCGCCCACGTGCTTCACCGCGCGGGCGTGAGCAGTGCCGGATCGCAGCGGCTGGGTCACATCCTGTTGCGTCCCGAGCTCGACGGCATCATCTGCAGCGGCGCTCGGCGCGGAAAGCAGTTCACGTACGCCCTGCTGGACGAGCGCGTACCCCCGCGGCCCGCCATGAGCCGTGATGAGGCGCTGCTCGAGCTGACCAAGCGGTACTTCGTCACTCGCGGTCCAGCGACGGCGAACGACTTTGCGTGGTGGTCGGGGCTCACCGTCACCGATGCCAAACGTGGAATAGAAATGGCCGATGGGGCGCTCGAGAGCGAAGTCATCGATGATCGAGCCTATTGGTCAGATCCGTCCGTGCGTCCGCGGTCGTGGCGGACGCCGAGAGTGTTTCTGCTGCCTAACTACGATGAGCTCTTCATTGGACACAAGGACCGGAGCGCGATCGGTAAACGCCTCCGCTCGGCCGATCTTGTGACCGGCGGTGACGCGCTGACGGCCCATGTCATCACTGTCGATGGCCAGCTGGTCGGCGGATGGAAGCGTGCGTTTACAAAGGACTCGGTCACCATCGCGCTGCGGCTGCTGACGCGTTTGAACCCAGCCGAGCGGCGAGCCCTCGATGCGGCAGTCGAGCACCACGGAGAATTCCTCGGCGTACCAGCGGACGTTCGCCGTTAGTGCAATCGGCATTCATTCTTCGTCGTGCCTCGTTCCTCATTCGACTCATAGGTACCTCGCCGTCGCCATCGAGATGACGGCGACCAGCAGGAGCGCCGCGACGATTCGCATCGACGTGCTCATCTTCGCCTGCAGGGCACCCATTTCGGCGGCCTGCTCTGGTGATGGCGGGCGTCCCGACGCCTGAATTTGCTCGCCGAGCTTTCCGAGTCGTATGCCTGAGCGGCTGACGAACGCACCGCCGATGACAGCGGCAAGAATGGTGGCCAATCCACCGATACCAAACACCATCGCCGAGTTCGTCCGGGCCCACGCGCCGTCGGTCATCGCCATCGCGCGGCCGTAGAGAATGAGTCCGGACAGCATCGTCAGTCCGGCCGTGGTGTTCATGAAGACGGGCAGGCGCCGCCGCTGCACTTGCTGCATGAAGGGCGCGCCACCAGGCCCGGCATCTCGTACCGATGGGAAGATGAATCCCACCATGAGAAAGACAGCGCCGGCCCACATGACGCCGCTGACGATGTGAACGAGCCGCAGCACAAGCGTGATGGTCTGATCCATGTCGGACTCTCGTTCGAGGGGTAAAGGTCGCCGACCGGGGGTCGATGTAAGAAATGGAACGACCGGCGCCGAGGTTCCAGCAAATCGGAAGCCGCCCAAGGTGTTTCCGGAGAGGCGGTTGAGCCGTCTGGATAACGAGGCCGTTAGGGTTAGACCACGTTCAAGTGAGGAATTGTGCATACGCGCACAGTGACCGATGATGATGGCCGTGTTTGGTCGTTGAGCCCGGAAACTCGGCGCACGCCCGCGATGGGCCGGGATGTCGTTCTCCTTTGCACGACGCCGTCCGTGCCGAATCCAGTGCGACTGACCGTCGGCTGGCAGTGGCTCAAGATGGCCGAGAAGGGCCTGGCCAGGATGATCGAGGCGGCGCTGCGGTAGGCAAAACAAGAAGGGAAGAAGAACGAGGAACGAGGAACGAGGGAGCCGGCAGAAACACCATCGCCGCGCTTCCTCGTTCCTCGTTCGGCACCTTGTGACGGCGAGAGTGCGCGCCGGGTCTCCCGCAACCAGCACCGCTCACCGCGTTGGCGGCAAATGTTTGGCGATATCTGGAACAAACGCCGCCCGTTGAGTGCTTGAGGTGTTCAAGGATGTCGAGGGCAGGTTACTCGGATGAAGCACCTCGATCCCCCCGAAGATCTCGATGGCCTCGATGACGTCTGAACTGATGCCGAAAGCAAGTCGTCGCGAATGGGTAGGGCTCGCGGTCATCGCGCTGCCCTGCCTGCTGTACTCAATGGATTTGACGGTTCTGTACCTCGCGGTCCCCCACCTCACCGCCGACCTCAAGCCCACCAGCGCGCAGCTTCTGTGGATCAGCGACATCTACGGGTTCCTGATCGCCGGCTCCTTGATCACGATGGGGACGTTAGGCGACCGGATTGGGCGGCGTCGCCTGCTCTTGATGGGTGCGACGGCGTTCGGAATCGCCTCGGTGCTCGCCGCGTTCTCCACCAGCGCCGAGATGCTCATCGCGACACGGGCATTGCTGGGCGTAGCGGGCGCCACGCTGGCGCCGTCGACGCTGTCCCTGATCCGCAACATGTTCCTCGACACGCAACAGCGGACGATGGCGATCGGGATCTGGGCGACCAGCTTTTCCGTCGGTGGCGCGCTCGGGCCGCTCCTTGGCGGAATAATGCTCGAGAAGTTCTGGTGGGGTTCCGTCTTTCTGCTGGGCGTGCCGGTGATGGCGATGCTGCTCATCGTGGGCCCCAAGCTCCTTCCCGAGTTCCGCGATCCGAACGCCGGCCGCCTGGACATCACGAGCGCCGTCATGTCGCTCACGGCCGTACTCTCGATGATCTACGGTCTCAAGCGAATCGCGCAGGATGGTGTCGGTCCGCTCCCGGCCGCGTTCATCGTGGCGGGCATAGCGATTGGCGTGCTGTTCGTGGGCCGACAGCGACGTCTCGCCGACCCGTTCATCGACCTGCGCCTCTTTCGCGCTCCCGCATTCAGCGCGGCACTGGCGACGAACACGCTGGGAATCTTCGTGGCGTTCGGCACGTTCCTCTTCACGTCGCAGTATCTGCAGCTCGTGCTCGGCTTCTCTCCGCTCGTCGCCGGGCTATGGACGCTGCCGTCCTCGCTGGGCTTCATCGTCGGCTCGATGGCGGCTCCGCTGCTGGTGCGCCGCTTTCGTCCCGCTTACGTGATGGCGGGCGGCCTCACGCTCGTCGCGGCTGGACTGCTGCTGATGACGCAGGTCGAGGGCGAGCGCGCGCTCACGTTGCTCGTCACCGGAACGGTCGTGTTGGCGCTGGGGTTGTCGCCGGTCGTGACCCTGGGTACCGACCTTATCGTCGGCAGTGCGCCCCCCGAGCGCGCAGGCGCTGCGTCATCGCTCTCGGAGACCGGGGCCGAGCTGGGAGGTGCGTTAGGCATCGCCGTGCTGGGCAGCATTGGGACGGCGGTATACCGCGGCATGATGGCCGATGCCATTCCCCAGGGTCTGCCGGTCGAGGCGGCGCACGTCGCGCGCGGTACACTCGGCGGCGCGCTCGCGACGGCGGAGCAGCTTCCGCCGCCGGTTGGCGCCGAGCTGGTGAGCGCCGCACGCGATGCATTCTCCGAGGGATTGGAGCTGACGGCATCGATCGCCGCCATCGTTGCGCTGGTGACGGCGGCCATGGCGGCGATCGTGCTGCGCGGGGCGCGGCCAGGCGGTGGTGCCCATAGTGAGCCACAGCGGGAGCGGAACGACGCGATCGCCGGCGTCGATACCGTATTCGCCGGCGTGGCAAGGGAGGAGGGATGAGCGCGACCATCGACGCGATCGCCGAGCGCCCCGAGCGCAGCGAGTACGACAACTACTATCACCGGTACATCTCCCTCGTGCCCGACGGCGACATTACCGTCACGCTCGCGCGTGCGTTTCCGCAGACACGCGAGCTCCTCGAGATGGTGCCGCTCAGCCGCGAGTGCTGGGCGTACGAGCCGGGCAAGTGGAATTTCCGCGAAGTCGTCGGCCATATGACGGACATGGAGCGCGTTTTCGCCGGCCGAGCGCTGTGGATCGCACGCGATCCCGAGACGGCGTTGCCGTCGTTCGAGCAGAACATCTGGGCGCCGAATAGCAACGCCCGTCACCGTCCGCTGCGAGAGCTGCTCTACGAGTGGGCGTCGGTGCGCGCGGCGAGCCTGACACTGGTGCAGAGCTTCGATCCGGAGACCATGCTCCGCGTGGGGACGGCGTCAGGCTTGAAGTTCAGTGTGCGCAGCCTGGTCTGGCTGATTGCAGGGCATGAGCTGCATCACCGTAAACTGCTGCGTGAGCTCTACGGGCTGGACGACGGTTTCTAAGGGCGCAGGAAAAGCGCGAAGGGCGCTGGAGAAGCGCTAGCGCTGTTCCAGCGCTCATCCAGCGCCCTTCTCTTTCAGTTTTCCCACGGCAAACCAGGACGCCCAAAATGGCCGTAGTTGGTCGTCTCGCGATAGATTGGGCGCCGCAGGTCGAGCCGTTCGATGATCGCGTTTGGCCGAAAATCGAAGTTGTCGGCCACGAATCGCTCGGCGCGTAGCGGGTTGCCCGTTCCGAACGTCTCCACGCTCACTGACACGGGACGCGGGCGGCCGATCGCGTAGGCCACCTGCACCTCGCACCGGTGCGCCAGGCCTTCACGAACAACCTGACGAGCGACGAAGCGGCCGAAATACGCGCCGCTGCGATCCACCTTCGAGGGATCCTTCCCGCTGAACGCGCCGCCGCCGTGGCGCGCCGCGCCACCGTACGTGTCGACGATGATCTTGCGACCGGTCACACCGCAGTCCGTCGAGGGGCCGCCCTCGACGAAGCTTCCGGTGGGGTTCACCAGAATCGCCAGATTCTCGTGATGCCATTCGGCGAGGACGTCCGGGATGACAGAGTCGGTGAGGTACTCGCGGATCGCCACCTGCGTCACGTCCGGCGCATGCTGTGCCGAGACGAGCACCGTGCGCACCTCGGCCGGGAAGCCTGACGAGTCGTAGGCGACGGAGACCTGGGTCTTCGCATCGGGCCGGAGCCAGCGCACCCGGCCAGATTTGCGAT
>DATFBS010000072.1:0-56296 GCA_035253695.1 Gemmatimonadaceae bacterium
CGAACGCGCGACGCGCAGATGCGAGATGGAGGTGAGCCAGGTGTATCCCTGCACGGTTACCGTTCGCGGATCGCTCGAGTCCACCCCGCTCGCGTCGCGACGCCACCGCTGGATCTCGAGGGTGTCGGTGTTCGAGTGGTATACCGGTGAAGTAATCTCCTGATCGGACGTGCCGGGCGCGGCTTCGGCCACCCGCAGCAACAACAGGACATCGTCCTCGTATCGTGTGACGCCGGGATTGAAGACGCCTATGACGTCCAGATCCGGTCGTGACGGCGGGACCATGGCTGGGGTAAGTATCGGGTTCTGGCCCGCCCGGTGAGCGCGCATGGCAAAAGGTGCTCACCGTCCGCGACCTTGTGAAGGACCGAAGGGTTGTTCGATTCCGCACGCGAAGTATTATCGAGCGTCGAATCCCACCGAAGACATTCAGCCTCGAACAACGTGATTCGTCGATGAGCGTCGCACTCTCGCGACGGTTTGGCATCTGGGCTGCGCTCGCGATGATCATCGCCGAGGTGATGGGGGTGGGAATCTTCCTCACGCCGGCGTCGATGTCGCGAACTCTCGGCGCCACGTCATGGGTGCTCGGTGCCTGGGGGTTCGTGGGGCTGCTGTCGGCCGCGGGCGCTCTTTGCTACGCAGAGCTTGGAAGCCGCTTTCCCGAAGCCGGTGGCGGGTATGTGTACCTGCGAGAGGCGTTTGGCGAGCGATGCGCCTTCGTGTACGGCTGGATGTCGCTGCTCGTCATGGATCCGGGACTGACGGCCGCGCTTGGTGTGGGACTCGCAACGTACCTGCTGGCCCTTCTCGGTGGGCCGCCGTCGTTGATTCCGCCGATCGCGATCGGCTGCATTGTGCTGCTGGCGACGATATCCATGCTCGGCATCCAAAGCAGCGCGCGCGTGCTGCGCTGGACGGCCATCGCGAAGCTCGCCACGATCGTCGTGCTCATCATCGCCGTGGTCGTCCGCGGAAACGGAGGCGATGCGACCGCCGCCGCGACGGCTGGAGGGATTCCGCCATTCCCCGCGCTGGCCGGCGCTCTCATGGGCGCGTTCTTCGCCTTCGGCGGATGGTGGGACCTCGGGAAGATGAGCGAGGAGATCGTCGAGCCCCGGCGGACACTCCCGGTCGCGCTCGTGGGTGGAGTGCTCGTGGTCGCGGTGGTGTATGCCGGGCTCAGCGTCGCGTTCATGCACGCCATGGGGGGCCGCGCTCACGCCACGGACGACGCCTTCGTCGGGTCGTTAGGTTCGGCACTTTTTGGGGAAGGGGCGGGGCAGCTGCTGGCGGCCGCGGTCGTCGTCGCGGTGGCGGGAAGTCTCGCGGCGGTGCTGCTTGGCGCGCCGCGCGTCTATCTCGCCATGGCGCGGAGCGGTGTGTTTCCCGCCTCGCTCGTGCGCTTCGATCCACGACGGCAGTCTGCGCCTCGCGCGACGCTGATCCAGGTCGCGCTAGCGTGCCTTCTCGTGATGCTGGGCAGCTTCGATCAAATCCTCGGCTATTTCGTTCCCGCCGCCGTGTTTTTTCTCGGGTTGTCGGCGGCGGCGATTCTCGTGTTGCCGAGGCCTCCCGAGAGCCCGAGCATCTTTCGCACCCCGTGGCATCCGCTGCCGATTGTGGTGTTCCTGGTACTCGTCGTCCTCATGGTGATGCTGTTCGCGGTCGGGCGGCCGGTGCAGACGGCGATCGGAGCGGCCGTAGTCGGGTTGGGGATTCCGATATCGTTTTTCGTGGTGAAGCCGCGTGGACGATCGAGTCTGAGCTCGACGTAACGGCGGTCGCACGGAGACACACAGAGACATCACACGAAGACACACAAGGAACCGCAACTGCAAATGCCCTTGGAAACTTTCGCCGTTGAACTCCCTTGTGTGACTCTGTGCGATGTCTCGGTGTGCCTCTGTGCTCCCCGCCCTTAACCTTGCGGTGCAATGAACACGAACCCGAGGAGGCTTGAAGCATGACGTGGATCAAGACCATCGATGTCGACGATGCCGACCCCGCTCTGCGGCGCGCGATCGAGATGCAGCGCGCGCTGTATCCCATCGAGTACGCCACGCCCGTTCATCCGGTGGCGGGAGGGCAGACCTCGGGGATCGTCGCGTCGCACAGTCTCATCCCCGAGGCGTTGTATCACGCCTTCGCCACGTTCGGCGTGCTGATGTCACCCGAGCTGCCGCTTACGCGCCGACAGCACGAGATGATCACGACGATGGTCTCGGAGACCAACCGGTGTAAGTATTGAATCGACTCGCACGCAGAGTTTCTGCGTCGGGTCACGCTCGATGACGAGTTCGTCGAGGCGCTCCGTCGGGATTACCGGTCGGCGCCGATTACCGAGGCCGAGCGTGTAATGCTTGATTACGTCGTCCAGCTGACGAAAGACGCGACCCGCATCACGCCGGAGCACCACGAGCGGTTGCGGGCGGCCGGCTTCGACGATCGGGGGATCCTGCAGATCACCTTGATCGCGTCCTGGTTCAATTACATCAATCGGGTCGCGGACGCCTTAGGCGTGGGGAGGAGCTAGGGGCAGGGGCCACCGGCCAAGGGCCAAGGGAAGGAAAGGGGCCGTCGCGCTTCGCGCGTGCGGCCCTCATCAGATGAGCGCGGCAGCTTCGCTGCCGCGCCTTTCCTTCCCATGGCCCCTGGCCCGTGGCCCCTGGCCCTTCGCTCTTTCAGCCGCCAACTTCGCGCCCATGGACAAGCCACGGCTGAGCTTCGCCCAACTATTCAACATGAGCTTCGGATTCCTCGGCATTCAGTTCGGCTGGGGGCTGCAGCTCGCCAATATGTCGGCGGTCTACGAACGGCTCGGGGCGCGACCGGATGAGGTGCCGCTGCTGTGGCTGGCAGCCCCGGTGACGGGACTCCTCGTGCAGCCGATCGTCGGCGCGCTGAGCGACCGCACGTGGGGCCCTCTGGGACGGCGCCGCCCGTACTTCCTCACCGGGGCGATCCTCGCCTCTCTTGCGCTGTTCGTCATGCCGACGTCCACGACCCTGTGGATGGCAGCCACGCTCCTGTGGGTCCTCGACGCCTCCATCAACATCTCGATGGAGCCGTTCCGCGCATTCGTCGCCGACAAGCTCAATGTCAGTCAGCGCACTGCGGGCTTCGTCATGCAGTCGTTTTTCATCGGCATTGGCGCGAGCCTCGCCAACGCCTTGCCGTTCGCGTTCAGTTGGCTGGGAGTCGAGGGCAATACCGCGAGCGGTATCCCGCTTTCGGTGAAGTACTCCTTCCAGGTTGGCGCGGCGGTGTTCCTGGTCGCGGTGCTCTGGACGGTATTCACGACGACCGAGTTTCCACCCGAGGATCCCGCCGCATTCGAGCGGGCGCGTCGTGACAAGCGCGGGTTGGGCAATCTCGTCCGAGAGATTGGCGCATCGATTCGCGACATGCCGCCGACCATGCGCCAGCTCGCCGTCGTGCAGTTCTTCACGTGGATGGGCCTCTTTTGTATGTGGCTCTTCTTCGTTCCGGCGACGGCACGCCACGTGTTCGGCGCGACCGATACGCAATCGGCGCTGTATACCCAGGGCATCGAGTGGGGCGGGCTCGTCTTCGCGTTCTACTCGATTACCTGCTTCCTCATCGCGCTGGCGCTGCCGAAGCTGGCAGCCCTCACCAGCCGCAAGACCGTCCATGCGGTAGCGCTGATCTGTGGCGCGGCCGGTTTGCTCTCGGTGTACGTGATCCACAATCGATGGCTGCTGATTCTGAGCATGATCGGTGTCGGAATCGCGTGGGCGTCCATCCTGTCCATGCCCTATGCGATTCTCTCGACCGCGCTGCCCCCGAGTCGCATGGGCGTGTACATGGGGGTCTTCAACTTCTTCATCGTCATCCCGGAGATTCTGGCAGCATTGGGGTTCGGCCCGCTGATTCGAGCCGTTTTTGGTGAGAACAACGCTCAGGCGCCGCTGTACGTGGTGATGCTCGGCGGCGTCTTTCTGTTGACGGCGGCGGTGTGCGTGTCATTCGTGCGCGACGTCGGCGAGCGGGACGTGCCCGAGCGAGCGGTGATTGCGGCCGACTCGGAGGAGCACTTGCTCGTTCAGCCCGGCGTTCAGCCCGTTCCCAGCAGTGGCCTCGTGGACGAGCCCCGATGACGCGTCGCCTCATCGCGCACGTCGTCACGCCGATCGTCCTTCTCGCTGCACCACTTCTCGCGCAATCGACGGGCTCTCTCGAGGGCCACGTTCGGGATGACGCCGGCGCTCCCGTCTCCGGCGCCGTCGTCACCGCGACCCGCTCCGACGGCTCGATCATCCGCCGCGACGTGTCCGGGATCGATGGCCGGTATCGGCTCGGGCTGCTTCCGCCAGGGGATTACACGCTCGTGGCGCGGCGACTCGGCTTTCGCCCCTCCTCGCAAGAGGGTGTGGCCGTCGCCTCGGGTGGGTCGACGGCACTGGACATCGTCCTCCGGGACGCGCCCACCGCGCTCGAGCCGGTGGTCGTCGGCGCGGCGCCAAACGCCATTGATCGTGAAGACACGCGGTTCGGCACGCGCATCGACGAGGCCGAGCTGTCGGCGCTGCCGTTAGGCTATGACTTCACCTCCATCATCGCCTTCACCCCGGGAGCGCGGCCGGACCAGGTCTGGGGTGGCGCCACGGAGCAGGCGAACAGCTACATCGTCGATGGCGTGGCGCTCAATCACCCGGGGGTCGGCGGCGCGCTCATTCCGCTCAATCCCAGTTGGCTCGAGGAGCTCGAAGTGACCGGTCTCGCCGCGGGCGCCGAGTTCGGGAACTTTCAGGGTGGGCTGATTCGCGCCGTCACGAAGTCGGGCTCGAACACGCGAACGGGGGTGGTTCGCGTCAACGCGGAGACGCATCGGCTCAACAGCACGAACATCGGCTCGACGGAGATCAATGCCGAGCTCGCCGGCCGCCGCGAAGTGGAGGGTGAGCTTCGCGGACCGCTCGTTCGCGATCGCCTGTTCTATTACCTCGCCGGCCAGATGGTGCAGCGCGAGCTTCGCGTGCTCGACCACCTGGGTAACACCAGCTCTGGTCGGTTTCTCCCGACGCTCGGGAAACACGACGAGCGGAAGCTTTTCGGAAAGCTGACCTGGCAGGCTAGCCCGCGCGATGTCGTCGATGCATCGGCTGGTCTCGTCGATCTGAGCGCCGAGCACTTCGCGCAGACCGGATTCGAGGCGCCGGAGGCGGGCGTTCGGCTGAGTGCGCCGACGATGTTCGGCCTGGTGTCGTGGCGTCGTTCGTGGGGAGCGCGTGCCCTGCTCGATGTCCGAGTGGCACGACTCGATGGCGACGAGCGTCGTGATCCGTACGGCGACGTCGCCGTGGCCGGGATGAGAACCTGGGAATTGGGCGGCGATCGGTCCTATCACAATGCCGCCTTTCGCGAGCGGTTTGCGCCGCTGACGACCGCCATCTCGGCTGACGCCGACATTTTCTCGTCAGGCGGGGGCAGGCTCCGCCATTTTTGGAAGGCCGGGGTGGAGCTCTCGAAGTCGCGGTACGTTCACCATCATCTGCGAAATGGCGGCATGACGTGGCGGCCAGCAACGCCCGACCGTCCGTCATTCGACCCGGCACTTCCCTCGACCTGGCCCGAGACAGGAATCATTCCGGTGAGCACGGGCGGTGAGGTGCGGCTCGACGCCGACGTCGAAAACGGGGCGATCTACCTGCAGGACCGTGTCGAGATCGGGCAACGCGTGAGCCTCCTGTTAGGCGCACGGCATGGCTGGTGGTACGGCGCACTGCGCCCGCAGGGTGAGCGCCAGGACCGGCTGGAGGCGGTCCGCGACTTCGCCACCGAGCCGCGCGTCGGCGCGATCGTGGACGTAGCCGGCAACGGGCGATTCGTCGCGAAGCTGCATTGGGGTCGCTACCACCAGCATCTTTTCGCGCAGTTCTTCGACCGGATCGAGGGCGGCGGCGTCTTCACCAACGATCAGTTCTGGTACTATACCGGGCCCACACTGACCAACCCACGCACGACGTTCACCCCCGCGCAGCGGGACATTCTCGTCGAGCAAGGCTGGCTGACGCTCGTCGATGAAGTGCGGCTGAACGAGGAAGGAGCGGTCTTCAACTACCGGCAGCCATACATCGATCAGATCGTCGCCGGAATCGAGCGCTCCATTGGGTCGCGTTGGAAGGCGGAGGCGGTGTATGTGGGACGAAAGAACCGGCGGCTGGTGGCGCTGGTCGATCGGAACCTCGCGTCGAACTACACGGCGTTCACCAATCTGCGCGTGACGAACCGCTTCGGTGGCGTCATTCGCGACCACAACGGCGAGCCGTTGGTGCTACCGGTGGTCTACCTCCCTAACGACGCAGTGGTGCGTCGCATTCTGGAGACGGTGCGGCCCGGTGCGCCCGCGCTGCCGAATTATCGGGCGTCCGACATTCCCGACCTTATCTGGAACCCGGTGTATCAGATCACCACCGCGCCGGGCGCGCGTCGAGAGTTCGACCAGGGCCAGCTCATCCTCTCGGGGCGCTTTCCCCTCTGGTCGGTTACCGGCTCGCTGGCGATGACGAAGCTCGAAGGCAACCTGTTCAGCGTGACCGGCTACGATGATCCCGCCGGTCGTGGGGCCGGGCCGTTCGTGCGCCCTAACGAGGCCATTTTCGGATTCGGGAGGTTGCCGAACTCCACGGAGCTCGAGGCCAAGCTGCGCGTCACCGGGGCACTCCCGCTCGGATTTCGTGGCGGCGCTTTCGTCACCGCGATGCGCGGCGACGCATTCGCCCCGACGTTCACGCTGAACAGCCTGCTGTTCAACTTCGACATCAACGACTCGACGGCCATCCGCGCCGACACGGCGCGTATCGACCACACGGTGTTCCGACCGGTCTCGGGACAGCGGGTATTCCTGGAAGAGCGGGGCAGCCGCACGTATCCCGACCGCGTGACGCTCGATCTGCATCTCGAGCGCGCATTCCATTTCGGGCGCGCCGAATGGGTGCTCGCGCTCGATGGCTTCAACGTCCTGGGGAATCGCGCGATCACCGAAGCGAACGTCGCGATCGACTCGCAGAGCGACCCCAATGCGACTGGCGTGTTCGCCTCCGCGCGCGCGCGGGTGCCGCCAAGGACGATCAGGATGGGGACGGCGGTGAGGTTCTGAAGGCGCTAAGGGCGCTGAGGGCGCTGGAGGCGCTGAAGGCGCTGCAGGAAAGGTTCAGCGCCCCCAGCGCCTCCAGCGCCCTAGACTCTACAGATCCTCACCGCCTCCTCCAGCGACGTCCGCGGATCCCGCGTCGGGATGAACTCCTGCGCCACATAGCCGGTGAACCCCGTATCCGCGATCGCGCGCATGATGGCGGCGTAGTTGAGCTCCTGCGAGGCGTCGATCTCGTGGCGGCCGGGGACGCCGGCGGTGTGATAGTGCGCGATGTACTGATGGTTGTCGCGGATCGTGCGGATCACGTCCCCTTCCATGATCTGCATGTGGTAGATGTCGTACAGGAGCTTGAACCGCTCCGATCCCAGACGCTTCACCAGCGCGACACCCCAGGGCGTGCGGTCACACTGGTAGTCCGGGTGGTCCACCCTGGAGTTGAGCAGCTCCATGCAGATCGTGACGCCATGCCGCTCCGCCGCGGGGAGGAGCGCCTCGAGCCCGCGCGCGCAGTTCGCGAGACCTTCCTCATCATCCAGGCCGTCACGGTTCCCGGAGAAGCAAATGAGATTGGGAATGCGAGCCGCGGCCGCGAGGGGAATGGCGCGCTCGTATGCGGGCACCAGCCACGAGTGATGCTCCACGCGGTTGAAGCCACGTGTCAGCCGCGTGCGAGGCTCGGGTACGGGAGCGTATCCCATCGCGCAGCTCAATCCGTGGCTGCGCGCAATCGGCCATTCGTCGCGCTCGAGCAGCTCGACCGAATCCAGTCCGAGCTCTCGCGCCATGCGCGACAGCTGATCGACGGTGAGCTTTCCGTACGGCCAGCGACACACGGAATGCTTGAACGCCGCGGTGCCCGAGGCGGCGCTCAGCGGCTCGGCGCGCACGGGCCCGGCGCGGACGAGCGCGGCGGCGCTCGCGCTAACTCCCGCCGCAAGGAACCGTCGCCGATTCATGGGAGGCGACTCACAGATTGCGACGCTGCAGCTCGCGCACGGCGTGATCGGCGGCGCGCGCGGTGAGCGCCATGTAGGTGATCGACGGATTCTGGCACGCGGAGCTCGTCATGCACGCCCCGTCAGTCACGTAGACGTTAGGTGCATCGTGCAGCTGGTTGTTCGCGTTGAGCGCGGAGGTCTTTGGATCGCGACCCATGCGCGCGGTCCCCATCTCGTGAATGCCCAGTCCGGGCTCCGCCCCGAGCTTGCCCGGTTCGTGCGCGTCCCAGGGATTCACATTCCGAACGCCCGCCGCTTCCAGCATCTCGCCCGCCTGCTCCTTCATGTCCTGGCGCATCGCGAGCTCGTTCGGCGTCCACTCGCAGCTGATGCGCAACAGAGGAATGCCCCACTTGTCGGTCTGCTGCGAATCGAGCCACACACGATTCTCCTTGACCGGGAGGGCCTCGCCGAACGCGAGCATCCCCACACCCCATGGCCCCGGCTCGTGCAGCTTCTTTTTCAGCTCCACGCCGATACCGGCTTCGCCAATACCACGCCCCCAGCCGCCGCGGCCAGCCCCACCTTGATAACCGTACCCGCGCGAGAACTTCAACCGGTCGGACCTCGGCCCCCCGAGGTTGCGGAAGCGCGGGATGTAGAACCCGTTCGGGCGATTGCCCTCGTAGTAGCGGTCGAGGAGCCCCGGTATCTCGCCTCGCGCACCGACCATGAAGTGATGGTCCATCAGATAATGTCCGACCACGCCACTCGAGTTGCCGAGCCCTTCGGAAAACCGCGGTGACTTCGAGTTGAGCAGGACGCGCGTCGTGCCGAGCGTGGACGCGCAGAGAAAGATGACCTTGGCGAATACCTCGTGCGTCTCACCGGTCCCAGTGTCGACGAACCGCACACCGGTCGCGCGGTCTTGCGTTTCGTCGTAAATGACGCTGTGCGCGAGGCTGTTCGGGCGAAGCGTGAGCTTTCCCGTCTTGCGCGCCGCCGGCAGCGTCGACGACTGGCTCGAGAAGTACGACCCGGTCGAGCACCCTCGATAGCACGGACCGCAGTAATGACAGGGTGCGCGATCGCCGATCTGCTCCGTCAACACGGCGCACCGACCGATCGTCAGATGCCGACCGGGGAACGCGCGCTCGATCCCCGCTTTCAAGAATTTCTCGCCGGCGTTGAGCTCCATCGGCTTCTGGAACTCACCATCAGGAAGGTACGGAAGCCCAAGCTTCTCCCCGGTGATGCCGGCGAAGCGCTCGACGTAGCTGTACCAAGGCTCGATGTCGCGATAGCGGATCGGCCAATCCACGCCATAGCCGTCCTTCAGGTTGGCCTCGAAGTCGAGGTCGCTCCAGCGGTA
This sequence comes from Gemmatimonadaceae bacterium, assembly GCA_035253695.1. Taxonomy (GTDB): domain Bacteria; phylum Gemmatimonadota; class Gemmatimonadetes; order Gemmatimonadales; family Gemmatimonadaceae; genus JAICNG01. The sequence continues at coordinate 9,431 of DATFBS010000072.1, forward strand.
GGTCTGCCGCCCCCAGATCAGCGAGCGTCCACCGACCTGGTTTCCCTGGATCCAGGTGTACGGCTTCTCCTCGATGTACGGATGCTCGCTGTCCTTCAGGAAGAAATGCACGGCCGCCTCGACGAACTGGCCCGTGCGAGCCTGAATCTGGTAGTCCTTGGCGAGCGGGCTCTCGGTGGTGATGCGACGCTGCCGCATCGGGAACTCGTAATCCCGCTTGTGCTCCGTGATGTAGTCCTTCTGATGCTCGACGTTGCGCCCGCGCTCCAGCACGAGCGTGCGGAGGCCCTTCTCGCACAGCTCCTTGGCCGCCCAGCCACCACTGATGCCGGAGCCGACCACGATCGCGTCGTATTCCTCGCGTTGGCGAATCAGCATCGTCGTTAGGCCCAGCTCGGCATGCCGGGGGTATACGGGATGTCGCGGTAGGGTTTCATGGGGTTGATGCGAAGCTCCTGTGTCTGGCCCACCTCGGAGGTGTAGTAGCCGACCACCGTGAGCTCTTTCATCATCCGGAAGAAGCTCTCCCGCCCGACATCGGCCGCATCCGGCTGCGGAGATGCCGCCTCGGCCGGTGTGGCGCCGACGCCTTGTCCCACCTGCACGTCGGATTCCTGCGACCGGGGGGAGGCCGCCGCACCGGCTGGCGGCTTCTCGGCCAGCGTCTGCTCCTGGAAGGCGAGTCGGTCGAGCTCGCTCACCATCTCCGTCTGCTGCGCGACCGTCAACTCGGCGAATCCTTTCTGATGAATCCTCCGCGCGCGCGCCTCCAGCCGCGTCAACCCGGCGAGGAACCGCTCCTTGTCATCGGCTGCGAGGTGGTCGGAAAGGAGGGTGTCCACGAACTGGTCGACCTGAGCGGCTCGGGCGCCGGGCGTCTCGGTCTCGGGGATGATCGTGTCCGCGATAGCGACCACCATCGCCCGTTGCTCTGGTGTCAGCGTGCGGGGGACCCACGGAGGCTTCGCCGCGGTTTGCCGATCGCCGCACCCCGCGAGCACGGCGGCGATCGTCGGCGCCGACAGCGTTCCGCCGAGGATGATGGCGGCGCGGCGCAGCGCTTCGCGGCGGGTGATGTCGGTGGAGATGCGAGTTCTCCTGGTGGGGGCGCGGGACCAACGTGCGGGGCGGCCCGGACAGTGTCAAGCTGATCGGGAAGATAGGAGTCAGGAGTCAGGAGTCAGAGGTCAGGGATGGAAAGGGGCCGCCGCGCTTCGCGCGTGCGGCCCTCATCAGATGGAGCGCGGCAGCTTCGCTGCCGCGCTTTCCATCCCTGACCCCTGACTCCTGACTCCTGACCCCTACATCAATGACCCGAAGACACGCCGTCTTATTGCCCCTCGGCAAAGTTCGCTATCTTGAGAAAGACAATGAGGAACGAGGAACAAGGAACGAGGAATTCGATGGATTGAGTCCCGCGCCTTAGCTCGATCGATTTTCCTCATTCCTCGTTCCTCGTTCCGCCCAATGTCTATCTCGGCCATCGCGCAGGACCTCGTCTCCCTCAACGACATTCGCGACGCTGCCGCTCGGATTCGCGGCGTCGCGGTTCGCACCCCGCTGCTCCTCGCCGAGGAGGTCGATCGCGAGACGCGGGTGTGGCTCAAGCCCGAGATGCTCCAGCGCACGGGCGCGTTCAAGTTTCGCGGCGCGTACACGTTCCTCTCGCGGCTGACTCCGGACGCCCGCGCCCGCGGGGTGGTCGCTCCGTCATCCGGCAATCATGCCCAGGCCGTCGCCGCGGCGGCGTGGCTCTTCGGAGTGAAGGCCACGGTGGTGATGCCCACCACCGTGACGCCCGCAAAGCGGGCCGGAGCCGAGCGGCTCGGTGCGAGCGTGGTGCTGGCGGGAACCACGACGAAGGATCGCATGGACCGCGCGGTGGAGCTCGTCGAGGAAAAAGGGCTGACGATGGTCCCGCCCTACGATGACCCGGTCATCATCGCTGGCCAGGGGACGGTGGGGCTAGAGATCGCGGAGGACCTCCCTCGGGTGGGCACGGTCATCGTTCCCGTAGGCGGTGGGGGTTTGAGCGCTGGCGTGGCGACGGCGATCAAACTGTTGATCCCCTCTGTGCGCGTGATCGGCGTGGAACCGGCCGGCGCCCCGAAGTTGACGCGCGCGCGCGCGGCGGCGCGCCCCGTGCTGCTCCAGCATTCCAGTTCCCTCGCCGATGGACTCCTCGCCGTGCAAATCGGTTCGCTCAATTTCGCTCACCATCAGGCGTATCTGGACGACGTCGTGACGGTGAGCGACGACGCGCTCGTCGACGCGATGCGCTGGCTCCTCGATCGCATGAAGCTGGTGACCGAGCCGAGCGGTGCGATTGCGTTCGCGGCGCTGCAGACCGGGGCGGTGCGGCCAAGCGGCGAGACCGTGTGTGTGCTGAGCGGGGGCAACATCGAGTGGACGGGGTTGCGTGACCTCCTTAGCACCCGCTAAGCCGCGAATCCTCGTCGTCGACGATGACGAGGCACTGCTCAAGACGGTCTCCTGGATTCTGAAGGAGCACGGCTACGACGTGATGGCCGTGCCCGGCTCGCGCTTGCTGCTCGAGCAGCTCGAGACCTCGGTGCCCGACCTGCTGCTGCTGGACATCATGATGCCCGACCTGGATGGCTTCGAAGTGCTGGAGCGCATCCGCGGCGATGACCGGTGGCGCGATCTCCCGGTGCTCATGATCTCGGCCATGCCTCCCGAGGAAGCAGCAGTGCGCACGCTCGGGCTGGGCGCGTCCGATTTCGTGCCCAAACCGTTCCGGGTGCGCGAGCTGCTCGCGCGAATTCAGGCGCAGCTTCGCGTGCGGGACACGTTGACGCGCGCGCGACAGGAGCTGCGGTCGACCGAGGTCCAGCTTCAGCGGGCGCGCGATGAAGCGGAGAGCCGCCGACAGCTCGTCGACATCCTCCACGAGGTCACCGGCGACCTCTCGCCTGACGAGATCTATCACATTCTCGTTCGCCGCGTTGCGCGCGCGCTGAACCTCTCGCACTGTTCGCTGGTGTTCGCACGTCCAGGTGACGAGATGGGCATCGTGGCCACGGCCTACGAGAACCCGCAGCTGAGGGACTTCGAGATCCGTCTCGATCGGTATCCCGAGATTCGCACCGCCCTCGAGCGAGGCGAGCCGGTGCTCATCGAGGACGTGCTCACGAGCCCGCTGTATGAGGACGTGCGACGCGAGTGGGACCGGAGCGGCACGGTCGTGTCCATTCGATCGGTGATCGCCCTCCCGTTCCGGGTGGACCGTCAGCTGGCGGGGGTGTTCTTCCTGCGCACTACCCGTCACGAGACACCTCTGCGGCGCGACGACGTGGAATTCGCCGACGCCGTCATCAAGGCGGCGGTGGCAGCGATCGAGAAGGCGCGCGTGATCGAGCGGACGAAGGCCGACAAGGCACGGCTCGAGATGCTGGCGATCACCGACCCGCTCACTCTCACGCTCAATCGGCGCGCTCTCGTGGACCGACTGGACGAGGAAATGGAGCGCGCGCGTCGGTATGGGCTCGTGTTGACGTTGCTCATGGTCGACCTCGATCACTTCAAGCGCGTCAACGACACGCACGGCCACCTCGTCGGCGACGATGTGCTGCGCGAGGTGTCGATGATCATCCAGCGGGAGGTCCGCACCGTCGACATCGTTGCCCGTTACGGAGGCGAGGAGTTCGTCGTTGTCCTTCCGGAGACCGCTGAAGAAGGGGCGGTGGCGTTCGCTGAGCGCGTACGGCAGCGGATCGCGGAGCACCGCATTCCCGGCGACGATGGCGAGGAACCAGTGAGCCTGACGGTGAGCATCGGGGTGGCGACGTTCCCATCCTCGAGCATCGAGACGACCGACGACCTCATCTCGCACGCGGACGACGCGCTCTATCGCGCGAAGGCTGAAGGGCGGAACAAGGTGCGCGCGTGAGCATGCGCTGCCCGCGCTGCGGGACGGTGTATGCCGGCGATGCGCGCTTCTGCAAGCGCGACGGGCTACAGCTCGTGAAGGAGCCGACGACTCCTCCCAATCGGAGCGCGGAATGGCCCCAGTACGGTCCGCCTTCCAGCGGGGCGCGGGCCGTGCCGACGACGCCCAAACCCGCGTCGGAGGCGTCATCGCAGTCCTCGATGGCCGGCCGCGTCCTCGACGATCGCTATCGGATCGAGCGAAAGGTGGGAGAGGGCGGAATGTCGTTCGTCTATCTGGCCCAGGATCTCGAGACGAACGAGCGCGTGGCGATCAAGATTCTGTCACCGGCGCTGTCGGCAGACCGCAACTCGCTCGCGCGACTGCGCCGGGAAGCATCGCTCGCCGGCCGGCTGGCCCATCCCAACGTCTGCCACATCATCCGCCTGGGTGAGACGGACACCGGCATGGTATACGTCGTCATGCCGTTCGTGGAAGGCGAGCTGCTGTGCGACCGCACGCATCGACTGGGACATATTCCCCTCGCCGATGTCGTTCACTTCGTGCGCGACATTGCGGCCGGCCTTCAGGTCGCGCACCAGCTCCGTATCATCCATCGCGATCTCAAGCCGGAGAACGTGATGCTGTGCCGCGAGCCGGGCGGCGCCGAGCGGGCCGTGGTCATGGACTTCGGCTTGGCGAAGGACCGCCGCGCGGGCGCCGAGGCAGAAAAGCTCACGGCGACGGGGATCGTGTTAGGCACGCCGGAGTTCATGAGTCCCGAGCAGCTTCGCGGCAAGCCGCTCGATCCCCGGACGGATGTGTACTCGCTGGCGCTGATGACCTTCGAGATGCTCACCGGCAAGCTGCCGTTCGAGGGGCGCTCACAGCAGGAGCTCATGCTGGCGCGGCTCCGGAGCGAGCCGATCCCGCTGCGGAAGATGCGGCCGGAGCTGAACTATTCCGCCGACGTCGAGCGCGTGCTGCTCAAGGGCATGGCTCGCGATCTCAACGACCGCTTCGCGACCGCGCCCGACTTCGCGGAGGCGCTCGCGCGAGCCGCGTCGGGGGACAACACGGAGCTGGGATTCCTGGATCGGCTCTTAGGGAGGTAGTCGAGGGTGTCCAGGAAATCCAGGTAATCGAGGGGACGGAACGACTTTGCCTCGATCACCTGGACACGCTGGATCACCTGTCTCGAGACCCTTATGCGCTGTTTCCTGATCACCGCAGCTCCGCTCCGCGAGTGATCCGAATCACCACGTGTGCGGGTCCAGTTCCTGCGAATGCGCCGGGTATCCATTGGAGGATACGGCGATGCGGTGGACACGTGGCGGACGCAGCAGAAACATCGAGGACCTGCGCGGCTCGCGCGGGTTTGGCGGTGGCGGGTTCGGCATCGGGAAGGGCATGGGTCTGGGCGGGACGATCATCGTCCTGATTCTGGGCCTTCTCTTTGGTGGCGACATCTTCAGCGGTGGCGGGGGTGGAGGCGTTCCCACCACCGCGACCGAGCAAGGGTCGATCGAGGAAACGCCCGAGGAACGCGAGCTGGTGGAGTTCGTCTCGTTCGTCCTCGATGATGCGCAGGGTGTCTGGACGGAAATCCTGCCCAAGTATGGTGGACAGTATCGCGAGGCCAAGCTCGTGCTGTTCCGGGACTACGTGCAATCCGGATGCGGCACCGGCCAGTCGGCGATGGGCCCGTTCTACTGCCCGCTCGATGAGAAGGTCTACATCGACCTGGGCTTCTACGACGCGCTCCAACAGCGCTTCGGCGCCCCCGGCGATTTTGCGCAGGCGTACGTCATCGCCCACGAGATCGGGCACCATGTCCAGAACGTCACGGGGACGGCAGGTGAGGTGCGCCAGATGCAGCAGGCGCGTCCCGGACAAGCGAACGCGCTCTCCGTCCGGCTGGAGCTCCAGGCGGATTGCTATGCCGGCATCTGGGGCAACTCGACGAACAGCCGCCAGATCCTGGAACGGGGCGACGTCGAGGAAGGCTTGAACGCCGCGGCCGCGATCGGCGATGACCGAATTCAGTCGCGGTCAGGAGGTGGCGTGAGCCCTGAATCCTTTACGCACGGGACGTCGGAACAGCGCGTGCGCTGGTTCAGGCGCGGGCTGGAGAGCGGCGATCCGAGGACGTGTAATACGTTCGAAGGCGGGGTGTAGAGGAGCGGGTCAGGGGCCAGGGGCCAAGGGCCAAGGGAAGGAAAGGCAAACGGCCGCGCGGTGCGCGGCCGTTTGCTCATCTGATGAGGCGGCAGCTGCAAAGCAGCGCCGCCTTTCCTTCCCTTGGCTCCTGGCCCCTGGCCCTTGGCCCGGGGAGGTTCAGGGCACGGGCGGGGTCCGGGGCTCCAGCTTCGCCGACCACAGTCCGCTGTTGAAGTCGGTGAACAGAATGTGTCCCTTCCATGGCATCGCGTTCATCACGAACGACGCGTTCGCCGTGTAGCCCTGAGGATCGAAGGGTTTGTACACCGCGATCTCTCGCCGCTGCTCGGCGAGATTGCCCACCAGCTCGCCCGACACGTCCACGATCCGCAATCCGCCATCATAGTACGCCTGATACATGACATCATCCTCTACGATGATGTCGTGCGAGCCGAACTCTTCCTGATGGTACTTGGCGATGTTCTTCGGATTCTTCGGATCGGTGAAGTCGATGATGTGCGTGTAGCCGGCCGACGTCTGGGGCACGCCACCCTTCTGGTTGATGTTCTGCAGGTAGCTCGTGCCCTCCCAGACCTTGCCTTCGCGCGACATGATCTCGTCGCCGAGGAAGAGGTATACCTTCCCGGTCGATTTCTGGACGTAGGGGAAAATCTCGTGCGTCGCGCCGCTCGTCGTCGGATACGTGGCGATGAGCTTGGGCTTGTCGATCGTTCCACCCCACTTGCCATTGCCGACGTCGACGGCGACCACGCCGGTGCCCCACTCCGACGAATAGGCGATGCCGTCATGCACCCACACGTCGTGCACGCGTGAGTTCGGATGGTCGTACTCGCTCTTGTACGTCGGCTTGTAGATGTCCTTCATGTCGATGATGACGTATTTGTCACCATTCGAGAGCGCGAACAGGTAGTCGTTGGTGGCGAACATGTTGTGCACGCCGCCGGTGAGCTCCTGATCGAACGTCGCCGCGACTTTCGGGTGTGCGGGGTTGGCCAGATCGAGGATGACGACGCCGTTCACCCGGTTCGACGCGCCTTCGCGTGACAGCGCGCCGTAGCGCCCGTCGGGCGATACCGTCACGTCGTTGATGACGCGCGCATCGACCTTGATCGAGTCGGTCTTGACGATGTTGCCGAGGTTGGTGATGTCGAAGACGTACGCCCACCCGTCGCCGCCCCACGTTCCCACGAGCGCGTAGTCGCGCCCATCCTTGCCCGTCCACGGCCAGAGGTCGGACGTGTGCACATGGTTGATGCTGCCGCGGCCGGTCACGGCGATGCGCTTCCGCACGTCGCGCGGACGGACGTCGAGCACCTTGCGTGCGACCGTCGGACCAGCGCTCGCGAGAAGGGTGTAACGTCCCGGCACCTCGGCGGCAAAGAGACCGCGATCGATCACCCCCGTGGCGCCCGGAGCGGCGATCGTGTCGTCAGGCGCGTACGTGTAGCTCCACGTGATCGGGACGTCCGCGATCACGGCACCTCCCGCCCGCTTCGCCGTCGCCTTGAGATGCACGACATCACCGGTCCGGACCGAATTCTCATCGATATCGATGGTGAGGCTGGCCACCGGATTGGCGACGACCGTATGCCGCGTCGACGACGACACTCCCTCCGCCTCGGCGGTAATCGTCACCGTGCCCGGCCGTCGCGCGGTGACGTTGCCGAAGCGATCGACCGTCGCGACCGCTTCGTTCGAGCTGCGCCAGGTGATCGCCACGTTCTTGCGCTCGCTCTGATCGGCGTGGACCGCGCGCGCCCGGTGCGCGAGCGTCACGCCGGTATACAGCCGTCCAGGCTCAGGGAGAATCTCCACCTGCGCAATCGGTGGCCACTGGATGGTAACGGGAATCGTGAGGCGGGCGGGATCGGTTCCCCCCACGGCCGTGACCACGACCTCATACTTCCCAGCCTGCATGCCGGTGAGCTGCCCGTTCGAGTAGCGAAGCACGCCGCGCGGTCCGCTCGATCGAAGCGGGGGGTTCTCGATGACGTTCCCCGCCGAGTCGTACGCCGTGAGCTTGAAGGCGATAGGCTGGCCGGCGACCAGCGTCGGATTCGCAGGTTCAGCGACGATGCGCACCACGCGAGGCGTCGGTGGCTGGGTGGGGGCGGCCTGCGCGGGAGCGGCGGGCTGCTGAGCGTGTACAAGAGATGCCGATAGTGCGACCATCCCCAGCACGGCGGTGCTGACGAATCGCGGAATGCGCGTTACGTTCATGGAACAGTACTCCCTCTCGCAGGGCGACCGATTGTCGGCCGCGTCACGTGTCCTTACAGAGCGCACGATTGCGCGACACCGATGGCAGCGCCTCACCGCGCACGGTGAACGCCGAGCTACACATCGACATGTTTACGAGTCAGGTTTTCATGATGGTTATGCTACCTACGCGCCGCAAGGCGATCACTAACACGCTGTCTGTATGGCTTTTGATGGGCACGGGTGCCCTGTCGGCTGCGGCCTGCGGTTCCTCGCCTGCGCCGCGGGTCGAGCGGGCAGCGCCAGCCCCAGCGAGCCCCGCCGCGGGCGCCCCTGCTGCGAACTACTGGGTCTACGTCGGCGCGGAATCGGCTGACCTCATCCATCGTGTTCGCTTTGGTCCCGACGGAGCGGTCGTCGAAAAGACATTTCCCGTGGGAGAATCCGCATCCGAGCTCGAGGGACCGCACGGCCTGCAGATTTCGCGCGATGGGAAGTTCCTGCACCTCACGACGGGGCACGGCTCGCCCGATGGAAAGTACTGGCGTTACGCGGTCGGCCCTGACACCCTCGCCGGTCCCGGCATCTTTCTCGGATTCTTTCCCGCGTCCATCGACGTCACGCCCGACGGGTTGTACGCGTTCATCGTGAACTTCAATCTGCACGGCGAGATGGTCCCGTCCTCGGTGTCGGTCGTGTACACGCCGACGCACACCGAGGTCGCGCGCACGGAGACTTGTACGATGCCGCACGGGAGTCGAGTGGATCCGAGCGGGCTTCGCCAGTATTCGACGTGCATGATGGATGACCAGCTCGTGGAGGTCGACACGCGAACGTTCGGCGTCTCCCGTCGCTTCAGTCTGGCCAAGGGGAAGGAAGGGCCGATCTCGACAGACGTCGCCACCGCGCATACCGGTCACGGCGCCATGGCGCCCGCGACCTGCTCGCCGACGTGGGCACAGCCCTCCGCCGATGGATCGAAGGTCTACGTCGCGTGCAACAAGGCGGACCAGATCATTGAGATCGATGTGGCGCGGTGGGAGATCAACCGGCGGTTCACGACCGGTCGAGGTCCCTACAACCTCGCTGTCACCCCCGACGGCCGGCTGCTGGTCGCCACACTCAAGCAGGGCGGCGGGGTGCAGATCTTCGACCTCGCCAGCGGCCAGAGCGTGCTCAACACGAAGAGCTCGACGACCGTGACGCACGGCATCGCGGTCTCTCCCGATTCTCGTTATGCGTTCGTGAGCAACGAAGCGGTCGGGGCCGCGCCGGGGAAAGTGGACATCTATGATTTACGGGCGCTCACTCGCGTCGCCGATGTTCCAGTGGGTCAGCAGGCGGGTGGTATTGCGTTCTGGAAGATGGAGACCGCCGCGCGCTGATGAAGCGCTATCCCGCGTTCGATCCGCCGGAATACGTCGCCTGGAAGCGCGACGATCGTGATGTCGAGGAGTTCCGCCAGCGTGTGCGCGCGGACCCGGCGCGAGCAGCGATCATCGAGGCGCTCAGCGAGGAACAGCGCCTCGACCTCTATCGCGGCCTGGTGCGCACGCGCCTCACCGACATCGCGCTCAAGCGCTGGGTGCGGCAGGGCGTAATCTCGAAAGCCTGGCTCGGCACCGGTGAAGAGGCCACGACGGTTGGGCCGGTGCACGCGTTAAGGAGGGCAGGAAAGAGGAACGAAGGGGTGAGGAATTCGACTAATGAGAATTCCTCACTCCTCAGCCTTCATTCCTCATTGTCCGATTTCGTCGCCCCGATGATCCGCAACTCAGGCGCTTGCTCGGAGATGGGCATGCCCGTCGCCGACATCTTTCGCGCGTACATGGGCACCGCCGACGGGCCAACTCGCGGACGCGATGGGCATTACGGAGCCTTCGAGCACGGCGTCATCGCGCCGATCAGTCACGTCGGCGACATGGTGCCGATCGTCACCGGCATTGCGCTCTCGTTTGCGGTGCGCGGTACCGGGCAGGTCGCGATGACGTGGATAGGTGACGGGAGCACGAAGGCGGGCGTCGCGCACGAGGGCCTCAACTTCGCCGCCGTTCGTCGCGCCCCTGCGATCTTCATCGTGCAAAACAATCAGGTCGCCCTCGGCACACGGCTCGAGCAACACCACTTGCCGGCGGAGACGACGCGCTTCGGCGATTGGCCGCGCGCGTACGGGATGTGGGGCGGGGAATTCGACGGCAACAACGTGCTCGATGCGTACGCGATCGCGGCACTCGCCGTCGACCGCTGCCGTCGTGGCGAAGGGCCGGCGCTCCTCGTCGCGGAGACATTCCGCATGGGCGGTCACGCGACGCACGATGAGGCCGAGGCGCGCGAGACGTTTGCCGCCGAGCTCTTCGCGAAGTGGGGACGACGCGATCCGGTGGCGCTGTACGAGGAATACCTCGTCGACGATGGTGTGTCGCGCCGAACGCTGGCCGAGATCGAAGCTGAGATCGAAGCTGAGGTAGAGCGGGCCCAGGAGGAGGCGCTCGAGAGCCGGAAGACGCGAATGCCTGCTCCGGAAAGTGCGATAGAGGGGGTGTATGCTTAAGGGCGAGGCGCTGAAGGCGCTGAAGGCGCTGAAGGCGCTAAAGGCGCTAAAGGCGCTAAACGCGCTAAAGGCGCTGGGGGCGCTGGGGGTCCTCGCTTCCTGCGGGGATCGCGATGCGGCGCGGACGGACGGCGATACGGCTGCCCCCGATTCCGTGGAGGTGCCGTCCACACCGGTCACGGGAGCCGTGGTCGCGCTCCAGCTCGCGTCGTATCCCGACACCGCCGCCGCGGTGGCGAAGCGGGACTCGCTCGACCGCGCTGGGTGGGATGCCTACGTGCGCGTCGCCGAGGTCAATGGACGTACGTGGTATCGGGTCCTCGCGCTCCCGGCGCTGGAAGCAGGGCTCGCCGAGGCTGCGGCGCATTCGATTCGTGCCGCACGCGGAGCGGGGTCGGTGGTCGTCGTCCGCGACAGCGCCGCGCCGGTCGAGCCACGGGTCACGACGCTCGTGCGCGTCAACATGCAGACGCAGGGGATGTTCTCCGTCGCTCGATGGGCGATGTCGCAGGATCGCAACGCGATCATCGTCATGGACGATCCGGCCGCGGTCGAGGCGGAGCCAGTGCCTAACGCGTTCTTCGTCGCGACCGAACGTCCCCTTCGCTACGTGCGGCGCGACAGCGTGTGGGATGCCGCTCCCTCGCCCGACTGGAAGCGCGTCGGGTTCGGCCGAGCACACTTTCTCCGGGGGAACCGCGAAGACACGTTGTCCACTGCTCAGTGGGATGCCTTCGCCAACCGCATCGGGATGTCGCTGGAGGACGTCGCGGCCGGCCGGTTTCACGCGAGCGGCATGGGCGTCGCGTATGGCTTCGCTCGCCCGGGTATCGTGGAGCTCGAGACTGGCGCCGATCGCATCTTCCCCATTGGTGCCGGGTGGCGCGTGCGGTGGACCCGCGACGGTTCCCGGCTCATCGCCGGCCGCGCTCCCAACTCCGCCCAGGACTTCGCCCAGGCGACGGAGTGGATTGCGCTCGACCCGCGTACCGGCGCGCCAAGCGGAGAGGTCCCGCGACCTCACGAGCTCCCCGACGTTCCCTGGGTAGAGGGCCCGACCATCGACATCTCGGTGAAGCTCGACACGACGCGAAAGGCCATTCCCATCGAAGATGGAGGCGTCGAGAGTCGCGGCGGGTGGATCCGGGCACGGGGACGGCTGATCGGACCGGGGATGGTCCTTGCCGCCACCCGCGGCGGGCGGTTCATCGCCGCGCTGGTGCCCAATCCGGCCGCAAAGGAGTACGAGGCAAAGGAATACCTCGCCGTGTACGTGACGGCGCGATGAGCGGAGGCGTCTTGCTATCGTGCGCCGTAGCCTCCTCTTAGCCATCCCGCTGCTCGCCGCTGCACCCCTGCAGGGCCAGGGCGTGCTCTCGCGCGCCGACAATCTCCTGCGCGTGGGCCGGATGTTCGCCGCGGAGACGTTGTACTACTACGCGGTGCGGCGCGCGCCGCGAGACCCCGAAGCCCGCCTCGCCCTAGGCCGCTACCTCGCGGCGCGAGGCGCCCTGCGCATCGGCGCCGTGCTGATGGAGGAGGCGCGTTACTTCGGCGCGGACCCCAAAAAGGTGGCGGTCTACCTCGCGCCCGTGTACGCCCAGCTGGGCGATTTTCGAGCGCTGGCGGGCCTTCCCAATACGCCCCTTCACAACGCGGAGCGCTCGCGGGCGGAATGGCTACGCGACCATCCACCGGTCGTGGAAGGACCTGATTCCGTGTCGGTGCATTGGACCCCCTCGGATACCGGCGCGCTGGGGACAGTCGTATTGCGCATCGGCGCAGCAAGCGTTCGCGCGACGCTCGATCCGCGCGCGCACGGCCTCGTTCTCGACACGGCCTGGATGCGGAGCAAGGAAACGAAGGTGTTCGCGTCGAAGTTCGACAACGATGTGCGCAACGCGGCCGGCGTCACCCTCGGCGTGGCGATCGGGGAGATCACCCTTCGCCACGTCGTCACCAGCTTCGCGCCCCAGCCGTCGCCGACCGATGCCGTGATTGGGTTGGACCTTCTCATGCCGCTCGCGCCCACGGTTGACGCCGTGGCGCGGCGCATCCTCCTGCGCAAGAACGGCCGCGTCGACCGTGACATGCCCGGCGAGCGAGTGCAGACGCTGCTTTTCGGATCGGGCCTCTGGCTCATCTGGGAACAGTCGATGATCCCGCTGGCGGGTGACGAGGCGCGGCGGCTGCTGGCGGACGGACCGTGGACGGTGGACTGGCGAAGGGGGCAGGTGGTCGCTCAGTAAGGGTCGTCAGGGTCATCAGGGTCATCAGGGTCGTCAGGGTCGGCAGGGTGCGGGTGCTCAGGGGTTCATGCTTTGCCGACCCCGACGACCCCGACGACCCCGACGACCCTGACGACCCTGATGACGCTGACTACCTCATCCTTCTCACCTCCACCATCAAGCAGCGGTCCTGCACTACGTCGATCCCCGCGCGAGCCAGTCGTTCCGCGACCTCATCGTTCCGGATTCCCGACTGCATCCACACCGCCTTCGGGTTCTTCGCGAGGATGTCGTCGACGTGCGGAGGTACGTCCTCCGAGCGCCGGAAGAGGTTCACCAGATCCACCTCGCCGGGGATATCCGCGACTCGGCGATATACTGGCTGGCCGAGGATGCTCGTGGCCTCTGGATAGTAGACGGGGACGGGAATGATCTCGTAGCCGGCGCTCTGCACGTATTCGGGGACGTAGTACGCCGGCTGGTACGACTGTGCCTCGGTCTTGATTCCGACGACCGCGATCCGCTTCACGCGATGCAGAAGCGCGCGGATCTGCTCGCTCGACTCGAGCAGGTGACTTCGCCAATCGCTCGGCGCGGCGGGGGTCGATGTCATGCCCGCACCATCCGCGAGGTTCGTGCTCGCCAGAAGCGCTAGGTCGGGCGCCCCTCGGGCTCGGCCGCCGGCAGCAGGATGCGAAACGTCGTTCCGCGTTGCGGCGCGCTCTCGACGTCGATCTGCCCGCCGGCCTGTCGAACGATCCCGAACACCGTGGCGAGGCCCAGCCCGGTACCCTGACCAGGCGGCTTGGTGGTGAAGAAGGGCTCGAAAACGTGCGCGAGGGTGTCGGCAGTCATCCCGAACCCGGTGTCGCTGACGACGATCACTGCGAACTTTCCCATTTGAACGTCCGCGACCGCTGCCGCCTGCTGATCGAGCTGGCTCGTCTCGACGTGGACGGCGATGCTGCCAGTGCCAGCGATGGCGTCGTTCGCGTTCACGACGAGGTTGATCACCACACGCTCGAGCTGCTCCGGATCGACTACGACTTCCAGCGTGTCGCGCCCGGGATCGAGGGAGAGCGAGACACCGGGCCGGAGCAAACGCTCCAGCATCGGGCGGAGCTCCACCAAAAATGCGCCCACGTGAAGCCGCCGCGGTGCCTGAGGCGATCGCCTGGAGAAGAGCAGCAGTTGTCTCGCCAGCGATGCCGCGCGATCGGTGGCACGTTTGATCTGCTGCAGGTCCGCCATTCGCGACTCGTCGGCTCCCAGCTGATACATGAGGAGATCCGCGTACGAGCGCACGATGGTGAGAAGATTGTTGAAGTCGTGCGCGACACCGCTCGCGAATCGCGCCACCGCCTCCATCTTCTCCAGGCGTGCGATGCGTTGCGCGAGGCGCTGCCGGTCGGTGACGTCGCGAAAGCTCCACACGCGCCCGATCGTGCGACCGCCGATGCGCTGCGGCTGCGAATAGCGCTCGAACGTCCGGCCGTCCTTGAACTCGAGAACATCGAAGCTCTTCGCGTCACGCTGCGCATAGAGCTCCTGCACCTTCGAGAGGAACTGCGCGGGATCGCGAAGCTGATCGAGCACGTACGCGATGGCACTGCGGTCATCGCCGCTCTCGAGCACGGCGGGCGGAATGCGCCACATCTCCGTGAATTTGCGATTGTAGCTCACCATCCGTCCTTCCGTGTCGACGACGAGCAATCCGTCGGTGGTCGATTCCAGCGTTGCCTGCTGGAGCGAGATGGTGCGCTCGAGGTCACGGCGCGCGCGGTTGTAATCCGTGACGTCGTGGGCGAAGCTGATGAGGGCCGGCGCTCCCTCGAATACCACCGGCAGCGTGGCGACGTGCACGTCGATCGTCACGCCATCGAGCCGGACGATCTCGATGTCGATCGGCGGTTGTGGAACACGCTGTTCCGCGGCCTCGCGCACGCGTGCGCGCACGAGGTCGTGGTACTTCGGAGCGACGAACTGGACGAGTGGCCGGCCGACGATCTCTTCCAGTGATGCCGCGCCAAGCATGCGTAGGCCGGCCGCGTTGCTAAAAACGAGGCGTCCGTCCCGATGGACGGCGATCGCGTCGGGCGACAGCTCGACGAGCGTGCGATACCGCTCTTCGTGCTCGGCCATGTGCCTCGGAGACGAGACCGCGGCGCCGCGACATCCTCGTCGCGCACCGCTTCGCCATTATGCCTTGTCCGCGGTCAGGCGCAAGGTGGATCGTGCGCACGTGCTCGTCCCGCGCGATGATACGACGCTGACGTCGCGCGCCGCGTCTCGTTAGCTTTCGAACTTTCGTTCCGTTTGCATCGCTCTGGAGACTTCAGCACATGCACATGCTCGTTCTCGGCGCCGGTCTACAAGGGTCGGCGTGCGCATTTGATCTGCTTCAGAATCCCGAGGTCACGGAGGTCCGTCTCGCCGATATCCGAATCGATCATCTTCCCGAATTCCTCGCACGCTACTCCGGAAGCCGGCTGATCCCGACGCATCTGGACGTCCGCGATCATGACGCCGTTCGCGCGCTGATGCGCGAAGCCGACGCGGCCATGAGCGCGATTCCCTATTACTTCAACCTCGACCTGGCCCGCCTCGCTGCCGAGACCGGCACGCACTTCTGCGACCTCGGTGGCAACACGGAGATCGTCTTTCAGCAGAAGCGTCTCGAGGCGACGGCGCGTGAGACGGGCTGCACCATCGTTCCGGACTGTGGTCTCGCGCCAGGAATGGTGAACGTGCTGGCGCAGTACGGAATCGAACGACTCGACAAGGTGAAGTCGGTGAGGATCTACGTTGGCGGGCTGCCGCAGCATCCCGAGCCGCCGCTCAACTACCAGATCGTGTACTCACTGGAAGGCGTGCTCGATTACTACACGACGCTCTCGTGGATGGTGCGCGACGGGAAGCGCACGCAGGTGAAAGCGCTGTCCGAGCGCGAGAAAGTGTCGTTTCCACATCCCGTGGGCGAGCTGGAAGCGTTCCACACGGCGGGCGGGCTGTCGACGATGGCGTTCCGATACGAAGGGAAGATTCCCACGATGGAGTACAAGACGCTCCGCTATCCTGGGCACGCACACATCATGGAGGCCATTCGCGACCTGGGGCTGCTCGATTTGGCGCCAGTCGACGTCAAGGGAGTGAAGGTGGTACCGCGGGATCTGTTCGTGAACGTCGTCGGCCCACGTCTCACCAAGCCGACGGGTCGCGATCTCGTCGCGCTGCGTGTCATCGTCGAAGGATCCAAGGATGGCAAGTCGAAGCGCGTCGGGTGGGAGCTGCTCGACTATTACGACGAAGCCCGCGGCATCAGCGCGATGATGCGCACGACCGGCTACTCGCTGTCGATCACCGGGCAGATGCAGGCGCGCGGAGAGATTACGCCCCCCGGCGTGTGGACGCCTGACGAGTGCGTGCCGGCGGGTCGGTACGTCGAGGAGCTCGGTCGCCGGGGAGTGCAGGTGCGCGAGGTGAGTGCGTAGTGGAGGAAGAGTGGGTCAAGGGCCAAGGGCCAGGGGCCAAGGGATGGAAAGGCGCGTCGCCGCTTCGCGGCAGACGCGCTCATCAGATGAGCAAACGGCAGCGCAACCGCGCTGCCGTTTGCCTTTCCTTCCCTGATCCCTGACCCCCAACTCCTAGCTCCTAATCGCGTACCCATGACGCCAAGGTCGCCCCCATGGCATCGATCGTTTCCTTCGCCTTGTTCAGATCGCTGCCGTTGTAAATGAAGGCGAACGCCAGCACCTCGCCGCTCTCTGCGGTCACGTAGCCCCCGAGGGAGATCACGGTGTTCGTCGTACCGGTCTTCGCATGCAGGTTGCCCTGGGCCGGGGTGAGCCGCATGCGGTGACGCAACAGCTCGGATTCGCCCGCCACGGGCAGCGACGTATGGAACACATCCGACCACGGCGCGCGATGCGAGTAGTCCAGCAGCTGAATCAAGGCACGCGGTGTCACTCGATCGAGCACGGAGAGACCGCTGCCGTCCGCGGCGTACACCGATCCCGGTGCAGCGCCCACCTTCTCGGTCATGAAGCGCTGAAGAAGCCTGTTCGCGCTCTCCACCGTTCCCGGCTCGCCGTTCGATGAGCGCGCCGCGTTGCGGAAGATCAGCTCGGCGTAGTGATTCACGCTTTCGCGATTCATCACGGACAAGAGGCGCGCGAGCGGCGGCGACGGAAGTGACGCGACCACGGCCGCCGTGTCGGACGTCTCGCCGAGCCGCGTTTGGCCGGTGATGGTGACGCCCTGGGCTTCGAGCGCACGGCGAAAGGCCCCGGCGGTGAACATTGCCGGATCCTCGACCACGATCTGATAGCGTCGCGTTCCCGCGCGGGTGCCGATCCAGCCGCGTACTTCGACCGTACCGTCATCGAGCGTGCGGACGATCACGCGCGCGGCGCGGCTGCCGGCGACCGTGCGCACCTTGTTCGCCAGTGGTAGCTCTGTCGCGGGATCGAGAACGACCTGCGCGGGCTGCTTCGAGCTCGCGCCAGGCTGCACCACGATCCACAGCAGGTTCTCGTTCAGCGAAAGCGCCGACACGCGAGCCGCGTATCCCGCGTGCAGATAACGGCGCTGCCACCCATCAGGGATACGCCGCTGATCGAAGGCGCTCGCATCGGCGATCAGGTCGCCGGAGACGCGCTTGATGCCCTTCGACGCCACGAGCTGCGCGAGCAGCTCCACCGGTGCCGCGGGACCGCCCTGAAGGAATCGGCTGGACAGCGCCGGATCGCCATCGCCCCGCATGACGAGGCTGCCCTCGAGGGTCCCGTCGGGCGTCACCAAGCCATCACGCAGAACGTCGGTGCTGAACTGGTGGTCGGGACCAAACTGCTCGAGCGCCAGCGCGGCGGTGAACAGCTTCATGTTCGACGCGGGTGACAGCAGCAGGTCGGGGTTTACCGAGTAGAGCGTGTCGCCACGCGTGAGCGAAACGACCATCACGCCCCAACGACCGTTGCGCACGCGCGCACCGAGCATCGTGCCGAGGTCCGACGCGAGCGCCGGAGCACCCTTCGGAGTGGTATGACGAAGCGGCGGCGTCGCCGGCCGACGGACGCGACGCGTCCTCCGCCGGGCACGCTGACGTCCTCGCTGCTGCGGTGGGTCGACCGACCGCACTGCAGGTGGAGACGCCGGCGCGGCGGGAGCAGCGGCGCCATCGCCTTCCTGAGCGGGAAGGGCGATGGCCGTGCTCTCGAGCGCAATAACCAGCAGCACCCAGCGGGAAGCCAGGATGCGATGACGTGCAGACCGGAGCAGACTCATGAAGGCGACTGAAAGGCAACTCGCATTCCACGCGGGCCCGTGGAGGCCAACGCTTTGCAAGTCAATGACATGGCTTTGCGGAATCGGCGGCGGGACGCCCCTTGAGAGCAACGAATGAGGTGGCTTTGCGTCACCCTCTAGAGACGATTTGGGACAGCGGAGTGCGGATCCTTTGTTCCCGCGAAGAGATCCCGAATCGAGGCTCACGCAAGCCGCAATCCGCATCCGCAATCGCTTCTCGATCACACCTTCAGAAAAACTCTCTTCTTATACAGCACGGCCAGAATCACAAACCAGAACACGACGAAACACACCGCGTACAGCAACGACGCATTCATTGGAGAGAGCCAGCTCGCGAACGCCGACTCGTAGAGGGCGCGTTGGAGCGACACGCTTTGTCCGTCGCGCTCGACCTTGATGATCGAGGCCATCAGCCGCGCCATCATTCCCGATCCGACGAAAGCCAGAATCGGGTTCATGCCGAAGACCACGAACGGCTTTGTCCACCCTTTGACCCGCTGGACGTCGATGAGCCAGATGCAGGTCGCGATCGTCACGCACGCCATTCCGGTTGTGAAGAGCACGTAGGAGCTGGTCCACAGGTTCTTGTTGATCGGGAACCACCAGTTCCAGATCAGACCTCCAACCATGCCGAGAGCACCGACGGCGAAGAGTGCGGCGATGCGCTCTATCAGGGGACGCGGTGACGCAATCCACCGCCCGGCGAAGACGCCGAGCATCGCGGTCGCGATGGCCGGAAGAGTGGAAAGAATTCCCTCCGGGTCCCAGGTCTTCGACACGCGCCAGAGGTGACTGCCCAGGACGGTGCGGTCGAGCCATGCCGCGAGCGATGCGTCGGGAGTTGCCAATGCCACCGCGCCAACCGCGCCGCTGCCCGGAACGGGAACGAGGGTCATCACCGCCCAGTAGCCGAGCAGCAGGGACGTTACGACGACGATCTGAGTGCGGGTGCTGGTGAGGAGCGCGAGGAGGCCGACGGCGATGTACGCGACGCCGATCCGCTGCAAGACGCCCGGGATGCGGATCGTCGAAAGGTCGAAGCCGAATCTCGGGATGAACGGGAACCCCGACAGGAGCAGACCGAGGAGGATGATGATGCCGCCTCGGCGCAGCACTTGGCGGACGAGCGTGCTCTGGTCGTCCCCGCGGGCCCGACGGGCATCGAGCGAGAGGTGCGTGGTAATGCCGACGATGAAGAGAAAAAACGGGAAGATCAGATCGGTGGGTGTCCAGCCGTGCCACGCAGCGTGGCGCAGTGGCGGATAGATCGCGCCCCACGTGCCCGGGTTGTTGACGAGCAGCATCCCGGCGATGGTGAGGCCGCGAAAGACGTCGAGGGCAACGAGTCGCTCCCGTTGCGCCGGCGGCCTTGCCACAGATCCATCGTACGCCGCGGGGGCGGTGGCGTCCGCAGTCCACGGCGTCGTGGACTTCACGACTGACGCTCCTCCTCGGCGCGCACGGCGTGCCAGCGTGCGGTATCGCAGACGAACTGGACGGCCCGGTGTGCGACGGTGCCCTTCGGCGACCCACTGAGGAAATAGCCGCCGAGCCTAACGATGGCGCGATCGTCACCGGCGCGGGCGACGCCGCGGTATGTCACGAGTAGAGTCGGCATGTCTCCGTAGCTCTCGGCGATAGAATCCAGACGCGCCAGAACGCGCCGCCGCAACGCCGTGTCGGCGGGAAAGACGTACGTCGGACCGTAATTCTGGAGACGCGACTCCGAGCCGCCGGGCAGCGCGGAATCGGTGCCCGAGGCGATGAGAAATCGCCGCGGCTTGGGTGCGACGCTCTTGACGTACACATCGACGGCCGGCGACACGAGCGCGGTGGTGGGGTCGGCGCAGGGTCCGAGGAATCGCGCGTTGTCGCGGGGCTCCTGTTTGCAGGCGCTGACGAAGAGGGCGAGCGCGAGGAGAGGGGGAGGGATGTGGGTCATTGTTGCATGGAGGTCGGAGTTTGTCGACGGCGTCGCTTCGGGCTCGTTGCGCGACGAACCCTACCGTGCCTCCTCCACCTTCGCCCACCGGAAGAACATCACCGTGGCCACGCCGATCAAAATGAACGTACCCGGGATCCACATGATCAGGCCGCCGACAAGCTGGTCTTCGAGCGGAGAGAGGCCGACGATGCGCGGCGCGGACTCGTAGGCGGGGTACAACACCTCATCGGCGTAGGTGATCATGAGCCCGATGATATTCATCGGAATCATGAGCAGCACGATGTACAACAATCGCAGCGCGTGCGAGAGCCGGGGGAGCTCGGGCAGCGGACTGAGGAGCGGCCACCACACCAGCGTTGCCGTCACGAGGAAGAACAGGTGCTGCACGATGTGCACCCCATGGTGCGCCATCGCGAGGTTGTAGAGCGGCGGCAGGTGCCATGCCAGCATCGTGACGTTGAACAGCGCATACGCGAGGGCAGGCCGCGTGAACGTGCGCGCGACGCGCGCGACCGTCGGTGATCGCATCGCTGGTCGAAGCATCCAGCCTGGCGTGCCGAGGATGAGCAGCGGCACCACGATCAGGGTGAGCAGGAGATGCTGCACCATGTGCGCGGAGAAGAGATAGCTATCGCTCAGGTCGTGCAGCGGGCCGTTGAGGGAGAGGAAGAGGAGGGAGAGACCGCTAAAAAACGCAAGGGCGCTCGGAGCGCTAAGGGCGCTGGGGGCGCTGAGGGGAAACGGCTTCGCGCCCTCCGCGCCGTTAGCGCCCTTAGCGCCCTTAGCGCCCTTGAAGTAATACGCCCCCGCCAGAAGTCCGATCCCGGCCACCGTACTCCAGTGCACGCTGAATCGCGCGAGATCGAACGGTGCATCAGGGTGGAGCAACAACGACACTCCCTGGGCTCAGACGCGGACGGCGATCTGCCCAAACAGGAAGAGCAGCGAGATGATCACCGCGACGCCGATCAACAGCGGGAACACGAACAGCGCGCGGAAGAGCTTGGCGTCGTACTTGAGGTGCATGTAGAAGGCGACGACGATCGCGAACTTCGCCGCCGACAGGATGAGCAGGACGGGCACGAACGCACGCGAGGCGACGAAGCTCGGGATGTAGTAGATCCAGACTTCGACGACGGTGATCACGAAGAGGATCAGCGCGACCCACTTGTACGTCTTCCACGTCGGATGCTTGTGCTCCGCGGCGTGGGCGTCGCCGTGCGCGTCGTAGGTGGTCTGCGAATGCGAGTGATCGGCTGCCATCGCGGCCTCGTTTACTGGATGAGGTAGATGAGCGTGAAGATGGCGATCCAGACGACGTCGACGAAGTGCCAATAGAGAGCGCACAGGTCGACGTTGATCGCATCCGCTGGCCGCAGTCCGCGCTTGAAGTCGATGAAGAGGAGCGTGATCAGCCAGATGACGCCCGCCGTCACGTGCGCGCCATGGAATCCTGTCAGGATGAAGAACGACGAGCCGAACAGATTCGTCCGCGGGGTGAGCCCTTCGTGAACGAACGATGTGAATTCGAACGCCTGGAACCCGAGGAAGGTCGCGCCGGCCAGCGCGGTGGCGGCGAGCCAGATCTTCGAGTACTTGCGATCCCCGCGCACGACGGAGGCGTGCGCGAGCACCATGAATAGCGACGACATGAGCAGCACGAACGTCGACGCCGATGTGACGGGGATGTCGAGGATGGGCGGGAACGTCTCCCCGGTCGCCGGATTCGTCCACGCCTCGTGCGGAAACGGGCCGACGACCGACCGGCCCTTGTAGATCAGGTAGGTCGAGATGAGCGAGCCGAAGAACAGGCACTCGGACCCGATGAACGCCCAGATGGCGATCTTCCGGTGATCGAGGCCGGTGGTCGTGTAGTGATGACCGGTCGTATGAGGGATTGCAGTCATTTCGTAAAGGCGCTAAGGGCGCTAGGGGCGCTAACGGCGCTGGGAGCGAAAATGGGTAGGCGTTCAGCGCCCCCAGCGCTCTTAGCACCTTTAGCGCTAGTGATGTTCCGGCTCCAACGGACTCAACAGCCACGCGTACAGCGAGACCACGAAGAACGCGACGCCGCTCAAAATGATGGGAAGCCACAGCGACTGGTAGTTCGCGTTGTTCTTCAGGATCAGGCCGATGAACATCACCGTTAGGCCGATCGAGGCCAGCAGCGGCTTGATCGTCGCCGTCGGCATCGCGATGCCGAGCTCATGCGCCGACGGGTGCGCCACCTCGCTGGCCATTCGCGTGTCCGAAGGCCCTTTGAACGACGCATGCGTCTCTTTGCCGCCCACGCTGACGTCGGTGCGCTTCTCCCCCTCGGGCGTGTGCGGCACGTCGGCGGTGAGCTCCGGCGACTTGGCATCCCACAGCGGATACCGCGACGTGATCGTGGGAATCACAGCGTAGTTGTATTCGGGTGGGGGCGAGGGAATCGACCACTCGACCGTAGCGCCGCCCCACGGGTCGCGCCCCGCGACCGCGCCCGAGCGGCGACTCTTCACGAAGTTCCAGACGAACACCAGCGTGGCGAGCGTAAGGATGTAAGCGCCCCACGTCGAGACGAGATTCTCGAGATCCCACCCCTGGTTCGCCTGATACTGATAGATCCGCCGCGGCATCCCGTTCAATCCGGCGAAGTGCATGGGGAAGAACGTGAGATTCATCCCGACGAACGTCAGCCAGAAGTGAATCTTGCCGAGACGCTCATCCATCAATCGTCCCGTGATCTTCGGGAAGAAGAAGTACGTTCCCGCGAAGATCCCCATCATCGAGCCGCCGAACAGCACGTAATGGAAGTGCGCGACGATGAAATACGTATCCGTTTGCTGGAGGTCGGCGGGCGGCGACGAGTGCATGATGCCGGAGATGCCGCCGATCGTGAACAGCGCGATCAGCCCCACCGCGAACAGCATCGGCGTCGTGAAGCGCAGCGACCCTCCGTGCATCGTCGCCAGCCAATTGAAGATTTTCACTCCCGTGGGAATGGCGATCAGCATCGTCGTCACGCCGAACACCGAGTCGGCGATCGGGCCCATGCCGACCGCGAACATGTGGTGCGCCCACACGCCAAAGCCGAGGAAGCCGATGAGGATCCCGGAGTACACCATCACCGGATATCCAAACAGCGGCTTGCGTGAGAAGACCGGCAGGACCTCGGACACCAGCCCGAACGCGGGCAGGATGAGGATGTAGACCTCGGGGTGCCCGAACAGCCAGAAGAGATGTTGCCAGAGCAGAGGATCGGCGCCGGCGGTGATCGTGTAGAAGTTCGTTCCGAAGAAGCGGTCGAGCATGAGGAACGTGACCGCGACGGTGATGATCGGGAACGCGAGGATGAGCAGGAACTGCGTGACGAACGACATCCACGTGAAGATCGGCATGCGCATGAAGTGCATGCCGGGTGCTCGCAGGTTGATGATCGTCGTGACGAAGTTGAAGCCGGCGGCCAGCGACGACAGCCCGAGGATCTGGAGACCAATGAGCCAGAAATCGATGTTCAGCCCGGGTGAGAACTGCCGCGTCGTCAGCGGCGCATACCCGAACCACCCGCCGTCCGGCGCGGCGCCGAACAGCCAGCCGGCGTTCATGAACAGCGCGCCTAACAGGAACACCCAGTAGCTGAAGGCATTGAGGCGCGGAAACGCGACGTCGCGCGCCCCGATCTGCAGCGGAATGAGGTAATTGAAGAACGCGGCGCCCATCGGCATGATCACCAGGAAGATCATGGTGGTGCCGTGCATCGTGAACAGCTGATTGTAGGTCTCGGCCGACACGAGCGTGCCGTTCGGTCCCTTCAGCTGTTGGCGAATGATGAGCGCTTCGAGGCCGCCGATGAGGAAGAACGCCAGGGCGGTGTAGAGGTAGAGCTGGCCGATCTTCTTGTGATCGACCGTGGCGAGCCAGCTCCAAAGCCCGCGCTCGTACTTGGTATGGGGAACGGCGTATCGTGGCGGTGCCGCGACGGTCGTTGCCATGCAGAATCTCCGATTACTTCAGTGACAGGAGGTAGGCCGCGAGGTCCGCGAGCTGCTGGTCGTCGTAGCCGGCGGGCATCGCCGGGCTCTTGCCAAATGGGGGCATCTTGCTGCCGGGCTTCATGGCGGGAGAGTCCTTGATCCACAACGCCACATGCCTGGCATCGTTCGGGAACAGGCCGGCTCCGAGCGAGGTGCGCGAGCCGAAGTGCGTGAGGTTCGGTCCTACGATGCCCGCCGACACACCCTGAACGACGTGGCAAGCAATGCAGGGCGCCGTTCGATACAGCTGAGCGCCCCGCGCGGGATCACCCGTGACGTCGCCGATCGACAGGTTCCTCGGCACCGGATTGTAGGACGCCGCGTAGACCGGAAGACGCTCGGCGGGGAACGTCGGAAGCGATCCCGCGGTCTGCGGTTGCACCGGTGGCGCGGACGCCTGCGGCGCGGGCTGCGTCTCCTGCGTGGCGGGAGCGCCCGCCGCCGGCGCGGTTGTCGCCGGTGCAGCCATGAACACCGGCCCCGCCTTCTGGTGCGTCGTCCACGCCTCGAACTGGTCCGGCGGCACGACGAACGTCTTGAAGCGCATGTTCGCGTGCGACGTCCCACAATACTCGACGCAGACGCCATTCCAGACGTAGGTAGACTCCGGGGTGAACCAGAGATAGTTCGTCTGATTGGTGATGAGGTCGCGCTTGCCGCCGAGCTGCGGAACCCAGAACGAGTGCAGCACGTCCTGCGTCTTCAGGACGAAGTTCGCCGTCCGCCCGACTGGCAGGTACAGCTCGTTCGCCGTCACCACGCCGTACTGTGGATAGCGGAACTCCCACCACCACTGGTGTCCGATCACCTCGACAGTGAGGCTGCCCTGCGGAGCGTCGGCCTGCGTGACGAAAATCGTCTTGACCGTGGGGACGGCGATGATCGCGAGGATGACCGCTGGCGCCAGGGTCCACGCGATCTCGAGCGTCGTGTTGCCGTGCACGTGCCGCGGCGCCGGCTGTCCTTCGCGCCGGCGGTAGCGAATCACGACGTAGATCAGGAATGTCTCGACGAGAATGAAGACGATCGTTCCCCAGAACAGCAGGGTGTCCCACAGGTCGTCGATCGCGCGGCCGAATTCGGTCTTCGGCTCCAGCGTGGTGTTGGGAACGGTGGTGCTGCAGGCCGCGAGGCCTACGACGATCACGGCCGTCAGCGCGGCGATGGCCAGCCGGCGCGTGCGGTAGTGAGAGGTCATCCCGATTCCTGTAGGCGTTCGTAAAGCGGGCGCGAATGCGATGCGCTTCCGAATGAGCGCGCAGGCGGAAGGTATGAGAGGCTAGGGGGAGAATCAACCTCTCTCTAGGAGCGTGAGGAATGAGGAACGAGGCGTGAGGAAATCATCGAGTGGCTCCCCTTCCATCGAATTCCTCACTCCTCATTCCTCACTCTCATTCGCCTCGGCTTCGTCAGCCTCGACGGCGTGTTGTTCATATACCTTGTTCGTCGCGATCTCCAGCGCCGAGCGGATCTGTCCGACCCCTTCACGGAGAGCGGCGACCTTCCGCTGCTCGTTTCCGCCTCGTGTGGCGACGAGAATCAGTCCCGATACCTGGTCGGCGAGAAAGGAGTACTGAACCTTCAACATGCCGACGAGCGGCGTGGCTGCCCGGCGCAGTTGCTGGCCAAAGGGGGCCGTCGGCTGCTGAAGCTTGTGGGCCATCGCCATCTTCTCGACGATCCCGTGCAACCGCTGCACATGCGTGGCGGCGTCTTCGAGGGTATGCATCAGCTGGGTGCCGATGCCGGTGAGCTGCGTGCGGGGCAAACGGGCCTCCTAATCTCAACGAGGAATGAGGAATGAGGAGCGAGGAAATCGACTGAATGAGGAGCCCTCCGATCGAATTCCTCACTCCTCAGTCCTCGTTCCTCATTTAACCCTCTCCAGCCGCTTGTTCGGCCGGTACTCGCGGCCGACCTTGGCCTCGGCCTTTCCTTCTACGAGGACGATGTCCGCCGTGAAGTCGAAACGTCCCGCGAAGAGTGAGGAGCCCACTCCGTAGGCATCTACAGGCACCAGCTGCTCCTCGAAGAATCGGATCTTCTCGGCGGTGAAGCCGCCGGACACCACGATCTTGACGTGTCCAAAGCCCTCGGAGTCGAGCGCGTTCCGAACGTTCCACACCAGATGCGGATTGACTCCCGTGGGACGAAAGGAGCCCATGACCGGCATGATCGACCGGTCGACGAGATTCTCCGACGTGTCGATGCGCACGCCCCAGAGGCGGTCACCCAGCGATCGCGCGACGTCCAGGCTCGTCGCCACGCAGTCGTTGTCGTAGTCCACGAGGGTGATGATCTGCACCTCCGGATCCATGTATTCGGCGAACTTCCGCGTCGCCAACGTCGTGTCGCCACGATACGCCGCGATGAGAGCGTGCGGTACCGTACCAATGCCTGACGAGCCCCACCAGCTGGCCTGGGCATCGGTCGACACCCCGATGGCGCCGGCGATGTGAGCGGCATAACCGTCGCCGGTCTGCACGAGCCAGTGGTCGTGCCGCGCGGGAAAGAACATGACCTGCTTGGGACGCGCCGCTTCCACGACGGCCCGCACATTCGTTCCCACACGGGTTCGCCGCGCCAGCACTCCCAAATAGAGGGTCTCGAGATGCGCGAAAGAGTCGTAGGGGCCCTCGATCAGCATCACGGTCTCCCACGGCTCGATGCGATCCCCGTCGTAGAGGGCCTGAACGTCGAGCGCGGCCCAATCGTCTGTGCACAGCTTGAGGATGGCGATTGCCTCATCCATCCCGCCGAGAAACGCCTGCGACTTCCCGAACACCTGCATTGTCACTCTTGGCGAGTGCTGGTCGGCGCGCAGGATTTCGCGGGCGCGCACGAAGTATTTGTCGGAGTAATAACCCTGCCGCATCTTGTCGACGGGCAGATTGAACACGGTGGGGTCGAGACGTTTGCGTCGTCGTGGGGGCATGGTTTCGAAAGGCGCTAAGGGCGCTAGAGGCGCTAAGGGCGCTGAGAAGCTAACGGAGCACATGCCGTAGCGCCCGTAGCGCCTCTAGCGCCCTTAGCGCCCTTAGCGCCCCTTAGACGTCTCAGCGCCTCGGTACTTCCGTCCCCGGCGCATCGCGGAGTCGAATGATTCCCTCCCGCGCCTGACGAACCTGATCCCGCAGCTCGGGCGCGGCCTCCTTCCAGATACTCAGGAACTCCTCGTAAGCGGCGATGGCGCGCTGCCGATCGCCTAACCGCTCGTAGAGCTGGCCCCTGGCCAGGAAGCTGCGGGCGTACAGCGGCCAGCGCGGGTCGGTGCCAAAGGCGAGACCGAGGTCCTTCCGCTGGATCGACTCGTAGATGTCGACGGCGCGACGGAAATCGCCGAGCCGCGCGAAGACCTCCGCTTGCGCGAAGCGTCCGAAGCCGGCGCCAGCGTCGGTGACCAGTCGAGTCGAATCAAAGGGAGGGAAGCTGCCGGCTATCGTCGCGGCGCGCGCCGTATCGCCTCCCTCGAGCGCCACCAGCGCTTCGACCTCGGCCGGCACGCGCTTGTTTCCCCAACGCCGGAGCGGCGCGATGTACGAGGTGTCCTTGGTCGTCAGGTACGCGAGGAAGGCCAGACCGCGCGCTTGAGCCTGGATGTTCGGCGCAATGCCTGACGTCATACGATCGATCGCCGCCAGCGAGGAATCGACCGTGCGACGGATCTGTGGCGAATCCAGGCCGAGCGCGAGCCGAGCCATCGCGCGCCACATCGCGGCGATCGAACGCATCGACACGTTCGCGCCAGGAAGTCGCGGCTCCACACGCGTAACGAGATCGAGCACGCGCTCGTGCTCGGGGAGCGCGCCGTAAAACGCGGCAACGTTGGCTGCACCCATGAGGCTCGGTAGCCGGCGGAAGCCTACGGCCTCGAGCAGCGAGTCGGCCCCATACGAGGTGAGCGCCTTACGCAATGTCGCGAGCGCGTCGGGAGCACCCGCGAGCATCTCGAGCGCCGCCAGAGAATACGCCATGTCCGGCGTACGCACCTCCGGCCGCTCCATCGTCTGACGCAGTGCGAGCGCGGCCGAGTCGTAATGCCCGGCCGCCGCGTACCCATCGACTACCGCCGTGTGCGCTTGTGGGGCATCGGGATCGAGGTAGCGCCAATGCTTGGCCTGAAGCAGCGCCAGCTCCCGCGCGCGCACGCGCGCCGCCTGCACACGCTGAGCTCCGACTGCCCGTGCCGCCGAATCGTTCGGAAGGAGGATGACGCTGTCACCAAGAACGATCACGGGCGCGCCGCTCGACCCACCGATCTGATACACCTGGAGCTTGTGCGCATAGGCGAGGTGGAACGTCGAGTCGAGCGCCAGTGTGCGGTCGAATGCCCGCAGCGCACGGGTCCACCTCGCTCCGAGCTGCGGATCGAGCCCCGGTCCTGCGCTCCCGTGATGGAAGTACGCGTCGGCGAGCCCGTACCACGCTTCCGCGTCGGTCGTGTCTCGGGCGAGAATGCTCTCGTACCCTCGCTCGGCAGCGGTGAAGTGAGCCGACGCTCCCTGAGTATTCCCCTGTGCCTGCGCGGCAAGGCCTTGCGTCAGCTGGCCGTAGCTTTCGATCAGCCCACGCTCGCGTTGGGGAAGCTTCGACGCATACTGCGCGGCGGCGCGCGCGAGTCGCACGTCGCTCGTATCGCTGATGGTGCGTCGCCATCCGCGCGCGAGGGCTCCTTTGTAATAGGCCAACGCGAACGTGCTGTCTGCCTGCGTCGCGGCGCGGAAGGCGCTATCCGCCTCGGCGAGCTGCCAGCGGTTGAGCGCCTGCAATCCATACAGGTACGCGCGATACGCTTCGAGAGACGTCGTGGTCGTCTTCGCGAGCTCCGGTCGCATCGCCGGTGCGCCGGCGAGGTCGAGCAGATCGCGTGCGACCGCGTCGAAGATGACGCGCGGGTCGGTGTCAACGGCAGCGCGATGCTCCGCTGGCTCGCCCACCCGGTCCCCGGTAGCGACATCGTATGCCCGCGCAATTACGCTCAGGGAATCGTTGACGCGGCTCACCTGTCCGAGCACGACCGTCCAGACGCCGGCTTCTCGGGCGATCTTACGCGCATCCTCGAGGCCGATGCGCGTCGCGTCTTCGAGGTCGGCATCGCGCAGCAGGTCGAGGCTGCGCTCGTAGTCGACCACGGTGAGATCGGTCCACGACGCGAGATTGAGCGTCAGCATGTTGACGCTCCCCTCGCGAAGCCATGCCAAGGAGGGATCGTTACCCTGCACCTCGAACGGCGCGACGAGGATCGACTTGCGCCGGTCGACGCCGGCCGGCGCGCCGCCGAGGTTTCGCGCCACCCACACGCCACCGGCAACCAGCGCAAGGGCGGCGACGCCCGCCAGAGCCGCGACTCGCCGGCGGGATGGCGACGTACCTGCGGCGACGGTCGCATGACCCTCGGTGCGACCGTGAACGGCGTCGCCCAGTGCCGTCGCCATCGCCGCCGCGTCCTGCCAACGATCGTTAGGGTCCTTGGCGACCGCCTTGTCGATCGCATGCGCCAGTGCGGGCGGGACGCCATCCGCGCGCGTCGACACCGGCGGGGGTACTTCCGTGATCTGCTTCGCGATCACCGACACCGGGCTCGCGCCCGAGAAGGTCGGCTCGCCGGTGAGCATCTCGTAGCCGACGAGACCGAGCGAATAGATGTCGCTGCGTCCGTCGAGCTCGCGTTCGCCTGCGGCCTGCTCCGGGCTCATGTAGCGGGGCGAGCCCAGGATGAGCCCCGTGCCCGTCATCCGCTCATCGGTGGCCTCGAACGCGCGCGCGACGCCGAAGTCCGTGAGGTGCGCCGTGCCGGAGCGCGAATCGATGAGCACGTTTTCCGGCTTGATGTCGCGGTGCACGATCCCCTGCGCGTGCGCATAGGCGAGCGCGCTGGCGAGGTCGCGTAAAATCACCGCCGCGCGTGCGGGGGACACGCGCTTCTCCCGCTCGAGATAGTCGCGCAGGCTTTCGCCCGGAACGCACTGCATGATGAAGTACAACAGCCCCGCACCTTCGCCGGCGGTGTACACGTCGACGATGTTCGGATGCCGCAGCCGCGCGATCGTGCGAGCCTCGCGAAGGAATCGCTGGCGAAGCGCCGCACTCGACGCGAGGTCGGGGGACACCACCTTGACCGCCACGTCGCGATCCAGGCGGACATCGCGGGCGAGGAAGACGGAGCCCATCCCTCCCTCGCCCAGCACCCGGTCGACCTGATAGTCTGGCCCGAGCGCCGCGCGAAGCGTCTCGAGGAGTGCAGCCGGCTCGTCGCTCATCGCCTGATGCTACCGGCCCGGTCCGACCGCGGCGCCGGCCATCCGTTCGGGATCGAGTGCGCGGTCGAGCTCCGCGCGTGTCATCAGACCGCGCTCCATCACCAGGTCGTACACGCTCCGTCCGCTGTCGAGCGCCGTCCGCGCCACTTCCGTCGCCGTCTCGTAGCCAAGTGTGGGAACGAGCGCCGTCACGATGCCGATCGAGTTCTCGACGAACCAGCGCATGCGGTTCGGGTCGGCGGTGATCCCGGCGACGCAGCGCGCGCGGAGCACTACGCACGCATTCCGCAGCGACTCCATGCCGCGCAGCAGGCGGAACGCGATGATCGGCTCGAACACGTTCAGCTGCAGCTGTCCCGCTTCGGCCGCCAGAGTAACGGTAACATCGCCGCCGATGACATCGAAGCACACCTGATTCACGACCTCCGGGATCACCGGGTTGACTTTGCCCGGCATGATCGACGATCCCGGTTGCATTGGCGGAAGATGGATCTCGGCCAGCCCCGCGCGTGGCCCCGAGGAGAGGAGGCGAAGGTCGTTGCAGATCTTGGAGAGCTTGACGGCGCTCCGCTTCACGACTCCCGACAGCTGCACGAAGACACCGGTGTCCGCCGTGGCCTCGACGAGGTCGGGTGCCGTGATCACGGGGATGCCGCTAATTCGTTCGATGTGCGCACGCACCGCCTCGGGATAGCGCTCGGGTGCGTTGATGCGCGTGCCGATCGCGGTCGCTCCCATGTTGATCTCGCGAATCAGCGCCTGCGCTTCGCCAAGGCGGTCGACGTCTTCGAGAATCGTATGCGCGAAGGCGGCGAACTCCTGGCCGAGCGTCATCGGTACGGCGTCCTGCAGCTGCGTCCGGCCCATCTTGAGCATGCCGGCGAACTCGCGCCCTTTCGCCTTGAACTCCGTCGCCAGCTCCACCAACGCGTGCTGCAGACTCGCGATGCTCGCATGCAGTGCGAGCTTCACCGCCGTCGGGTACACGTCGTTCGTCGACTGCGAAAGGTTCACGTGGTTGTTGGGATGCACCACGTCGTAATCGCCGCGGCGGCGTCCCATGAGCTCGAGCGCGCGGTTCGCGATCACCTCGTTCGCATTCATGTTGGTCGAGGTACCGGCGCCGCCCTGGATCATGTCGACGAGAAAATGCTCGTGATGACGGCCCGCTCGAATCTCCTGGGCGGCGCGAACGATCACTTCGGCTAGATCCGCCGGAAGAAGACCGAGGTCCTGATTGGCGAGCGCCGCTGCCTCCTTCACGATCGCGAGCGCGTTGATGAGCGTCGGAAACTCGCGGAGCGCCACGCCGGTGATCGGGAAGTTCTCGACCGCGCGCAGCGTCTGGATGCCGTAGAGCGCCTCGTCAGGAACGTGGCGCTCACCGAGAAGGTCGTGCTCTTCGCGCGTGCGACCTCCACCGAAGCCCATGGTGCGCCCGCGACCCACCAGTGTGGCGTCCGCCGCTCGCAAACGCTCGGAAATCGCACGCGCCGCACGCGCGACGAGCGTCGCGTAGAGCGTGGCGCGATCCTTCAGGATCTCTTGAATGTCTGAGGCTTCCAGAAACGCGAGCTCGGTGCGCTCGAGGGTTCTCGCGCTCGTTCCGTGAGGCGAATCATCGAGCAGAATCCCCTCGCCGAGCGCTTCGCCGGCGCCGAGGGTCGCCAATCGCTCCACGCGGTCGCCGCGGCGCTTCTCGATCGCGACGCTCCCGCTGACGATGATGCCGAACAGATGACGCGGGTCGCCCTCGCGGAAGATGGTCTCGTTCGCGTCGAACGTTTGCTCCCGCATGCGACGCGACAGATGCCACAGGTTCTCCTGCGGGAATCCGCTGAAGAACGCGAAGGCGCGCAGGCGATCGGCGAGGGTGGTCGTCATTGGTCCGTGGAAGCTACTGGCTGGGCGCGCGGCCCTCTAGGCAGGATCTGTAGGGCAGGAGTTAGGAGTCAGGGGTCAGGGATCAGGGGAGGTATGCGCGGCAGCTTTGCTGCCGCGCTCATCGATGAGGGCCGCGCGCGCGCAGCGCGCCGGCCCCTTTCCATCCCCTGATCCCTGCCCCCTGACTCCTAACTCCTGCTCGTGGGTAGCCGTCCCCGTGCAACAGCCACAGATTCCTGACGTCACCCTCACGAGGCCGCCGATGTCTTCCCTGTCGCGCCGACGTTTTCTCGAGACTGGTGCCGCCGCCGCGGCCGGCTTGTCGCTTGGACGTGTGGGCACCGCCGAAGCAGACTCGCTTACCCCCACGTGGACCGCCTCGCGACCAGCTGTCATCGCATCCGCCAACGGCATCCGCGGCGTCGCGCGAGCTCATGAGATGCTCACGAAAGGTGCCGACCCGCTCGACGCGGCGATCGCCGGCGTCAACATCCAGGAGCTCGATCCCGAGGACCAGTCGGTCGGACTGGGCGGACTGCCGAATGCCGACGGCGTCGTTCAGCTCGATGCGTCCTGTATGCACGGCCCCACCCGACGCGCGGGCGCGGTCGCATCGCTGGAGGGAATCGCGACGCCGTCACTGGTCGCCAAAGCCGTCATGGACTACACCGATCACATCCTGCTCGTGGGGCCGGGCGCGAAGCAGTTCGCGCTGCAGATGGGGTTCAAGGAGCAAAATCTTCTCACGGAGAAGTCGCGTCAGGACTGGCTGCGATGGAAGGCGCGCATCAATCCCAACGACAACTGGCTGGATCACGACGACGACATCACCATCAAGTTCTCGACGGGAACGATCAACATGAACGCGGTGACGGCGAGCGGCGACATTGCGTCGGTTACCACCACGAGCGGTCTCTCCTGGAAGATTCCCGGCCGCGTTGGTGATTCGCCGATCATCGGGGCGGGGCAGTATTGCGACAATGGCGTCGGCGCCGCGGGATCAACGGGACGCGGCGAAGCGAACATTAAGGCGTGTGGAGCGTTTCTCACGGTAGAGGGAATGCGCCGTGGGCTCACGCCGCAACAGGCATGTCTCGCGACCCTCGAGCGGGTCGTCGCGATGACGGAGCGGCGGTTGCTCGACGACCGGGGACGCCCGCGGTTCGACCTCAACTATTACGCAATCGCGAAGGACGGGTCGTACGGTGGAGCAGCGATCTACTCCGGGGGCCGATTCGCTGTCGCCGATGCGAAAGGCGCCCGACTCGAAGACGCCGCCTATCTCTTCAAGCGGGAGGAACGTCCCCGACGGTGAGCACGTGGCCTCGAATCTGATCTTTTGGGACGTCGATACCCAGCACGACTTCATGGATGCGTCGGGCAAGCTGTACGTGCCCGACGCGGAATCCATCAAACCGAACCTGAAGCGCCTCACCGATTACGCGCACGAGCGCGGCATCCGGATCATCGCGACAGCCGATGATCACGAGCCCGGGCATCGCGAGCTCTCGGCGACGCCCGATTTTCGGGAGACCTTTCCCGAGCACTGCATGCGCGGAACGCCTGGCGCGAACAAAATCCCGGAAACGGCGCTCTCGGCGCCGGTCGTCGTCGAGCCGTCACCCACGCCGCGCGAGCAGCTGACGCGCCTCCTTCGCACGCGCGATGGCGACGTCCTCATCCGCAAGCACTGGTTCGACGTCTTCACGAACCCCAACGCCGACATCGTGATCCAGGCACTCGCTCCCACGGATGTCATCGTGTACGGCGTGGCGCTCGATGTGTGCAATCGTTATGCGATCGAGGGGCTGCTGGAGCGCGGGATTCCGCGCATTCACGCAGTGACCGACGCGACGAGGCCGATCCACGCCGATGTCGCTGACGGTCTGCTGGAGTCGTGGCGGGAGCGTGGGGTGCGCCTGGTTACGACCCATCAGGTCGTGACGGGGGGTGCCGGCTGCTGACGGCCCGCGCCTTACTGGGCGCGCCGAACGGCGGCCGCGAGCTGGCGCTCCAGGGCGTCGACGGAATTCTCCGCCGCCTCGTGCGGCGCGAGCTCGTACCACCATTCTTCTCCGGCGCGGTTCACGAAGGCGCGGTACCCGTTGTCACCCTGTGACCGCGCCCGTCGCTCACCCGCGCGCCGGTCGTAGACCTCCCACTCCCCGCCGTCGCGATCGCGAAAGATCAGGGTGCCATCGGGCGCGCGATGGGCGCTCGGATGACGGCGGTCGCGACCGGAACGCGTCATGGCGGAGGCCGAGGCTTCTCGAATCATCCGGCCGAGGGTCTTGCGATTCACGGGCATTGTGAACCACGGCAGCCGGCGCTCGTTCGCCACCGTGCGCACAGCCGCTTCCGTCCGAGGGGTGGCGAAGAGCACGACCGGCGTCCCTTTCAGACGAGCGTGAAACACGTCCGACGACGCCTCTTCGAAATCTCCGTCGAGTAGAAGCACGAGAAAGGGCCGCACGCGTCGGACCGCCTCTTCTGGCGATTCGTCCGGAAGCGCGAAAGCTGGCTCGTACTTCTCGAGTTCGAGCAGCATGCCCACGAGCGCCGCGACGAGCGGCTCACGGGCGAGGATGAGGACCTTCGTAATCGGGGTTGAGATCGTCCTGCGTCTCCAGTAGGGCTGCGGCAACGGTGTCGCCACGGTGCAACGCGTGCACCGCCGTCCCTTTGACTCGTCAGGAAAACGGATGTATGATGTGCCGCCGCGCCTTCACGCCGAGGTGAAGCGATGGCGTCCCGCCAGCGCCCCGCCCGCAATGAATGCGCCGAACCCTCTGATGCCCGAGTCCCGTCCGCTCAGTCAGACCACGCTCGAGCAATTGAGGAAGGCCATTGAGGCCCGAAGACAAGCTCCAGCCACGGGAGATGAGGCGCTTCGGACGGCGCTTCGGGCGGTCGCGGCCGAAGCGCGGGAGCGTTCGCTGCGTCCCGAGGAGCTGATCGTCATCCTGAAGCAGGTGATGGACGAGCCGCGAGCGTCGCGCTCGAGCTCGAGCGAGGAGCGGAACCTCCGGGAGTGGATCGTGACGACGTGCATCCAGGCGTATTTCGAGGATCGATAGGGTGGGGACGGCAAAGAGGACAGAATTCAGAATACAGAATAGAGAATTCAGAAACGACAACGGGGAGCCGAGCTGGCTCCCCGTTTTGCTTTCGCTGAATTCTGAATTCTGTATTCTGAATTCTGTCCTCTTTGCCGTTCCCCGAGAACCTACGCCTCCACTGCCTCCGCTTCCTCGGGGGGCGGAGCCTCGTGCGGCGTCGGACTGGCCGGCAGGATGTCCTCGAGCGACGTCGCCGTACGGTCGGTGCGGAAGGTCGCGACCAGGCGAGAGAGCTGCTCGGACGCCGTCGCCAGCATCGAGGCGGCGGCGGCAATCTCCTGCGTGCTCGCGCTTTGCTGCTCGCTCGAGGCTGCGACCTGCTCCATCGCCGAGGCAAAGGCGTCGGTACCGCGCGCAATCGCATCCAGACGTGTCGTCATCTCGCCCACGAGCGTATTGGACTCCGCGGCCGATTGCTCGATCATTCCCGCCCAGGCCTCGGCTTCGACGACCGCGTTCTCGATCTGATGGAAGGAGGCGACAGCATGCAGCGTGGCCGCTTGCACGGCCGTGGCCGTCTGCATCGTACGCTGGCTGGTCGCGCGGGACTCGTCGACCCGCGTGAGCACCTCGGCGACGATCGACTCGGTTCGCTCCGAGGCCTCCGTCGACGTCGCCGCGAGCTTCCGAATCTCGCTCGCCACGACCGCGAACCCTTCCCCGTGCTCGCCAGCGCGAGCCGCTTCCATCGAGGCGTTGAGCGCGAGCAGCTTCGACTGCTTCGCGAGCCGGCGCACGAGCGTGACGAACGCGCGGATCTCTTCGCTCGCGCGCACCAATGCATCCGAAGCCGCGGCACCCGCCTGCGCGTCGACGACGAGCGCCGTCAGCGCGGTAGACCCCTCGTCGAGCCGTTGCCGATTCGCCGACGCCAGCTCGCGCAGCCGTACGTTGCGCTCGACGCCATCTCGTGCGCCCGTGGCCAGTCGGTTCGAGATCTCCACTAGACGCGCAGCGTCGGCGGCGATCCGCTGTGTCGTCTGCGCCATCTCCGTCGATTGGTGGCTGAGGTCGTTCGACGTCTGGGCCATCTCCGATGCCGACGCGGACATCTGCTCGGACCCGGCGGTGATCTGTGCCGCCATCGCGGCGGTCTCCTGGGCCGCGGCACGAATCGCCGAAACCAGCCGACGCAGCTCGTCGACCATCGTGTCCACTGCACGGCTCAGCCGGCCGACTTCGTCCGTCTCCGCTGACGCGTAGACGGTGACGCTCAAATCGCCCGAGGCGACCTGCTCTGCCGTATTCGCCAGCGCCGACGCGGGCTCACTCACCCGCTTCGCGACGAACGCATTGAGGAACAGCATCGCCGCGACGATGAACACGAACAAGAACAGGGCGAAGACGATGATCACGAACTGGATGCGGTGCAGCCGCGCGAATGCCAGTGCTTCCGACTGGTGAGCGACGATCCGCCAGTGTCCACCGTTGGTCGCGCGCACCGCGGCGCGCTCCCGCTCCTCCATGGACCGCAGCGTGACGATGCCGGTGGCATTGGACGGCGGAAGCCCCTGAATGCCCTCGAGCGGCCGCATGCGCGCGGCGCCACTCGATGCGGCGACGACCAATCCGTCCTCGTCGAGGAGCTCGATGCGCATTTCCGACTCGCCGGCCAGCCGTGTGAGCTCCTGGTCGATCCCGCGAAGTCCGAACACGGCTTTCAGCACGCCTAACGGCGATCCATCGGTCCCCTCGCGGACGACCCCCGTCATCGAGATCGAGACGACACGCGCCGAGGAGTCGTAGGAGGCGTCCGCAGAGATTGCGCCGTCGTGCATCGCGCGACGCCACCAGTCCTCATCGGACTGTACGAAGTCGGAGGTCCGCCCCGTCGTCACGGCGTTCACGCCATTCACGTCTGTGAGAATGATCTCGGCGATATCGCCCGTGCTGCGGAGCTGCCGCAGGTAGGCGCGAAGCCGGTTGTCGACTTCGAGACTGCGGCGCTCATCGAAGCGCGCTTCCAGCTCGGCGATCTGCCGGCCGCCGAGGCCTTCGCGTCGCCAGCGCTCCCCGCCGGCCCGCGCGGCATCGACCACGGAGGGCGAGGAGGCGAGAACGGCGACGAGCCGCTCGTGATCACCGAGATAGCGCTCCACGCGAACGGCGGCCAACGTCGCGGCGTCGGAGAGGCGCCGATCCACTCGCATCCGCTCGTCGCGCCCCAGCCATTGCGAGACGGGCCAGGCGATCATCGCCAACGCAACGAGCGAAACGCCGCCGATGCCGAGGACCAGGCGGGTGTGGAACGTCCGCTTGTCCTCGACTTCATCCAGATCCGGATCGATGGGAACGGTATGCGTGCGGCTCATGGCTCGCTTGTCTGCGCGGCTCCTGCTGCTAAATTGCAATTAGGCAAGCGCTTAAGCGCTCGACATCGGCAGTGCACCCCGGGAGCGGCGACGGCTGCGCCATCCCCGCCCGCCCTCACATGACTCTCACGACGTCCAGACCGTTAGCCGAGGAATCGGCGAACTATGATCCCGCCGCCATCGAGGAGAAGTGGCAGGCTCGCTGGCAGGCCCAGGGAACGAACCGCGCCGACCTCGACCAGGCAGAACGGCCGTACTACGTCCTGATGATGTTCCCGTACCCCTCCGCGGAGGGGCTGCACATCGGCAACCTCTTCGCCTTCACGGGGAACGACATCTTTGGACGATTCCAGCGCCTTCAAGGGCACAGCGTCTTCGAGCCGATCGGCTTCGACGCGTTCGGCATTCACTCCGAGAACTACGCCCTCAAGCTCGACATCCATCCGCTGGAGCTGATCCCGCGCAACATCGAGAATTTTCGGCGACAGCTCCGCCGCGCGGGATTGATGCTCGATTGGGATCACGAGCTGTCGACGACCGATCCACGCTACTACAAGTGGACGCAGTGGGTTTTTCTCCAGCTGCTGAGCCGCGGCCTCGCGTACAAGCAGAAGGCGGCGGTCAATTGGTGTCCCTTCGACAAGACCGTTCTCGCCAACGAACAGGTCATCAACGGCGCGTGCGAACGGTGCGGGACGGCAGTCGAGCAGCGCTTCCTGGAGCAGTGGTTCTTCCGGATCACTGATTATGCGCCGCGTCTGCTCGAGAATCTGGATTGGATCGATTGGTCGGACTCGACGAAGAACGCGCAGCGGAACTGGATCGGCCGGTCGGAAGGGGCAGAGATCGTCTTTGGAGCCCAACGAGGGACGAGGAATGCAGAAGTAGCCATTCCGGTGTTCACCACGAGGGCCGACACGATCTTTGGCGCCACATATCTCGTGCTGGCGCCGGAGCATCCGCTCGTCGACGCACTGGTGACAGACGCGCAGCGCGCCGACGTCGCGGCCTACGTCGAGCGCACCAAGCGTCAGGACCTGACGACGCGCAAAAGCGTCGAGGCGCGCGAGAAGACCGGCGTGTTTACCGGCGCTTTCGCACGGAATCCCGCGACCGGCGAAGCCATCCCGATTTGGATCGCCGACTACGTCCTGATGGAGTACGGCACCGGCGCGATCATGGCGGTGCCCGGGCACGATGAACGCGACTTCGAGTTCGCGACGAAGTACGAATTACCCATCGTGCGTGTCGTCGCCGAAGACCTGGGCCAGGCAGACACACCGCTCGCCGGGCCGTACACCGACAACGAGCGCGGTGTGCTCGTGCATTCGGCGCAGTTCGATGGCCTGTCAGTTCCTGAGGGAACACGCCGCATCGTGACATGGCTCGAGGCGGCGGGTGTCGCGAAGCCGGTTGTGAACTTTCGGCTCCACGACTGGTGCATCTCGCGTCAGCGGTACTGGGGTCCGCCCATTCCCATCATCTATTGCGACGACTGTGGAATGCAGGGCGTCCCCGAGAAGGATCTCCCGGTGGAGCTGCCGTACGTAAAAGATTTCCGCCCGGATGACACGGGGATCTCACCACTCGCGCGCCACGAGGAATGGTATCGCGTCCCATGCCCGGAGTGCGGGAAGATGGCGCGGCGCGAGACGGACGTGTCCGACACGTTCCTCGACAGCGCCTGGTACTTCCTGCGGTACCCGAGCACCGAGTTCGACGATCGTCCATTCGATCCCGCGCGCACACGGCGGTGGCTCCCCGTGACATCGTACATCGGCGGAAACGAGCACGCCGTGCTGCACCTCCTATATGCGCGATTCATCACGATGGTGCTCCACGACCTCGGGCATCTCGATTTCGAGGAGCCGTTCAAGCGGTTTCGCGCTCACGGGATGATCGTCCGCGAAGGCGCGAAGATGTCGAAAAGCCGCGGCAACGTCGTGGTGCCTGACGAGTACATCCGGGAGTGGGGAGCGGACGCCTTCCGTACATACCTCATGTTCCTTGGACCCTTCGAGGAAGGAGGCGACTTCCGCGACCGGAGCATCTCCGGCGTCCGGCGGTTTCTCGACCGGTTGTGGGCAACGGTGATCGAGCGGCGTGAGGACGGGTCCCCCGACCCGCAGGTGCTTCGCAAGCTGCACCAGACGATCAGGAAAGTCGGCGACGACATTCCGCGGCTGGGCTACAACACCGCGATTGCCGCGATGATGGAATACATGAACGTGCTGCGCGCTGGAGAGCGTCGGGCGCATCGTTCGGAGGTCGAGCCCCTCGTCCAGCTCGTATCGCCGTTCGCGCCCCACATCGCCGAGGAGCTTTGGGAGCGCCTCGGTCACACGCGAGGCGTGTTCGAATCGGGATGGCCGGGGTACGACGAGGCACTCGCCGCCGAGGAGACCATCGAGCTCGTCGTCCAGGTCAATGGAAAGGTCCGAGGCCGGCTCCGCGTTGCCCCCGATATCGGCAAGGACGACGCACTCGCCGCCGCGCTCGCCGACGAAGCGATCAAGCGATTCGTTGGCGGCCCCCCGAAGAAGGTCGTGTTCGTTCCTGGGAGGCTGATCAACATCGTGGCCCCGTAGCGCCGGCCAGCCGGGATCGCAAATACAAAGGGCCGCTCACCCGGGCGGCCCCTTTTTTCGATGACTCCAAGAGTCGGAGTGGCGCCGCCGAGCCCGTGCCGGACCTGGGGAGGCGTACGTCGAATGCCGGCACGGGCTGCGGGGCATGCCGCAGCACGTGCAGGGCGAGTGCCGTCGGCGGCTCTCTCAGCAAATTGAGACGCTCCAATCATTTAGCCGCCGAGTCGGGAATTTCGTGGCTGTCGCGGCCATGCGGCAGTTGTGGGAAACGCCCCGCGAACGATCGCCACCTAGAGAAGCCGGGCCACCCAATCCCCCACGAAATAGCCCACTACCGCGACGCCCAGTCCGACAACGAACATGTCCATCCCCGAACGAATCACGCCCCGGCCGGTAAACACCGAGCGCGCCGCGCCCACCAGGAAGTGGGAGGCCATCGATACAACGAACGACACCCAGATCGCCGGCATGCCTTCGAGCACCAGGAAGGGGACCACGGGGATCGCGGCGCCAAAGGCCGTCGCCAAGCCCGTCACCCACCCTTCGCGAAGCGGCGACGCCCCCTGCTCGCCGATCTTCAGCTCCTCCTGGACCTTCTCGTCGAGCATGCGCTGCGGATCGGCCATCACTTCCGTCGCGAGCGCGTGGGCAGCCTCGGCGTGCATGCCCTTCGCCTCGTAAATGAGCGCGAGCTCGTCACGCTCGACCTCGGGCATGAGCTCGATCTCCTGACGCTCCATCGCGATCTCGTGCGCGTATACCTCCTGCTCGCTCTTCGCCGCAAGGTATCCGCTCGATCCCATCGAGAGGGCATCGGCGATGAGGCCGGCCACGCCGGCGACGATGATCGTCTCGTGGGCGTCGATCGACGCCGCGCCAAGGACGCCGGCGACGAGCCCGAAGTTCGCGGTCAGCCCGTCATTGAAGCCATAGACGACATTGCGGAGGAAGCCGCCGGATTCCGCCCGGTGCCACGGCTCGGCGCTCTTTCCCGAGATCGCGGCGAGCGTACTCGCATGCTCGGCGGACTCACGCGCCAGGACCAGCGCCTCGTTGCCTCCCATCGCGCCCCGCGGTGTGGACCGATGCAGCGCGAGATAGCCCTTCACCTCGCGACCCTCTTCAGCGAGCAACAGAGGGAGGAGGAAGTTCGGGCCGAACCGCCGGCCGAGGAACGCGAGGATCCGCGCGCGCGCGCTTGGGCGATGGCTCGACGGAGGCTGACCGTTCCGGCTCAGCAGCTCCGACCAGATCTGGACGTGTCGGTCCTCGACCGCGGCCAAACGCGCGTAGATGTCCCGGCGCTTGGGGTCCGCTTCCGACGAGGCGAGAACCCGATAAAGGAACGCGGCGTCCGCCTCGTCCTGCCAGTGATGGTGAAATTCGTGCAGGTCCGGCCCAGTGGCATGCGTGGTGGGCATAGCCGGAATATGGACGTGGAGGGCTTGGTGGAGAATGGCGCAGTTGCCGTAGGCAACCCTTTCCGCGACGGTTCGTGTCTGACCCCACGGAACACGCCAACCCATGAGGTCATTTATGCTGCTTCGTGAATCCACCCTGGCCGCACTCGCGGTCGTTTTGCTCCCCTGGTACGCCTACGGCCAGGAGCGCGAGCGCGAACGCGAGCGCGAGCGCGAACGGACCCCCACCCCCCGCGTCTGGACCATCGGAGGGGATGACGAGGAACGTGCCGTCCTCGGCATCGGCACCTCGAGCGGCGGCGAGCGCGACACGCTCGGCCTGCTGATTACCTCCGTGACGTCCGGCGGACCCGCCGAACAGGCGGGGCTGGAAGAGGGCAATCGCATTGCCGCGGTCAATGGCGTGAGGCTGACGCTGTCCGCGGCCGATGCCGGTGAGCCCGACATGCACGGGATCCTGTCGCGCCGGTTCACGCGCGAGCTCCGCAAGGTGAAGCCGGGCGACGACGTCGAGCTTCGAATCTACGACGATGGCCAATTCCGCAACGTGCGTGTGAAGACGATCGCCGCCGCGGACCTTCCCAGCCGCCGCCGGATCACGAAGACCGACATGGAGGACCGCCCGGTGCTTGGCCTCGGCCTCGGCACCAGCGGCAGCAAGCGCGACACGATCGGCATCTTCGTGAGCAGCGTGATGGAGTCGGGTCCGGCCGAGAAGGCGGGGATCTACGAGGGCGACCGGATTGCCGCGATCAATGGCGTGGA
Source organism: Gemmatimonadaceae bacterium (assembly GCA_035253695.1). GTDB lineage: Bacteria > Gemmatimonadota > Gemmatimonadetes > Gemmatimonadales > Gemmatimonadaceae > JAICNG01. The sequence goes on from DATFBS010000072.1 coordinate 52,093, forward strand.
CGTGCGCGTGAGGTCGGAGGATGCCGGCGATGCGCAGATCGCGAGCGCGCGGATTCAGCGCTTCCGTCGTGAGATCGCCAAGGCGAAGCCCGGCGACAACGTCGAGCTCCGCGTGTGGTCGGACGGTGGCTACAAGAACGTCCGCGTCACGCTTGGTAAGGCGTCGGATTTCCGGCAGACGCGGCGCGGCATGTCGTTCCACTTCGACGGCGATGATGTTTCGTTCCCGCGGATCCACATGGCACCGATGCCGCCGATCCCGCCCATGCCGCCCATGGGACCGATGATTCACGGTGATCTCGACTTCGATTTCGACTTCGATTTCGACTCTGAGGTGATCGGAAACGCCGCGCGCGAAGCAGTGCGCGCGGTGCGCGTGAATGCGGATGCGATTCGGTCCGCGACCGCGACCGCGCGAGCGCACGCCGTTCGCGCTGCCGCGGAGGCGCGGGCGATGGCAGGTGTGTATTCGCAGGGATGGTTCTGAGAAGCAGGGTCAGGGGCCAAGGGCCAGGGGCCAAGGGAAGGAAAGGCGAGCGGCCGTCGGCCGCTCGCTCATCTGATGAGGCAGCAGCGGCGAAGCCGCGCTGCCTTTTCCATACCCCTTGGCCCCTGGCCCTCGGGCCCCTGGCCCTTTGGGTCCTACATCGACGGTCCCAACAGGATCGCATTCAAGACCAGCCTGTCGAGCGCCCGCCACCATCCGCGAAACATGGGCTCGTTCACGAATGCCACCACGTGACCATCGCCCATCGCCTCCTCGACGAGCAGGGCCGTTCCGCGCAGGAGTCGCTCGGTGTTGTCGGGAAAGATGAAGCCGGCGCGGTGCAGCGGGCCGGTCGACGGAAAGACGGCGACGTTCGCGCCGTCCTTCGACAGCGACAAAAAGAAGTCACCGTCGAGCATCACCGTCAGGCGCGGATCCTCGTACCCGAACGTGAGCCAGTGCGTGCGATCGAGCACAACGTCGAAGTGCGTTCCCGGAAGCGGAGCCGGGGCGTTGTTCGACGAGGACGGGCTCTTCACCGGGATCAGGTCCTCGGCGGTGCGCTCGGGCGCCTGACGACGCGCCGCGCTGTCGCTCGCCGATGGAGTAGCCTGAGCGCTGTCCTCATCCGCCCCCACGGCACGGCCACTCGTCAGGTCCGTGCTTGCCCGCGCGGCCCACGCCGTCGAGCCTCCCATGGTGATGAGCGTCCCGCCCGCGCGCACCCAGTTCTTGAGACGGTCCACGCCCTCCTTGCCCAGGCGCGCGGTCAGCGCACCGGGGGACGCGCTCGGGATGATGATCACGTTGAGCTTCGTGAGATCCCCGCCGGACAGGTAGCCGATCGAGATCGGCATGAACTCGATGCCATAGCGTCGCTCGAAGGTCCACCACAGCGCGCCGTACGACGTCTGGCTCACCCCTTCATCGCCGACCATCGCGATGCGCGGGGCCGAGACGGCGAGCGTCGCCTCCGAGCCGATCCCGAACTGTGCAGAGGTCGTGAAGGCGGAATTCACGCCAGTCACCTCGACGCCGCTTTCGCGCGCGAGAACGTCGAGTCGCGATGCCAGCGTCGTATCGTTCCGCCCGACGCGCAGTACCCAGCTGCCGCGGGGAAAGGTCTTTCCATCGGCCTCGATCGGCTGCGTCGCCACCGCGAGGCGGAAGCCTTCTTTCATCAGGTGGTAGGCGAGGCGTGAGGCGCCGTTGCGATCGGGGGCGAAGATGTACGCCGACTTTGCCCCGGCACCGGCGACGATGCCGCCCGGGATTTCCACCGCCAGAAGCTCTCCGCCAACTCGCCGCGCCTGCTGTTGTGCCTCGGGAAGCGTCGGCTCCTCGCCGGGGAGCGACAGCACCCGACCATTGACGGGCCCCGCGTCCTCCGTCCAGTACGCGTCCACGCCAAAGGCGACCGGAAGCGACCAGGCGGTCAAGTCGTAGAACTCGTACCCTTCGCGCACGCCGCCGCGCCCGCGTCGCAGGTTGCGAACGAACTTGGCGATCTGCTCGCGGACGAACGAGCTGTCCATCGACGGCGTCGGCTCGAGAAACGCTTTGGCGACGCGCCCGTTCGGTTGCGCGAGGTCGACGATGTACGCGCCGCGCGGAAAGCGCTGCGATCGGACGGCATTATCCCTGAACGCGTGCGCGCGTGACGACGAGAACTCCGCATCCGCAGACCGCACCTCGATGCCGGCACGCAAGAGCGCCGAGACGAGCTCGGCGGCGCGCCCGGGGTCGCGGCCGGGAAGGAAGACGAACCGCTTCATCGTGCCGGTTCGCCCGTCGGCGATTGCGCTCTGCCGGAAACGGAGGAAATCGCGGACGCGCTCTTCGCGCCGCGCCGCGGTCTGCTCGATCGTGGCCATCGACGCGACCCAGTGCTTCGCGATGCCGTCGCGGAACGAGACGAGCGTGCCATCATCGCGGCGCCAGAGAATGCCTTTCCATCCGCCGCCATCAGTCTCGAATGTCATCCCGGCAGCGCCCATCAGCGCCGGCCACGTGTCCCAGTAGAAGACCGCGTAGAAATCGAAGATGTCGCGCGAGTAGTACATCCATCCGTACTTGTCGAATGCGGAGGCGTTGGCGCGACCGAGGATCTCCATCCATTTCGCGAAGAGGTCGCCGAAGTTCGCGTTGATCGCCTTGGCGACGGGCGGAAAGAAGTAGCGCTCCGTCACACCGTGCAGATCGGCGGCGACCATCGGATGCCACCGCAGCATCGCACGCATGAGACCCTGCACCTCGCGTTGCGTGGATGCCATCACGTCGCGGTTCATGTCGAAGCGATAGTGATTGTATCGGCCCTGGACGCTCCACGGCTCGTCGTGCTCGATCGCGTTGGGATCGGGATGGCGCACGTTGATCGAGTTGTACCAGACGGTGAACCGCTCGTGGCCATCCGGATTCGAGCTCGGGTTGATCACGACGATCGTGTTGCGGAGCGCATTGACCGTCGCCGGCTCCTCGCTCGCCGCCAGCTGGTAGAGTGTCTGGATCGCCGATTCGAATCCCGGCGATTCGTTCCCGTGCACCGAGTGCGAGAGAAACACGACCGCGGGCGTGCGGGCGACGATCTGCTCGAGGTCCGAGGCGCTTGCGCCGCGCGGGTCGGCGAGCCGGTCGAGATCGGCGCGAATGGCATCGAGCCGGCTGATGTTCTCGGGCGAGGAGACGATGAACAGGCGCATCGTCCGTCGCTCGTAGCTCGATCCGAACTCTTCGACGCGCACACGATCCTTTGCCGCATCCGCGATCGCGAGCAGCACGCGCTCCTGGGCGGCGTATTGCGTGTTCATCTCTCCGATGGAATACCCGAGCACCGCCTCCGGTCTCGGCACCGCTTGCCGATAGGGACCCCGATCGTAGAACGAGAAACTGCGGTCGTCGCGTATGGAGTCGAGTGGGAGGCTCTGCGCGGCGAGCGGGGAGGCGATCGTCAGCGAGACAAGAGCGGTGCGAAGCAGGCGCATGGCTGGGAGTGATTGTTTGGCGTTCATACTACTGCTGGGAGATCGGCTTGCAACGAGCGCTAAAGAGCGGTAGCACAGAGACACACAGAGACTGGCGGAGAGACACGCAGAGGAAACCTCAACGGCGAGAGCTTTTCGAAAAGCCTTTGTGCAGTTGAAGGTCCTCTGCGCGTCTCTGCGCCATGTCTCTGTGTGTCTCCGTGCTACCGTTTTTTTAACGCGTAGCGACCACGTGCGACCTCGAAAAGCTCAGTCGCGCGAGATATGCTCGCGAGAGCGGACGGCGACTCTTACGAAATCAGAACTCGATCTGCGCGCCGAGCTCGACCACCCGATTGGGAGGAATCTGGAAGAACTCCGTGGCGCCCTGCGCGTTGCGGGACATGATCCCGAACAGCTTCTTGCGCCAGCGTGCCATGCGCGAGCTCCCGGTGGGAATGAGGCGCTCGCGACCGAGGAAGAACGAAATCTCGTGCGGCCGCAGGTGTCCGATCCCGCTCTCCTCGCAGTACTCGAGGATCTCCGGCACGTTCGGCGTCTCCATGAAGCCGTACCGCGCGATGACTCGCACGAAGTTCTCGGGCAGCCGCTCCACCTCGACCCGCTCCTCGTCAGGCACCTCTGGGACTTCCACCGAGATGATCGACATCAGCATCACCTGCTCGTGCAGCACCTTGTTGTGCTTGAGGTGATGCAGCATCACGACCGGCGTCCCCTCGGGATCGGACGTCATGAA
>DATFBS010000073.1:0-80586 GCA_035253695.1 Gemmatimonadaceae bacterium
ACGAAGCGCGAGCTGTGACGCGATGTCGCGCCGTACCTCCGGCGTCGCCGTCGCGGTCAGTGCGATCGTGGGAGGTCCGCCCAGCCGGCTGCGAACATCCCGAATACGCAAATAGCTTGGTCGGAAATCATGCCCCCATTCGCTGATGCAGTGCGACTCGTCGACGGCGAGGAGCGAGATGCCGATCGCCTTCAACCGTTCAGCAAATCCGGGCACATCGAAACGCTCCGGTGCGACGTACAGCATGCGGAGCTCTCCACGCTGCGCCCGGGCCATGCGATCCGCGACTTCGCTCGCTTTCAACGTCGAGTTGATGAACGCCGCCGGGAGGCCTCGCGCCAGCAGCGCGTCGACCTGATCCTTCATCAGGGAGATCAGCGGCGACACCACGACGGTGAGGGCCGGCAGGACCAGCGCGGGCACCTGATAGCACAGGGACTTCCCTCCTCCGGTCGGCAGGATGACGAGCGTATCCCTGCCGGCGAGGACGGAGGCGACCGCTCGCTCCTGGCCGGGCCGGAAATCCGGGTAGCCGAATCGCTCGCGAAGGATGCCGCGGGCGTCGTCGAGTGTGGGGCTTGACGAGGTGCTCAAGGTGCTCGAAGGGCTCGACGTGCTCGAGGACGGGTCGAGAAGCGGACGCTATATGATGGGGCGATCACGGCGACATCGCGACGCTGCCCCACGGGTCTAGACGGCGCGGGCGAAGTGGCCTCGCGTAAATGCGTCGCCGACGAGCGACCGCACTGCCTCGGATGCCGGCGGTCGGGCCGCGGCAAGATCATCCAGCATTCGCCGGTAGCCGGCGATAATGCTGGCGATCGGCTCGCCAGGCACATTGAACACGGCGTGATACCCGCGGACGCCGGCGTTCCACAGCCTGGGCAGATACTCACTCCCTTCGAGCGGTCGTGAATGCAGCAGCCGATTTCGGCAGGCGGCGTCGGTCGCCACGGCGAACGTGTAGCCCGCGGGATCAGTGAGCTGCACGGCTGCGTGCTTCTGCACGCAGAGATCTCGACACGTCGTGGCCACCCGCTCGTACGCTGCCGAGAGAACGCAATGCTCGATCGTCATCCCCTCGGGCCGACCGTAGACCATGACGTCGAACCCCTCGCCGCGCCACGGCGCGACCAGCATCTCCAGCTCCGAGGCTGTCAGCTCGATGGACGCGACAATGCGCGCGGCACCAAGCCGGAAGTATTGCGCAGCGGTGTGGCTATTGAAGCAGTTCGTTGCGTAATCCGCCACGACATCGCGGCCCGCCGCGGCCAGCTCCGCCACCAGCCCCAGGTGACCGGAAAGAATCGGCAGGCCAAGCCCCAGCCACTTGTCGACGCTGCGGCGCTCCTCGGGCCGAACGATCGTCGGCGTGCGCAAACGAAGCACGACACCCACTGACCGGAGTTCCTCGGCGAGCGCGCGCACACGCGCCAATGGCAAAAGGGGATGCCGCAGGAACGGATCGAACGCGATCTCCGTCGCGCCAGCCGCGGCTGCCTCACGAGCATCCTCGATGCGATACACCGACGCAACGAGGCGCCCCCCCGACAGGCCGTCAGCGGGACGCGCGTCCCTGTCGACCTCGCTCACGGCGGCCTCGATCGCCGCACGTCGCTCGGCCAGTCTGGCGCCGCTGCTCCACTGGCGTCGGTCCACGAGCTTCTCGACCGCGCTCTGCCGCAAGCGGTTGAGCTCGCTCACAGGGAGGAATAGCCCAGGCTCCAGACCTGCGGTGTCTATGGCGCCCAGCGCGAAGGGTGAGCTGCCGAGGCGTCCGAGCTGGTCGCGGAGCTGACGCTCGTCGAGGGATCGCTGGCGCGCTGGCGACAGCTGCGTCTCGCTTCGAACGGTCACCGACTCACCCTGGGCGGTGAACACCGCGCGGAGGTGCGCACCCGACGATCCGAACACGCGAACGTCGAGCCTCGATGCGCGAACGCCATCCCGCTCCCGCACGCCGGCAAAGCTGGAACGTGCGCGGTCGAGCAATGCCGCGTGCGCAGTTCGCAGCACCGACCACCCGGCGGGGACGCGCGTGCTTGTCCGCACTGCCTGCCTGACGAGCCCACTCCGCTCCGCCACCGTGCGAACGTCGTGGACGCCGAACCCCATGCTGTCTCCGCGAGTCGGCGACGGTGGCTCGAAGCCCAGCCCATCCCCCGTCATCACTGGCGAAGTGACGTCGATGATGAGCTCGCCGCGCTCGTGTCCGACGACCGTACCGAGCCGCACACCCCGGTTGTCGGGCTGATCGCGCGTGATGTAGTCTCGACCCGCCCGTCCTCCGAGCATGCCTCCGGTAAAGCCACGCGAGTAGATCTGGACGAGCGGCTCCATGTCGCTCACCGACGGCGCCACACGTTCACCGCGGACTATGCGCTGGAGAAACTCGCGATAGGCTCGCGTCACCGTGGCGACGTACTCCGGCTTCTTCTTTCGCCCTTCGATTTTCAGACAGGCAACGCCGAGCTCGGCGAGCTCATCGAGATGCTCGGCGGCGGCGAGATCCTTCGCCGAGATCAAATAGCCGGTGTCGATCGTCTCGCCGGTGGTCGCGTCGGCGAGGACGTAATCCTTGCGGCACGACTGCGCGCACGAGCCGCGATTCGCGCTACGCTCCGAGATCATCCCCGACATGAAGCATTGCCCCGAATAGGCGATGCAGAGCGCCCCGTGGATGAACGACTCCACCTCGAGCTCCGGAACCGCCTCACGAATGGCGCGAATGTCCGCCACCGTGTTCTCCCGCGCGAGCACCACCCGGGGCAGGCCCAGCGCACGCATGACCCGAGCGCCGCTCGCGTCGTGCACGGTCATCTGTGTGGATCCGTGCAATTCGAAGCCCGGATAGATCCGTTGGACGAGCCGAACGAGCCCTATGTCTTGCACGATGGCCGCGTCCACCCCTCGATCGATCGCTTCGCCGAGCAGGAGGAGTGCGTCGACGAGCTCGGTCGGCTTGAGCAGCGTATTCAGGGTGAGGTAGACGCGCGCACCTCGGCCGTGCGCGATCCGGCACGCCGTCGCGAGCTCATCGAGCGTGAGCTGGGCACCCTCATCGCGAGCATTGAATCGCTCGGCGCCGAGGTAGACGGCGTCAGCGCCGTTGGCGACGGCGGCGCGAACGGCGTCGAGCGAGCCAGCGGGCGCGAGGAGCTCGGGAATGCGGGGCATGCGACGAAATGTAATTACGGAAGAGAAGGTCCGCCTAATGAGGGAACGAGAAACGAGGAACGAGGAAGCCGATCGGGGAGCAGCCCCAATCAACTTCCTCGTTCCTTGCTCCTCGTTCCTCGAGACAGTCCCGCTACGCGGCGAGGTCCTTCAACGCGTCACCGACATCACCCTCGCGCAAGCGCTTGAGCGCGCGATCGCGGAGCTGGCGCACACGCTCGCGCGTGACGCCCAGCATCTTGCCGATTTCGTCGAGGGTGTGTTCGCGACCCGCTTCGAGCCCGAAATAGAGGCGCAGAATCTTCGCGTCACGCGCGGGGAGGGTCGACAGCGCGCGCGCGAGCTCCTGCGAGCGGAACTGATTCAGCACCATCTCTTCGGTGTTCGGCATTTCCTCGACGGAAAAGCGCTCGATGAGCGAGCGATCCCCGTCGGCGCCAAGGGGGGCATCGAGGCGAATGTCGGCCGAATTGAGAGACAGCAACGCCGAGACGATCTCCTGAGAGATGCCGGTGAGCTGCGCGACCTCGTCAGGCGTCGGTTCGCGACCGAGCTTGTCTCGGAGCAGCGCGCTGGCGCGCATCACACGCGAGAGATCGGCGGTGCGATTGAGCGGCACGCGCACGGTGCGTCCCTGGCGTGCCAGCGACGACAGAATGGCCTGACGAATCCACCACACCGCGTACGAGATGAACTTGACGCCCTGATCGGGGTCGAACTTGCGAGCGGCGGTGAGCAGCCCGACGTTCCCCTCCCCGATGAGATCGATGAGCGGCAATCCGCGGTTCTGATACTTCTTGGCGACGGAAACGACGAAGCGCAGGTTCCGCTTCACCAGCTCGTGCATGGCGTCCTGGTCTCCCTTCCGAATGCGCCTCGCCAACTCCTTCTCCTCGGCGGCATTCAGGAGGGGATACTTGCTTGCCTCGGCAAAGTACTGGTCGAGGATGTCGCGATCGGCCTCGCCCGGGCCAATTTCGACCGGGGTGGTACGACGACGACGACGTTTTGCTTCAGCCATGATATTGAGCCTCCCGGGTTGCGGTCATCCCCCGCAACAAGCGAACCGCGGCGCCGACCAACCGGCGACGGGTTAACCGGCTCCTATGGGCTCGAAGGGTCGTCCTTTCGGGGGTCGGTCGCAGCCGGGCGCCGTCGGACGAACCGCAGCAGAAACGCGCCCAGGAGTACGACGATACCCGCGATGCGGAAATAGGAGTCATCGGTGCGATAGCCCCAGATCCACAGGATCAATCCCATCACGAATAGCGCCAGCTTCCAGCGCACGAGGGTACTCATGAACCGCGCTTCCGCTGTAGAAACCGTTGAACGCCGGTGCGAAACTCCTCGGTCATGCGCGCCTCCGCGTTGGCCTGTGCGCCGTGCGCGACACCGCTCTCGAAGGGCCTGCCTTCGAGCTCGTAAAAGAGCTTCTTGGTTCGTCTCACCGCTTCAGGCGGGGACTTGGCGAGGCCGTGGCAGATTTCGTCCACTCGCGCCCCAAACGTATCGGCGGGGAGCACGCGGCTGACGAGCCCAACTTTCTCGGCCTCCGCGGCGGACATGGAGCGGCCCGTGATCGCCAGGTCGAACGCCAGACGCTCGGGAACGATCCGACGGAGGATCGTCATGACCATTGCCGGGACAAAGCCAATGCGTACCTCCGGGTACGCGAAGCTCGCATCCGGGTGCGCCAGCACCATGTCGCAGGCCGTCGCGAGTCCCGCCCCACCAGCGAGCGCGCGTCCGCGGACGGCGGCGACGACCGGCACGGGAAGCTGGCGAATGGCGGTGAAGACACGACCAAGGGCACGCGCATCCTCGAGCTGTGCCTCACGATCGGCGCCGATCAGCGATTCGAGCGCATCCAGATCGGCGCCGGCGCAAAAGTCGTCACCCTCGGCGTCGATGACAACGACGCGTGTCTCGGCCTCGGCAACAAGCGACTCGAGCGCCTCGACGATCTCCTCGGCCATTTGACGATCGAGCGCGTTCCTTTTCTCGGGACGCGCGAGTGTGACGCGACCCACGCCGTCGGTGCGGGAGACGCGGACGCGAGTCACTCCCGCGGTCCCGGCAGTTTCAGCGTGTTTGCCTCGTCGTCAGGTACATCGACCACAAGTCGCAGCAACGCCGTGCTGAACACCTTGCCCTGCGCGTCGGTCTTGAGCGACAGCGTGCCGCCCCCACCGAGCGCACCGTGCAGAAGGAAGTTCAGCGCATCCAGATTGGGAAGCTCGAAACGCTCCACCTGTCCGCTGATCATACCACGGAAGTGGGCCGCTACTCGCTCCGTGGTGAGCTCACGCGCGAGCATCGGATACCACTCGCTGCGCATCGCGATGACACCGACGTTGGCCGTATCGCCCTTGTCGCCGGAGCGGGCATGAGCGATGTCGACGAGTCGCACCTTCATGGCGTGAACATCTCGACGTGCGTCGCGATCTCGCGCTTGTCGACGAGTGCCGGCCAATACGCCACGACCTCTTCCGTCTTGGGCCGACCGCCCGCGAAGCCCGTCACGCTGGGGGGGCCGTTCAGCACCAGGGGCGCGATCTCCCGGGTGAACCGCTCGACAGCGGAACGGTCGGACGATCGGACGCCAATGCGAAGCTGAACCTCGGGCGCGTCGCGGCCGTCTCCGGCGAGCGCGCCATGCGTGGCCGTGGCACCGAGGAATTCCGTGTGGATCTCATCGAAGCGGAGACCGAGGCGATCGAGACGCTGTCGCAGCACGCGGTCGGCGACCCGCGCCTTCTCGATGGCCTCGGGCCAGACGTAGACCAGCGTTCCGACTGCCTTGAATCCCGCTCGATAGGCAATGGAGACCTTCAGCTTGTCGGTGGGGGGCTTGCCGGTGATGCCGAACACCTTCACGCGATCCGGTCCCGCATCCTCGACTCTGATGCTCGTGAAGTCGGCAATCACATCGGGAGTGATGTACTCGTGAGGGTTCCCCATCTCGTAAACGAGCTGCTCGATGACGGTGTGGCGCGAGATCCGTCCGCCAGTGCCCGGATGCTTCGTAATGTGGAAGGTGCCGTCAGCCTCTGCTTCGACGATGGGATAGCCGACATCAGCGAGATCGGGGATGTTCCGCCAGTCGAACAGGCAGTTGCCTCCCGAGCATTGGGCGCCGCATTCGATGATGTGCCCCGCGACGATCCCCGCCGCAAGCCGGTTCCAGTCGTCGCGCTTCCACTCGAACTCGTGCATCAGTGGCGCCATCGTCAACGCAGTATCGGTGGAGCGCCCGGTGATGACGACGTTGGCACCCTGCCGAAGCGCCTCGACGATCGGCCCGGCACCAATGTATGCGTTGGCGGAGAGCACGCGATCGCGAATGGTGGTGAGCGCTTCTCCCGTATCCATGTTCGCCAGCGGATGACCATTGGCCAGCAGATCATCCAGTCGAGGAAGCACGTCGTCCCCCGTGACGACACCGATGCGAATTCGATCGGCCACGCCATGCTTCCGCGCCGCTTCATAGACCGCGGTCGCGCTCGCGGGAGGGTTCACGCCGCCGGCGTTCGCAATCACCCGAACGCCCCGCTCCGCGACGGCGGGGAACACACTCTCCATCGCGCCGACAAAGTCTCGCGCGTACCCCATCGACGGGTCTCGTTCCTTCTGCTTCTGAAGGATCGACATCGTGACTTCGGCGAGATAGTCGAGCATCAGGTAGTCGACCGGCCCCCCTTCGACCTGGCGACGCGGCGCCTCGAGCCAATCTCCCCAGAATCCCTGGCCCGCAGCCACACGCACCATCCGAGTCATGACTCTTCTCCGGGAATCGCGGGCAGCACGAAAGGACCGAGATGGGGTCCGCGATTCTGGAGCGACGCGCGCAGGGCCAGGGAGAGGGTTTCGCGTGTCTCCTCGGGATAGATGATCGCGTCCACGTAGCCGCGGGCGGCGGCAAAGCGGGCGTCGAGCTGATGCTCGTAATCGGCGCGCATTTCGTCGACCGCGCTCTCGAGCTCCGGCGGTGTGTGTCCCTTCTTCTTGGCTTTCTCGAGGGCGGGTCCATGAACCGCTTGAATTGCGGACTCGCCCTCCATCACGCCCATGCGTCCCGTCGGCCAGGTGAAGATGAAGTCGGGATCGAAGCCCTGACCCGCCATGGCGTAATAGCCCGCACCCGAGGCGTGGTTGACCGTGAGCACGAGCTTCGGCACGCGCGCCGTGGCCATCGCTTCGACGAAGCGCGCCCCGGCACGGATGATTCCCTCGTGCTCGGCCTCCGTTCCCACCATGAACCCCGAGACGTCCTGCACGAAGAGCAGCGGAATCCCCTGCCGATCACAGCGGTCGATGTAATAGGCGACCTTTTCTGCGCTCTCGGCGTAAATGATGCCGCCAAAGCGCGGCCGCTCGCCGGCGCGCCCCTTCACCAGCCCGCGTTGATTCGCGATGATTCCGACCGGCTGGCCGTCGATCCGGCCATCCGCACAGATCATTTCGCGCGCCAGCGACTCCTGAAACTCATCGAGCGCGCCGTCGTCCGCGATCGCCCTGAGCACGGCGTGCATATCGTACGACATGCGGTGATCACTCGGCAGGAGATCATACAGAGCCGACACTTCGGAGCTGCGAACTGCGAGCTGCGAACTGCGAGCCGCGAATTGCGGCCTGCGCGGCAAACGGTCGATGAGGTCCCGTATTTTCGCGCAGCAGGCAGGGTCGTCAGGCACCTTGTAGTGCGCGACTGCGCTAATCTCCGTGTGCGTGCGCGCGCCGCCCAGGGATTCGGCGTCGACCACCTGCCCGGTGGCGCCCTTCACGAGATTGGGGCCGCCGAGTCCCATGAACGAGGTGTTCTCGACCATGAGGATGACGTCGGACAGCGCGGGCAGATATGCGCCACCGGCAATGCAGGGTCCCATCACGGCCGCAATCTGTGGAACGTGCAGATAGCGTCGCATGATCGAGTTGTAGTAGAAGATGCGGCTCGCGCCATACTGCCCGGGGAAAACGCCGCCCTGATAGGGCAGGTTCACGCCAGCCGAATCGACGAGGTAAACGATCGGGATGCGGCACCGCATCGCGATTTCCTGGGCGCGCAGGATCTTCCGGATCGTCTCGGGCCACCACGATCCGGCCTTGACGGTCGCGTCATTCGCGACGATGACCGTCTCGCGTCCACTGACGATCCCGAGCATCACGACGACGCCGGCGCCGGGCGCCTGCCCGTCGTACTGGTCGTAGGCCACCAGTAAGCCGATCTCGACTGCATGAGCGCCGGGATCGCACAGTGCGGCGATCCGCTCTCGAGCCGTGAGCTTACCCTGCGAATGCTGGCGCTCGATCTTGTCGGCGCCACCCCCGAGCCGCAGCCGCGCCTCGAGCTCGCGCGTCTCCTCGCTCAGGGCGCGAAGCCGTGACGTCACGCGCGCGTGGGACCGGAGGAGGCTCCTTCTTTCGACGCGAACCACTCCTTGATGTAGTCGATCAAGTCGGTCGTCGGCGTACCGGGGCCAAAGAGCTTGCCCACTCCGCGTCGCTGGAGCTCTTCGATGTCTTCGCGGGGGATGATGCCGCCGCCGGTGAGGAGGACGTCCTCGCGCCCCATTTCGGCAAGCAGCTCGCGCACACGCGGAAACAGGGTCATGTGCGCCCCACTGAGGATCGAAAGCCCGACGACGTCCACGTCTTCCTGCACCGCCGCGGTGGCGATCATCTCGGGCGTCTGATGCAAGCCGGTGTAAATGACTTCCATGCCTGCGTCGCGCAGCGCGGCAGCAACGACTTTCGCTCCCCGATCGTGACCGTCGAGGCCGGGCTTGGCAATGAGGACGCGGATCGGTCGATGCATGAGAACGCGTCGGAGTTTGAGCACGCTCGCGCCTGGTGGGGCACGGCCGCCAAGAAGTTAGCGGCAGTCTCATGAGCGCGGCAACGGCACACGTCGCGGGTCAGCCTTCCTTGCGCGCGAGCAGGAGCATTTCCGAGGATCGCCGCGAGAGCGGGCGGTCACGCCATCCGTCGTACGCCTCGGCCACGATGAGTCCGACATCCCGACAGAGCTCGGCCAGCCGCGTAGCGGTATAAAGCCTGATGCGATGCTCGCGCTCTCCCGAGGTCCTGGGGCCGCGCCAGGTAGATCGCACCGTCATCACCCCGGACAGCGGATCGAATGAACGCTCATGACCGATGACCGTGCCGTCCCGGGTCGTCCACCAGTCGCGATCGAGAAATTTCGCCATGACCCCGTCACGACTGCCGCCATGCCACACGAGGAGACCGCCAGGCTTGAGCACGCGCGCAAACTCGCCGATGACGCGCGCGTCGTCAGCCGGCTCGAGAAAAAAGCCGAACGAGGTGAAGAGGTTGATCACCGCGTCGAAGCGTGAGGCCCATGCCTTTGGAAGCCGGCGCATGTCGGCGCGCGTGTAGCGCAGGCTGCGACCGGTTCCTCGCTCGACCGCCAGTGCGAGGAGATCGCGCGACAGATCGACGCCGTGCACATCGTATCCAGCTTCCGCGAGCAGATGCGCGTGCCGCCCCTGTCCGCAGGGAACGTCGAGTATCCTCGCGCCGACGGGGAGGCCCATGACCTCGATGAGGCGCGCGATTTCGCGCCGATCCTTCTCGAGGGAGAACAGGGGCTCGTACTCGAGCAAGTACTGCTGATCGAAGTACGTCGCCCACCACGCAGCGGGATTTTCTGAATTCGAGCGTCTTTGCCGTTGACGAATCAGAAGAACACCGGCTCCCTGTACGCGCCGAAGACGTCCTCCATCGCCCGCCGAATCTCGTACAGCGTGCAGTAGCAGCGCGCACAATCGAGAATGTACGGCATGAGGTTCTCGGTTCCGCGAGCAGCGTTGCGCAGCGCGTCCAGCCGGCGCGCGACCAGATCGCCATCGCGTGTCGCCCGCATCCGCTGCATTCGCGCACGCTGCTCGCGATCCGCCTCCTCCCCGACACGGAGCAGGGGGATCGTCAGCTCCGTCTCCTCGGTGACGAACTCGTTCACGCCGACGATGATGCGCCGGCGCTGCTCGATCTCCCACTGCTGTCGCGCAGCGGATTCGGCGATGCGACGCTGAAGCCAGCCGGTCTCGAGCGCGCGCACGACGCCGCCGGCACGGTCAATGTCCTCGAACAGCGCTTCGGCCTCGCGCTCCATCTGGTCGGTGAGGGATTCGACGTAGTACGAGCCCCCGAGCGGGTCGAGCACATTCGGGACGCCCGACTCGTACGCGAGCACTTGCTGCGTGCGGAGCGCGACCTGCACGGCGCTTTCCGTCGGCAGCGCCAGTGTCTCGTCCATCGAGTTGGTGTGCAGTGACTGCGTTCCACCCAGGACAGCCGCCAGCGCCTGGTACGCCACGCGCACGATGTTATTCATCGGCTGCTGCGCTGTGAGCGTGACACCCGCCGTCTGCGAGTGGAAGCGCATGATCCACGAGCGCGGGCTCTTCGCGCCGTACCGGTCCTTCATGTGGCGCGCCCAGATGCGCCGGGCGGCGCGCAGCTTCGCGACTTCCTCGAAGAAGTCGTTGTGAATGTCCCAGAAGAACGACAAGCGGGGGGCGAACTCGTCGACGTCGAGCCCACGGGCGATGCCGCGCTCGACGTAGGTGAAGCCGTCGGCGAGCGTGAACGCCAGCTCCTGCACGGCGGTGGATCCCGCTTCGCGGATGTGGTAACCCGAGATGGAAATGGTATTCCAGAGCGGCGCGTGCTGCGCGCCCCACTGGAAGCAGTCGACGATGAGACGCAGCGCGGGCTCGATCGGGAAGCACCACGCGTGCTGTGCCATGTACTCCTTCAGGATGTCGTTCTGAATCGTCCCGCGGAGGGCCGTGGACGGCACGCCCTGCTTCTCCGCCGCCGCGATGTAGAACGCCCAGAGAATGATGGCCGGTCCATTGATCGTCATCGACGTCGAGACTTTGTCGAGCGGAATGCCCTCGAACAGCGTCTCCATGTCGGCGAGGCTCGAGATCGCGACGCCGCACTTGCCGACTTCACCCTCCGAGCGCGGATGGTCGGAGTCGTATCCCATGAGCGTCGGAAAGTCGAACGCCACGGACAATCCGGTCTGTCCGTGCTCGAGCAGAAACTTGTAGCGGGCGTTCGTCTCCTTGGCCGTGCCGAACCCGGCGAACTGACGCATGGTCCACAGCTTCCCGCGATACCCCGTGGGGTGAATGCCGCGCGTGAACGGGAACTCGCCTGGAACACCGACCGACGTCGGATCCTGACCGAGGGTGTCGAGGGCGGTGTAGAGCGGCGCGACCTCATGCGTGGAGTTCATGAAGCCGATGTCGCGCTTGTCGCCGCGGGCATATCGCTGGCGCCACGCCTCGACTTCCTTGCGCAATTGCTCGAGCTCTTCGCGCTGCTCGCGCACGGTCTCCGAAAGATCCCGCAACGTGGTCATGTCCGTCCTCTCGTCAACAGGTCGCCACTTCGCTCCAACAGCGCGTCCGCCGCGGCGAACGGGGTGAGAGTGCCACGCTCCAGCTCCGGCAGCTTCTCTTCGATCCAGGCGTTGGTTGCATGATCGCGCCAGAGGCGCGCGCGCACGCGGTCCTCTACGACCTCCACCACTCTCTCCCGAAGACGTTGGCGACGCCGCGCGCGCAACTCGCCACTGCGCTCAAGATAAGCGAAATGACGGTCGATCGCCCCGATGAGATCGTGAATCCCTTCCCCTTTGACTCCTACCGTCGGCAGCACTGGCGGCGTCCAACGATCCTCCTCGCTTGCGGCTGCCTTACGCGCCATGCGCGCAGGATTGCTGCTTCGCATTTCGACACCATGGTGGGCCGGGATGCTGCGAAATGCATGTCCCATGCGCAGCCCGAGCATCAGCTCGACTTCATGCTTCAGCCGGTCCGCGCCGGGCCGGTCCGCCTTGTTGATCACGAACACATCGGCGATCTCCATGAGTCCCGCCTTCAGCGTCTGGATCGAGTCCCCCGACTCGGGAACCAGTGCCACGACGCTCGTATCGGCCATCCGCGCGATGTCCAGCTCGCTCTGGCCCACGCCCACGGTCTCGATGAGGATGCGATCGAAGCCAAAGCCGTCGAGCACATCGGCGACCTCCCTCGTCGTCGCCGCCAATCCACCGAGCGAGCCCCGCGTCGCCATCGAGCGGATGAACACTCCCGGGTCGAGCGCCACGCTTTCCATGCGAATCCGGTCGCCGAGCAGCGCACCGCCGGTAAACGGCGAGGTGGGATCCACCGCGACGACGCCGACCGTCAAACCGGCGGCTCGATAGGTCGCGGTGAGCCCAGTGGACAGGGTGCTCTTCCCCGCACCGGGCGGGCCGGTGAGACCGATGCGGCGCGACCGTCCGAGGCGTGGATGAAGCGCGGCCAACAATTCATCGAATCCCGGTCGGTGGTTTTCGACGACGCTCACCGCCCGCGCGAGCGCCGCTGGTTGTCGCGCATCGAACGCCGCGAGGAGCGAGCGAATCGGCTCGCTCATCGCCACCGCCGTACCCCACGGAACGGGTTCGACAGCAGATGCGGAGGGAGGAAGAAGATCACCAGAAAGAAGAACAGTGACGCGGCGAGCGATGCGACGAGGACGAAGACGTTGCCATGCACGATGTACGTCAGCGCCCCGACAACGGCGACCACGCAGGCGAACGCCCCCAGCAACACGCGCCGTGTCTGCCGCATCACGAACTGCTGCATCTCGATCACATCGCGCGGGTGTGCGCGCACGCGGAGCTCATCGCGCCCAGCGCGCCGAAGCACGTCGCGTAACTCCCGCGCTGCACCGGCGAGCTCGTTCACCCAGTTCTGGACCGCCTCTCGGCCGTCGGCGCCGAAGACGGTCCGCATGAGTATCGGCCGCAGCTTGCGCACGATCGGCGTCGCGAACTGAACGCCGTTGAACTCGGGGTCGTAGCGGAATCCGATCCCTTCCACCAGCGCCGCGGCGCGCCCGAAATACACCAGCTCGCTCGGCAGCATGATCGGCCAGCGGTAGAAGGTGTCGAGCACCTCGTTGACGATGCGCTGAATCTGTCGCGGCTTCGCGTCCGGCGTGAACGCGACCTTCATGATGGCGCGCGCCGCGTCACGAACGGTTCCCCGATCGACTTCGGGGTCGAGCAATCCAAGCTCGTAAAACCCCGCGATCACACCGTCGACGTCCTGTCGCACGGCCGACATCACCGTCGAAATCAGTCGAGCGCGTGTTTCCTGCTCGACGCGAATGACCATGCCGAAGTCGAGCAGCACCAGGCGCCCTTCCGGATCGACGAGGAGATTGCCAGGGTGCGGATCGGCGTGAAACACGCCGTCGACCAGCATCATCTGGACGTACACCTCGATGATCGTCTCGATGAGCGCATTGAGCGACACATTCCCCGCGGCGATGCGCTCCTGCAGCCGATCGATCTTCGTGCCCTCCATGAACTCCAGCACGAGGACGCGGCGCCGTGTATAGGGCTCGACGATCTCGGGAACACGCACGCGCGGATCGTCCGCGAAGTTCGCGCGAATCATTCCGGCATTTCGGGCCTCCTCCCGGAAGTCCATCTCCTCCTCGATTCGTTTGGCGAACTCCCGCACGATCGTCGTGATGGCACGAACGTGGTGGTTCGGAAAAAGCACGTTCACGAAGAAGAGGACGCGAAAGGCCGCCTCGAGATCTGTCGCCACGAGCTCCTCGACCCCCGGACGCAGCACTTTCACGACGACGTCTCGATCGTCGAGGCGTGCGCGATGGACCTGCCCCAGCGATGCCGCGGCCAGCGGCTCGGGATCGAGGACCGCAAACAACTCCCGCGAGGGGCGCCCGTACTCGCGCGCGATGACTCCCTCGACTTCCTCGAGGGAGATCGGCGGCACCCGATCGGTCAGGGCGCCGATCTCCGACAAATACGGCTCCGGCAGGATGTCGGCGCGGGACGCGAACACCTGCGCCAGCTTGATGAATGTCGGCCCCAGGCCCGCCAGCGTCATCGTCAGGCGGTGGGCACGCTTGCGATGCGCTTCCACCGCGACGCGACGCGGGCGCCCGATCAGCAGGAAGCGCTTTCGGTCGCGAAGAAAGGCGATAACGAACGGAAACAGCCGAGTGAAGACGACGAACGCGCGCACGTCAGCGCGGCAGCTCGAGCGCCACGGGCGCGCTCGCCCCCGCCGGCGTCACCAGCACGCGGTTCACTCGCGCCGGCTCGGCGTCGATGATGGTGATCTCGAGCCCGGCGAGGTGAAAACGTTCCCCCACGCCAGGTACGCGGCCCAGGGCGCGGGCAAGAACGCCGCTCAGTGGGCGATCGGTCGCGACGCCATCGGGAACCGTCACCCCGAGCCGTGAGAGCACATCCCCGAGCTGAGCGCTGGCATCCGCGATCATCGCTCGCTCGGGCTGGCCCGAGCTCGCGGGGGCCGGCTCGTCGTGCTCGTCTCGAATGTCGCCGACGAGCTCCTCGAGCAAATCCTCCAGCGTCACGAGCCCGGCCGTCCCCCCGTACTCATCGAGGACAATGCCGAGGTGCTGGCGCTCTCGCAGCATTTCGAACAGCAGCTCATTGCAGCGTTTCGTCGACGGCGCGTGCATGACGGGGCGGAGCTCCGGCACGCCTTCTCCGCGCGTTTTGAGCACGTCGAACACGTGCACCATACCGACGATTTCATCGATGGCACCGCGATACACGGGGACCCGGCTGTAGCCCGACTGGGCGATCACGCGCGCCATCTCGCGGGGATGCGTCGCCTCATCGACGGCGAAGATCGCGGTGCGAGGCGTCATCACATCCGCGACGGGCTTCTCCCCGAACCGGACGACACCAGCGATGATCTCCGTCTCGGTATGCTCGCCAATGCCCTCGAGCTCACCCTCGCGCAGCAGATCCTCGATCTCCTCCTCCCGCGTCTCCTCGGCGATCTCTCCTCCCGCCTGTCGCGCGAAGGGCCGCGCCAACGCGTGTGCGGCGCGCACGAACGGCCACAATAGGGCCGACACGAAGCGCAACACGGGCATGAGCACCGGCAGCATGCGAGACGCGCGGCGTCGCGCGATCGCGCGCGGGATGAGCTGCCCCACCACCAGAAGCGCGAGAACGAACACGATCGCTTCGACGGCGAGCCGGCCTGGTCTCGCCTCGCTCGACAGCGCGAGAGCAACGCCGGCGAGCGCCACTACCCAGGCCGTTGCCGCCGTGCCGGCTTCGAGCAGGCGCTGCTGCCGGTCGAACGCCTCCTCGTCTCCTCCCGCGCCCGCAAGACGCTGATCGATCCACCGGCGAAGCCAGATGCGCCCGACCGACCGAAGCGATGTCGCCCCGGCGGTAATCGTCGCCACGGCGAGGAGCGCGAGAACGAGTGCGGCCTCGGCGATCATCCTTCCCGGCCCGCCAAAGCCTCGAGGCGCTCGAAGTAGACGCGCTCGATGCGCCGCCGTGTCACGCGCTCGACCACGATCCGGAAGCCATCGAGCGTCAGCTCCTCACCCGCCCGCGGGACACGCCCCAGCGCCTGAAAGATGAGCCCGCCCACGGTAGCGATGTCTTCTCGCTCGAATCGATGCCCGAGCGCGGCCGAGAGGTCGTCGAGCGATACGCGGCCAGCCACCCAGAAGCGACGCCCTTCCTGCTCCTCGATCGGCGCCTCCTCGACGTCGTATTCGTCGCGGATGTCGCCGACGATCTGCTCCAGAATGTCCTCGATCGTCACGAGCCCCGCCGTGCCGCCGTACTCATCGACGACGATGGCGATGTGCGTACCCGTCGCGCGAAAGTCCCGAAGCTGCTGCTCGATGATCTTGGAGGCCGGAACGAACGTCGCCGGGCGGATCAGCGTCGGCCATCCCTCGTCAGGCGCACGCTTGTTCAGCACGATCGGCAGGAGATCCTTCGCGTACAGGATGCCGACGATATGGTCGATCGTCTCGTCATAGACCGGGAGCCGCGCGTGCTCCGAGCTGAGCACGCGGTCCAGAACCTCCGACCACGGGGCCTCACGCTCCACGGCCATGATGTCGACGCGCGGAACCATCACCTCCTGGACCTCGGTGTCTCCGAGAGAAAAGACGCCGCGAAGAATGCCGGGCTCGTCCCGCGGGATCGGCGTCGCGCGATCCCCTTCCCGATCGCCTAACTGCTCCGGCGAGTCCCCGCCTTCGTCCATCTCCTCGGGCGGAAATGCTCGGTTGAGCCGTCCCTCGGCGCGCATGGCAAGCATTACGATCGGCGCGAAAATTCCTTCCGCCAGCCGGACCATCGGGCGCAGCGTCGCCAGCATTCGCGCGCCCGCTGCCTCGCCCACCGCACGGGGCGCGGTCTCGAGGAGCATCATCGTCGCAAAGCCCACCAGCAGGCCGCTCACGAGGGCGACCGGGAACAGCGCGCGATGAATTCCCAGCGCATACGTGACGGCGATGGCTGCCGTGAGCTGCGCCGAGATTCGCGCGAACGAGAGCGCGCGGTGCGCACGGCTTCGCGCACCCATGCCAGCGACGGTCGGGCCCTCTCCGCGCTCTCGCGGCGGCTCGAGCGCGAGCAGCGCGCCGTCGGCCGCGGCCCAGAGCATTCCGAACAGCGCCGCAATGATGGTGACCGTCAGCGCGCCTGGTCTCACGCGAGGGCCTCTCCGACGACGTGCGCGAGGATACGCTCCTGCCGCTGCCACATGGGGGATGCCTCACGCGACTCGTCCTCGGCATGGTCGTAGCCGAGAACGTGCAGGACTCCGTGTACCACGAGCCGAGCAAGCTCTTCCCGGACGCCGGCGGCATGCCGCCGGGCGTTTGCGCGCGCAACGTCGGGGGCGATGTAGATGTCGCCGATCACCGGACCCCCGCGCGCCGACTCGCTGAAGCCGAACGAGATGACGTCGGTGGGTCCGCGGTGCCCGAGGTGCTTGCGATTCAGCGCCGCCATGGCGCGCGTTCCAAGGAACGTGATGGATACCATCGCCTCACGTACTCCTTCCGAGGCGAGCGCACGCTTCGCGATCTCGCCCACTCGGGCCCGCGCGAGCGGCAGCCTGACACCATCAGCTGAGACGTGCACCGCTATGCTCACGCCGAGGCGAACTCGGAGGTCACGCCGCCACTGCGGACGGGATAGTCGATTCTCGAGTGGTATTTGCCAGTCAGCACTCGGGCAAAGGCGTCCTTGACCATCTCGATCTGCCGCTGCGTCAGCGGGGCGTCACGAAGCTGCCCTTGATCGATGCGCATGCGCACGATGTGGTCGATCACTTCCCGGATCCGCTCGGGCGTGGGGTCCGACAATACCCGTGCCGACGCCTCCACGCCGTCGGCAAGCATGCAGACCGCTGTCTCGGCGCTTTGCGGAATGGGGCCCGGGTACGTGAACTCCATCGTGTTGGGAGCCGTATCCCGCTCGCGCGCCTTCTCGAGGAAATACGCGATCGAAAGCGTCCCGTGATGCTCCGGAATGAACGACGAGATTGCGCGCGGAATGCGATGCTCGGCGGCGAGCTCCAGGCCCTCGCGGATGTGACCGCGGATGATCTGGGCGCTCGCCGCTGGCTTGAGCTTGTCGTGGGGATTTCGTCCTTTCGGCTGATTCTCGACGAAGAACTGCGGGCGCCCAAGCTTGCCGATGTCGTGGAAGTACGTGCCGACGCGGCCGAGCAAGCCATTCGCGCCAATCGCGTTGCATCCAGCCTCGACCAGGTTCGCCATGCGCATCGTGTGGTCGAACGTTCCCGGGGCTTCCATCATCAGGCGCCGGAGGAGCTGATGGTTGAAGTTCGAGTACTCGAGCAGCGTCAGATCGGTGGTGATGCCCGTGAGGCGCTCGGCCACCGGGAGCAGGAACATCGCGAGGGCCACGGAGCCCAGCGCATTGGCGCCGCCCCACATGATGCTGACGAGGATGTCCCGGGGCGGCCAGTCGAGAATGAGGCCTAACGCGATGTCGGCCAGCACGAACGCGCCGAAGATCGTGAGGACCGCGTACACGATCTGTTCGCGGCGTCTCAACACCTGAACGCTGATTGCAGCGGCTGCCCCTCCGACCAGACCCAGGAACAGCGCATTGGTGCCGCGGAACACCCCCTGTCCGCCGACGAGAACGGCGAGAATCATGGCGGCGATGAGACTGATGCGCGCATCGAAGAGAATGGTCAGCATCACCGCGGCCAGCGCGATCGGAACGAGCTCGGGACGCGGGGGGCGCAAGTGGCCGAACACGGACGCAGCGACGAGCACGACCGCGAACAGGAGCGTGAGCAGAGTGAGCGCACGGTACGACCGGTACAGCTGCGGCCGGAAGAGAACGATCGTTATGCCGAAAATCGTCAGTACCAGGGCGTTGTACACGACCGAGCCCAGCACGCGGCCCACCGCTCGCTCACCCCCGGTGCGCCGCTCCATCTCCGCCTGGAGCGCACGAAGCTTGTCATGCTCTTCCCGGCCCACGACTTCGTGCTCTCCGACGATCTTCTCCCCCTCGCGGACCTCATAGCGCCATTCGCTCACCGAGGCGCGGAGCTCCTGGCGCCGACGATCGGTGGCGGCCCGGTCGAGCACCATGGTGGGGCGGAAGAGCCCGCTGAGCAGCTTGTAATACAGGCCGTCGCCAATGGAGGAGCTGGCGTCGGGATGGAATTGCCGCGCCCGGGCGAGGAGAGTGGTGAACGTCGCAATGCTGTCGGCGAGGACGCTGCGCTCGTCCCCGTCTCGTCGAACGATTGCCTCCCCACGGACGTCATCGGTGGCGCCGCTCGAAGCGATCCCCTGCGCGAGCCATCGCCGCAGCACCCGTTCGAGGCCATCCCGCATGGCGAGGCGCCGTCCTCGAAACGTGAGGTATTCCGCCTCCGCTTCCGTGAGGGTTATGCCGTGACGACCCGCCGCCTGACGAACTCTCACCGCACCGGTACGTGGATCGCCATCGTCCACGGCCCGCGAGATGTCCCGGAAAATCGCTTCCGCCGAGCGCACCGACGAATCGAGAGCCGGCGCGGAGTAAACGAAGATGGGCTTTCCCGTCGCCGCGAGCTCGTCACGCTCCTTCTGCAGATCGGCAGCCGACTTCCGCACGCGGAACGCAAACGGCGCGATGACGTTGTCGGTTGCGACGGCGCCCACCTCGAACAAGGGCGATTCCACTGCCGGCGACGAGGGGAAGAGGGCGTACGTGGCGATGGCGAGGGCCAGGATCAACGCGACCCGTGCGGCGTGGTACATCACACGATCCCCGCGCCCCGCGGGGACCTCGGGTGCTGTCATTCGCCGCCACTGGTCGCGTAGCGCCACACTCACTCCGTTCCAGAGTCTTTCGCGTACGCCTTGATGATCTCTCGCACCAGGCGATGGCGAATGACGTCGGATTCGTTGAAGTAGTGGAAGCCGATCCCCTCGATACCGTGAAGAATGCGCTCCACCTGCAACAGCCCTGACTGCTCCCGGGACGGGAGGTCGATCTGCGTCTTGTCGCCGGTGATGACCGCCTTGGAATTCACCCCGAGGCGGGTGAGAAACATCTTCATCTGCGCCGATGTCGCGTTCTGCGCCTCATCCAGGATCACAAACGCGTCGGATAGCGTGCGCCCGCGCATGTAGGCGAGAGGTGCGATCTCGATCACACGCGTCTCCAGCGAGCGCTGAACCCGCTCCGGCGGCATCATGTCGTCGAGCGCATCGTAGAGGGGCCGGAGGTACGGATCGACCTTGGCCTGCATGTCGCCCGGCAAAAACCCGAGACTCTCGCCAGCCTCGACGGCCGGGCGAGCCAGCACGATGCGCCGCACGCGTTTGCGTGTAAGGGCGTCGACCGCCATCGCGACGGCGAGATACGTCTTCCCTGTTCCCGCAGGTCCGATGCCAATGACGATGTCGTTGTCGTTGATCAGCTGGAGATAGCGCGCCTGGCCGGGCGTCTTGGGCTGCACGATACGCCGAACGCCGGGCAGTACGATGCGCATCTCACCCGGAGCGCCGACGCCGTCATCGCGGCCAATCCCAGCGCCGCCGTCCTCGCTCATCCGCAGCACGTCATCGGCGCTCAGCGACATCTGCTGCTTCGCCTGGTCGATCATCCGCTGCGCCAGCGACGCCGCACGCTCCACGATCTCCACCGGTCCATTCATCGTCAGCGTATCGCCGCGGAGCGAGACCTTTGCCCCGGTGAGCCGCGACAGCTCGATGAGGTTGGCGTCGTTGACGCCGGCGAGCGTGAGCAAATCCACGCCCTCGGTGGACAGTCGATGCGTGATCGTATCGTCGCTCATGCATCGCCTCCGTCGAGCGTGATGTGCAGCTCCCGGAGGTCCTCGGGACGGACGGCGATCGGGGCACCTTCGAAGAGGGCCGCGGCTTTCGTCGTCTTTGGGAAGGCAATGACGTCGCGCAGCGACTCCGCGCCGGCCAGGAGCATCGTTATGCGGTCGAAGCCAAAGGCGATCCCCCCATGCGGAGGAGCGCCCGCACGCAGCGCTTCGAGCAGAAAGCCGAACCGCGCTTCCGCCGTGGACTCGTCGAGCCCGAGCAGCGCGAACACCCGGCTCTGCACGCGAGGATCGCCAATGCGGATGCTGCCACCCCCGAGCTCGGTTCCGTTGAGAATGACGTCGTACGCGAGCGAGCGCACCCGCTCCGGGTCCTTCTCGAGCAGGTGCTCATCGTCCGGGTGCGGTGCGGTAAAGGGATGGTTGACTGACTGAAGCTCCCCGCTCTTCGGGTCGCGAACGAACAGCGGAAAATCGACGACCCACAAGAATGCGTTCGCCTTCGCCGGTACCATCGACATTCGTGCGGCGACATCATGCCGCACGCGGTCGAGTGCCGGGCTCGAAACGTGATCGGGGCCAGCGACCATCAGAAGCAGATCGCCGTCGTTGACCGCGAGCGCTTCGACAGACGCGGGAGACAGGAATTTTGCCGGCCCTCCCTCGAGCGACCCGCCTTGCGCCTTGAGGCGAAGCAGTCCCGCCGCGCCGAGTGTCTTGGCCGCCGCCTCGATCTCATCGACTTGTTTCCGCGAGAGCGCCGCACCGCCGGGAACGCGGATGCCGCGCACGCGACCCCCCTTCGCGATCGCATCGCGCGTGATCGTAAACTCCGCGCCGCGGAACGTCTCCGTGAAATCCTCGATCTCGAGCCCAAAGCGCAGATCTGGCTTGTCCGATCCAAACCGCTCCATCGCATCGGCGTACTTCATTCGCGGGAACGGAAGGTCGATTTCATGGCCGCCCTCGCGCCACAGCGCCTGCACCAGTCCTTCCGCCGCGTTCATTACGTCTTCCGCGCCCACGAACGCCGCTTCGACATCGATCTGCGTGAATTCCGGCTGCCGATCCGCTCGCAGGTCCTCGTCGCGAAAGCACCGCGCGATCTGGAAGTATCGGTCGAACCCGGAGATCATGAGCAGCTGCTTGTAGAGCTGCGGCGATTGCGGCAACGCGTAGAACTCACCGGGATGGACTCGGCTCGGGACGAGATAATCGCGAGCACCCTCCGGCGTCGGTTTGGTGAGAATCGGTGTCTCCACCTCGAGGAAGCCGAGCGCGTCGAAGTACCGGCGGGTGGCCTGCATGAGGCGGTGGCGCAGGATGAGATTCCGCTGCAGCTCCGGGCGGCGCAGATCGAGATGGCGGTGCCGCAGCCGAAGCTCTTCCGCGGGCAGCACTTCACCCTTCCCACGCGCCACGGGGATCGCCGGCGTCAGTGCCGGGCCCACGACGCGCACCGTGGTCGCCCGCACCTCGACGTCGCCAGTGGGAAGCTCGGGGTTTCGCATGTTCTCCGGGCGGGCGACCACCTCGCCTTCGATCAGCACCACCGTCTCGGCCCCCAGTCCGGCGGCGGCTTCGATCATCCCCTCCGCGGCGGAGCGGGGATCAAAGGACACCTGCACGAGACCGGCGCGATCGCGAACGTCGAGAAAGACAATTCCGCCGAGCGCACGCCGCCGGTGAACCCATCCCCCCAGTCGCACCTTCGCGCCGGCGTGCTCGACCCGAAGCGATCCGGCGAGATGTGTCCGGTGCCGAACGGCGTATGGATGCTCGGGCTTCACGGCGCGGCCTCGATGCGGCGCACTCGTGAGGCAGCCAGCATCCCCGCTGACACGCCGATCGCATCAGCAATCCAGTCGAGCATCCCCGGATTCCGTGCGAAGAACCGCTGGTGCCACTCGTCGAAGGCCGCGAAGGCGAGGAGGGAGAAGAACAACACCGAAAGCGTCATCGGGCGTCGAGTGCGAAGGGCACGACTGCTGAGCCAACCCAGGCCTGCGTACAGCACGAAGTGAACGACCTTGTCGAGGTGCGGAATACCACCCGGCGCTTCGGGTGGCGAAGGAATGGACGTGAGCACGAGGATAAGAGCCGCCCACAGCGCGGGCGGCAGCCATCGTCGCCCGCTCACGCAGCCTCCGACCGCCGGATGACGTCGAGGAAAGCCTCAGCCGTGGGCGCGGCAAGCAGGTCCGTACGAAGGCGATCTCGGCGCAGGAGGCGCGAGATGCGACTCAAGGCTTTGACGTGAGCGCCGGACGCGCTTTCAGGACCGACCAAGAGAAAAAAAAGATGAACGGGCTGACCATCGAGAGCGTCGAAGTCGATGGCGTTCCGCGCGACGCCCGCGGCGAGCATGAGCTGCTCGACATGCGGCGTCTTGCCGTGTGGTATCGCTACGCCTCCACCGATGCCCGTGCTCAGCACCTGCTCCCGCTCGCGCACCGCGGCGAGCATCGAGTCGACCGAGTCAGCGTTACGACGCGTCGCCGCGAGCTCCACCAGCTCGCGCAGCACGTCGCTCTTCGTTCGGCTGCCAAGCGGGACCCGGACACGGTCCACGGTGAGCAGCTCAGTCAGCAGCAAGGACGCTCCACGAACCTGGAGTGAAAGGCTGGAATCTACACCCCGCGCGGGCGAGCGGGAAGCGTTTTCTTGACGGCGGCGCGCCCGGCGGGTATTGTCGAAGTGCATGCGCCACTTGACTTTCGCGCTCGCGATCGCGGCGCTCACCCCCTCGGTCGCGGGCGCGCAGCGCGTGCCTGGACGGGATCTCCTCCAGTTTCCGCTCGCGGCGCTCGACCGGCCGGCGGCGCTTCCGACCGACCTCGCGGACGGCCTCGGGAACCCCGCGACCTTGGTGGTTCTCGATGGCGCAAAGCTTCGGGTGGGGGCTGCCGCGCTGCAGACTCCGGAAGCGCAGGCCGTCAGCGCGCAGCTCCTCTCCGCGGCACATTCGCTTTCGGAGCGCATCGTCGTTGGAATCTCGGGAGCGAGATGGAGCGTGGACGACATCGCGTCCACCACGACGAGTCCGGACGCGTCCGATGGCGATGTGAGCTACAGCACCGCGATGCTCTCCGTGTCCGCAGCCCGACGGAATACGCGCAACGTGTCCGTTGGACTCTCACTCCGCACGAGGACCGGATCGGTCGGTGGCGCACGGCATACCGCGGTCGCCGTCGATGGTGGGGTCCTTCTCGACAGCCTGTGGAAGGATGCGCGCATCGGCGTCGCCTCCTTTCTCTGGCGCCCTGCTCAGACGGGAGACGAGCGGACAACCCTTCACGTGGCCGGCGACTTGCGCGTTTGGGGAACCTCGGAGCTCCGCGAAGCGCGAGCGGGACTTTCGGCGGACTTCACCGAGCCTGACGAACGGCTGGAGTTCCTGTACGCCTCGGGACGTCAGGGGCCGCTCGCCGTGCGGTTGGGATTGGCACGGGCGATTCGTTGGGGCAACGGGCCGTGGCGGACGCGACTGGGCGTCGGCTTTCACTACGACAAATACGTCGTCGGCCTGGCGCGAGAAGAAGGGGCCGATGGAATCGGCGCGGTGTATCAGTTCACGATCAACGCGACCTACCCGTGAGCGAAAAGATCAATCTCCTCGATTTCGTGCCTGACGAGGCCGAGCGTGTGCTCCGGGAGTTCGCGGTCGCCCACGGCGAAGCTGCGTATCGCGGCGGTCAGGTGGCGCGGCGCATCTGGACGAGCCCGGCCCCGAGCTTCGACGCGATGTCGGAGCTTCCGCGAGCGTTTCGCGATCTTCTCGCACAGCACTTCACGTTGCCGCGACTCGAGATCGTCGCCCGCCAGCGCTCGACCGACGGCACCGAGAAGTTCCTGTTCCGGCTTCCCGATGGTGAGGCCATCGAGAGCGTGGCGATCCCCGAGGGCAGTCGCACGACTCTCTGCATCTCCTCACAAGCGGGATGCGCCCTCAAGTGCGCATTCTGCGCAACGGGACGGATGGGATTCGCGAGGAACCTGGCGGTGTGGGAGATCGCGGGCCAGGTGCGCGAGATGCGGCTGCTCGATCCCCCGATCGCGATCACCAACATCGTGTTCATGGGCATGGGCGAGCCGATGATGAACTGGAAGGCGGTCGACCCGGCGCTGACCATCCTCAATTCGCCGAACGGCATGGGGATCGGCGCACGGCACATCACCGTGTCGACGGTGGGCGTACTTCCCGGGATCGAAGCCCTCGCGGCGCGTCCCGAGCAGTTCCGTCTCGCCATCTCGATTCATGCCCCTTCGGATGCGCTGCGCCGCGAGCTCATGCCCATCAACGTGAAGTATCCACTCGCGCAGGTGATCGATGCCGCTCGGGCCTTCGACCGCCGCGTGACTTTCGAGTATGTGCTGCTGGGCGGCGTCAACGACGCCGTGGAGCACGCGCTGCAGCTCGCCCGCCTCGCGAGGGACTGCGGCGCGTTCGTGAATCTGATCCCGCTGCATCCCGGCGGCGCGATGGAGTTTCGTCCAACGACGCGTGAGCGGACGGTTGCATTCGCCCGAGAGCTGCGGCGTGCGGGCGTCGAAGTCGCGATCCGGAAGAGCCGCGGCGTGGACATCGCCGCCGCCTGCGGTCAGCTACGGGTAGAACGGCTCGGCCGGCGGCCGCCACGTCGCCCCGACGAGGACGGTCACATCCAGGTAGCGTGAGCTGTCGGGCGCCTGCTCGACGCGGGCGCCGCCTAACGCACGGGCGACGAGGCCGGCCCATTCCGCATTCCCCGAGCGATCGAGGACGAGCGTGCTGTCGCGGGCTTCCCGAGACGTCCCGACGTTGACGACGTCGAACCCGCGGTCGCGGAGGTGCATGGTCGCGCGGCGCGCCAACCCGCGCACGCGCGTGGCGTTCAGGACTTCGACGCGGATTCGCACCCCGGCGGGCGCCTCCGCGTCGACGCGCTGACGAACCGCCTGGGGCGCGCGCGTCGACGGGCGCCCCATCAGAAGCGCGATTCCCGCCACGACGAGCATGAGGCTGAGGGCAGCGATCGCCCGGCGAATCAGGCGACGTCGTTCCACAGGGAGACGGTCTCGGGATAGAGCTGATTCCCTTCTCGCAAGGACCACTCGAGCCGCTGGCGGACGACCTGTCGAAAGACCCCGTCGAAGTCGTGAACGAGGTGCGACGCCAGAAATGCGCGGTCAGCTCGCGCGAATGATCGTCCCGGCTCGAGAAAGTCCGCCATGTACAGCGCGCGTCCAGTGCGTTCCCACGCGCCATTCCCGACCGTATGCCAGCGAATGGCCTCGAGCACGTCGGCTCGCGTTTCACCATCCCGCGCGAGACGCTCCGCCGCGGCGGGCCCGTGAAGAATCTGCGCCGGAAGTGACGGGTTGGGTACTATGGCACGAAGCTCCGCTTCCGGCGCGTCGCGAAGGGCGTCGTGCCACAACCCGGCATCGTGCCATGCCTGCGCCTCGTCAGGCGACACTCGCAGCTCGACCGCCCAGCGATCGAGCAATGCGGTCACCCGAGCAATGTGGGCTCGGCGTCTATCGGTGACCTGCGCCCACGCCGGCAGCTCAATCGAATCCGCGGCGTACATAGGGCTCGAGGACCGCGTGATTCCGGATGCTGGTGCGCGCAACGTAGTTCCACCCCTTGAGCTCCACGCCGCGGCCAATGCGCGATTCGACGATCCGTGAGTACGGGCCGATGACGCACTCGGGTCCGATGTCGGTCGCCCCCTCGATCACGGTGCCTGGATAGATCACCGTGTCGGGACCGATGCGCACGTCAGCATCGATCCAGGTAGTGGCGGGCAGGACGAAGCTCACCCCGTTCGCTTCGTGCTCGCGGACGAGCCGGTCGCGAATGGCGACCGAGGCGTCGGAGAGCGCATGCCGATCCGTGATTCGGATCAGCTCGTCCTCGGACGTGGGGGCGACACGATGCGCGCCGCTCGGCCGCCGCGGATCGTCCGCCGAGGCGAGTGCGGGGCCCTCACCGCCGACGAGCAGCGGAGTGAGCTCGTCGCGGCGATCGAGCAGCGCGGCGATTCCGCTTTCGGCGGCGCGCAATGCACGAGCGATCGTCGCCGGTGTCACGAGCGCGGCGGCGCCGTCGAGCAGCGCTCGCAGTCCCGGAGGCGTGACCGCCGCACGCAGCGACACGAGCTCCAGCCCGGAATCCACGGCCTGGAGGTCGAGCGGAACCGACAACCCCGGCGGGAGCGCCACTGCCGTGCCGGACGAGTGCAGAATCCGAATGTCGTCAGGCGGAGGGCTCACGCGCGCGAGAGAGTGAAGCACGTGCCACAGGATCGGCCGGCCGGCCAGCGGATGCAGATACACGCTGACGCGTGACCGGAACGTCACCCCATCCTCCAGCGCGGCCACCACGGCGCTCCAGCTCATGACGCACCTAGAATGACGTTGTCGATGAGTCGCGTGCGCCCGACGCGTGCGGCAAGGGCGACGATGGAGCCCGCCTCCGCATGGGTGAGGGGCTCGAGCGTATTGGCATCGGCGACCGCGACGTAATCGACCGCGTCGATCCCGCGCTCAGCGAGATGTGCTCGCGCAATCTCTTCGAGCCGCGCGGCGCTGCGTTCACCAGACCGATGAGCGTCCTGGACGGCGCGCAGCGCTCCCGAGAGCGCGAGCGCCCGCTCCCGTGCCGCGGCGTCGAGATAGCTGTTCCGGCTCGACATGGCGAGGCCATCAGCCTCGCGTACCGTGGGAGAGACCACAATCTCGACCGGCATGTCGAGATCGCGGACCATCGCGCGCACCAGCGTGGCCTGCTGGATGTCCTTCTGACCGAAGACCGCCACGTGAGGCTGCACGATGTTGAAGAGCTTCGCTACCACGGTCAAAACGCCCTCGAAATGCCCAGGGCGAGCCGCGCCTTCCCACCGTGCCGCGAGAGCGCGCGGCGTAACGACCACTCGCGGAGGCTCCGGATAGATCTCGGAGCCGGCGGGGATGAAAAGCAGATCGACACCACGCGCGTCAGCCTTTGCCGCATCGCCCGCCTCATCGCGTGGATAGCGCGAGAGGTCTTCGGTCGGTCCGAACTGCAACGGATTGACGAAGATGCTCATGACGACGAGGTCGGCTCGCCGACGGGCTTCGTCGACCAGCCGCAGGTGGCCTTCGTGGAGAAACCCCATGGTAGGTACGAAGCCGATCCGTGCGCCACGCGCGCGCGCTGCGCTCACGAAGTCACGCACCTCGGTGACGCGCGTGACACGCTGCATATCAGAAGCTGTGCTGATCATCCGGATACGTGCCTGCGCGCACCTCATCTCGGAATGCAGATACTGCTTTCCGCACGTCGTCGGCGAGATTCGCGTAGGGCTTCAGGAATCTCGGTCGAAATCGATCGTTGAGGCCGAGCAAATCGGGCAGCACGAGCACCTGGCCATCGCAGCCGACGCCGGCACCGATGCCGATCGTGGGAATCGTGAGGCTCTCGGTCACCCGGCGGGCGACCGTGGCTGGCATGAGCTCGAGCACCAGCGCGAACGCGCCCGCCGCCTCTACCCGCCTCGCGTCGGCAATGAGCTGCTCGGCGGCGTCCTCGCCGCGACCCTGCACGCGCGGCCCGCCGAGCGCATGCACCGACTGCGGGGTGAAACCGAGATGACCCATGACCGGGACGCCGATTCCCGTCAGCGTCTCGATCGCCCGGGCGATTCGTTCGTCGCCCCCTTCGAGCTTCACCGCCTGCGCGCCGGTTTCCTGCATAACGCGGCCGGCATTGAGCAATGCCTGCTCCTCACTCACCTGGTAGGTGAGAAACGGCATGTCGATCACCAAAAGAGCGTTGGTGACACCGCGGCGGACGGCACGCCCATGATAGATCATGTCGCCAAGTGTCACCGGCAGTGTGGAATCGCGACCCTGCACCACGTGGCCCAGGGAATCGCCAACGAGCACGATGTCGACGTCGGCCTCATCGACCAATCGCCCGAACAGGGCATCATAGGCGGTGACCATGACGATCTTTCTCGCCGCTTTTTTTCGGTCGGTGATGTCGCGGATCGTCAGTACCTTCCGCTTTTCCGCGGCGCCGCTCACGGAGTCGTTTCCAACTCAGCGAGCTCCCGCTGCCAGAACTCCCGTGTGGCGAGGCCCGGATGTGGAACAGTGAGATCAGGGTCATTCACCTGACGATCCCCGAACTTCACGATGTCGAGGTCGAGCGTACGCGCTCCCCATCGCTCCACACGAAGGCGTCCGGCATCGCGCTCGATGCGCTGCAGCGCGGCAAGCAACGCGTGCGGCTCGAGTGCCGTTTCGATAGCCGCCATTTGATTCAGATAGGCCCCCTGCATGGGACCACCGAGCGGTTCCGTCTCCTCGATTCCGCTCAACGCGAGCAACCGTGAATGCGGCAGCGCGGCCAGCGCGGCGCGTGCGTGCGCCAGATGCGCAGAGCGGTCGCCGAGATTGGAGCCCAGCGCGATATAGGCGATGTCGCGCATGCGAAGATCACGCGCGCGCCGGAGATCGTCGCTCGCCAAGCGACGACGAGCGAGGAGCTGGCGTTGACACGGCGTGAAGCTACGGGGATCGTCGGCGAGTGTCAAACTCCGAGACAGCTTCCGAAGACGTCAGGACTCAGACGTCAGATGTCAGTTGTCACAAGCCGCGACCACGCACGCGGTTGACGTTGCTGACACCTGACGCCCTGACGCGTTCGGGGATTCAGAGCCAAAATTCAGACCGTGGACAGTCTCACGGCGCACTACGTGGCGCGCGAGCTCGCGGACCGCTGGCGCGGCCGTCGGATCGTGGCGTGTCGGGCGGACCAGCCATCCCGTGCACTGACGCTCTGGTGCGAGGGGAGCACGCCGGTCTGCTTCGATCTGCGGTCCCTCGCCATTCGGGAAGAGCGCGGCCAACCCTTCGGCGATCTGTTGCGCGGCTGGTCGATTACCGATGTCGAGGCGCCGATCGACGAACGTCGACTGGTCATGCGCTGCGAGCGCGCCGGAAAATTCCGTGGCTCGGCGTCCAAGCATGGGGACATCGAGGTCAGTTTCATTCCAAACGCGCGGGGCGCGCGCGTCCGCGATTCGCGGCATGCTCTGACGACGATCGGCGCTGCGCTTCCTCCCGTTGCGGAGCCCCGGCCCGTGCTCGACGAGGACGCGATTCGCGGCGCAGTTGCGGCGGGCGATGAAGGAGCGCTCCTGCGGGGCCGATGGATGAGCCCCACGGTGGCCGCCGCGCTCCTCGCGCAATCGGAGCGCGCGGTCGATCTGTATCGACTGATCGTCTCGTTGCCGCCGGCAGCCCCGGTCCGGTGCGCCGAGATCGTGTTCCCTCTCCCACTGTGCACGGGCGCAGCGGTCACCTCGTTGATCGCACCGGCATCGGCAGAGAGCCAAATTGGCTCCGCCAGCACCCCCAACGACCGGGCAGCCAAGGCGCTCGCCAGAATGCGGCGCGAGCTCGAACGGGCTCGTGAGGCGCCGCGGCTGCGCGCCGTAGCCGATGCTCTGCTGGCATTGGGGTCCGAGGCCGCCGTTCCGGAGAAGGTCTCGCTGCCCGATGGCGGTGAAGCGGCGGTTCCGCGATCGAATGAGCTACCGGAGACCGCAATCGAGGCGGCCGAGCGCCTGTATAAGGACGTGCGCGCCATGGAGCGCGCGCTGGAGCAGCTTCCCGCGCGGATCCTCGCGCTGGAGAGCACACCGCGGGCGGCAAGCCGTCCGGGTCGTCCGCGCATCGCCCGCGGCGCTACGCCCGTCGGAAGGACATCGCGCCCCTACAAATCCTATCGCACCTCGGGCGGAATCGACGTGCTGGTAGGGCGCGGCGCTCGCGCCAACGACGAGCTCACCTACGAGATCGCAAAGCCGGATGACGTTTGGCTACACGCGCGCGATGTGACGGGTGCGCACGTAGTGATGCGCTGGTCCCAGGATGGGGCCCCGCCCGCGCGTGATTTGCACGAAGCAGCCGCCCTTGCCGCGTGGTACAGCCGAGCTCGCGGGAGCGTCGTCGTCCCGGTGGACTGGACCCGGCGGCGACATGTGCGCCGCGCCCGAGGGGGCCCGCCCGGCCGTGCGCTCGTCGAGCGAGCGGAGACGGTGATGGCGAGACCTAGCGCGGAGCTGGAGAGAAGGCTGAGAGTGAATCAGGAGTGACCAAGAACGAGGAATGAGGAACGAGGAAAATGCCGTTCGAGCTCTGGGGCGGGAGAGCGTCCACGCCGCTTCCTCGTTCCTCGTTCCTTGTTCCTCGTCCGCGCTATCCCACGCTCGTAATTCGTCTCGTGAGCTCGTCGAGATATGCGGCCACGCTGCGGAGCTCGTCGGTGGCACCTTCCAGCTCCCGCAGCGCGCGCGCCTGATCCTTGGCCGTCTCCGTGACGTTCTCGGCACCCTGGCGCGTCTTGCGCGAGATCTCGGCGATGCGCACCACACGCTCGCGCAGACGGCCGAATTCCGCTTCCTGATCGCGTGAGGTGTTCTCGATCGCCTGCGCTCGGCCGAACGTCGTCGCCGTCGCCTGAACGATGCGCTCGAGCGCCCCGAGCGCGGCCTCCGAGAGACCCTCGACGTCGCTCATCATGGTCGAGCCGCGATCCATCTGCTGCGCCACCCGTCGCATCTGCTCCTCGAAGCCCACCACGATGTCGCCCGCCTCGTCCGAGGCGCGGGCGCTCTGCTCCGCGAGCTTGCGGACTTCGTCGGCGACGACGGCAAAGCCCTTCCCCTGTTCACCCGCACGGGCCGCCTCGATGGCGGCGTTCAGCGCCAGCAGGTTGGTCTGATCGGCCAGCTCGCGGATCACGCCGATGAACTCCGTGATTCGCCGCGTGGTTTTCGCGAGCACGTCGATCTGTTCTCCGCTCTCGCCGACGAATCGCTTGGCGCCGACCAGGCGATCGATCGCGGTCGCGATCGTGTCCCGATGCTCGCTCGCGATCGACGTCGCCTCCCGACTTGCACCGGCGGCATCACGCCCATCCCGAACGACGTTCTCGGTCGCCGTGTGCAGCGCCTCCGTCGCATGAATGCTGCGATCCACCTGATCGCTCTGCTCGAGGATCCCGCGCGTGATGTCGCTGATCGTGCGGGCTACCGCCTCACCTCCGGCGCGCAGCGCCCGCGCCGATTCGTTCAGCGTGCCGAGCTGACTCGACACCCGCGTCATTGCCTCGATCAGAGGTTGGCGCAAGTCGTCGATGTGCAGGGTGGTGGCGAGCTGACTTCCAAAGCGCTCGATCAACGCGATCTCTTTCGCGCTGTAGGATGCTTCCTTGTGATGCTCCATCTCGAGCAGGCCGACGTTCCGGTCCCCGAACCGCAGTGGGATGACCACGATGCTCCGGGACTTCGGCGTCGGATTCTCGATCCGCGCATCTTTCAGCGCGTTCGTTACGACGACGGGCTGACCACTTTCCATGGCGAGGCGCCGAAGCTTGCCGTTGTCACCCGCTGGTTCGCGCGGAACCTCCAGCAGGCCCTCACCGCTTCGATAGACGAGTCGAAGCCCAGTCGGCTGCAGCCGCGAAATCCGGAATTCCTGCCAATCCACGAGGCGGTGCGCCAACCGCTCGATGCGGCCGAACGACTCCGCGAGGGAGGCATCCGACGTGACCACCTGCTCCATGGCGCGCACCTGATTCAACTCTTCGGCGGCGATCGCGTCCTGCAGAATCCGCTTCAACAGGAGGCCCGTCATCGCCAGAACCACGGCGACGACGCCCGATCCGGCGAAGCCGACGCTCGTCGCCGTGAGCACAATGATCGAGGCCGCCCCCACCGTGACGATGAAGGCGATGACCTCGTAGCGCATGATGAGCGACTTCTCTTCCGGCAGCAGCTTGTCGCGGTAGAGCAGCGTGAAGTACTGGAGGGCGCGGCTGAAGAAGAAGTACGCGAAGACGAACACCACGGTGGCCGGGAGCGCATCGATCGACAGCAGCCGGCTGCTGGGAAGGCCGGCGTTCTCGATCATCGCGGCGTAAAAGCCGTACGCCGCGATGAGCGCCAGTGCCTCACGTCCCGCGTTGATCCACGCCACCGTCGCCAGCTTCACGAGGAGCAGCCAGTCGGTGAAGAACACACCGACGATCAACGCAATGGCCGTCGCCGGAGCCCCCATGAGGAGAGCGCCGCTGATCGCCACGACGCCGAGCTGGTGGAGCGAGGAGTACTTGGTCAGCGAGATCTGGTGGTAGCGCAGGGCGACGATGACGGTGATCGCCAGACCGATGCCGCCAAGGTGCGTCGCCCAGCGCGCGTCGTAGACGAGCGACAGGAACGAGATGGCCAGCCCCACGATGCGGAGCGCCCAGGCGTAAACGTTGAGAACGCGGCTCACGGCGTTTGGTCCAGAGCAGTGCGCATCGCGCGCACCAAAGAGAAAGCAGCATCGATGTCGCGATCCGCAGCGCGCACGACGGCGCTGCCGACGACGACGCCATCAGCAAGACGACCAACCGTTGCCGCCTGGTCGGGCCGCGAGATGCCGAACCCGACGCAGATCGGAAGCGGAGTCACGTCGCGCAACGCGGCCACCGTATCGGGCAGCTCGACGGCGATGTCGCCGCGCTCGCCCGTGACCCCGAGCCGGCTGATCAGATAGACGAATCCGCGTCCATGCCTGGCGATCTCGGCCATGCGGGCGCGCGGCGTCGTGGGGGCAACGAGACGAACGAACGCCAGCGGACCGGAGCCGAGCCAACTCTCGAGGTCCGGGTCCGCCCCCACTGGTAGATCGGTAACGAGCACGCCATGCACGCCCGACTCGGCAGCGCGCTCGAGCAGATCGTCGCGGCTCGCAAGAAGCGGATTGAGATAGCTGAATAGCACCACCGGTGCTCCGGTCCGCGCTCGGCTAACGAGGTCGAGCGTCTTGTCGAGCGTCATTCCTTGTTCGAGCGCCCGCTGCGAGCTGGCCTGAATCGCCTCACCGTCAGCCATCGGGTCCGAGAATGGCACCCCGATCTCAATAACGTCCGCGCCCGCCTCATCGAGGCCCCGGACCAGCTCGAGCGACTGCTCGAACGTCGGGTGACCCGCGGTGACATAGACCACGAGCGCAGGCCGACCTGCGGCGCGCAGGTCGGCGAAGCGACGATCGAGCACGTCAGGCGAAGTAGTCGCTGACGCGGATGCCATAGCGGTCGGGATCGGCAAGTTTGATGATCGTGCGAAGGAAGCGGCCGGTCGCATCCTGCTGGTGCAGGTCCACGAGCGTCCCAGGATGGAGCAGGTTGCCGCGCTCGTCGCTGATGACGCGAACGATCGGGCGCGAGATGGCCTCGGGAACCGGGTTCACGGCGTGGACGACGGCGAGCTCGAAGGTGTCGAGCACCACCAGCGTCCCCACTGGATAATGTCCGACGAGGCTGACGAACGCCTTCACGATCACCGGGTCCATGCCCCGCCGCGGATTGTTCCGCATTTCCGCGAGCACCGCGACCGGTGTGAGCGGCTCCGTCTGATAGACGCGACGCGACGTGGCGGCGTCGAACCCGTCGGCCACCGCGACGATCTTGCTGTAGATCGACATCTGGCGCTCGCGCAGATGCTTCGGATATCCAGTCAAGTCCGTCTTCATGTGGTGCTCGTGAGCCACGACCATTGCCCGGTAGGGCAGCTCGGCCTGGCCGCGCATCTGAAAGAGCGCCAGCACGCCGAGCCATGGATGGGCCGACATCATGCGCCATTCTTCGTCGTTCAGGCCATCGGGCTTGTTCAGGATCTCGAGCGGCACGCGGGATTTCCCGATGTCGTGCAGGAGCGCGGCGACTCCCAGATCGTACAGTTGAAGCTTGGTGAGCCCGATCTTGCGGCCGAGCGCGACGGAGAAAATGCAGACATTCACGCTGTGCGTGAACGTGTACTCGTCGTAGTCACGCAGTGTCGTCAGGCCAAGGAGCGACGTTTCCTCGTTGAGAATCTGGTCGACGATGGATTGCACGGCGCGCTTGATCTTCTTGATGTTGGGGCTGCGACCCATGCGCACGGAGTTGATGACTTCCTTCGTCACCGTCACCGACTGTGCGTACGTCCGCTTGGCGGCCTCCTTCGCTTTCTCGCGGAAATCGTCATCGTCGGAGTCGGTAGGGCCCGACAGCGCAAACGAGCGAATCCCGGCCGCCTCGAGCCGACCCGTGACGTGAGCGAAGCGCGCCGGCACATCGACAGTGGTCGCGCTGGGAAGGATCGTCAGCAGCGACGTCCACTCCCGCGGCCCCGCGCCTTCCTCGACACGGCATACACCGACGCCTGCATCACGGAACATCATGAGGATGCGGCTGAAGCTGGCGTAGTTGTCCAGATCGAGACGAAGACGCGTGGCATTAATGAAAATGAACTCGCCCGACACGCGCAGCTCGAGCTCTCGCTCGTGCTTGAGCAGGTCACCGGCCAAGCCGGTGAGCTCGTGCAGCGCATTCTGCACCGCCGCATTCTCGAGCGGATAGAGCTTGAGCGCGCGCGACGCGCTGTAGAGCGCGATGATGAAATCGCGCCCGCGCCGGCGGATGTATGAGTCCCCGCCGCGCTCGTAGTCCGCCGACGACTCCGCGGTCGGGACGTGCGATGGGGTGCGTCTCATGACACGGCTCACGCGGCACCTCCACGCACAGCGCGGTTCACGGCATTGCGGACGAGCACATCCTTGTCTCCCTGTGCGCGCTGCAGCGAGTCGGCCGCGTCGCGAGTGCCGATCTTGCCGAGCGCCATCGCAGCGCAGGCGCGCAGCTCGGAATCCTCTCGTTTGCCCAGAAACCCCTTCCCGTTCAGCAGCCCGTCGAGGAATGCGACGCCGGCCGCCGCG
The DNA here is from genome assembly GCA_035253695.1 of Gemmatimonadaceae bacterium. Lineage (GTDB taxonomy): Bacteria > Gemmatimonadota > Gemmatimonadetes > Gemmatimonadales > Gemmatimonadaceae > JAICNG01. The sequence continues at coordinate 35,145 of DATFBS010000073.1, forward strand.
GCGAGAGAGCCGTAGGCCTCGAAGAACGCCATCTTCTCGGTGAGGTCGGCGTCCCGAAGCGAGCGTCCTTTTACCGCTGCTTCGACCTTGGGAAGCGCGCCCCGCTGTCCGCGGGCGCCGAGAATGCGGACGGCAGCGACGCGTACGTCACGGTCGTCGTCGTCGACGGCGCGTTCGAGCTGCTGCAGCGCACCCGCCGAGTTGATCTCCGAGAGCGCCGTCACGGCGATGAGCCGGAGCTTGGCGGCTTCATGGGTGAGCAGCTTGCCCAGCGGCGCCACCGCGGCCGCGGACTTGAGGCCACCGGCGCGGCGCGCCGACTCCATCGCGATCTCGACGTCCGACGAGCCGATGAGCTTCACGAGCTCGGCGGTATTGGCCGCCGCGAGCCTCGCGGCCGCGATTTCGATCGCCGCTTTCACCTCGGCGTGCTGCAGACGCCCCAGCCATGTGAAGAGGGTGCCGAGGGAGCTGGGACGCAACTGCTCGAAGAGCTGGTTGAGCTCGGTCTGGTTAGGCACGGACGCGGACTCGTCCATCGCCTGAAGCAAGTTCGACAGCGGTCCCGCCGCACTCAGCCGATCGGGGAGACCGACGAGCTTCGTGCGGTGTGCCGCATCCAGCTCGCGGGCACGGGCCGAGAGCTCCTGCGATTCGCGAAGGACGTAGGCGACCGTCGCGAAGTGGCCGGCGGAGAGCAGGTGCATGAGGAAATTCTCGAGGATCTCCGAGATCTCATCGCGAACGGGCTTCCCCGTCTGGAGCTCGAAGATGTCGAGGAGGATCGCAAGAACGTTCCGACGCACGTCGCTCGAGTATTCCTTGTGCACCTCGGTGCGCAGGTAGTCGATCTCCTGCTCGTCGAGGAAGTGCACCGTCGAGTCCAGATCCTCCAGGCGAACGATCCCGGGACGTGCTTCCGGCTCCGCCTCCATCTCCTGCGGCGGCGGCAAGGGCTCCGGCCGCTCGGCGGGCACGCTCGGCTCGATGGGATTGTTGTTCTCGAGCGTCAGGTCGATGAAGCGATACCGCAGGAGCGTGAAATCCTTTTCCCAGATGAGGGTGAGGAGATCATCCTCCTCGGGAGAGGCTTTCTTCACGCGCTTGAGGATGTCGAGGAGGCCGACCACTTCCTGCTCCTCGAAGCCCTTCATCAGTCGCAGCTCCCGAATCCCGTCCTTGAAGAAGATCCAGGGGAGGCTCTCACTCTTGTTCGCTTCGTGCATCACCGGTCGCCCTTCCCAGCGGAAGTCGGATTCGGTGATCGACAGCGAGATCTCATCGACGTGTGACCACACCGGGAGGAAGGCGCGCTTCAGATTCTCGAGCGCGCGCTGATAGACCGGGTTGTTCGGCAGATACAGCTGGTGCGCGCGAATCCCCTTGACGAGGACCTTGAGCATTTCCTCGACGAGCGCCGGCGGGAAAGGAGGCTCGGCGAGCTCGCGGCTGGCGGGCACCGGCTGCGACTGCGTGCTCACACGTCGGCTCCCGTGGCGGCGCCGACGTGGGCGACGTCCTTGTCACCGCGCCCACTCACGCACAAAAGCACCTGCGCATCTGACTTCCAGCTCCCCCGTTGCGCATCGATCCATGCGACGGCGTGCGCCGTCTCGAGTGCCGGAATGATTCCCTCGAGCCGCGCAAGGAGCTCGAAGGCTGCGACGGCATCGCGATCCGACACGGCCACGTAGCGTGCGCGGCCCGTGTCCTTGAGGTACGCGTGCTCCGGACCAACCCCCGGATAGTCGAGGCCGGCCGATATCGAGTGCGCCGGGTGTACCTGCCCATGCGCGTCCTGGAGCAGATAGCTGAGCGATCCATGAAGAACGCCGGGCCGACCGCGAGAAAGCGAGGCCGCATGGTGAACGGTGTCGAGTCCCTCGCCGGCAGCTTCGACGCCCACGAGCTCGACATCGGAGTCGGAAACGAACGCGTGGAAGATTCCCATGGCGTTGGAGCCACCACCGACGCACGCGACGACCGTCGACGGGAGTCGCCCGGCCTCGCTCAACATCTGCTCACGCGCCTCGTAGCCGATCACGGCCTGGAAATCCCGGACGAGCCGAGGATAGGGCGCTGGCCCCACCACCGAGCCGATGATGTAGTGACTGTCGTTGACTGAGGCGACCCAATCGCGAATGGCTTCACTCGTAGCATCCTTCAGCGTTCGCGTCCCCGAGGTGACGGGAATCACCTGCGCTCCCATGAGACGCATGCGGTAGACGTTGAGCGCCTGCCGCCGCATGTCTTCCTCGCCCATGTACACCACGCACTGCATCCCGAATCGCGCGCACACGGTCGCCGTCGCTACCCCATGCTGCCCCGCGCCGGTCTCCGCGATGATCCGGCGCTTCCCCATTCGCCGCGCCAGCAACGCCTGTCCAAGGACGTTGTTGATCTTGTGCGCGCCTGTGTGATTCAGGTCTTCCCGCTTGAGCCAGATCGTGGCGCCGGCCCGCTCCGAGAAGCGAGGGGCGCTGCTCAACGGAGAAGGACGACCCACATACTTATTAAGCAAACTCTCCAACTCGGTCCGAAACGCGGGGTCTTGCCGAGCGGATTCGTGGGCGCGTTCGAGCTCGTCGAGCGCGGGGATCAAGGTCTCGGGAACGTAGCGTCCACCGAACGCTCCGAACCGGTCGGGCGTGGTCTTATTCGTGGTCACGGTGCGCTCCTCACCGCCTCAGTGAAGGCTCGCATGAGCCGGTGATCCTTCACGCCGGGAGCAACCTCGACGCCCGATGACACATCGACGATGTCGGGGTGAACCGCCGCAATGGCGCGGGGCACGAGGGTGGGATTCAGCCCGCCTGCGAGAACTACGCGGGCTCGCCCACGGCGATGTTGATCGAGCAGATTCGTGAGAAGAGCCCAGTCGAAGGCGCTGCCAGTTCCGCCAAGCGCCTTGCCGCTGCGCGTATCGAAGAGTATTGCGTCGGCACTTGAGATCAGACCGTCCAAGTCCTCCTCAGAAGGGGCGTTAGAAATCCTCATCGCAGCCCACGTCTCAAGTCCGGTCGCGGTCTTCACGGCGTCGACAGCTGCCGGCGTGGGATCGGCATGGAGCTGTACTACATCAAGTGATGCGAGCTCCGCGGTCCGCGCAATCTCGTCGACCGACTGATCTGCGAAAACGCCGACTTTTCTCGCGCCGGTCACATCTCCAAAGAGCATGCGTGCCTGTTCGGCAGTCACGCGGCGAGGGCCATCGGCGAAGACGGCGCCGACGAACGCAGCGCCGAGTTGGGTGGCGACCTCGACGTCGATGTGTCGTGTGAGCCCGCAGAACTTGATTTCGGTCATCGCCCGCGACGAGGGACACCGGCGAGTCCGCGGACCGCGGCGGCGGGGTCCGTCGCGGAGGAGAGAGACGAGCCGATGAGCACCGCGTCCGCCCCCGCCTCCGCCGCACGCTCGATATCGGCAACGGTACGCATGCCGCTTTCGGCGACGCCCACAAGCTCCGCCGGAATGCGCGGCAACAGCAGGTCGATCACGCTCGCATCGACCTCGAGGGTTTCGAGATCACGACTGTTGACGCCGATGGCTCTCGCCTCCGCGCGGATCGCGGCGTCGAGCTCGTCTTCTCTGCGGACCTCGATCAACGGCTCGAGCCTCCACTCTCGCGCGGCGCGGGCAAGTGCCACGAGCTCATGCTCCGGGAGTGCACGCGCGATCAACAGAACTGCCGATGCGCCCCACGCGCGGGCCTCGATCACTTGCAGCTCATCGATGATGAAGTCCTTGCGGAGCAGTGGAACGGCGACGGCACCGCGTACCGCCATCAGGTCGCTCTCGCTGCCGGAAAAATGTATTGGCTCGGTCAGCACGGAGATGGCGGCTGCACCGCCCTTTTCATACGCGCGTGCTCGCGCGGCTGGATCGAGCTCGGCGTTGATCTCACCGCGCGATGGTGACCGGCGTTTCACTTCGGCGATCACCTTCACCTGTTGTCCGCGCAACGCAGTCAGAAAATCGGGATGTTGATCGACCGTTCGAGCCCGCCGTTCGAGGTCCGAGCGTTGGGCTCGTGCCGTCGCGACCCGTCTGCTCGTCTCGTGTATGATCCGGCCGAGCACACCAGTCGGCGGGGTCCATTTGGCAGGAAATGCTTGCACTTCGGCGACTGTTCGGCTAATGTCTATTCGGGCTCTTTTCGGTCAGTCTGGCCGGGCGCCCGCCTACTCTCGTGAAACAGGGGCACGCCATGCCGCTTACCAAGCGTCAGCGCGAGATTCTCGATTTTCTCAGCAGCTACTCGGAGCAGAACGGCTACGCGCCGAGCTTCGAAGAGATCGCGCGGCAATTCAACTATAACTCGCTGGCAACGGTGCACGAGCACCTCACCAACCTCGAGCGCAAAGGCTACATCAAGCGCGCGTACAACGAGAGTCGCGCGATCGAGATTCTCCCGTCCGAGGTGAATCCCCGTGCCGTCGAGCTTCCCCTCCTGGGAAGCGTCGCCGCCGGTATGCCGATCGAGGCGGTCGCGACCAACGAGAGTATCTCGGTTCCCGAGGACTTCGTGCGGCGCAGCGAGAATCATTACTGCCTGCGCGTCCGCGGAAACTCGATGATCGACGAGCAAATCCGCGACGGTGACTTCGTCGTCGTCGCGAGCCGCAACCGCGCCGACAACGGCGAAATGGTGATCGCGCTCGTCAACAACTCCGCGGCGACCGTGAAGAAGTTCTATCGCGAGCGCGACGGCCGCATCCGGCTGCAGCCGGCCAACGAGACGATGTCACCGATTTACGTGCACGAGAACGAGGTGACGATTCAGGGCATCGTTGTTGGAGTGATGCGCAAGTACTAGTAGAGCTGGGTCACGGGCCAAGGGCCAGGGGCCAAGGGGTGGAAAGGCGCGTCGCCGCTTCGCGGCAGACGCGCTCATCAGATGAGCAAACGGCCGCGCAATGCGCGGCCGTTTGCTTTCCACCCCCTGGCCCCCGGCCCTTGGCCCATGACCCTAGGTTTTCCCGGGGCTCGCCGCCCGCAGTCGCTCGAGGGCGCGGAGCGCTGCCCCGCTGGTCAGCGAGTCCTCGGCCCGATCCACCGAGCGGGCAAAGTCGTCGTGGTCGCCGCTGACGTGAATTGCTGCGGCGGCGTTGAGTACAACGGCCGCGCGCGCGCCCCCCGTGATCGCTCCCGCGAGAATACCCTCGATGACGCGAGCGTTCGTCTGCGGCTCGGCACCGCCGAGCTCGCGGGCATCGCGTGCCGTCAGCCCGAACGGCGCGGGATCGATGCTCCACTCGCGAACCTGGCCGTCGCGCACCTCGAGAACGCGCGTGGGCCCTAACGGCGAAACCTCATCCATGCCAGGCTCGCCGTGCACGACCATCGATCGCCGGCTGCCCAGCTCCGCCAACGCACCCGCAAGCAGGGGGAGCCGGTACGCGTCGGCCACGCCGACGACCTGGCGTCCTGCCGCTGCGGGATTCGCGAGTGGGCCGAGCACGTTCATGACGGTGTGAATCGCCAGCTCGCGCCGCACCGGCCCGACGTGACGCATGGCCGGGTGCATGAGCGGCGCGAACATGAACACGATTCCCGCTTCGCGGAGCGTGTCGACCATGTCGTCGACAGTGCACTCGATGCGGACGCCGAGCGCCTCGAGCACGTCGGCACTGCCGCATTTCGACGTGAACGAGCGATTGCCGTGTTTGGCGACGCGCACGCCGGCTCCCGCCGCGACGAGCGCCGCGGCCGTCGAGATGTTGAAGGTCGTGACCGCACCGCCCCCGGTCCCACAGGTGTCCACGAGCGTCTCGGGAGCTTCGGCGGGAAGGCGCACCATCGCGTCCCGCAGCGCACGGGCCCCCCCGGCGACCTCGTGAATCGTCTCGCCTTTGACGCGCAGGGCAACCAGGATGGCAGCCACCTGTGCGGGGCTTGCCTCCCCACGCATGATCGCGCCGAATGCCTCCGCCGTCTCCTCGGCGCTTAACGAGTGGCCTCCGGCAAGCTGACGGATCGCTCGCGCGAGAGGCTCAATGGGTGCCAATGGTCTCCAGCAGCCGCTCGGGGAGCGCGGCGTTCGTCGCCACCAATGCGATCACGAGCGCGAGCAGTCGGACACGCTCGACATCTTCCTCGAGAAAAAGCCCCTGCCTCGCGCGATTGGTCAGATTGACGACGCCGACCAGCTCATCGCGATAGACGAGCGGAAAGCTGATGAACGAGCCGGTCGTGAAGTACTGATCGCGCAGGAGCGGATGCTTCGTGGCATCGGTGACGTCCTGGACGAGAATCGGCTCCCGTGAGGCGGCGACCCGGCCTGCCACGCCCTGCCCGATCGGAATGCGCCGACCGTCGAGGATCCCTGGCTGGAGCCCTCGTGACGCGGCGAGAAAGAGGTGGTCTCCATCGGGCGCACGGAGCATCAGCGACACGCGCTGCGCCTGCATGTCGTCACCGACGAGTGAGAGCAGCTCGTCGACGAGCTGCCGGGGATCGGCCGTGTTGGCGTCCAGTCCCAGAACCCGCTCGATCAGGTAGAGTGTACGTGTCTTCTCACGGACGGCCTCGGCGCGCCGATGCAGCTCGATGTGCGCCTGCTCGAGCTGCCCAACCGCAGCACCCACCTGCTGCTCGACGGCCTGGGCGCGCCGCGTCGCACGCCGTGCTTCTTCCTTCGCCCGCGCCGCCTCCGCTTCCAACGCCACGAGGCGCTCCGCGGCAATACCGCCCTCGCCCCGGGCCGCAGCGCCTCGCACCTGCGCGAGCTCCTGGTCGAGCTCCGAGAGTCGCTTGACGTACTCGCCATGCACGCGCTGCGTTACGTCCTCGAGCGTCCGCACCGCTTCCTGCCGCGCCTCCCGTTCCGAGAAGCGGGCGTACGCGAGCTCGAACAGGGCGACATACGGCCCGAAGCGTTCCACGACGCGAGTGCCAAAGATGCGACGAGGCTCGTAGACGGCGATCACCGCCTCGAGATGCCCGTCGAGCGGAATGCCGCGCAGCGAAAGAAGGCCGTCATCGCTCGTGGCTCGCATGCCGAGCATCCGCGCCATCTCCTCGGAGCGTTCGCCGAGGTCGACGAACTGTCCCCCGCCGCTGACGATGACCCGCACTTTCGGGGGGATGTGATCGAGCTTCGTGTCCGCGCGCGCGCGCTCGACCTCACCGCGCTCGTTCATCGTGATCCGCTCGCGAAGCATCTCCCGCCTCGCGTCATAGCGAAAGAGCGCGAGCACGGTAAACCGGTCGACTTCCGCGAGCGCCTCTGCGAGCGCCACGAACGCGGTATCGAGGTCCGCGGAGGCGCCGAGGGCATGCGCGAGCGAAGCCAGCGTGCGGGGCGGCATTTGCGGGACGGAAAACGGCGCGTGGAAGGGTGCGCGGGAGTGCCAATGTACCGGCGTACGTACTGGACTGTCAATCGGTTGGACGATTGTCCATTTGGTTGCGGCACATGGTCGCACGGCGTAACTTTCGCTCGTGACGCGTGAGCGCACCGTGCAGCTCGTGCTGCATTATGACGGCGCCGATTTCGCCGGCTGGCAACGGCAACCGGCGCAGCGCACGGTGCAGAGCGTGCTCGAGGAGGCGCTGGCGCAGCTGTGCGGATCGCCGGTGGCGGCGCTCGCGGCGGGACGTACCGATGCTGGCGTGCATGCGCGAGGACAAGCGGTCGGCGTCCGCGTGCCGGCCAAGTGGGAGGGCACGCCGCTGCGGCGCGCGCTGAACGCGGTACTCCCCCGCGATATATGGGTAGCAGCGGCGCACGACATGCGATCGGAGTTTCATGCTCGCTACGATGCGACGGCGCGGCGATACAGCTATTACGTGGGCACCGACGACCTCGCGTACTCTCCTTTTCGCCGTCGATGGGAGTGGCCCGTGCACCACGCGCTCGATCGCACCCGGCTCGACCAGGCAGCCAGCGCGATTCTTGGTGAGCATCGCTTTCTCGCGTTCGCCGTCCGCGGAACGGCTCCAGCGGACGACGAGCATCGCTGCACGATCCACCAAGCCGCGTGGCGCGACCGGCCGGGCGGGCTCGTGTTCGAGATCGAGGCGAACCGCTTCCTGCACCACATGGTGCGTTTCCTCGTGGGTACCATGATCGAAGCCGCCGCGGGGCGACGGCCAGCCGACGCGATCTCGGCACTCCTCACCGCCACGGACAATCTTGAGACGTCGGCGCCTGCGCCGGCCAACGCGCTCTTTCTCGACGCCGTGCATTACCCTCGAGACCTCTACCTGACGCCCGAATGAAGATCTTCCTCGACACCGCCTCCCTGCCCGAGATCGTGTGGGCCGCGGGCGCGGGACTCATCGATGGCGTGACGACGAATCCGTCGCTGCTCGCGCAGGAAGACTCCGAGACCGACCCGCGCGATCACCTGGGGGAAATCGCTCGATCGGTGAGCGGCCCCGTCGGCGCCGAGGTGGTCGCCGTCGACGCCGACGGCATGTATCGGGAAGGACGCGACCTCGCGAAGGTCGCCGACAGCATCATCGTCATGGTCCCGATGCTCGAGGATGGCATCGTCGCGACGCGCCGCCTCACGTCGGAAGGAATTCGCGTTTGCACCACCCTGGTGTTCACGCCGGCCCAGGCGCTCCTGGCCGCGAAGTCGGGTGCGCGCTACGTGAGCCCCTTCGTCGGTCGGCTCGAGGACATCGGTCAGGATGGCGTGTCGGTCGTCGCGCAGACGCGCGAGATCTTCATGCATTACGGGCTCGAGTGCGAGCTGATCGCTGCATCGTTGCGTACGCCGGTGCACTTCATCGGCTGCGCGCGCGCCGGCGCCGACGCGGCCACCGTACCACCGGGCGTGTTGCGCAACATGCTCATTCACCCCCTGACCGACCGCGGGGTTGACCAGTTCCTCAACGATTGGAGCAAGCGAGTTGCCCGCAGTCGCGCTGGGGTATGACGTGAGGGCGGTGACGTCGATCGCCGTGGCCGCACTTCTCCTACTTGGCTGCCGCGGCGACGAGGAGGAGCAGCGGGGCGCGCTGGTCAGCGAGGCGCGCGCGGCACAAACGCGGGTCCCCATTGCCGAATCTCGCCGCACCGCGATCACCGAGGCGGTGGCGCAGGTAGCTCCGGCGGTGGTTACCGTGCAGACCGAGACGGTCGAGCGTGGCCGCGTGGATCCGTTCGACGCCTTCTTCGGTGGTCGCACCGGCCCGCGCGTGCTGCCGGGGCTTGGCTCCGGCTTCATCACGCGCGCCGATGGCGTCGTGATCACCAATGCGCACGTGGTGGTCGGCGCCACGCGCATTTCCGTTGCCCTGTCGGACGGCACCTCGTTCCCGGCCCGGCTGCTGGGAGCCGACACCCTCAACGACCTCGCTGTCCTCAAGATCGACGGTCGCAACCTGCCGGTCGTTAGGCTCGGCAATTCCAGCGATCTGGTGGTCGGGGAGTGGGCGATCGCGATCGGGAATCCCTTTGGCTTCGTCCTGGGGAACAGCGAGCCGAGCGTCACCGCCGGCGTCATCAGCGCCACCGGCCGCAACCTCGCCGTCCGGGCCGACGGACCGGGCATCTACGTCGACATGATCCAGACCGATGCGTCGATCAACCCGGGGAATTCGGGTGGTCCGCTCGTCAATGCGGTTGGCGAGGTCATCGGTGTCAATTCCTCCATCTACTCGCCGAGCGGCGGTTCGGTCGGACTGGGATTCGCGATTCCCATCAATCGCGTGAAGCGGGTAACGGAGGATCTCCTTGCGCATGGCACGATTCGCCGCCCGTGGGTGGGGATCAAGGTCGAGGAGCCACCACCCGGGCAAACGCGGACGGTGGGCGCGGAGGTGAGCTCGATCGTACCCGGGTCTCCCGCGGCGCGGGCGGGCATCCGAGCGGGCGACATTCTGCTGCGATCGCGACAGCGCCAGATCGAGAACGCCTATGATTGGGATGCCGAGCTTCTCGAGCTTCGCGTGGGGGAGCGTATCCCCGTGCTCGTCAGGCGCAGCGGACGTGAATTTCAGGTCGAGCTCGTCGTCGCCGACCAACCGGAAGCAAGCGCGCCCAAGGTGGAGGTGCTGCGCGAGCTCGAGCTGATCACGCTCACACCGCAGATTCGCGCCGAGCGAAACATCGTGAGTCAGCGGGGCGCGCTCATTTATCGGGTGAGCGATCGCGTCGCGGCGGATCTCGGTATTCGGGCCGGCGACGTGATCGTACAGATCAACCGGACGCCGATCGAGAGCGCCGACGAGGCCGCGCGCGCGATCGACACGTTCGCGGGGCGAGGACTGATCCGCATGGTTCTCGAACGCGGCGGACGCGCGTTCTTCACCGACTTCATCATTCGATGAGCGCGCACAGCCGCTACGCGTCGCCGCTCGGTGAGCGATATGCCTCCGTGGCGATGCTCGAGCTGTGGTCGCCGCAAACGCGCTACGGGTTGTGGCGCCGCCTCTGGGTGACGCTGGCAGAAAAGCAGCGCGAGCTCGGAGTGCCGATCCCGGATGACGCTATCACGCAGATGCGCGCGCACGTCGATGATATCGATTTCGACAAGGTGGCGGCGTACGAGCGTCGCTTTCGGCACGACGTGATGGCTCACGTGCACGCCTTCGGCGATGTGGCGCCCGCCGCGCGGCCCTTCATTCACCTGGGCGCGACGAGCGCCTTCGTCACCGACAACGCCGACCTCATCATCCTTCGCCGTGGGCTGGAGCTGCTGCGCGCGAAGGCGCTCGATGTCGTGCGCGCGCTCGCCACGTTCGCGCGGCAGTGGCGCGACGAGCCGGCGCTGGCGTACACGCATCTCCAACCGGCCCAGCTGACGACGGTCGGCAAGCGGGCAACGCTGTGGATGCAGGATCTCGTCCTCGACCTCGCCGACATTGATTACCGAGTCCAGTCGCTGCCCCTGCGCGGTGTGAAAGGAACGACGGGGACGCAGGCGAGCTTTCTCGAGCTCTTCGACGGCGATCATGCACGTGTGCGGCGCCTCGAGGAGCTGGTCGTCGCCGCGATGGGGTTCGAGCGCGCGCTGCCGGTAACCGGACAGACCTACACGCGAAAGATCGACGCCCAGATTCTCGCCGTGGTCGCCGGCATCGCCGCCAGTGCGGCGAAGTTCGCGTCCGACGTTCGCATGCTGCAATCGTTCGGGGAGATCGAGGAGCCATTCGAAGCCGAGCAAGTCGGCTCCTCGGCGATGGCGTACAAGCGAAATCCGATGCGATCGGAGCGAATCTCGGGATTGGCGCGGTTCGTGATCACGATGGAGGAGAACGCCAATCACACGCACGCGGTGCAGTACTTCGAGCGAACGCTCGACGATAGCTCGAACCGGCGGCTCGTACTTCCCGAATCGTTTCTCGCGACGGATGCGATCCTCGTGCTCATGGGCAACATCGCGGCCGGGCTCGAGGTTCGGACCGCGCGGATCCGCAAGCGGATTGCGGACGAGCTGCCGTTCATGGCGACCGAAAAGCTGCTTGTTCGCGCGGTCCGAGGCGGCGGCGATCGCCAGACGGCGCACGAGATCATCCGAAAGCACAGCCTGGCGGCGGCGCAGGCCATGAAGGACGGCGCGCCACAGAACGATCTCCTCGAGCGCCTCGGGCAAGATCGTCAGTTCGGGGTTCCGGTGACCGAGCTCCGGAATCTCCTCGATGCCCGCCAGTTCGTCGGCCGCGCACCCGACCAAGTGGACGATTTCCTCAACCATGTCATCGACCCGCTGCTGGCCGGCGTGCCGATCGTCGAAGTGGATACGGAGCTTCTTCGCGTATGACCGCCATCGCTGCCACGCAACTCCCGCTGCGCCGGATCGGGCGCGGCAAGGTTCGCGACATCTACGAAGTGGACCACGAGCGCCTGCTGCTCGTCGCCACCGATCGCGTCAGCGCCTTCGACGTGGTCATGCGGGAGCCGATTCCACACAAGGGTGTCGTCCTGACGCAGATCAGCGCCTGGTGGTTTGGTCAGCTGTCCGACCTCGTCGATCATCACATGCTGAGCGCCGATGCCGACGAGATCATGGACATGGTGCCCGCGCTCGACGGACATCGCGCCGACATCGCCGGACGCGCGATGTTGTGCCGGCGTGCCGAGGTCTTTCCCATTGAATGCGTGATTCGCGGCTACATCACCGGATCGGCGTGGAAGGAATACGCGGCACACGGCACGCTGGCTGGCGAAGCGCTGGCCCGGGGACTGCGCGAGAGCGATCGCCTCGAGCCACCAATCTTCAGCCCGGCCACGAAGGCGGTGACGGGACACGACGAGAATATCACCGTGACGCGGATGGCCGAGATCGTCGGTGCCGATGTGGCGCGGGAGCTCGAGCGACTGACGCGCGCCGTGTACGGACGCGGGCGCGAGGTCGCCGAGCGCCGTGGTATTCTCATCGCGGACACCAAGTTCGAGTTCGGTCGTGCGGCAGCGGGGGGCATCCTTCTCATCGATGAAGTGCTCACTCCCGACAGCTCGCGCTTCTGGCCCGCCGATGGCTATCAGCCTGGGCGCTCGCAGCCCAGCTTCGACAAGCAGCCATTGCGCGATTATCTCGATGGGGAGAAAAAGGCGGGTCGGTGGGATGGCGAGGAGCCGCCCCCATCCCTTCCTCCGGAGGTCGTGCGCGCGACGAGTGAGCGCTACCTGGACGCATACGCCCGGCTCACGGGGCGCCCACTCGACCTGCCGGTGACGACGTGAGCGTCGCGCGCGAAGGATTATTGTTCATTGGCATCGGCCTGGCGGCGGCGTTAGGCGCGGTGGCGCTGGCGTGGAGGTACGCCACCGTTCCACTCTGGATCGCCGCCGGCATCATGTTCGTGCTGGCGATCTGGGTCATCTATTTCTTTCGCGATCCGGAGCGCACCGGGCAGCGGGGGGAACAGTACGTCGTATCGCCCGCCGACGGCAAAGTCGTGCAGATCACGGAAGTCGACGAGCCCGCCTTCGTCAATGGCCGTGCACTTCGGATCTCGATTTTCATGAACGTGTTCAACGTGCACGTGAACCGGTATCCGGTGAGCGGAAAGGTGGGATACGTGCATTACAACGCCGGCAAGTTCCTCAATGCGGCCAGCGACAAGGCGAGTCTCGAGAACGAGCAGATGTCGGTGGGGATCGAGAGCGCGCACGGTCGGGTGCTGGTCCGCCAGATCGCCGGTCTCATTGCGCGCCGAATCGTGAACTATGCCACGGTCGGTGATCAGGCGGAGCAAGGCACACGCATGGGCATCATCCGATTCGGCTCGCGGGTCGATGTCTTCGTCCCGCCCACGTCTCGCGTGCGCGTCCGCCTGGGCGACTTCCCTATCGCGGGCGTGACCGTCCTCTCGGAGTTCGCCGAGTGATGCCCACGCTTCCCGGGCTTCCCCGCCCCAACATGCGGCGGGCAGTCGTTCTGCTGCCGAACGGGTTCACGCTCGGGAATCTCTTTTTCGGGGTGTGGGCCATCGTCGCCGCCTCACGAGGCAGCTACGCTCAGGCCGGCGCCTACGTCGTGCTCGGGGGCGTCATGGACGCGCTCGATGGGCGCGTCGCGCGCGCGACCAAAACGGGAAGCCGGTTCGGCACGGAGCTCGACTCGCTCGTCGATGCCGTGAGCTTCGGTGTGGCACCGGCGTTGATCATGTACTTCGCGGTCCTGAATCGCGAAGGGTGGGCGTGGCTGCTCTGCTTCATTTTCATCGCCAGCGTCGTCATGCGGCTCGCGCGATTCAACGTGGAGCAAGGGGGGCGCGCAAAGACCCACTTCCACGGCTTGCCGAGTCCCGCGGCCGGGATGACGCTCGCGACCTATTATTGGTTCAGCCAGACGCCGCTCTACAGCCAAACCGTGATCGGCGATCTTCCATGGGAGCTGGTGATGAAGATCGTCATGCTCGGGCTGAGCTGGCTCATGGTCAGTCATGTGCTGTATCCAGCCGTGCCGAACCTGAACTTCAGATCCTGGCGGGGATTCATCGGCCTTGCAGTGGCACTCGCCGCGGTCGCTGGGCTGGTCTTCGCGCGTGAGGAGTTTGTCTTCCCGGCGCTGTTGGCTTACGTGGTCTGGGGGTTGTTGAAGACGGTGTTCGTGGGTCTCATGGACCGCGTGCCTACCGGGGACCCGCTGTTCGAGGAGGGCGATGATGACGACATCGACCACGTGATGCGCCCCGTGATCGTGGGAGAGTCCCCGGGACGCCGGAAGCGGCGCCGCCGCGGTCGAGGGGATCGGCCCACGCCTCCGATCAACCGTTCGATCACCGAGAGCGAATGAGCCTCTTCCGCATTGCGATACACATCGTTCCCCGCCGGGGACTGCTCGACCCGCAGGGGAAGGCGGTGAGCGATGCGCTCCACGCCCTTGGCTTCTCGGGGGTCCGCGATGCCCGCATTGGGCGTTTCATCGTGCTCGAGATGGAAGCGACCGACGCGATGGACGCGGACGCGGCGGTCAGGCAGATGTGCGAGCGATTGCTGGCGAATCCGGTCACTGAGGATTTCGAGATCGAAGGAGTTCACGCGATCGAGGGAGCACACGCCACGTGAAGTTCGGCATCGTCACCTTCCCCGGGTCGAACTGCGACTATGACGCCTATCACGCCGTCATCGACCAGCTCGGGGAACGGGCCGTCTATTTGTGGCACAAGGCGCGGGACCTGGAGGGGGTGGACGTCGTCATCCTTCCGGGTGGGTTCAGCTATGGGGACTACCTGCGCGCCGGTGCGATCGCGCGCTTCAGTCCCATCATGCACGAAGTCGCATCGCATGCGCGACGTGGAGGGCCGGTGATCGGCATCTGCAACGGCTTTCAGATCCTCTGTGAGGCGCACCTGCTGCCAGGTGCGTTGATGCGCAACAGTGGGCTGAAGTTCGTGTCGAAACCGGTGCGTCTGCGCGTAGAGAACAGCGACACTCTGTTCACGCATCGGTACGAGCCTGGACAGGTTTTGCGGATGCCCATCGCGCACGGCGAAGGACGCTTCGTCGCCGACCGCGCGACGCTCGACCGGCTGGAGCAGGAAGGCCGCGTCGTGTTCCGCTACGTGGATGCGCATGGCGAGCCCACCACCGAGGCCAACCCCAACGGCTCACTCCGCGCGATCGCGGGGATCGTGAGTGCGGAGGGGAATGTCCTCGGGATGATGCCGCACCCGGAGCGGGCGGTCGAGCCGCTTCTCGGGTCGGTGGATGGATTGGGTATATTCCACTCGGTGCTCGAACGAGTCGCCGCCTGACAACGAGGTCCGCAATGCGTCGCGTGATCGTCCTCTCCACTGCCCTGCTGATCGCAATCGCCGCCGCTGGCGTGCAGGGTGCAGCCGCACAGTCCATCGATCCCGGCATGACGAAGAGCCAGGTGATCGAGCGCCTCGGCGCACCGTTCGCGGAACGGAGCTCCGGAGCGTACACGTACCTGTTCTACCAGAATGGCCGGGAGCGCGAGCGTGGCATGAGCGATCTCGTGACGCTCCACAACAACGCCGTCGTCGACGCGATCTTCCGTTCACCGTCCCGTCAGTACACGGGAAACAGCAGCTCGCCGGAAGACAAGCTGCCGGCGAACTCTGCGCCGACCGGCGAACGGCTCGCGATGCCCGCCCCGGCCGCGCCACCCGCACCCTCGCAAAGTCCGCCACCGGATGACACTGAACGACCCTGACGAAGGACACCCGGATGCCCATTGACGAAAAACCCAGTCGGAACGAAGACGAGTATTTCGCCAAGCTCGATGCGCAGCTGATCAAGGAGCAGCGGGCGCGGCTGGATCAGATCCGAAGCAAGAGTGAGCGGGCCGCCCACTACATGAAGTGTCCGAAGTGCGGCGCCGACTTGCAGGAGAAGGAATTCCACCACGTGAAGGTCGACACGTGCCCGGAATGCAAGGGCATGTGGTTCGACGCCGGTGAGGTGGACATGCTCAAGTACGTCGACCGGAACGCCATCGGTCGCTTCGTGGGATCGCTCTTCGGCCACAAGCCTTAGTGCCCGCGGGTCCCCGTCCCGGCGATCCCAGAATCACGCCGGCGCTGGTCGCAGAGCATGGACTGACGCCGGAGGAGTTCGAGCGGCTGTGCGCGATGCTGGGTCGCGAGCCGACGTTCACCGAGCTGGGCGTCGTGAGCGCGCTGTGGAGCGAGCACTGCTCGTACAAGCATTCGCGCCCGTTGTTACGAACCCTCCCCACACAAGCGCCCTGGGTGCTTCAGGGGCCTGGTGAAAATGCTGGCGTGATCGCCGTCGGTGACGGGCTCGCGGTCGCCTTCAAGATCGAATCGCACAACCATCCCTCGGCCGTCGAGCCCTATCAGGGCGCGGCGACCGGCGTCGGCGGTATCCTGCGCGATGTGTTCACGATGGGCGCGCGGCCGATTGCGCTCCTGAATTCACTGCGCTTCGGCTCGCTCGACGTTCCGCGCGTGCGGTATCTCCTCGCGGGGGTCGTGAAAGGCATCGGCGACTACGGCAATTGCGTCGGTATTCCGACCGTCGCTGGTGAGGTGGTGTTCGACGAGGCGTACGAAGGCAACCCACTCGTCAACGCCATGTGCGTCGGCCTCATGCGCGAGGATGAGCTCATCCGCGCCGTGGCCGAGGGCGTCGGGAATCCGATCATCGCCGTCGGCGCGCGCACTGGTCGAGATGGCATTCACGGCGCCTCGTTCGCGTCGGAGGATCTTACCGACGCGAGCGATGCCAAGCGACCCCGCGTACAGGTCGGCGATCCGTTCACGGAGAAGCTGCTGCTCGAGGCATCGCTGGAGCTCATTCGCAGCGGGCACATCGTCGCCATTCAGGATATGGGCGCCGCGGGCCTGACGTCGTCGAGCGCCGAGATGGCGGCCCGTGGCGACGTCGGTGTGACGATCGACGTAACGAAGGTGCCCGTGCGAGAAACGGGGATGACGCCGTACGAGATTCTGCTCAGCGAATCGCAGGAGCGCATGCTCGTCGTGGCGCGACGCGGTCACGAGCGCGCCGTCATCGATGTGCTCCGCAAATGGGATCTCGAGGCGGCGGTCATCGGTGAAGTCATCGCGGAGCCGGTGTATCGCGTCACGGAAGGTCCGCGGATCGTCGCCGAATTTCCGGGAACGCGCCTCGTCACCGACTGCCCGGTGTACGAGCCCGAGGCGCGAGAGAGTGAGGAGATTCGCAAGCTGCGCGCGCGGGATGTGCACGCGATCGGCGAGCATCCGGAAGAAGCCAATGCGACCTGGACGCTCGAGCGTCTGCTGTCTTCTCCGACCATCGCCAGCAAGGAGTGGGTCTTCGCGCAGTACGACTCGACGGTCCGAACGGGAACGGTCGTCGGACCCGGCGGAGACGCCGCGGTGGTACGCCTCCGCGGGACGGACCGCGCGCTCGCGCTGAAGACGGACTGTAACGGTCGGTACGTCTATCTCGATCCGCGAACAGGCGGGCGGATCGCGGTGGCGGAAGCCGCACGCAACGTCGCCTGCACGGGCGCGCAGCCGCTCGCGATTACGAATTGCCTCAACTTCGGCAATCCGAGGCGCCCCGAGGTGTACTTTCAGCTACGCGAGGCCATCGCGGGAATGGGGGAGGCCTGCCGCGCGCTCAATACACCGGTGACTGGGGGAAACGTATCGCTCTACAACGAGAGTCCCGCCGGAGCCGTGTATCCGACGCCCGTGATCGGCATGGTGGGCCTGATCGACTCGCTGGAGCACATCACTCGCATCAACTTCCGGAACCCGGGTGATGCGGTCGTCCTGCTCGGCGAGCCCACCGACGAACTCGGCGGAAGCGAATACCTGTCGAGGATTCACGGCGTTGTCGCTGGCGCGCCGCCGCGCATCGATCTCGACCGCGAGCGCGCCCTCATCGCCGCTCTGCTCGAGTCGATTCGGGACGGTGTCGTCAACTCGGCGCACGATTGCGCGGAAGGCGGGCTTGCCGTCGCGATCGCCGAATGCGCGATCGCAGACCGAGAGCACATGCTCGGCGCAACGATCGATCTCAACCACTGGCGAGGCTTGCCGGCGCGAGCCGTGCTGTTTGGAGAGGCGCAAGGTCGCGTCGTCGTCAGCACGCCTGAGCCCGCGCGCGTGACGGCGAACGCGCGCCGCCACGGCGTGCCGGCATTCGAGATTGGGCGTATCGTGCAGGAGGCCCGCCTTCGCATCGCCGCCGGCGACCGGACGATCGACGCTCCACTCGAGCACCTCGCCCGGGTGTACTATGACTCGATTGCCTCGATGATGCGGCGCGGGCCGGCAGAGACCGCAGTGGCGGAGCAGCACCCGTCGATCGCGACGGTGTAGTGGCGAAGACGGCGGCCGAGGTAGTCCGGGACATCGAGGGGAGTTGACCGGATCACCTCGACATCCTCGACCACCCTGATTACCTGATCGAGAGGAGCCATGTGCGGGATTTTCGGCGTTCACGGCGTTCCGGAGGCGACGAACTGCGTCCATCTCGGGCTCTACTCGCTGCAGCACCGCGGGCAGGAATCGTCGGGCGTGGTGACAGTGGATGAACACGGCACCGCGCGTGCGCTGCGAGCGATGGGTCTCGTATCGGAAGGCATCGACGGCCGGTCACTGAGCGAGCTGCCAGGCGACGCCAGCATCGGGCATACCCGGTACAGCACCGCCGGCTCCTCCACGATCGATAACGCGCAGCCGATTCTCGCCCGCTTTCGCGACGGTCACATCGCGCTCGCGCATAACGGCAACCTCGTCAACGCGACGGAGCTGCGACGCGAGCTCGAGGATGTCGGCTCCATCTTTTCCTCGACGATGGATTCGGAGGTCCTCGTTCACCGGATCGCGCGGTCGCGTCGCGAGAAGCCAGAGGACCGGCTGGCCGATGCGCTCGAGGGGGTCGAAGGGGCGTATTCCCTCCTCGTCATCATCGGCAACACGCTGCTCGCCGCGCGCGACCCTCGCGGCTGGCGCCCGCTGGTCCTGGGCCGGCTTGGCGATGGATGGGTCGTTGCGTCGGAAACGTGCGCTCTCGATCTCGTCGGCGCGACCTTCGAGCGCGATATCGACCGTGGTGAGATCGTCACCATCGACGGCGATGGCATTCGATCCAGCTTTCCTTTCGAGTCGCGCGACCCTCGCAAGTGCGTCTTCGAGTACGTGTACTTTGCTCGCCCCGACAGCCGCATTTGGGGCGGGTCGGTGGATCGAGCCCGCCGCGAGCTCGGCCGGCAGCTGGCGCGAGAGCAGCCCGCCCCGGACGCGGATCTCGTTTTCGCCGTGCCCGACTCCGCCAACTCGGCCGCCGTGGGGTACGCGGAGCAGTCGCGCCTTCCCTTCGAGCTGGCGTTGATCCGCAACCACTACGTCGGGCGTACCTTCATTCAACCCTCGCAGGCGGGCCGCGACGCCAAGGTCAAGGTCAAATACAATGCGGTTCGCGAGGTGCTGGACGGCAAACGGGTGGTCATGGTGGATGATTCGATCGTGCGTGGCACGACGACGCGAGGGCTGGTGGCGCTGGTGCGGTCCGCGGGCGCGCGTGAAGTTCACATGCGCGTGAGCTCCCATCCGATCACCGGCCCCTGCTACTACGGCATCGATACGCCGTCCCGCGAGGAGCTCATTGCCGCGAACCTGGACGTCGAGGACATTGCGCGGCACATCGGGGTCGACTCGTTAGGATATCTGTCGCTCGACGGAATGCTGAGCGCGGTCCCGGGCGGACCGGACGGATTCTGTCACGCTTGTTTTTCGGGCGACTACCCTACTCCGCCTCCAGCCGATCCGAACAAGCTTCGCTTCGGCTGCGGCTGCTGAGAATTTCTCGTGAAGCGCCTCGTCTACTTCTTCGGCAATGGCAGGGCCGACGGCACGCGCGAGATGAAAAGCGTGCTCGGGGGCAAGGGCGCGAATCTCGCCGAGATGACCAATCTGGGCGTTCCGGTGCCGCCCGGATTCACGATCGCGTGCGAGACATGCATCGCCTACCTGCGCGACGGCACCTACCCGTCGACCCTGCGCGACGAGGTCACTCGCAACCTCGAGCAGCTGGAGCGCGTGACCGGAAAGCAGCTCGGCGATCCCAACAATCCGCTGCTCGTCTCCGTGCGGTCCGGCTCGCCCGTGTCGATGCCCGGGATGATGGAGACCATCCTCAACCTCGGCCTCAACGATCGAACGGTGCAGGGTCTGGCGCATCAGAGTGGCAACGCACGATTTGCCTATGACTCGTATCGCCGGTTTCTCCAAATGTACGGCGACGTCGTGCTGGGGGTCGCGAGCCACGACTTCGAGAGTCTGCTGCGCGGCAAGCGTCTCCTCGAGGGGGTGAAAACGGACGCTGAGCTCAGCGAGGGCGTGCTTCGCAACCTCGTCGAGGAATACAAGGCCCTCGTTCGAACACGAACGGGCGCCGGCTTCCCGATGGATCCGATGGAGCAGCTGTGGGGCGCCATCGAAGCGGTGTGGAAGTCGTGGACGCTCAAGAAGGCCGTCGATTACCGGCGAGTCAACGACATTCCGGAAACGCTCGGCACCGCCGTCAACATCGTGGCGATGGTCTTCGGGAACATGGGCGATGACTCGGGCACCGGAGTCGCATTCACGCGCAACCCCTCGACGGGCGAGCGCAAGTTCTACGGGGAGTTTCTCGTCAACGCTCAAGGGGAGGACGTCGTTGCCGGCATTCGCACACCGCTCGACATCGATGAGATGGCGGAGCGCCTGCCCGATGCGTATCGAGAGCTGTTGGCGACGCAGGAGCGGCTCGAGAAACACTTCCACGACATGCAGGACATCGAATTCACCGTCGAGCGTGGAAAACTGTACCTGCTGCAGACACGCACGGGAAAGCGCACCGCGGCGGCCGCCGTGCGTATCGCGAACGACATGGTCAGCGAAGGCTTGATCGACAGCCGGGAAGCGGTGATGCGCGTCGCTCCGCAGCAGCTCGATCAGCTGCTGCATCCGACGATAGATCCCGGCGCGCGTGCCGAGCCGCTATGCACCGGCCTTCCGGCCAGCCCCGGGGCGGCGAGCGGGCGCGCGGTGTTCGATCCCGATGTCGCGGAGCAACGGGCCGCCTCCGGCGAGCGCGTGATTCTCGTTCGCGACGAGACCACTCCCGAGGACTTTCACGGCATGGTCGCCGCGCGCGCCATTCTCACCACGCGCGGCGGCATGACGAGTCACGCTGCCGTGGTTGCGCGCGGCATGGGAAAATGCGCGATCGTCGGGGCGAAGGACGTGCACGTCGACCTCGAGCAGCGATGCTTCGCCGTCGATGGAACTACCGTCAACGAGGGCGACTGGATTACGCTCGACGGGGGTAGCGGCCGGGTCTTCAAGGGCGATCTCCCGACGATCCCAAGCGAGGTCGTCCGCGTGATGTCGGGCGCGATGTCGCCCCAGGAGTCATCCACGTACGGACCGTTCGCTCGTTTGCTCGGCTGGGCCGACGACGCACGCATCCTCCGCGTTCGAGCGAACGCGGACACCCCGCAAGACGCGCGGACCGCTCGTGGGTTCGGCGCCGAGGGGATCGGACTGTGCCGCACCGAGCACATGTTCTTCGAGGGTGATCGCATCCACGCGATGCGTGAGATGATCGTGGCGCGCGACGAGGGCGGACGCCGCCGGGCGCTCGCGAAGCTCCTCCCGATGCAGCGCGCCGACTTCGAAGGGATCTTCGAGGCGATGGCCGGGCTTCCCGTTACGATCCGGCTCCTCGACCCGCCACTGCACGAGTTTCTGCCTCACGGCGGTGAGGAGTCCAAACGCCTGGCACGTATGCTCGGCATCACGAGGGTGGAGCTCACGCGCATCGTCGAGTCGTTGCGCGAATCCAATCCCATGCTTGGGCATCGCGGCTGTCGACTCGGCGTGAGCTATCCCGAGATCACCGAGATGCAGGCGCGCGCGATCTTCGAGGCGGCGGTTCGCACGACGAAGCGTGGCATCGACGTCTTCCCCGAGATCATGATCCCTCTCGTCGCGACGTCCAAGGAGTTTCTGCATCAACGCGCGATCATCGACGAGGTTGCCCGCGGCATGTTCGGTGGGATCGGATCGGAGATCCCCTATCTCGTGGGGACGATGATCGAGCTCCCTCGTGCCGCGCTCACCGCGGAGGAGATCGCCGGCGGGCCTCGGGGCGCGGAGTTCTTCTCGTTCGGGACCAACGATCTCACACAAACGACGATGGGCCTGAGCCGCGACGATGCCGGGCGCTTCCTCCCGACCTATGTGGAGCGCGGCATCCTTGCCGAAGACCCGTTTCAGGTTCTCGACGAGCGGGGGGTCGGTCGGTTGATTCGTCTTGCGGTCGACGACGGCCGACGGGCGCGCGAGAGTCTGAAGGTGGGAATCTGCGGCGAGCACGGCGGCGAACCGCGCTCGATTCGGTTTTGCCACAACGCCGGAATGAACTACGTGTCGTGCTCGCCGTTCAGAGTGCCGATCGCGAGGCTGGCGGCTGGGCAGGCTGCGCTGGCGACGCGCACGTAATCCAGGTTGTCCAGGTTGTCCAGGTTGTCCAGGTTGTCCAGGTAATTCCAGGTAATTCAGGGAATCTACGTGGATTGTCCGGACATCCTGGACATCCTGGACATCCTGGACACCCTGGACATCCTGGGCGTCCTGACTACCTGACCTCCACGGCGTGCAGTAAGGGCACTTCATGCACGTAGTACAGCGTCGAAAGCCCGATCTTCCGCAGCACCGGGAGCGATACGTTGTAAACCGGCACGCCCCCCGCCGTTCGGCCCTCGAAGGCGCCGGTGTGTGCATGTCCGTGGAACACCACCGTCGCATCGTAGCGATCGAGCGGCTCGGCCAATCGATCGCACCCGAGGAAGGGATAGATCACCTCGGGTTCCCCCACGATCGTGCCGGCGATCGGCGCGTAATGCAGCACGGCGATCCGCACCGGAGTCGCGAGGCGCCGTAGTCCCATCTCGAGCCGCTGCACCTCCTCCAGCGTGGCGTTCACGAACGCCTTCGTCTCCGCCTCGCCGAACGACGTCAGCGCGGCCCTGCCGAATCCCCCCATGAATCCCTTCGTCCCCACGAGCCCGACCTGCTCGTTCAGGTGAAAGGGATCGCCGGAAAGCACGTGGATGCCACGCCCGCGCAGGATCGCTTCCCCTTCACTCGCCTGCCCCGATTCGTGATCGTGGTTGCCGAGGACGGCGGCAATTGGCGTTTTGACGTCCGCCAACTCTCCGACAACGACGTGGAACTCGGCGGGAAGTCCGCGGCGGGTCAGGTCGCCGCACAGGATCAGGATGTCGGCGTCGTCGTTCGCGCGCGCGAGGTGATCGCGAAAGGCGCCGCGGTCTTCCTCACCGCAATGGATGTCGCCTACGGCGGCGATGCGCGCGACGCGATCCGAGGTGCGTCGCTGCGGAATATCAGAGATGCTTGAGACGGTCGTCATACTCATCCACTATCGGTGAGCGCTCCATCCACACATCGCTGGCCGCGATCGCGCGGATGGCCGGGTGAAGCTCGCGACGCCGCACGCTCTCCTCGCGCTCATCGCGAAACTTCCATTCATTCACGTCGATGTTGAAGCTGAACCGAGAGATCAGGGTGCCTCGCGTCACGCGATCGCCGGTTCGCGACCGGCCCGCTTCCGCCGATGCGCGCCCGAGCAGCTCGTCGAGAACCCATCGCGGAACGGCCCCGTCGATCTCGGGATACACGTACATGAAGATCTGAAGCTGCGCGAGCAAGAGCGGCCAATGTTCTGCCACCCGCTCGAGCAGGCGGGTCCAGTTCATCGCGTGACCCACGCAGGCGATGAGGTGCACGATGTCGCCCATGTCCTGCCGATGCCGCTCGTGAATGAAGAGCCGGTGCCAGAGCAGCTCTTCCGCTGGAGCGACGCGCACGGGTGTGGCGGCGAGAATCGCCGGGCGGCTGTTGCGATACCAGCCCTCGTCGATGAGGGCGAGCCCATTCCCCATCCCGAAGATCAAATCGACGAACGGCTCTCCATCGAACGCCTTGGCGAGCCAATGCGGCTGCTCGAGTCGGGTTCTGAAGCCGGCCTCTCGCAGGACGCGCCCCGCGTCGATGGTGTGCTCGGGCTGGACGAAGACGTCGAGATCCTTCGTGTCACGATAGATGCCCGTGTGCTCGTAGATCGCGTAGGCACCGGCGACGACGTACGGGACGCCGTGCTCGTTGAGCGCGCGAAGCGCCCGCTTGTAGACCTCGCGTTCCGTCTCCGGAACCCAGAAGTCACCATGCGTGACGGATTTCTTCTCTTCCTTGGTGAGATTGTTCATTCGGGGCGCGCGGGTCGCGCTGCGTCCGTCCTGCGCCATCAGCGCCACCTTGGGAAGAGGGTTCCACGCGATTCAAAGCAAGGGTTGCGCCGCGTCCGGCGGGTTGAGGGCCGCACGAGAGACTCCACGGCTCGCGCGCTAGCCGCGCGCGGCACTCGAGGAGGTGCGGTCCGCGTTCTCGGCATCAGCCACCAACGCCTCGAGATCGAGCTCCGTCGACGGCACCACCTGCGCCTTGAGAACGACCTGCATCTCCTTCAACGCGTGCTCGGCCTCCGTGGGATCGGTCGACGCGACGCAGTCCGATGGCACGACCAGCGCATAGTCCCTCATGTACGCGTCGTTCGCGGTGAACAGCACGCAAATATTCGCCTGCACACCGGTCATGATCAGTGTGCGCGCGCCAAGGTAGTCGAGCAGAATGTCGAGCTGCGTCGAGAAGAATCCGGAGTGCTTGGGCTTGAGGACGAAGTAATCATCCTTCTCCGGATGCAGAATCTCGGCGAGCGGCTGACCGGGCACGCCGTCGTGAAGGACGTGGTCCAGCACCTGGTTCAGATCGGACTGCCATCGTCCAAAATTGTCGTTGGCGTAGACGGTGGGGATGCCAAGCGCTTTCGCTCGGCGCTTGAGCGCGGCGATGCTGCGCGCCATGGGCAGCGCATGCTCCAGCAGCTGCTCGCCGTGATCGAAGTCGAGTGCGTTGATGACATCGATCAGGATGAGCGCCACGGGCGACTTGTCCGGCGCGTTTCCGTGGAGATCCGGGTTCCGCGCGGCTTTGGTCATGGGCGACTCGGCTCCGGTCTCGAGTCCTCGCTCGCGAGGATGTCGCTCGCGCGCGCGACGGACCATGCTCCCGATTCGCGAACGAGTGCCATGTGTCGGTCGGCAGTCGCCTGCTCACCTTCGATGCGGATGCGCACGGTGGCGGTGTCGCGCCGCCGGTGAGCCACCGTTCCCTCCACCTCCTCGAGACGTCCGAGCCGGGCGCGAAACCGATCGGAAATCCTGCGCACCTCGACGGCCGATGTCCGCCGCTCGGCGTCGTGGCTCAGCATTTCGCGCGCGGCTCCTGTTTGTCCAAGCGACATCGCGCGAACGAACTCCTGAGCTACAGCCTCCGGAGGCTGGGTGAGAACCTCATCGTCCCCGAGGCCAAGTACTACGCCGGCCACAATCCCAAATGAGAGCAGCACGACAGCCAGCGCGATGGGCACCGCTTTCATGACCGTCTCTGCATCCGGGTCCGAACCCACTCCGCATCATTTCGCTGAGCCGGCTTCGCCCAGTCGTGGAAGACGACGGCGAGAACACCCTCCTCCTCGACACGCGCACGCTTGATCTCGGCCCATCGCGCGGCGGAGATACCCGCCAGCCGCAGGAGCGACGCCACCTCCTTGCGGTTCATCCGCTCGCGTCGCATTGCCTGCCGCCGCGGAACGCCGTTCTGGAGCACAATGGGCGGTTCCCCTTCGACCACTCTCCACACCCGAACGTCCAGCATTCCGAGAACGCCTATGAGAAGCTGAAGAACGGTGAGCGTCCCCGCGGCAACGATGAGCTGGGCGAACGGAACCGTGACGAAGATCGCGTCGTCGACGAGATCGCCGACCATGATCGCGAGGACGAACTGGATCCCGGTCGCCTCGGAGACAAGGCGTTTGCCGGACACGCGCACGAGCGCCAGGAGGAAGACGTAGGCGACGACGGCTCGAACAGCGACGGCGACCGGCGACATCTCAGTCGCCTCGCTTGAGAACGTCGGGGCTATCCGTGCGGTGCTCGGGCATCGGCTCCTCGTCCCCTCCCGTATCGACCCGCTTCTGCTCCTCCATCGCCAGGCCGACGTCGGCCTTCTGAACGGGCTCCGCCCAGTCCTGCCGAATCACGCTCAGCTGCCCGTTGTACTCGATCACCGCGACCTTGACCTCTCTGAGGTCATCCACCCCATGCTGCCGCAGCTCGGAGAGAACGTCCTTCTCGTTCATGCGCTCCGCTCGCATCCCCGGGTAGTGCAGCTGGCCCTTCTCAAGCACCACCGTGGGTGAGCCCTCGAGGAGGTGACCGAAGCCATGGTCCCAGTATGTCAGCCAGGAATTTCCGTAGTGCAAGAGAGCGATGACGCCGATACCGATGAACCCTTGGGTCATCGACACACTCCCGTAGATGATCTCGTCGACGACCTCGCCGAGCATCAGGGCGACCAGGAAATCAAAAGCGCTGAAGCTCCCGATCGTCCGTTTGCCCGACAGGCGAATGACCGCGAGCATCACGGCGTATACGGCAACCGCACGCGCCGCCGTCAGCGCCAGGTCCCTCGGGTCCATTGGAGGTCTCCGTCAGGGTAGTCGGCCGGCATGAGAAATGGATGCGACGCGCGTGCGAGGGTGCAGGAAGCGTGCGCATTGGAGATGAAAAAGCGACGCCGAGTCGATAGCCGACCCGGCGTCGTTTCTCTTGATGGAGGCGCGGGGAATTGAACCCCGGTCCGAGAATGGATCCACCACAGCGTCTACGTGCGTAGTCCGCCATTGAATGTCTCCGGACGCTGGCCGGCGGACGGCCCACTTCCGGATAAGTCTCTCTTGATCTCGCTCGATGCCTGGAGACGCGACGCCGAGCCAGCCCAAATTTGCGATACCCGAAAGACGCCTTAGGCGAGCTTCTTACCGGGCAGGTGCATAACTAGAAGTTACGCAGCCAGAGCCATGTTAGAGTTGGCAGTTGTGAATCATCCCGAGGGATTAACCAGGACTCGAGGACCTGGGCACGCGGCCACGGCTTCACCGACCCCGTCGAAGCCAGTCGCCCCCGTAGCCACAATTCTAGCGACCGAGCGCCTCGGAGTCAACGCCGAAACGGCTCCGGAGGCCATTGTGGCTAATTCGCTAAAGCGTTGTACCAGCGCCGCTTGTATCAGCGATCTTCACGCAGTTTCTTCCGCCGCGCTTCGCCTGGTAGAGCGCCCGGTCCGCCGCGGGAAACAACGTGTCGCGACTGTTCGTGCTCGCGGGATAGGTCGCGACGCCGAACGACGCGGTGACGTCGATCTCTCGCGCTCCGAGCCGGACGGGCTGTGAGCTGAGCAGCGCTCGCAGCCGTTCCGCGACTTCGCGCGCACCGGCGAGATCCGTCTGCGGAAGGAGGATGGCCATCTCCTCGCCACCATAGCGGGCGCACAGGTCAATGTCGGCGCGCAGCGCTCCACCGAGCACTTTCGCGGCGTGGCGCAGCACGGCGTCGCCGGCGTCGTGGCCGTGCTCATCGTTGACCCGCTTGAAGTGGTCGAGGTCGGCGAGCAGCAGCGACACCGGACGCTGGAAGCGGTCGCTTTCCGCGAGCAGCGTCGACAACCGCTCGTCGAAGGTTCTGCGATTGGCCAACCCAGTAAGCGCATCCTTTCGGGCGAGGTCGTGCTGTCGGGAAAACTCCTCCGCCGTCCGAAGAGAGAGGGACGCCACGCGGGCAAGCAGCCGAACGGTATCGACTTCACGATCGACGACCTGCCGAGGCGAATCGCCCTCGATCACGATGGCTCCTAGAACCGAGTGATCGCGTCGAAGGGGTATCACGGCGAGGGATCCGATTCGGCGACGCGGCTCCCCCTCCGCGAAGACCGGCGTCCGCAAAGAGGCTCGCTGAGCGTCTTCGAAGACGAAGAGCTGGTCATTGCGGCAGGCGCGGACCACAAGGGAGTCGTCACCGAGCGGATATCCTTCCTTGAGCGCAAAGCCTGGCGACGCGCTGCGGACGATTCCAGTCCCTGACGCCGCATCCCAGGCGACGAATGCCGACCGGGAGGCACTCGTGACCTGCAGGGACGTCTCGCACACCGACCGCGCGAGCGTGTCGACGACCACGCTTCCCTGGATCCGCTCGGCGGCATCTATGATCGCGCGAACGTCCGCGGCTCGACGCGCGGTGAGATGACGGACCTCGAGCAGCCCGAGCAGGGTGCCGAGATGGGTGCCATGACGCCGGACCCAGTTCTTCAGCTCTTCATCCGGGAGTGCGGCGCCAGCCGTGACGGTGACGCTCAGCGCCCCGAACAGGCGGTCGCCTTCTTCGACCGGCCCCGCCACAACGATACCTCCGTAGTCGAGTTGGGCGGCGACCGCCAGTCTTTGCGAGCCGGCCCACTGTACGAGGGGCACGCCCTCGCGCTCGGGAAAGAGGGCCGGCTCATCCGGCGACACCGTCGACCATGCCGCAGGCACCATGCGTTCGTCTTCCTCCGACAGTCGCCAATAGATCACTTCATCGGCGCACAGGCTGTCTCGGATGTCGCGTAAGTATCGGCTCGCGATGTGGAGGTGCACCATGCCGATGGCCGCATCGCGCTCGGAAACGGCATCACGACGAAGGTCGCTGGCGACCGCGGTGGATCCGCGAGGCGTCGGTCGGCGGTGGAGGAAGCCCTGCACGCGCCGAAGGCGCTGCCGATCCGCTTCGACGTCGCGGCCGATTTGGCGAGCGTACCACAGCGGTCCTACCGCGATTGCGATCAACAGAGCGCTCGCGGTCAACAGGGCGCCCACTTCCGGTTCGCGCCCCAGAGCCGCATCGGCCAGCGCGATCGCCAGCACGGCAAGGCCGGCGGCGATCCCGCCCGCACGGTAGCCTAACGCCCCAGTGATCCCCATCAACAACAGCCCGACGACCGCCGTCGCGGGTGAGCGAAGTCCTCCGCTTCCAACGACGAGAAGAAACGCGGGACCGGAAAGAACGGCCAGCGCGTGCGGGAGCCGGCGTCGAGCGGCGGGACGAAGGGAGCCGCGCGCCACGGCCGCGGTAAGCCCTAGCCCGGCGACGAGCGCCAGAAGCGCCGGCCAGGTAAACCGCACACCCTCGGCGAGCTCGGCACGAATCGCCGGGTGCATGAACGACGCGGCGGTCGCGAACCAGAGCGCGACCGCCGCGACGGAGGTCAAGCGATGTTGTGTGACGCTACGAATGAGTGATGCGCGAAGCGGCATAGGCGGCGCCGAACCCGTTGTCGATGTTGACGACAGTCACGCCGGCAGCGCAACTGTTCAACATTCCCAGGAGCGCGGCAATGCCCTCGAAGCTCGCGCCGTAGCCGACGCTGGTGGGAACGGCAATCACCGGAACGCGCACGATACCGCCCACCACCGACGGCAGCGCGCCCTCCATCCCGGCGACGACGATGACGACCGCGGCCCGCGTCAGGACATCGCTTCGCGACAAGAGCCGGTGGATCCCCGCGACTCCCACATCCGTTAGGCGCTCGACGCAATTGCCGAGTGCGCGCAACGTGACCGCGGCCTCTTCGGCAACCGGCAGATCGCTCGTGCCCGCCGTGACGACGAGGACGGTCCCGGTGCCCTGAGGAACCTCGTTATCAGGTGCCAGGTAAACCGTTCGCCCTAGTTCATTTACCTCCGCGGCCGGAACGCGCTCGGTGAGAGCACGGCGCACATTCGCGTCGGCTCGCGTGACGAGAAACCCATCGCGTCGAGCGGCGATGCGATCGGCGATCTCGACCACCTGCTCGGTCGTTTTCCCGGCGGCGAGAATCACTTCCGGGAAGCCCAGCCGCACCGCTCGATGGTGGTCGATCGTCGCGAATCCGAGGTCTTCGAGCGGCGAGATCGCCAGCGCATCCGCGGCCACGTCGGCTGGCAGTTCCCCCGCCGCCACGCGCCGCAGCAAGTCCAGCGCGCGATCGCGGTTCACGTCAGCGCTGGCTCGCGCTCGCCCGGGGCGCGTTCCCCGGTCTCCAGCTCGGCGAAATCCCCGCGCTGGGCGCGATCGAGATAGGCTCCAAAGATCGCCTCGACCTGCCCGAGCGAATCGACGGCGTGAAGCTGGCGACGCAGGTCCGCCGAATGCGGCACGCCCTTCACGTACCACCCCAAGTGCTTCCGGAACTCGATCGCGGCGCCGCGCGGGTCCTGCTCATACGCTTCAGCCATGCGTGCATGCTCGATCGCGATCGTGAACCGCTCGTCGATCGGTGGCGCCGGCGGCATCGGTTGCCCCTCGAGAAGAGCGCGCACCTGCGTGAAGATCCACGGCTGGCCGAACGACCCCCGAGCGATCATGACGCCGGCGCACCCGGTCTCCTGCTGCATGCGGAGCGCGTCTTCGGCAGTCTTGATGTCCCCGTTGCCGAGGACAGGGATATTCAGCGCCTCGACCACGGCTGCAATCTCGTCCCACCTTGCGGAACCGGTATACATCTGCGTGCGCGTGCGGGGATGAAGCGCGAGCACGCGCGCCCCGGCATCCTGGCACCGAAGCGCAATCGCCACGGGATCGCGCATCTCTTCGCTCCACCCGCTGCGAATCTTCACCGTAACCGGCAGGTGGGTCGCTGCCGACACCGAGCGGATGACCGACTCCACCAGCGAAAGGTCCTTGAGGCAGCCCGATCCGCCGTTCCGTCTCACGACTTTCTTCACCGGGCATCCGAAGTTGATATCGATGAATTCGGGCGCGAATACGTCGGTAACGAGCGCCGCCGCATCGCCCATTGCCGCGGGATCGGAGCCGAAAATCTGGACGCCGATCGGTCGCTCATCGCTGCCGAAGCGGAGCTTCGCGAGGGTGGCTTCGTTCTCCCGGCGAATGCCTTCGGCGGATAGAAACTCCGTGACGACGACGTCGGCGCCAAAGCGGCGGCAGAGTCGACGAAACGGCGACTCCGACACGCCAGCCATCGGCGCGAGGTAGAGCGGAACCCGGTGCGGGAGTGGAAACGGAAAGGGCATGTCGATGCAAGCTAACGCCGCGGTGAAACGCGTGCAACGACATGATTTGACAGCGCTTACAGACTCCGATATGTTGCCCGCTTCCCTGCTCTCTCCCCTTTAGCGCCTGGCGCGCCCATTCATGGAACTGCGCGAATTCTTCTCCGAGGATGCGATCAAGCTCGAGCTCGACGGCAGCAGCAAGGACGAGATCCTGAAGGAGCTCATCAGCCTGCTCAAGCTCGACGAGAAGGCGGAGGGGATGCTGTTCAAGATGCTCAAGCGTCGTGAAAATCTCGGCTCGACAGGAATTGGCCGAGGCATCGCGATTCCGCACTGCCGATCGCTGGTGGTCAGCAAGCTGCGCGTCGCGTTCGGCCGCAAGCGCGGGGGCGTCGATTTCAAGGCGATCGACGAGAAGCCGGTGCACTTCTTTTTTCTGATCGTCGCGCCGCCGCTGGAGGTCTCGAACCAGTACCTGCCAGTCCTCGGCAAGATCGCGCAGTTCTCGAAGGAGTCCGACGTGCCTCAGCGCCTCATGTCGATCGGGACGACGGGGGAATTCATGGCGTTGTTGAAGGAGAAGTCCGTGTAGGGGAGGGTGGGTCAGGGGCCAAGGGCCAGGGGCCAAGGGAAGGAAAGGCGAGCGGCCGCGGGCCGCTCGCTCATCTGATGAGGCAGCAGCGGCGAAGCCGCGCTGCCTTTTCCACACCCTTGGCCCCTGGCCCTTGGCCCGTGGCTCCGAGTGGGAGTGGGCGCGCGGCGAAGCGCGCGCCTACTCCCACTCGATCGTCGCTGGCGGCTTCGAGCTCACGTCGTACACCACGCGATTGACGCCCCGGACCTCGTTGATGATCCGGCTCGAGATCCGCGCGAGAACGTCGTGTGGAAAGGGGTACCAGTCGGCGGTCATCCCGTCGCGGCTGGTGACCGCGCGCAAGGCGACGACGTTCGCGTAGGTGCGGAAATCTCCCATTACCCCCACGCTCTTCACCGGCAGCAGCACCGCGAACGCTTGCCAGATGTCGTCGTAGAGCTCCGCTTCACGAATCCCCTCGAGATAGATCGCGTCGGCCTGCCGGAGAGTGTCGAGCTTGTCGCGCGTGACATCGGAGAGGACTCGGATCGCGAGGCCCGGCCCGGGAAAGGGGTGGCGGCCAACGATCTCTTCCGGCAGCCCGAGCTCGCGGCCAACCTGCCGGACTTCGTCCTTGAACAGCTCGCGCAGCGGCTCGACCAGCTCGAACTTCATGCCCGGCTTGAGCCCCCCGACGTTGTGGTGCGTCTTGATCGTCACCGACGGCCCACCGCGCGGAGAGATCGACTCGATCACGTCCGGATACAGCGTGCCCTGCACGAGGAAGCGCGCGTCGTGGCCGGCCTGCTCGGCGGCATCTTCGAAGACATCGATGAACGTGTGACCGATGCGCCGCCGTTTTTCCTCAGGATCGTCGACACCGGCCAATGCCGCGAGAAACCGTTCGCTCGCATCGACTGTGATCAGATCGATCCCGAGATGCGCCCGGAAGGTGCGCTCCACCTGCTCGCGCTCGTGGAGGCGGAGCAATCCGGTATCCACGAAGATACAGGTGAGCTGATCGCCGATGGCGCGGTGCACGAGCGCGGCCGCGACCGAGGAATCGACGCCGCCGGACAATCCGCAGATGACACGTGAGGCTCCCACCTGGCTTTTGATCTTGCCGATCTCGTCGTCAATGAACGCACCCGCCGTCCAGGTCGGCTCGGCACCGCACACTTCGAAGAGAAAATTGGCGATCACCTCGCCGCCACGCGGCGTGTGCGCGACTTCCGGATGGAACTGCACGCCGAACACCGGTCGAGTCCGGTGACGCATGCCGGCGATCTGCACCGTCGCACTTCGTGCGGTCACCTCGTATCCGGACGGAGGTGTCTCGACATGATCGCCGTGGCTCATCCAGACTGTCACACGCTCGCTCTCGTCGAAGCCGCCGAACACTCCATCAGGCTCGAGAATCTCCAGTTCCGCTCGACCGTACTCGCGTGGCCCCGGCGTGACCGTGCCCCCCTCGATGTGCGCGATCAGGTGCATCCCGTAGCAGATGCCGAGGACGGGCGCGATCTCGAGCAGCGCAGGATCGGCGCTCGGTCCGTCATCGTCGTACACCGAGCTCGGACCGCCGCTCAGAATGATCCCGGTCGGCTGCCACTCTCGAATCCACTCGAGGGAGCGTGTCGGCGGGTGAATCTCCGAGTACACGCGGGCCTCGCGCACGCGCCGGGCGATCAGCTGAGTGAACTGCGAGCCGTAGTCGAGGATGAGAATCCGGCTAGCCACGATGGCTCCACTCGGCACCTTCGAGCCGAATCACCTCGAGCGATTTCGAATCGAGATCCAGGATGCCGGCAGTCGGAGGCCCGTACAGCCAGCCACACGCCTCGCCCGGGTTGATGATCATCGTATCGCCACGCACGCGCATCTCTTGCTTGTGCGTGCACCCGTGAATGACGATCGCATGGGCGGCGAGCGAGCGCTTCTGCACATCGCCGATGTCGTGCACGAGCAAAATGCTCATGGCGCCGAGCTCGACGCTGTGCGGGGATTCGTAAAGCTCGAACCCCATACCCTTGGCTGCTTCCGCCTGAAGGCCCTGGCGATCGCCATCGTTTCGCCCGAAGACACCCGCTACGGCGACGTTGGCGGCACGAAGCGGTGCGATCGAAAACGGCGCGCACCAATCACCCGCGTGCAGCACGAATCCCACCCCAGCTTCCGCGAAGCGGCGCGCAAATTCGGCGATCGCGGGAACCCGGTCATGGGAATCGGCGAGGAGTCCGACGCGCATCAGGCGCGTCTCCAATCGGGGGCCACTCGCTCGTGCCGCACGAGATCCTCGTACGTCTCACGGTCGCGAATGACCGCATAACGATCCCCTTCGACGAGAATTTCGGGCGGACGTGGTCGGCTGTTGTAGTTCGACGCCATGACGAATCCGTACGCACCCGCGGAATGCACGATCAACAGGTCGCCCTCGTTTACCGCATCCATGGTGCGGTCGAGCGCGAAGAAGTCACCGCTCTCACACACCGGGCCCACGACATCGTACGTCGCCGACGTCCCGCTCGGCCGCACCGCCGAGATGTGGTGATATGCCTGGTAGTGGGAGGGACGTAAGAGATCGTTCATTCCGGCATCGGTAATGACATACTCGCGCCCACCGCTCCGCTTGCGGTAGAGCACACGTGTGAGAAGGACGCCGGCGTTGCCCACGAGATAGCGCCCGGGTTCCACGAGGAGCGTGAGCCCGGACCGAGACGCGTGGGGGACGATGGCCTCGGCGAACGCCTCGGGATCGGTAGGCACCTCGGCCTCGTACGTCACCGCGAGACCGCCCCCGACATCGAGAAACTCGAGATCGTGTGATCCAAGCTCGCGGAGTGCGGCGACGAGCTCGAGCAAACGACGCAGGCCCTCCTCGTACGGATCGAGCGCGGTCACCTGCGACCCGATGTGCATGTCGACTCCGCGCAGCCCGATGCCGCGCATCTGCACCGCACGACGGGCAACGTCGAGTGCCTCGTCGTACGGAATGCCAAACTTCATTCCCCGCTCGCCCGTGCGGGTGTACGGGTGCGGCGTATCGACGGTCACCTCGGGGTTCACTCGCAGCGCGACCGGCGCGACACGCCCCATCTGCTGAGCCACGCGATCGAGCTCACGCAGCTCGGCTTCAGATTCGACATTGAAGAGCAGAACGCCGGCAACGAGCGCCTCGCGCAGCTCCTGCTCCGTCTTCCCCACCCCGCTGAAGACGACGTCGCGCCCTGAAAATCCGGCGCGAAGCGCGCGCTCGAGCTCCCCACCGGATACGATATCGACCCCTGCTCCGAGCTCGCGGAGCAAGCCGAGCACGCCGAGCGAGGAGTTTGCCTTGACGCTGTAATGGAGTCGGTGGGGGACTCCGGAGAGTGCGTCATCGAGGCGACGATACTGTTGGCGGATGTGCGATGCGCTGTACACGTAGGCCGGCGTTCCGACGGCGCGTGCAAGCTGCTCGAGATCGATGTCCTCGCAGCGGCCCACCCGGGGGCTGCCGGGAGCTGTCGGCTGGCGAGCGGCGGCGGTCAATACGCCTTGGCCCACACGGCCTCGCTCGTAGCCGGCCGTCCGCAACGGAGGCAGGTGAGAGGGGCTTCGGCGGACCGGAACTCCTCGTCAGGCATCACGCGAATCGTCGCCTTCGTGTCCTCCTTCACGCTCGTCTCGCACGCGCCGTCCCCGCACCAGCCGGTGTAGACGAACCCGCCCGGCCCGTCCATGAGCTGACGGAACTGGTCGTAGGTGATCGGGCCGCGGTGGCTGTTCTTTTCGCGACGGTCGCGGGCCGCGATCACCATATCGTCCTGGATGGTCTCGAGCAGTGCCTCGACGTCTTCGCCGACGCTATCGAGGCTGGCGGTCTGCTTCGCCCGGGTGTCGCGCCTCACGAGCACGCACTGGTTCTTGTCGATGTCGCGCGGACCCAGCTCCATCCGTAGTGGCACCCCCCGAAGCTCCCACTCGTAGTACTTCGCCCCCGGCTTCATGCTGTCCCGGTCATCGAGATGCACGCGCAGCCGATTGGGCTCGCGCCGTTCCCAGTCGCGGAGGTTGTCGTAGACACGGCGCGCCGTCTCGAGGACGCGACCGCGCTCGTCATCGCTCTTCCAGATCGGAACGATCACCAGCTCGATCGGGGCGAGCAGCGGCGGAATTCGCAAGCCGTTGTCATCCCCGTGAGTCATCACCAACCCGCCGACGAGGCGAGTGGATACGCCCCAGCTCGTATTCCAGGCGTGCGCGATCTCCCCACTCTCGGCCTGGAAGGTGAGGTTGAAGGCCTTGGCGAAGTTTTGGCCGAGGTTGTGCGACGTGCCCGCCTGGAGGGCGCGATTGTCCTGCATCATCGCCTCACAGGAATACGTGCGCAACGCGCCGGCGAACTTTTCGCTTTCGGTCTTCTGCCCGGTGATCACGGGCATGGCCATCCACCCTTCCATGAAATCGCTGTACAGGCCGAGGATCTTGCGCGCTTCCTCCTCGGCCTCGTCGTGCGTGGCGTGGGCGGTATGTCCCTCCTGCCAGAGAAATTCGAGAGTGCGCAGAAAGAGTCGCGTGCGCATTTCCCATCGCACCACGTTCGCCCACTGATTGATCAGAAGGGGCAGGTCCCGATAGCTCTGCACCCATTTCGCGAACATGGAGTAGATGATCGTTTCCGACGTCGGGCGGATCACCAGTGGCTCATCGAGCTCCTTGCCTCCGCCGTGCGTGACAACGGCGGTTTCCGGCGCGAACCCCTGGACGTGCTCGGCTTCCTTGTGCAGGAAACTCTCAGGGATGAGGAGCGGGAAATACGCGTTGTGGTGGCCGGTGGCCTTGAACATCTCATCGAGGGTGTGCTGCATCCGCTCCCAAATCCCGTACCCGGCCGGGCGGATCACCATGCATCCGCGAACCGGCGAGTAATCGGCAAGCTCCGCCCGCAGCACCACCTCGTTGTACCACGCGCTGAAATCCTCGGCGCGCGTCGTCAACTTCTTGTCGTCGCTCATCAGCTCCGCGAGTTCGATGTCACCGGCCGGCCATCCATTCATCGAGACGGACGCGCGTCTCGTTGCCATCGGCGAGGCGTCGGACCACCGCTTCGCCGCGCTCCAGGTCGGCCGGTTGCAAGACGAGCACGTCCCTCGCCCCCGCTGCGTCAGCCGCCTTGAGCTGACGGGCGAGCTGCTGGCCACCTAACGCGTACTCGACCGACTGACCGCGGTCGCGTAATCCCCGCGCGATCCGCATGGCGTCGTCCAGCAGTGCCGGGTCGCCGTAGGCGACCCAGACATCGACGCCCGGCTTCCAGTCGGGCATGCGGCCGCGTGCCCGAAGCAGCTCGCCCAGCACGACATCGCCCATGCCGAAGCCTAACGCGGGAAGATCGGCGCCTCCGAGCTGCTTCAGAAGCGAATCGTATCGGCCGCCGCCGCAGATGGCGCGCAGCTCACGCTTGGCATCGAAGAGCTCGAAGACGATGCCGGTGTAGTAGGCCAGCCCTCGCACGATCGACAGGTCGAACTCCACCCACTCGCCGACCCCCAGCGCATCGAGGTACTCGAAGTACCGCGTCAATCGCGTAAAGTCCTCGCGCAACTCGGGCACGTCCCCATATCGCTCGCGCAGCGTGGCGAGGTCGGGATGCTTCAGGACCTCGAAGACCCTCGCGATGAACACGTTGTGGAGCCCGGCTGCCCGAAGCTTCGCCTCCAGCGACGCCCGAGGCTCGCGGTCCATCTTATCGACCACCGCGTACACGCCGGGCAGCATGTCGTCGGTGATTCCGGTCAGCACCAGCAGCCCACGAAGGAGCCGTCGATCGGAGACACGAGCGCGCACGTCCGACGCCGTGAGGCCAAAGGCCCGCATCATGTCGATCGCCACCGACAACAGCTCAGCGTCGGCGGTGACGTCTGGCTCACCGATGATGTCGACGTTCAGCTGGAAGTGTTCCCGAAGACGCCCCCGTTGCTTGCGCTCGTACCGGAACAGCTGCGGCACGGAGAACCACCGTACCGGCTTTCGCAGCGCATTCGCCTTGGCGGCAACCATCCGCGCGAGCGTCGGCGTCATCTCGGGACGCAAGGAGACCTCGCGGCCACCCTTGTCGGCGAACGAGTACAGCTGTCCGACGATCTCGTCGCCGCTCTTGCGCGTGTAGAGCTCGAGCGGCTCGAGTGGAGGGCCGTCGTACTCGACGAACGCGTATCGCCGCGCCACTTCGCGCCACGTGCCGATGATGAAGTTCCGCTCGGCCAGCTCCGACGGGTAGAATTCGCGGAACCCGGGCAGCGCGTCCAGTGACATGGGCGGAATCTACCCGGCCAGCGGATTCACCTGCAAGCGCGCCATCGCATCGCCCACAGTGTGAAACGAGCCGGTGATGAGCACCGTCGCGCCCAATTCATCGGCACGGGTTATGGCGGTGTCGAAGCTCCGTTCCGCGACAGCGCTCCACGGGAGCGTCCTCGCGAACGCGAGCGCTTCCTCGACATTCCACACGCGCGTCTCCGGCGCCGACGGCGGACGCGTGAGCACGACCACATCCACTACTCGCGCCAACGCGCGCATTATGCCGCGCCAATCCTTGTCGCCCAACACACCAAGGATCGCGACGAGCGGCCGACGAGGTGCCACGGCCTCGATCGTCGCGGCGAGAACCGCTGCACCCGAAGGATTGTGCGCGACGTCGAAGATCCACCGCCCCTCGCGCTGGAAGCGGCCGGGAAGCGCCACACTCGGTATCGCGATGCTCGGGCCGCCCGGCCAGGCCGCGAGTCCGGCGGCGTCCAGAGCCGCCAACGCCGTGATGGCGTTGGCGGCCTGATGCGCACCGATCAGCGGAGTTCTCACCAGAAGCGGTCGCGTGCCCTCGATGCGAAAGGAGGTCCCGACTTGCGTGGTCTGCACCGCCGAGATCTCGCCACGATCGCGCGCGAAGGTGATGGGCTCGGCATTTCGATCGGCGGCAAGGCGCGACAGCAGCGCAGCGATGGCCGGGTCGCGCTCTCCGATGACCGCGGGCCTGCGCTCCTTGAAAATGCCGCCCTTCTCGCCTGCGATCGCCTCAATGGAGTCGCCGAGCCACTCGGTGTGATCGAGCGCGATCGAGGTGACGACAGCCGCGCGCGGATCAACGACATTAGTCGCGTCGAGCCGGCCGCCGAGCCCGACCTCCACGATCGCCACGTCGACGCTCGACCTGGCGAAATGGTCGAGCGCGAGCGCCGTCGTAATCTCGAAGAACGTCGCTCCGAGCCGCTCCGACTCGGGCATCCAGCGCTCGAGAAACTCGAGCACCACCTCTTCGCTAATCGGCACGCGATCGACGAGAATACGCTCGCGAAAGTCGATCAGGTGGGGAGACGTGTAGCGGCCGACGCGCACGCCGCGAGCGCGAAGCACGGCCTCCGCGGTCGCAACCACGCTTCCCTTCCCATTGGTACCCCCCACATGCACCACCGTGAGGGTTCGATGCGGGTTGCCGAGACGCTCGAGGAGCGCACTCACGCGCTCCAGGCCGAGCTTCCAGACGCCGGTCGTGCGCGTGAAGAGCGCATCGATCGCGGCGCGATAGGTCGTCAGGGCGACGTCCACCCCGCGGCGGCCGGCTGTAGGCTCATGTGTCGCAGGAGCTGTCCGATGGTTCGCTTCAGGTCGCGGCGATGGACGACGGCGTCGAGCATCCCCTTCTCCATCAGGAACTCCGCGGTCTGAAATCCCTCGGGGAGGTCCTGCCCGATCGTCTGCTTGATCACGCGCGGCCCGGCGAAGCCCACGACCGCCCCCGGCTCGGCGATGATGGCGTCTCCGAGCATGGCGAAGCTGGCGCTGACACCGCCTGTCGTCGGATTCGTGAGCACCGAGATGTATGGAATGCGCCGCTCCGCAAGTTGAGATAGCACCGCGCTCGTCTTGGCCATCTGCATCAGCGAGAGCACGCCTTCCTGCATGCGCGCGCCACCCGACGCCGACACGAGCACGAGCGGATACTTGCGCTCGAGCGAGCGCTGGCCCATCCGCGCGATCTTCTCGCCGACGACGGACCCCATGGACCCCCCCATGAACGCGAAGTCCATGACCCCGAGGAACAGCGGCATGGCGCCGAGTGTCCCGGTGACCGTCATGATGGCGTCCGCCTCGCCCGCGTTCTGCGTCGCTCGCGTGATGCGCTGCGGATACTCCGGGAACGTCAGCGGATCCACGGACCGCAACTCCGGATCGAGCTCCTCGTACTGCCCGTCGTCGATCAGGAGGTTCACGTACTCGATGGCCCGGATGCGACGGTGATAGTCGCACTCCGGACACACGTTCAGGTTGCGCTCGAACTTCTCACGGATGTCGGTATGCCCGCACGCCTCGCATTTCTCCCAGACGTCCGCCGGTATCTCGAGTCGCTCGCGCCGGGGCTGCCGAGGCTTCTTCTCTTTACGAAACCAGGCCATGGTGTGGAAATCTGAGTGTGCGCGGGGTCACAAGCTAGTGTTGGAGCAGGGTCAGGGGCCAAGGGCCAGGGGCCAAGAGAAGGAAAGGCGAGCGGCCGTAGGCCGCTCGCTCATCTGATGAGGCAGCAGCGGCGAAGCCGCGCTGCCTTTTTCCATCCCTTGGCCCCTGGCCCTTGGCCCCTGACCCTGCCCTATATCGCCAGCTCCCCGAACCTGCCGCCGCGGCCCTCACTCGATATGCGCACGAGAATGCCTATCGAGAGCCATGAAGCGAGCAGGAAGGATCCGCCGTAGCTGAAGAAAGGAAGCGGAATGCCGGTGATCGGCATGAGATTCAGCGTCATGCCGATGTTCACGAGGATGTGCACCAGCCAGCTGGAGGCGAGCCCGAACGCCACCAGACTGCTGAAGCCATCGTTCGCTCGTGCCGCGACGCGCACGACGCGGAGGAGGAGGAAGAGAAAGAGCGCCAGCGTCACCGTAACCCCGATGAAGCCAAGCTCCTCGCCGACCACGGCGTAAATGAAGTCGGTGTGCTGCGCGGGGAGGAAAGCGAGTCGCTTCTGCGTCCCTTCCGTCCACCCTTTCCCGAGCCATCCCCCGGACCCGATCGCCACCTGGGACTGGATGACATGCCAGCCAGAGGCGCGTGGGTCGATCGATGGATCGAGGAATACGAGCAGGCGATGTCGCTGGTACGGCGCCAGCCGCTCCCAGAGCAGCGGTGCGACGACGCCCATCGCCACATTGGCGAGCATGAGACCCACCCCTTCGACCAGGTACGGGCGATACCGCACCACGAGCGCGATCAGCAACAAAAACCACGCTCCCCAATACGTCGTGTTGAACGCGAGGAGCAGGCTCACGGCCGGCGACGCAATGAGCACGAGGAGCGGCCAGGGTACCCCCGACCAGTACAGCATCGCGAAAAAGATCCCGATGAACGCGATGCCCGTGCCCAGGTCGGGCTGCGCCATGATCAGCACCCATGGAATGAGCACGATCAGCGCCGGCTTCCAGAGCTCGAGAATCGATCGCGGTGGCTCTCGCCGCTCGCCGAGAATGCGCGCCAGCATGAGCACGACCGTGATCTTGGCCAGCTCGGCTGGTTGACCGAGCCTAACGCCGTTGATGGTGAGCCAGCCCTTCACGCTCGCGGCCGTACCGGCCCCGGTCCCGAACATCAGCGTGATGACGAGAAGCCCGATCGTGAACAGAAACGCCGGCCACGTGAGCCACTCGATCAGGCGCACGGAGGCGCGACTGACGAAAAACGCGGCGATGAGCGCGACGACGAGCCACTTGATCTGCGAAACCCACGCACGGCCCGCGACCGTCGGCACGTCGGTCTGGCCCGCCGAATACACCATCGCGATGCCGAACAGCGACAGCGCCAGCGCAACGCCGATCAAGGGCAGATCGGCGGTAAGGACTCGCCGGCGCATCATCGCGTAGACTCGGTGGCCGAAGGCGGCGTGGCCAGCGCCGTTGGAGACCCTCGCACGAGCGTCGGCGTCGGCGCCCCCTTGAGGTAGCGCTCGATGACCTTCGAGGCGATGCGCGCCGCATAGTACCCGTGCTCACCGAACTCCAGCATCACCGAGACGACGATCTTGGGATCATCCGCCGGCGCGAACCCGACGAACCATGCGTGATCACGCGTCGCGTCGTGAGCGTTCTGCGCGGTTCCCGTCTTGCCGGCGAGCACCACATCGG
Source organism: Gemmatimonadaceae bacterium (assembly GCA_035253695.1). Classification (GTDB taxonomy): domain Bacteria; phylum Gemmatimonadota; class Gemmatimonadetes; order Gemmatimonadales; family Gemmatimonadaceae; genus JAICNG01. The sequence continues at coordinate 76,759 of DATFBS010000073.1, forward strand.
CGATTCGCGCGCTTGCTGCCGTGCCGCGCTCCGAGACGACGTTCTTCATCGCGTTGCGAAGCCCTTGCAGCTCGCGGTCGGTCAGCTGGATGACGCGAGTCCGGGAACGGTCGTCGTCGTTGCGTACGATCTCCGGCCGCGCGGCCAGTCCATCGGTGGCCAGCGCGGTGTAGAACCGCGCCATACTGACGACCGTCTGATCGTTCTCGCCCTGTCCGATCGACAGGTTGAGCGTGACCGCCGAGCTCCAACCGCGGGCGCCGTAGCGCTTGTTGTAGTAATCCTCGCCGTACGGATAAATGGGGATCACCTCGCCGGGCAAATCGATCCCGCTGCGCTTGTCGAAGCCGAGCCGCACGCCACCGGCGATCAGCCTCGTTAGGCCGATCTTGAGGCCCAGCTGGTAGAAATAGGTGTCGCACGACACCTCGAGCGCGCGAGCGAGGGAGACGTCGCCGTGTCCCTTCTTCTCCCAGCACCGGAAATAGCGATTGCCGAACTGGTAGCCGCCGGTGCATGGCTGCGGCATGTGCGTGTCGAGCGTGGCGACCTTGTCGTTCAGCGCGAGCACCGATGTGGCGAGCTTGAACGTGGAGGCCGGTGGGTACCGCCCCTGAATCACCTTGTTGTACAGCGGGCGCCGCGGATCGGTGTTGAGCTGCCGCCAATACTCCGCGGGAATGCCGCCGATGAACCGATTCGGATCGAACGACGGCGCGCTGTGGAGGGCCAGCACGCCACCCGAGATCGGGTCCATCGCGATGAGCCCGCCCTGCAGCGAGTCACCGAACAGCGAGGCCGCGTAGCGCTGGAGATCGAGATCGATGTTCGTGTGGAGCGCCGGCGCCGGCAGCGGGCGGAGATCCTGGCGCGCACCAGCCTCCCGCACGACACGGCCACGCGCATCCACTTCCACGAAGCGAACGCCTTCCTGCCCGCGCAGCTGCTTCTCGTACTGCTTCTCGAGCCCGCCCTTTCCGATCTGTTGACCGGCCTTGTAGCTCTCGTACTCGGACTGCGCGAGCTCGTTTTCCGTGATCTCCCCCGTGTAGCCCACGAACGCCGCGACCGCCTCGCCGTCAGGGTAGTAGCGCTTCGGCGCCGACTGAATGATCAGTCCCGGAAACTCGACGCGGTGCTCCTCGAGCACGGAGATCACGTCGAAGGGGGCGTCGGAGAGCACCACGGTCGGGCGCGTCGGGGCGCGACGGAAGCGGCGCACCGACGATTCGATCTGCTCGTTCGAGAGCGGGATGAGCGCGGACAGGCGCTTGAGCGATGCGCGCAACGAATCGCCCGCCGGACTCAACATCGACACCGAGTAGCCCGGGACATTCTCGGCGATGATCTGCTCGTTGCGATCGTAAATGATCCCGCGGGGGGCGGGGAGCGGAACCTCGCGCAATCGGTTCGATTCCGATTTCAGCGCGTATTCGGAGTTCCGCAATACCTGGGTGCGGAAGAACGCTCCCAGCAGTACCACGAAGAGCACCACCAGCATCCACGATGCGCCGCGCGCGCGCCGGGCGAGATCGTTGGGGTGGAAGCTCATGCCGGCGAAGTCCGCAGGATCGGACGCAGGAGCGCGAGCACGATCAGCCCGAAGAGCGCGGTGACCGCGGCCGCCAGGGGCGACCACACGAGGAGCTGCATCGCGAGCTCACCGCCGCCGAGATTGCCGGACGCCAGGTGATACATGATGTCGAGTGCCCACTTGCCAAGGAAAATGAAGAACGCGATCAGAGGCAAGTTGTCGGCAAAGAATACCGCCTTGAGCCAGGACGCGCCGAACGCCACGACGCTCATCGCGAGCGCCCCCGCGCCGAGGCCATCGATCGAGATGCTGTCGGCGATGAGGCCGGTCAGAAACCCGACGATCGCCGCGGACCCAGGGCGCACCCGAATCGACACGAGCAGAAGCGCGATGACGAGGAAGTCCGGCGAAGAACGCCACGCGAGAAGCGGCCGCAGCGTGTAGTGGAGCACGAGCAGCAGCCCAAAGGCGATCATGATGCGAAAGACGTCGATGCCCTTCATGGCGGCGGTGGATTCGTATCGCGACGCACTGTGTCCGGCCTCGGCGCCGGCTGCGGTGGCAGCACCGGTGTTATGGGAAGCGTGGGCGTAGCGGTGTCGCGCACGACCGTATCGCGTCGAGCCGTGTCTCGCCGCACCGGAGCCGTATCACGGCGTGCCGGCGCCGTATCGCGCCGCGCCGGCGCCTGGCGCCTCGCCGTATCGCGGCGCACTGGTGGTGCCGTTCGCGCAGTGGCGGTATCTACCCGCGCCGGAGTCGTTCGTGCCGGCCGGGGACGCGCGGTGTCCGCACGGGCCCTGGCGAGCGAGTCGGCGCGACGCGCCGAGTCGGCTGCGGCGCTGTCAGCTGACGCCAGCTCCCACACCCCCTCGACGCCCGAGCCGGCCCGTTGCGGATGCAGGATCATCACCGAGCTCACATCGGCGGGGAGTACGGCTGGGCGCAGGAGATACGTATTTGCCCAGACCTCGGACGTCCGGAGCTCCCGCTGCACGACGCCGATCGGAATGCCGCGCGGAAAGACCCCCCCGAGTCCAGAGCTCACGATGAGCGTTCCCGTCGTGAGGGATGTCCGCAGCGGCACTCCTCGCATCTCGAGCAGGTAGCGATCCGGCTCGTCACCGAGGTGCGGGCCGACGATGCCGAACGCGCTGCCATCGGCGGATTGTGCGCTGACGCGAAAGTCCGCGTGCGGCCAGACGATCGCGATGCTCTTCGTCGGATCGACGATTCGGACCATGCCGACCAACCCTTCGGGTGCCACGACGGGGCTGAATTGCCGCACGCCCGAGCGCGAGCCGGCGGAGAGCACAACCGTGTACTCCTCCCCAGGACTTCGGCTGAAGAGCGCCTCGGCGGGCACGAATCCCCAGCGGAGCCGCCGACCCAGACCGAGCATGCGCCGGAGCCGCGCGTTCTCGCGCTCGAGCTCCGGGGCGGTCATCGCGGCCAGGACGACCGAGTCGCGCTCGGCGCGTGTGCGCTCGCGCGCTTCCCACGCTCGGCGCGTCAGCTCGGCGTTGTACTGGAGGGAGAGGAGCGGGGCCACGACGCTGCGACGCATGGCCGCCGCGAATGGATCGCGCACCGCTTGCGGGAGCGCGAGCGTGATGATCGACAGCGTCACGCACGCGCCTAACAGCAGAGTGTCGCGCCGTCCCGATACGCGCGATGCCACGGCTCAGCTCAGGTGCTCAGGACCGACCAGTACTTCTCCTCGTCGTCGAGAATGCGTCCGGTCCCGCGCACGACGCAGGTGAGCGGATCCTCATCGACATGAATCGGAAGGCTGGTTTCCTGAGAAAGAAGCAAGTCGAGTCCGCGAATGAGGGCGCCGCCGCCCGTCATGACGATGCCGCGGTCGACGATGTCGCTGGCGAGCTCGGGCGGCGTGATCTCCAGCGCGCGCCGCACGGCGTCGACGATCTGCTGGATGGGCTCCTGAATCGCCTCGCGAATCTCGCTCGAGTGCACGCGCACCGTCTTCGGGATGCCGGAGACGAGGTCGCGTCCCTTCACTTCCATCTCGCGCTCTTCGCCGACCGGGTACGCGGAGCCGATCTGGATCTTCACCTGCTCCGCGGTCGCTTCGCCGATCAGCAGGTTGTAGTTCTTGCGCATGAACTGCACGATCGACGTGTCGAGCTCGTCGCCGCCGGTGCGGATGGACGTGTCGCTCACGATGCCCGACAGCGCGATGACGGCGATCTCGGTGGTGCCGCCGCCGATGTCGATGACCATGTTGCCGGTCGGCGTGTCGACGGGGAGTCCGACGCCGATCGCCGCCGCCA
>DATFBS010000074.1:0-86651 GCA_035253695.1 Gemmatimonadaceae bacterium
CTTCCGCGCGAGCCGCTGCATGACCTCGGTGTACTCGGCCGCGCCTTCGGTGTACGCGCCGTGCTTGTCGTGCCCCGAGCCGCGGGTGAAGAACGCGCCCTTCGGATGCACGCCGGGAAGAGTGCGCGCCGCGATGCCGTCGCCGTCCACATCGAGATAGCGCGAGAAGCGCGTGATGCGCTCCAGCTCTTCCGCATCCAGCACCTTCCCGCGGTCGGGGCGATACGAGTCGTCCCACGTCAGCCGCGGACACATCCAGTCGTTCATCCCGATGTCGAGGTCCGTCAGCAGGAACACCGGCGTCTGGAACCGCTCGGCCAGGTCGAACGCCTTCACCGCAAGATGGAAACAGTCCTCCGGGCTCGAGGCGAACAACGCGATGTGCTTCGTGTCCCCGTGCGAGAGATACGCAATCGACAACAGGTCGGCCTGCTGGGTGCGTGTCGGCATGCCGGTGGACGGTCCGGTACGCTGCACGTCGATGAAGACGGCCGGCACTTCCGCGTAGTACGCCAGGCCGACGAACTCGCCCATCAGCGATATGCCCGGACCGGCCGTGGGCGTGAACGCGCGCGCTCCGGCCCATGAAGCGCCGATCACGACGCCCGCGGCCGAGAGCTCATCCTCCGCCTGCACGATGCAGAAGTTCCGCTTCTTCGTCTCGGGATCGATGCGGTAGCGCTCGCAGAAGCCACGGAACGCCTCCATGAGCGACGTCGCGGGCGTGATCGGATACCACGCCCCCACGGTGGCGCCGGCATACAGGCATCCGAGCGCCGCCGCGGTGTTCCCGTCGATCAGGATGTGGTTGCGCGTCTCATCGAGCGGCTGCAGGCGGATCGGGAGCGGGCAGTCGTGGTGCGCCTTCGCGTAGTCGTAGCCGAGGTGCAGCGCGCGGAAGTTCGAGTCCATCAAGGACTTCTTCCGAGCGAACTTCTCCTCGATCATCCCGTGGACGATCTGCATGTCGATGTCGAGCAGCGCGACCAGCGCGCCCGAGTACGCGATGTTCTTCATCAGCGTCCGCTCGCGGTCGCCCTCGAATGCCTCGATGCACATCTTGCCGAACGGAACACCGAGGAACGTGACGTCGGGGCGGTGCAGCGCCTCCGGCAGCGGCCACGAGGAATCGTGCAGCACCCAGCCGCCGGGAGTGACCTCGGCAATGTCGCGCGCGAAGGTGGCGGGATTCATCGCGACGACGAGATCGAAGCGCGGCGTTCGCGCCGTGTAGCCGCGGCCGTTCACCCGGATCTCGTACCAGGTCGGCAGCCCCTGAATGTTCGAGGGGAAGACGTTCTTGCCAGTGACGGGGATGCCCATCCGGAAGATCGCCTGCATGAGCAGTCCGTTGGCGCTGGCCGAGCCGGTCCCGTTGACCGTGCCGATCTTGAAGGCGAAGTCGTTGACGCGCGGGGTCGCGCGCGCCGGATCGAGAGCGGGCGCCGCGTCGGGGCGGTGCATCGCGGGAGCGCTCATGAGGCCGTCGCCCTCGCCGTTGCCGGGAGATCCCGCATGGACGCGGGCGGCGTCACCGGACGACCGGCGTACGGCATCAGGAGATCGAACTCGCGCATGTCCCACGCGGCGGTCGGACAGCGATCGGCGCAGAGACCGCAATGGAGGCACACGTCCTCATCCTTCACCATCGCGCGTCCCGTCTGCGGCAGGGCAGCCGAAACGAACAGGGGCTGGGAGATGTTCAGCGCAGGCGCCGACAGGCGGTGGCGCAGCTCGCCCTCCTCGCCGTCGCGCGTGATCGTGAGGCAGTTCACCGGACAGACATCGACGCACGCGTCGCACTCGATGCACAGGTTCGCGCTGAAGTGCGTCTCGATGTCGCAGTTGAGGCAGCGCTGCACCTCGCGGGCCGTCTGCTGGGCGTCGAATCCGAGCTCCACCTCGATGCCGACCGACTGGAATCGCCGCTCGAGATCGATGTGCGTCATCTTCGCGCGCGGCGTCGGATCGTAGTCGTTGCTGTAACCCCACGCGAACATCCCGAGCTTGGCGCTCGACAGGTTCATTCCGGCTGCCGGCCGCTCGGTCAGCGCCATTCCCATGCAGTGGTTGTGAATGGAGATCGCTGCCTGGTGCCCGTGCTCGACGGCCCAGATGATGTTCTCCGGACCCCACGCCGCATCGCCGCCGAAGAACACGCCGGGGCGTGTCGACTGGAACGTCGCGCGATCGACGACCGGCATGCCCCAGTCATCGAACGCCAGTCCGATGTCGCGCTCTATCCATGGGAACGCGTTCTCCTGTCCAATGGCGAGGATCACGTCATCGCAGGGCAGCATGACGGTGTCGATCACTTCGCTGCGCTGCTTGCCATCCTTCTCCGTCCATTGCAGCCGCTCGAACTCCATTCCCACGAGGCGCCCGTTCTCGACGATGAAGCGCTTGGGCGCATGATTCTCGACGATCTCGACGCCTTCTTCCACCGCGTCGTCCAGCTCCCACGGCGATGCCTTGAAGTATTTGCGGGAGCGCCGCGCCATCACCTTGATGTCGTGCCCGCCTAACCGGCGCGAGCTACGGCAGCAGTCCATCGCGGTATTCCCGACGCCGATGATCAGCACGCGCTCGCCGATCGATGTCACGTGCTCGAAGTGCACCGACTCGAGCCATTCGATGCCGATGTGGATGCGATTCGTATCCCACCGGCCGGGAAGGTCCAGCTCCTTCCCCTTCGGCGCCCCGCTACCGACGAAGACGGCGTCGTAGCCCTCGCCAAGCAGCGCGCGCATGCTCGTCACCGGGCTGCTGAGGCGCAGATCGACCCCCATGTCGATGATCATCGCGACTTCCTCATCGAGCACGCTCGCGGGAAGACGAAACGCCGGAATGTTCGTGCGCATGAGCCCGCCAGGACGGTCGAGCTTCTCGAAGATCACGCACTCATAGCCCTGAGGCATGAGGTCGTTCGCCACGGTGAGCGATGCCGGGCCCGCGCCGATGAGCGCGACACGCTTGCCGTTCTTGCGTTCCGGAATCTCGGGGAGGAACGTGCGAACATCATCTCGCAGGTCGGCGGCGACTCGCTTCAAGCGACAGATCGCCACCGGTTTGCCATCGACGCGGGTGCGCCGGCACGCGGGCTCGCACGGCCTATCGCAAGTGCGGCCGAGAATGCCCGGGAAGACGTTGGAGGCGCGATTCAGCAGGTACGACTCGGTATAGCGACCCTGCGCGATGAGGCGGATGTACTCCGGCACATTGGTGTGCGCCGGACAGCCCCATTGGCAGTCCACCACCTTGTGGTAGTACCGTGGATCCGCGACGTCGGTTGGCTGCATATGCCTCGGCGGGATGCCTCATGTTCGTGCGCGCGCAGGCCAAGCACAAGCCCGAGGTGGTCGAGGAGTCCAGTTGGACACCTCGGTCACCTAGGTAATAGAGCCCTTTAGCGTCTCGATATCCCCCTCCACCTTGGGATATCGAGGAGCCATTCGCGTGAGCGTGTCCACCACCGTTTGCGCGACGAGATAGTCACGGACCTTCTTCTTGTTCGCCGGTACGATGTACCAGGGCGCCCAGGGGGTGCTGCACTTCTTCAGGGTGTCTCGATAGGCGGCCGTGTACCCGTCCCACAGCTCGCGCTCGGCGACGTCCCCCTCCTTGAACTTCCATTGTTTCGAGGGGTCCTCGAGACGCGCAAGAAGGCGGTCCTTCTGCTCTTCCCGCGAGATGTGGAGAAAGAACTTGAGGATGGTGACCCCGTTCTCGGTCAGCATGCGCTCGAAGTCGTTGATTTGGTCGTACCGTTTCGCCCAGGCCGATCTCGGAACGAGGCCGCGCACGCGGACCACCAGCACGTCCTCGTAATGCGAGCGGTTGAAGATGCCAATCGTCCCTTTCGCCGGTACCGCATGGTGAATGCGCCAGAGGTAGTCGTGGCTCAACTCCAGCTCGCTCGGCTTCTTGAAGGTCGTGACGACGCATCCCTGTGGATTGACGGCGTCGAACACGCGGCGAATGGTACCGTCCTTCCCGCAGGTGTCCCTGCCCTGAAGCACGACGAGAAGGGATTGCTTCGACTCCGCGTACAGCCGTTCCTGCAAGTCAGTGAGGCGCTCGAGGACCGCCTTCGTTTTTTTCTTGAGCTCGTCGCCGCGGGGAACGCCCTTGGGTCGCCGCGCATCCCGGTCGCCGATGCGGATGGATGTTCGGGGTGTCACCGGCCGAAGCTTCACGGATGCGCGCTGCCTTGACGGGGGACGGCGACAATAGGACGTCGCCGGCCGGCTCGCAAGCACGATCGAGTCGCTCACCTCGGCTTGACCAAACGCGCAGCCGCCTATACCGTGCGTGTATGGTGAGCTCTTACCTCCGCGCGGTTGCCTACTATTGCTACGCGTCCCGGTCCACGGAACGCGGTGGGAGGCATCTGCGCGCGTAAGCGCTCACGATCAGCCAAGTCGCCCCGCGGCCCGTGGAATTCTCCACGGGCCGTTTTTTTTCTCCGAGTGCGAGGGACTCATGCTCGAGACATCTCATCCGACCATTGCCGAGCTGCCGCCATTCATCACGCAACGGTACTCGCGCTACGACGAAGAAGCGCACGCCGTGTGGCGGCTGCTGTTCGAGCGACGCATGGCCACTCTCATCGACACGGGCAGCGAGGTGTTTCTCTCCGGCATGGAGCGCATCGGTCTCTCGCCCGATCGCGTTCCGGATCTCGCCGACGTAAATGCTCGCCTGGCCGCGCGCACCGGCTGGGCCGCCGTCGGCGTCAGCGGCTTCATCCCCGCACCACAGTTCTTTCGATGTCTCGAGCGACGTCGCTTTCCCACGACATTGAAGGTCCGCCCTCGGGTACAGCTCGACTACCTCCCCGAGCCAGACATCTTCCACGATGTCTTCGGCCACGTCCCGCTTCACGCGGATCCGGTGTTCGCCGACTTTCTCCAGCAGTTCGGCGCGATCGCCGCGCGCGCCCAGTCTGCCGAGCAGGTTGCCGCCATGGCGCGTCTGTTCTGGTTCACGGTGGAGTTCGGCCTCATCCGCGAGCGGGGAAAGGTCAAGATCTACGGGAGCGGGCTGATCTCCTCCCACGCCGACGCGGCGAACGCCCTCGGACCGACGTGCGATCGGCGACCGTTCGAGATCGATGCGGTCATGAGCCAGCCGTTCGAGATCGACCACCTTCAGGATGTGCTGTTCGTGGTCGAGTCGTTCGAGGAGCTCTTCGACGCCATGAACGAAGTCGCCCGCAGGGTGCATAACACCTAACTACGCGCGGGGCGAACAGGCCCCGATAGTGTGCGGGTGGTCACCGGGCGTAAGTGGCGCGAAACGACGCCGATACCCCGGTGGCGGCTGCATCGTCTTGTGGTGTCGACCTGCGTGTGCGCGCTGCGCTGCGTGATCGGCATTCCTTCGTATTCCTTCCCGGAGATCCGCCTGTCATGCGTACTTCGCATTCCATCGCCCGTCTCTTCGGCCTCTCCTTCGCACTGGTGACCCTTGTCTCCGCCTGTGAGACGAAGAAGGAGCGTGCCCGTGCCGACAGCCTTCAGGCGATCACCGATCGCCAGCTCGCGCTCACGACGTCGCTGTCATCGCAGAAGGACTCGCTGATGCGCGCGATCTTCGAGAGCGATTCGCTGCTGACGAAAATCGACAGTCAGATTCGCACGGTGAAGGGCCTCTCCGCCAAGAAGCGGGTGAAGCGCAACTACGAGAGCCCCCTCGAAGAGCAGCTCGTGCGTCGCAAGGAGCTGACCGATCGCGTCGAAGCGCTCGTGCAGCGTGCCCGCGTCACGGCTGCCGAGCTGGCGGAGAGCCGCAAGCGGGAGCAGGAGCTTCGCGGGAAGAACGACACCCTGCAGCTCCGCATCGAGGATGACCAGCGCATCATCGCCGAGCTCGGCAACAAGGTGCAAGAACAGGCCGCGATGATCGCCTCGCTCGAGCTTCGCGTCGACAGCCTGGTGACGGAGACGAAGGTGATGGGCGAGCGCTACTACCGCGCCTACTACGTCGTGGGCACCGAAGACGAGCTGATCGAGAAGGGGATCATCGAGCGTGAAGGAGGCGCGAATCTCCTCATCGCGCACATTGGACGGACGCTTCAGCCGGCGCGGGCGCTCGATCCGGAGCTCTTCACGGCGATCGATCGCCGCGACATCCGTGAGATCCCGCTGCCCGATACGACCAAGCGGTACGCCGTCGTGTCGCGGCAGAGTCTCGACAACGCCGAAGTCGTTGAGCGCGATGAGGCCGAGTTCCGCGGACTGCTGCGGATACCGGATCCCGAGCGGTTCTGGGGGACGTCCCGCTTCTTGATCCTCGTGGCGAAGTAAGCCTCCGATTGCAGCAGGTCAGATAGACGTCCGGGGAGCCAGTCATGGCTCCCCGGTTCGTTTTGAGGCCGCTTCCTTGTACAGCTGGCATCCAAGTTCAAAGTTGGGACGCGGATTTACGCGGATGCAGCGGATTCCGCGGAATGCTCCTGGTGCCGATCGCTCTCCTCTACAGCAGCAAAAAGCACTTCTTTTTTCCGCGCGAGGAGAGTTCTCTGCACCAGGGACGATCCGCCTGATCCGCTGCATCCGCGGAATCCGCGTCCCAACTTTGAACTTGGATGTCTCAATGCAGACTCTGAATCGCTGAATTCTGTCATCGTTGCCGTTCAGATCTCACCTAGGGCACAACCGCCGGATGGCTATCGTTGCCTGACCGCTCGACGAGGACCCTGAGACCCGTCGATCGCAGGGGCATCGGCGGCACGCCGACGCTACCTCCTGTGGCTCGCGGCGCACCGTAGGCGACCAGATCGCCGTCCTCGCCGTAGGCGCCCCGCACGGCGACGCAATAATGGACGCCGCACGAGGGCTCACCTAACGCGGTATCGGGGAGCGCGAGATAGTCCGCTGCCTCGCCGGCGGTGGCGGGAACGATCCGCAAGCGCGGCGTTCCCGCCGCGGCCACATACACGAGATGCGTGCCCGTTGCATTCCACGACGGATCGAACGCCCCGCCGGCTTCGCTCGTGACCTGCACCGCATCGCCGCCAGCCGCATCGACCACAAACACCTGCGACGTGCCCGTTCGGGCCGAGGTGAAGGCGATCCGATCGCCTCGAGGACTCCATGCCGGTGCGCGCTCGGGGTAGAACGTGGCCGAGCCGGTGCTCAGCGCCGCCAACGACCCGCCGAGCGTGTCCATCATCCAGAGACGTGGCGTGCCGCTGCGCATGCTGACGAACGCGATGCGGTCGCCCGCGGGATGCAGCGCGGGCTCGCCGTCTGTCGCGGTGTGGTTCGTCAGCCGTCGCGGTGCGCTGGCTCGCACGTCCGAGAAGTACACTTCCGGATTTCCGTCGCGATCGGACGTGAAGACGAGACGAGCTCGGGCCACGTGCGGCTCTTCATCGCCGAACGCGTTGTTGGTCAGCCGCGTCAAGGTGTCCGTGCTCCACAGATAGAGCTCGGTGTCATGCTGCTCGCCGACGACGAACACCACCGCGGGCAGGCGCACATCGAGCGGGCCAGTCTCATCGCACCCAGCGGTAACCATCCCCAGCGCCAGCGCGAGTACGCGCACACGGAGGCTCACGGAAAGAAGCCCGTGCTTCCCGGGATGTCGGCGAGCCGGATGCGATCTTCGGGGTTGTTGGGGTCGAGGAGCTCGCCAGTGGCCGGATCGACAACCATACCGGGCGGGTACTGCAGCGTGAGCGCGGTGAGCGACGCGTGACGAATCAGGGCAGGCGCGACCCAGGGGCGGCGACAGCGCGGAGTCGCGCCGGCGTCGCTCGAGGCGCCAGCATGTGGGTGTGCGTCCGGCCTATCGTCCATTCGTGCCCTCGCGGGCGGCGTCGCCCGGTGTCCTGTACGGACGAATCTAGGCCCTTCGGGGTCACTACGGGATCGCTAGCCGAGGCTCGCGAGCGTTCGCGGCAGCTCCTCGAGCTGGCGCTCTGAATGCGCGAAATGGTACGCCGGCACCGACTCGGCGGCCGCCGCGAGTACGGTCAGATGGCGCGGGGCGTCCGCGTCGTCGATGAGCACCCAGGGCGACTGTCGCACCAACGACGCGAGGGTGACTGCGGGGCCTACGCGCAGGACGCGATCGCGCTGCCCGCGCTCGAGAAAGAGAATCGTTCGCACCGGCGCTTCCCGCACGACGTCGCGCTCGACAGGAACCCGCGTACGGGCGTCGCGCGCCGCGACGCGCGGCGCGAGAGCCTGCAGCTCCGGAAACCGGTGCGCGAGCCCAAGGCTGACGCGGAGCGGGTCGCGCCAGGCACGCGCCACGACACCGCGATCGGTGTCCTCAATGAGCACGCCGTCGTCGCCTAACAGCGACCAGCCCTGCCTGACGAGTACCCAGGCGAGCGTCGACTTTCCGCTGCCACTGTCGCCCGCCAGCAGCCACGCGCCTCCCTGCGGATCCACAACCGCGGCGGCGTGCACCAGGTAGCGCCCTCGCGTTCGGAGGCGGAGAATCGCCCCAACGCGCGCGAGGGAGCGCCGTGCGGCGGGTGACGCGGTCTCGTACCCCGCGCCTTTCACGAGGCGACCCTTCCGAAGCATCAGCTGCGCCGGCTCGACGACGTGAGCGAGGTGTGTGCCTTCATCATCCGTCGTGGCCCGCACATCCTCCCACTCCCAGGGACGGCTGGCGACGCTCACGATGCCCTCGCGAGCTGCGCCCAGGGATGGTCGGGAAAGATCTCGAGGAAGCGCGTCTGTCCATGGCGACGCGCGCAACTCATACAGGGGAAGTCATCGAGCTCATCGAGCGTGCCGATCTGATAGAGCCGACCGGTCTCCTCGTGAAACGCATCGTAGATCTGTGCCGCGCGGGCTGCGATCGCGGCGATCGACTCGGTCCTGAGGTCCCCAATGATCTGCTCGCCGCCGTTCCCGTACCGGGAGAGCTGACAGCAAAAGGGGACGCGGCCTCGCGCATCGATATACAACTGACGCGACGCAAGCGTGTTGCATCGCTCACGCGGTACGGGCATCGGACCGCCGTAGTCGAGGACCACGGGAACGATCGCGTGAGGTGCGATGGCATTCACCTCGCGGGTAACCTCGCGCCACTCCTCGGGAGAGAGATCCAGGCCGCCGGCCGCGGTCTCCGGCGTCGGCTGCATCAGGGTCAGGTGCAGTGCTCGCGCGCGAAGGTCGGCTGCGAGAGCGACGGCGTCACCGATCTCGGCCCTGCTCCGCTTCGTGAGGAGCAGAGAAAGCTCGGCCACCATGCCACGACTGAGCACCGCTGCCGCTCCCAACAGTGCTCGGCGAAAGCTCCCCTTCCCTCGCTGCTCGTCGTGCGTGAGTTCCGTCCCCCCGCTCAGGCTGACGCGGACGAATCGTGGCGGGTGTGCCTGGAGCAGGGACAAATGTCGGGGAACGAGCCAGCCGTTCGTGACGAAGCGATACGGAAGCCCTCGCTGAGCCAGCTCTCGAACGACATCAGGAAACAGGTCGGACGCCAGCGGCTCGCCACCGGTGAACACGACCTCGATCGATCCAAAGAGCTGCGTCGCCTCATCGAGAACGCGCCGGATCAACGGCAGATCGAGCTGCTCGATGGTCTTCTGGTGCGACCCACGAATGCAGTGGGTGCAGTGCAGGTTGCAGAGATTGGAGAGCTCGAATCCGATGTCCACGGCCAGGAATCGGCGGGGGGGAACTTCGATGCGGACCCGCACTCCACGATTCAAACGCCTCAGGGTCACCGCTGGCGCGTTGGACAAACGCTTGATTATCGTTCCTCGACCAACCTTCCCTCTGACCCAATCCATTCGCTGTCTTATGCTTACCTCTATTCGTCAGGGCGCCTTCGCGGCGCTCGCTCTTGCGTCCATTGCATGCGCCGGCTCGACCATCGGAAGCGGTGTCGGCGACGCGTTTCTCGAGCAGCCTCCGTTCTACGCCGGGGGACCGGTCCCCGCCGAGGGGCGCATTGCGCACCTCGGCATCGCCTATCAGCGCGGCGCGACACAGGAGCCCATCTTCGAGCCCGCCAACGAGAGCGGCAGCCCAATCGCCGCCCTTCTCCGTGACATGAACGCCTATCTCGATTCGTTAGGTGCGACCATGCGGGTCGCCACGCCCGCCAGCGGGCCGGGGCGTTCACCGGATGTCATGTTCAGCTGTGAGACGAGCCCCGACGCCGACTGCGCCAGCGCCGACGAGGGCGTTCTCGGGGATCGGAAGGAGAAGATGCGTCTCGCCGTCGCCCGTCCGTCGGCGGAATGGACGGCATGGCTGGGCTCGGCACTCGACGCGGCCGGCGCCTCGCGTGCGCTGCTCATCACCCTCGAGATCGGCGACTACCGCATGACGCAGAAGTCCTGGCGCGGCGACAAAGCGGTGTTTCTCGGCACCGGCTATTCCGTCAACGTGCCGTGGCTGACGTCGCTCGAGACACCGGTGAACGTCCTCCAATTGACCGGCGCTCTCATCGACCGGGATGGAAAGGCGGTCCGCATCGGAGCCGAGGGGCTGCTGGCGCGGCGCACGCGGCTGCTCGTCAGTAGCATCGGCGGGCAGGAGCTCATCAGCGATGAGGATGTGCAGCGGCTCCGGACTGCCCGACGCGAGGACCTTCCCGGTCAGCCGCTCGTGTGGCAGGTGGCGCTGCGCCACCTCGTCGCGCAGCTCACGGGGCGGCCGGAGGTCGCTGCGCGCTGAGGCTCGCCGGCGCACCCTCGCCGGAGACGACGGCGGAGCCCAGCGCGTCGAGGTGATTCGCGCGCAGGATCCGCCGTCCGTCTTCGGACATCAGGAAATCCACGAATCGCTCAGCGAGTCGTGGATGCGGCGCCCGACGCGGGATGGAGAGTGCGTACACGATTGGCTCGCCGCGGATCGTCAGACTGTCCCCCGGCCTCCGGCCCACGACGCGGACGGTCGCGTTCTGGTAGAACGCCGAATCGCTCATGTTGCCGAGCGAGATGGAATCGGGAAGGGCAACGAACTCGAGTGACGCGCCGCGCGCGACGGACTCGTACTCGAACGCGTAGTCCAGCTCACCCGTCTCCAGCAGCGCCACGAGATCGATTTCCTTCGGGCGAACGTTTCGGGCCGGAATGGCGGCCTCCAGCCGCGACGCGAGCCCTCGCTGCCGATAATAGCGCTCGGCGAGCTGCATAACGAGCAGTGAACGGTAGCCGGCGGGGTCGAGATCCGGGTCGCTGTGCCCGGTCTCGACACCCGGACGCAGCACGATCTGCCACCAGTTGGACGGCGTGATCACGTCGGCGTGGCGCGACCGTGCGGTATGTGCGAGCACCATCCGGTTGCGCGCGAACCGCGCGTGCCAGGTCGCGTGCTCGGGGACGAGGAGCTGCGGAAAGATTTTGTAGTCGGCGAGCGCGATGATGTCGGGGACGCGACCGAGCTCGGTGAGCTTCCGCGCAGTCTCGAGGCTCCCGGCCTGTTCCTGCTCGAACGGCACGCCTTCACGCGCGGCGAAGGTGTCGAGCGCCGCGCGAATAGGTCGCGCGAGACTGCCCGCATTGAACACCACCAGCGGTCCCTGATCGCCGGCGCTCGCGTTGGTGCCCCGCTCGTCGCCGCGGGAGCAGGCGAGCGCCACCAATCCGATACCGATGAATCTGCGCATGGGAAGAGTATGCCTCGCGGCCCGAGGACGTAGAAGGGCAACCGCGGCTGTCTCTTGACGAGCGCCGGCCGCTGCTATATATAACCGAACGGTTATGAATCAGACGACCCGGCTCGACCTCGCCTTTCATGCGCTCGCCGACCCGACCCGGCGGAGGATCGTCGAGCGGCTGGCGCGCGGTGATCACCCGGTGATGGAGCTCGCTCGCCAGTTCTCGATCTCACAGCCCGCGGTAACCAAGCACCTCGACGCGCTGGAGACCGCGGGTATCATCGGCCGGCGGCGGGCCGGCCGGCAGCGCATCTGCTATCTGCGCCCCAGGGCGCTGGAGAGCTCCGTCGAGTGGATCGCTCGCTGCCGACGCTTTTGGAATCAGCGCTTCGATGCGCTCGACACGCTGCTCACCGACGACACTTCAGAGGAGGGGTGACCCATGGCTGCCACCACCGCACCGGGCGCGACTGTCGTCGTTCGACGAACCTTCAGGGCTCCGGTCGCCCGGGTCTTCCGCGCGTGGAGCGATCCGTCGATGGCGCAGCGCTGGAGCTGGGGACCGGAATACGACACCGTGTCCATCGACCTGAGCTGCCAACCAGGGGGCAGCTGGCGACAGCACATCCGCGATCGCACGACGGGCGAGAACTGGTACTTCGATGGCGTGTTCGAGGAGGTCGTGCCGAACAGAAAGCTCGTGCACACCTTCCATTTCACCAGCGATCGCGGCCACGACGAGCCGCCCTCGCTCGTGACGATCGAATTCCTGGATCGCGGGGAAAGCACCGACGTCGTCTTAACGCATACGCGGCTCGCCGAGACGAAGGTGCGGGAGACGAATGACGGGTGGGAGGCGATCTTTGGCGTAATGGAAGGGCTGATCGAATGAAGGACGAGAAGAACGAGGAACGAGGAACGAGGAGTCAACCGTGGACGCGCTGTTGCGCGGAACTCGGTTGGCTACTTCCTCGTTCCTCGTTTTTTTTCGTTCCTCGTTCCTCATTCCTCGTTCCTTCTAGCCTTTCACGAATTTCGCCACCACCGTTCCGCCCTCGCTCAGCGTCAGCGTGTCGCCGCTGATCGCATAGCGGTCGACACGACCGAGCGCGCCCACGAAGCGCGTCTCCTGACGCATCCGCTCTTCCTCGACACACGCCATCTTGGTGCTGAACAGGTCCGAGAATCGGATGCGGTCACCTTCGGCGGTGTAGCGGCCGCCCATCGTATTGCAGCCCGTCGCGCCCCCAACGCGGTCGACGCTGTCCCGCGAGAATATCAGGTGCGGCTCCCGCGCCCCGCCGCCCGAGAGTGACGGCTGGCCCTCGAGCTCGACCAGCCGCCAGCGCGGCCCCTGCAGGGCGCTGGAGGCGCTCACGGAGCCCGCCGCCGCCGCCGTCTCATCTCCGGGAGATGAGGACTTCGCACACGCGATAAGGCCGAGCAGCGCGAGCCCCGCGATGTCGATTCTCATTGTTCGTTCTCCTCATTCTTCGTTCCTCGTTCTCACCACCGGCACGTCGCGGTACGTCACTTCCGCGACCCACCCGTCGACGGCGAACATCGTCTCGAGCATTTCCTTCGCGCTCGCTTCCGCGCGAGCCGGTAACCGCATTTGCTCCGCGGAGCGCGTGAGCTGCTGGCGCGCCAGCTGGAAGATGCGATCGCGGTCCTCGGGCCTGAAGGGATTCCACAATCCGCGCTGCTCGTCGTACGTGTTCACGTCGGTTATCTCCGTCGCGAGCAGCGAGGCGTGCGGCAGCGCGATCTCGATCCGGCGCGCCTGCGTGTCGATGTTTACGTCGGTGCCCGCCTCGAGATCGATCCCCGCCAGCAGACGGGCGGTCACGACCACGAGCGACTGCTTGGTCGACCCATACCACGTGTTGCGGTAGACGAGCACGTCGCGAACCGTCGCCTCGGCCGACACCAGCTTGGCCACGTTGCGCACACGCTCGACGACGAGATCGTGCGTGACGGTAGTGGTGTTCTTCCGCCCGGTGAGAAACCCGCCGATCGTCGAGCACTGCTGAAACCCGATGCCGAGGATGAGCGCGGTGGCGGCAGCGGGAAGGAGCCAGGGGGACCGAACAAGGAACGAGGAACGAGGAAGCGCCTTGGAGACCAGGCGGCGGGGCTCGCTACCGGCCTCTTCCTCGTTCCTCATTCCTCGTTCCTCCTTCGACTCACCTTATCGTCACATACCTCTCGAGCCTCGCTACCTCGGCGCTATCGACGTACTTGCCGATCTCCCGGCGGAAGCGCTCGATCGAGTTGTACGGCCGGTACTCCTCGAACTCGTGCTGCATGCGGGGACCCACACCGGGGATGAGGAGAATCTCCTCCTTGCTCGCCGTGTTGAGATCGATCGGCTTCCACAGGCGCGTGTATACGCTATCGCGTTCCGTCTCGGTGAGGTGGCTCGCCAGCGCGCGGTCGACCGCGGTCATGTTGTCGTATGGCCGGCCCCGCACCAGTGCACTGGCGGCCGCGGAATCCATACCGCGAAGGGTCATTAGCTGCTGCTCGGTCGCGGAGTTGGGATCGAGGAACGCGGTCGAGGCAGACATCTCGGTGGAGCCTGCCGACGCGGTCGTCTCGGTTGCCGCCGGGGCGGCGGTGTCCGTCGCCTGATCGCCGTCGCGCGAGGCGTCGCAGGCCGCGATCGACAGGGTCAGGGCAAGGGCGAACGGGGCAAGCGAAGCTCGTGCGCGGATCATCGGATCTCCTGCGGTTTGACGTGGGTACGTTGACATACTCCAGGAGGCGCAAATCGGCCGTTTGCGATGGCACTGCTCCTGCCATTGTCAGGGGCCGAAGGCTACTTGAAACGGAGACTTATTCCACATGCAAGATACGCTGCACAGGACCCTGACGCGTCCTCGCGCGGGGCTCCTCGGCTTCGTCATAGTGACGGTTGCGCTGGTCGGCTGCAGGAACAACGACGCCGCCACCCCCGAAAGCCACCTCGGCGACGTTGCCGAGACGTGGAGTCCCGGGGGGATTACCCGAGTTCGGAACATTCCGGTCGCCCAGATTCAGCAGTCCATCGAGGCCCGAATCGCGTCGGGTGACCGGCCCAAGGGCCTCGACGCGACGGATTGGGCGCGGGTGGTCAAGCTCTACGAGCACTACCAGCACCTCCCGCTCTGGCTCGAAGAAGACGCGGATAGTGAACGAGCCGACCAGCTGGTGAACGCGCTGGCCACCGTGCACGAGCACGGGCTCGTCGGCAACGCCTACCCCCTCGAGGAGCTTCGGGCGGCGCTCGCCCCGATCGACAAGAATCGCCGCCCGCGAGTCGAGCAGCTCGCCGAAGCGGACGTCATGTTGACGTCGATCTACGTCGCGCTCGGCGAAGATCTGCTCACCGGTCAGATCGATCCGGGCAAGGTGTCCCCGGACTGGCGCATCCGGCAGTCGACTGCAGATGTCGACAGTCTGCTCGCGCGTACGTTGCGCGGAGATCCACTCGACCGCGCGATCGAGCTCATGCGTCCCCAGGACGAGCAGTACGCTGCCCTGCGGCAGCAGCTGGCGCGCTATCGCCAGATCGCCGCGTCGGGCGGGTGGCCCAAGGTCCCAGCCGGTCCGACCCTCCGTCCGGGCGACACCGCTCAGGTCGAGCGCCTGGAAGCATTACGCGAGCGTCTTGCCGTCGAGGAGTTCATCGACCGCGGTGACGTCGCCGCGGATTCCACCGGCCGTGCGATTTACGAGGGTGAGCTCGCGGGAGCGGTCGCGTCCTTCCAGCGCCGACACGGCATCGTCGTCGACAGCATCCTCGGCGCCGGGACGATCGCGTCGCTGAATCAGACGGCGCAGTACCGGGCAGGCCAGATCATGGCGAATCTCGAGCGCTACCGCTGGATGCCGCGTTCGTTAGGCGACCGGTACGTCTACGTCAACGTGCCGGCGTTCCATCTCGACGCGTACGACAACGGGCGGCCGGTCCTGTCGATGAAGGTGATCGTCGGGCAGGACTATGCCGATCAGGCGACGCCGGCCTTCGCCGACTCCATGACTTATCTCGAGTTCGCGCCCTATTGGAACGTGCCGGAGAAGATCGCCGAAGAGGAGCTGTGGCCGAAGATCAATGCCGATCCCAGCTACCTCGAGCGCAACGACTACGAGATCGTCGAGGATCGCGGCGGTCCACGTATTCGCCAGCGGCCGGGCAAGAAGAACGCGCTCGGCACGGTGAAGTTCATCTTCCCGAACGACCTCAACATCTACCTGCACGACACGCCCGACCACTCGCTGTTCGACAAGGACGTGCGCGCCTTCAGCCATGGGTGCATCCGCGTCGAGAAGCCGCTCGAGCTGGCGAAGTACGCGCTCGCTGGCATGTCGGGATGGAACGAAGACCGCATTGAGCGCGCGACGGCGGGGCCGAACCGGCAGGTCGTGCTGAAGCAGAAGATCCCGGTGTACATCGTGTACTTCACGGCGTACGTGCGGGATGGCACCCTGTGGTTCGCGAACGATCTCTACGAGCGCGACAGCGAGCTGGTGAAGCTCGTCGAGCGTTCGGCGATTCCCTCGCCGCGTGAAGTGGCGCTGTTGGCGGAGCTGAGGAAGTTGGCTGATTAGGACGGGTCAAGGGCCAGGGGCCAGGGGCCAAGGGATGGAAAGGGGCCGCGGCGCTTCGCGCCTGCGGCCCTCATCAGATGAGCGCGGCAGCAAAGCTGCCGCGCCTTTCCATCCCTTGGCCCCTGGCCCCTGGCCCTTGACCCCGCAGTCAGCATCTTCCCCCCATGGCCCCCAACAAAGGCACCATAGCCATCCTGACCGGCGGCGGCGACGTCCCGGGTCTCAATCCGGCGATCCGCGCCATCACCATCCGCGCGCTCCGCGAAGGGTATCGCGTCGTCGGCATTCGCCGCGGATGGGCGGGGCTCGTCGACTACAGTCGCGAGAAAGGCGCTGACAACAGCGAGAGCATGCAGGAGTTGTCGGAGGCGATCGTCAATCGCGCCGGCCGCACTGGCGGAACGTTTCTGCACACCTCGCGAACTCGCCCCAGCCATCTGCCGCGCGCACGTGTGCCGACACATCTCAGCGGCTACGATGCCGACATCAACGACATTACGGCGGATGTCCTCAGAAACCTCGAGCACATTGGCGTGGACGTCCTCATCCCCATCGGCGGCGATGACACGCTGAGCTATGGAAAGCGTCTGCACGACGAAGGGATGCATGTCGTGGCGATCCCGAAGACGATGGACAATGACGTCTACGGCACCGACTACTGCATCGGCTTCAGCACCTGCGTGACCCGCACCATCGAGCTCACACACCGGCTTCGCACCTCGGCGGGATCCCACGAGCGGTACCTCGTGATCGAGGTCTTCGGCCGGTACGCCGGATTTACCGCGCTGCTTCCCACGATGGCCGGTGCGGCCGACCGCTGTCTCATCCCCGAATATGCGGCCGATATCGAGCAACTCACCGAGCTCCTCACCTACGACCGCAACCGGAACCCCAGCAAATACTCGGTGGTCCTGGTCTCGGAGGGAGCTCACCTCAAGTCACACGAGGGAATGAGCTACGAGAGCGAGGAGACCGACATGTTCGGCCACCGGAAGCTCGGCGGCGCCGGCGACAGAATCGCCGCGGCGCTCAAGGAGTATTCTTCGCGGTACAACAAGGGCCGACGCATCGACGTCGTCAGTCAACGCCTCGGATACCTCGTGCGTTCGGGCGATCCCGACGCGCTCGATTCGATCGTGCCAATGGCGTTCGGCAATCTCGCCCTCGATTTGATCCTCAAGAAGGAATTTGGGCGGCTGGTGAGCACCCACCGCGGCGTGTATGACAGTGTGCCCATTACCAGCGTGACGTCCGAAAAAAAGGTCGTCGACGTCCGGAAGTACTACAATACCGACCGTCTGCGTCCGATCTACGAGTTCGATCGCGCTCCGCTCTTCATCATGACGAGCGACTAGAGGTGCTCGAGGGCGTCCAGGGTATCCAAGGTGATCCAGGGAACGTCGTTGCCTCTCCTCGATCACTTGGACACCCTGGAGGTCCTCGCCTACCTCGGTCCGTGGCCCCGATGTTGAAGGTGTAGTCCACATTGCAATCGCACACCGGGGAGGACATGTGGACATGGGAAAGCGTAGAGACCCGCGATCGTTGCATGCCGAGGGACAACACGGGCCGCGCACGCACGCGCGCTTCGTCGAACAGCTGCACGAAGCACCTCCGGCGGAGCCAACGGAAAACATCATCGAGCGCAAACGCACCCGCGCGGCGCGGGAAGGAAAGCGCCGCCTGGTGGAGGACCGCCAGCAGCACGACGAAGGAGAGAAAAACAGCGAGCGAACGCGATTCGCGAAGGACCATAAGCACGGAAAAACCGGCGATGGACCAAGCGACAACACCGGCAACCTTCACGGCGTGACCGGCAGCCGTTCGCACCGCGCAGACTACCAGGCCAGAGGAAAGGACGGATTGCCGAGGAAACGGTCAGACTGATCCTCTGCGGCGGATCGTCATTCTGAGGCCATCGGCGGGGCGTAGCGTGATCGTGGGAAAGAGCGCTACGCCCTTCTCGTCGTTCAGCACCAGCCTGAATCGACGGACGATACAGGCAAGCAGCAGGACCGCCTCCATCATCGCGAAGCGGTTGCCGATGCAGATGCGCGGTCCACCCCCAAAGGGAAAGTACGCGAACCTCGGCAGCCGCTGCGCCGCGTTCCCCGCCCACCGCTCCGGCAGGAAGTCCTCAGGGCGGTCGAACCACCGCGCATCGCGGTGCACGACCCACGGGCTGATGAAGATCGAGGTTCCGGCCCGCACCTCGTAGCCGGCGATCGTACAATCGCTCACGGCCTCCCGGCCTAACGCGTACGCCGGTGGATAGAGTCGCATGGCCTCCATCACCACCATCTCGGTGAAGCGCAGTCGCGGCAGGTCCGCCACGGTGGGCGCGCGCTTCCCAAGAACCTCGCCGAGCTCCAGCTGAATGTTCTCGGCGACTGCCGGGTGCTTCGACAGGAGATAGCAGGTCCATGACAGCGCGATCGCGGTCGTCTCGTGGCCGGCGAGCAGGATCGTGATGGCCTCGTCGCGGAGCTGCTCGGTGGTCATGGCCCGGCCATCCTCGTCGCGCGCCTGCATGAGGAGTCCAAGCAGATCGCCACGACCGTCGTGGTCTCGATGCTCGTCGATGATCCGATGGACGACGCCGTCCAGCCGTGCCACGGCTCGCCGGTAGCGGAGATTTCCCGGAATGGGAATGGCGTCGGGAATTCGAAATGGACGACGAAAGCGCGAGGCAATCTCCTTCGTCGCGTCGTCGAGCGCGCCGCCGATGGTTTCGACTTCATGGGCGACATCGGCGTCGAATAGTACCTTCGCCACGATCAACAGCGTGAGGCGCATGAGCTCGTGGTGCACGTCGATCGTCTGCCCGTCGCGCCAGTCCTCGAGCGTACGCTCGGTATAGCTCACCATCACGTCGCCGTACGAGGCGATGCGATCGCGGTGGAAGGACGGCTGCGCGAGGCGCCGCTGACGTAGCCAGAAGTCACCCTCGCTCGTGAGCAGACCATTGCCGAAGATGCCTCGGACGTGCCGCCAGAAGAACGTGTGCTTGATGAAGTTCTTGTGGTCGGTCACCAGCACCTGCTCGATATCCTTCGGATCGCTGAGCACGAATGCCGGCCACCCCGCGAGACTCAGAAACGCCACGTCGCCATGCTCCCGAGCACACGAGGTGAATAGCCCCAGAATGTCGGTTCCGAGCTCCGGAAGATTGCCGAGCAGGAAGTGGCCTTTTGGGCCGGGCGGGCGACGGAGGGCGGGCATGGCGAATCGAGAAGGACACCCACAGTTTGAGCACGATCAGTGTCTTTGGCCAGGAGGACCGATGGATCGCGATGACGTGCAGATCGGCACGCTCCTCTCTCGCCGCGAGATGATCGTGCTTCTCGGCGCCTCTGGCATTGCGGCGCTGGCCGGCTGCAAGCCGTCTCGTGAAATCGCCGAACGTCGAGTGGCCGCGGGTGCGGCACTGCCGTCGTGCGTCGTCCGACCGGAGCAAACCGAAGGGCCGTATTTCGTGGACGGCCGTCTCGACCGCTCGGATATCCGAAGCGACCCGCAGAGCGGCGCGATCAAGGCGGGGGCGCCGCTGCAAATCGCGATCGTCATCTCTCGCGTTGGAAACGACGGAGCCTGCATTCCAGTGCCCGGCGCACGCGTGGATCTCTGGCAGTGCGATGCGGATGGTGTGTACTCGGGGGTGAGAGACCCATCATTCGACACCACCGGGCAGCAGTTCCTGCGCGGCTATCAGGTGACCGACGCAGAGGGAACCGCTCGGTTCACGACGATCTATCCGGGATGGTACCGCGGCAGAACGGTGCATACTCACTTCAAGGTGCGCACCGAGCCCTCGGCGCCTCGCGGATACGAGTTCACCTCACAGCTGTATTTCGATGACGCGCTCACCGATCGGGTACACGCGCGAGCGCCGTATGCGAGCAGGGGTCAGCGCACGATCCGCAACGAAGGTGATGGCATCTTTCGCCGCGCCGGGGACCAGCTGATGCTCGACGTCACCGAGGCCGGGCAAGGATACGCCGGCTCGTTCCACGTCGGCTTGCGGATCGCCTAACGGCGCGCTCGCTCCAGAACGTAGCTCCGCCGGATGGGAGCGGAGCCCGTGACGGTGATGGTCTCGCGCTTCGGCCGATACCCCGCGCGTATCGCGACGATGCGGTACTCTCGCCCGGAGATCAGGCGGTGGCCGACCAGCGGCGTCTGTCCCACGTGCACGTCGTTGACGTAGATCGTCGCGCGTGGCTTGGAGTCGACGCTGAACAATACGGCGCGGGTGCGCGATTGCCGGGAGCCCGCCGTCGAAGAGGCTGTGCTCGATTTCGAGCTCGGCCGCGCCGCGGGTGCGTTCTCCGCGACCCGCGTCGGCGTTTCCCGCGAGCCACGCGCCCGCGCCGCCGCGGCGGCCACACCCACGAGCATCAGCGCAATGACGGCGGCCCATCGCCCGGCTCGACTGCGCTTCCGCATCGCGACTGGAGGCGCGGCTTCGCTGACGTTGGCCACGGGGACGGTGAACTCGAGATTCGCCGTCCCACGCGAGCCCGCCCCCGCCAGCGCGGCAGCGAACTCTTCCATCGTCGCGAAACGGTTCGCGGGCGACTTCGACAGCGCCCGGGAGATCGCCGCGACGACGTGGCGCGGCGCGTCCGGCCGAAGCGTCGCAAGGTCGGGCGGAAGATTGCTGATGTGACGCTGAATGATCGCGTGAGGCGTGACGTCGTCGAAGGGAACCTTCCCGGCGAGCATCTCGAAGCCGACCACACCCAGTGCGTACTGATCGGTACGCCCATCGACGGGCTGCCCGACCGCCTGCTCGGGCGCCATGTACGCCGGAGTGCCCACGACCATCCCGAGGTCCGTCAATCGCGCGGCGGTCGTTGCGCTGCTCGATGCCGTCGTCTCGACTTTCGAGATGCCGAAATCGGTGACGACGACGCGTTCGTCCTCGAGCATGATGTTCGCGGGCTTCACATCACGATGCACCACACCGTTGCGGTGAGCGTGCGCTAACGCGGTCGCGGCTTCCCGGAGCACCTGAACCGCGAGCGGGATGGGAAGCGGGCCGTCGCGCAGCGTCGCCTCGAGCGTCTGCCCGCTGACGTACTTCATGACGAAGTAGTGCAGTCCGTTATCGCTCTCGACTGCGAGGACGGGAATGATTCCCGGATGATCGAGGCTCGCGGCCGTCTTCGCCTCACGACGAAAGCGCGCCACCACGTTCTTGTCGTCCGAGAGCTCCGTCGGGAGCACCTTGATCGCGACCGGCCTGCCGAGGCTGAGATCGTCGGCGCGAAACACCACGCCCATGCCGCCAGCGCCCAGAATCTCCCGGATCGCGTATCGGCCGTCGAGACTCTTCGCCAGCCGCGCACGGAGCTTTCCGACCGCATCGGCCTCGACGTACGGCTTCGTCGGCGTCGCGGCGGTCGCGACGTCCCGGCCGCAGACGAAGCAAAACCGCGCGGCGTCGGGCAGCTCGGTTGCGCAATGATCGCAGACTGACATTGACGAGCGAATGGGTGGCGAGGACGCGGCGAATCCGCCTCGGAAGAAGACGCGTGAGCACCGGGCGGGGATACGTTCCGGTGCTGGTGGAACGAGGGGGCGCGGAGCACTCTTATGAGGTCGCTACCCCTCGCCCGTGAAAAGATTTCAATCTCTCCACGTCGCATTCGCGGCGATGACCGTCGCCACGTCCCTCGCTGCCTGCACCACGAACGCCGGACCAGTCACCGCTGCGTCGGACTTGCCCCCGACGGCGTCCCTTCCCGTCTCCCACGGCCTGCGGATAGCCGACCAGTATCGGGTGGCGGCGATCGCCAGCCGGCGCTTCACACATGAGGCGTATTGGCAGGCCATAGCGCCCTCGATCTCGTCAGGCGCGCTGCGCACCGAGGAGATTGGACGGTCGCTTCAGGGACGGGCGATTCGATCGGTTACGTTCGGCACCGGCCCCACGACTGTGCTGCTCTGGTCGCAGATGCACGGCGACGAGGCAACAGCGACGATGGCGCTCGCGGACATTTTCCGTTTCCTCGCGGAAGCGACCAACGATCCTCTGCGCGAGCGTCTGCGTGCGCGCTTGACGACCGTCTTCGTCCCGATGCTCAATCCCGACGGTGCCGAGCTCTTTCAGCGCGAGAACGCCGCCGGCATCGACATCAACCGCGATGCGCGACAGCTGGCGACGCCCGAAGCACGGGCGCTCAAGAGCTTGCGCGATCGCGTTCGGCCGGATTTCGGATTCAACCTGCATGATCAGGGGGCGCGCGTACTCGCCGGCCCACGCGGGAAGCAGGTAGGCATTGCGCTGCTCGCTCCGCCGTATTCCGACGACCGCGGTTACAACGACGTGCGCTCTCGCGCGAGGCTCGTCGCGGCCGTTATCGCGCAAACGCTCGGCGGCGAGATTTCCGGTCGGATCGCGCGCTACGATGACACCTTCAATCCCCGCGCATTCGGCGATCTCATGCAGCAATGGGGAACGAGCACCGTCCTCATCGAGAGCGGGGCCCTGCCCGATGATCCCGACAAGCAGCGGCTGCGCTCACTGAACGTCGCGGCGCTGCTCGCCGCGCTCGATGCCATTGCGACCGGGAGCTACGCAGCCGCCGACCCGGAGGCCTACGAATCCCTTCCCGGGAACCGTGGTGGCGCGAGCGACCTGCTCGTGATCGGCGGACGCCTGGTGCTTCCCGGCACGTCCCCTCTCCGTGCCGATCTCGCCTTCACCTACGACGATGCGGTCGCGCGCACGGGGCCGCGCTTGCGCGATGTCGGGGATCTCCGGGAGGTCGTGGCCATAGATACCATCGACGCCTCGGGCCTCTTCCTGCATCCGGGACCGTCGGCACTCACCGCCGAAAAAGGTCTGGTCTGGCTCCGCATCGGCGCCGTCGGTCCCATCGACATTCGTCGAGGAGCGGAACCGTCGAGCGCGCTCGTTCGAAGCATTGGAGCCCCCGCCGAGCCGTGACCGAGTCGGTCGTTAGGCTCGCGGCGTAGGCGTTCCCCGGCCAGCCAGGGTCGCGGCGCGAGCGCTTCGCCACGTCAGCGAGATGAAGCCGAGGAGCGCGAGCAGCCAGATCACGGACCTCAGGGTCAGCCCTTCCAGGCGAATCAGGCGCCAGCTCCACCAGGCAGCGGCGATCGCGGCAATGGCGAACATCACCGCCAGGACCCATTGGCCAACCGCGCGGTCGCGCGCCGTGAACTCAGCCATGCCCCAAGCGCATTTGATCCTCCAGCAACGCAACACAGTACGCGGCCAGGCTGGCGGTATCGTATTCGTTTCCGTCGGTTGCCCGCCACCGACATTCCTCGGAGGGCCGCTCGATCGGATGCAGGACGACCTCCTTCACCATCGTCGCGCTTTCGCGCTTGGAGCCGCGACGAGACACGGTGCCGCGCCAGACGATGATGCGGAGCTCACCCAGAGACGCCTCGGCGGTGGCTTCGGCAAACCAGGACACGCTCACCGCCGCTGAGGCCGCCTGCAGCACACACCCCGTCGGAGTCCGATGCTGTTCGACGGGCAGGCGAATGCGCTCGCCACGCGTGAGCACGCGCTCGGGCGCGAGCTCGTCGAGCAGCGCGGTGACCGAGCGCTGGACGGCGTTCCTCGCTTTTGCGCTCGGTCCGGCGGACCAGGGCCGCGGACCGGAATCGATGGGATCAGTCACGAAATCGTCGTCGAATTTGTATGAACGCGAGCCAAACAGGGTTCAGTGTCCCATCCGCTCCTGCGCGGCCCCGCTGAAGTTCTCCGTCGTCAGGTCGGGTCCGGTCAGCGACCGAACGTAGGCGACGAGCATCCAGATCTGCTCCTCCGAGATTCTCCCGCCCCACGCGGGCATCCCTTCCGGGCGGCCCTGGTAGATCGACTCGAACACCTCGCTCGCCGAGCCACCGAACCGCCAACGACCATCCTGAAAGCTCGGCCCCATCGCCCCGGAGCCGTCGGCACCATGGCAATCCACGCAGTTGTACGCCACGAAGATGCGCGCCCCGGTGGCGATCGCGTCGCGATTCCCCTCGAACGGGTTTCTCAGCGCCAGCGGGCGCGCGCGCGAGGGCATCCCCACCGGGATGTACTCCGCGTGCGCCACGAATCGCAGTGTGTCGGCGGTGACCTGCGCGCTCGCCTGTCCGTCGTGCGTCGCTGCCACCGCCGCCCCCACGACCGTTAGGCACGGCAGAACGTACCAGAGTCTCGACATGCACCCTCCTACAGCGAGAACACGAACAGCACACCGCCCCAGCTCGTCCACCGCCCAATGTCAGGAAGGGTCGTGCCGCGCACACGAACGTCGTGGGGGAGATTGGCGGAAACATCCCCCGCGATGAGGACGCCCATGTCGCCGCCGAGTCCCGAGTAGATCGCGATGTACTGCTTGCCATCCGGGCCCAGATACGTCACCGGATTCCCGACGACACCGGAGCCGAGCTTGAATCGCCACAGGACGTCGCCGGTGCGCGCATTGACCGCCTTGAACCAGCCGTCGAGCGTGCCGTAGAACACCACGTCGCCGGCCGTCGCGAGCGCGCCACCCCAGACGGGATAGGGCTCGCGGATCCCCCACGCCTTGCGACCGGTGGTGACATCGAACGCCATGAATTCGCCGCGGTAGCCGTCGGGTCCACCGTATTCGGGCGCGCTCGCGCCAATGTACGGTGTGCCCGGAATGTAGGTCGCCGGGCGAGCCTCGAAGTCCATGCACAGGTTGATTGTCGGAACATAGAACAGCCCTGTCTTCGGCGAAAACGCCGCCGGCTGTTGGTTCTTCCCGCCCTCGAGGCTGGGGCAGATGTTCGTCACCTTCTTCCCCTGCGCCGTCGCCTTCGCCGGGACTACTGTCGGGCGGCCGGTCGTTAGGTCCACTCCCGTCGACCAGTTCATGGGCACGAAGGGGTGGGCCATGAGCGCTTCGCCAGTGGCCCGATCGATGACGTACGCGAACCCGTTCCGATCGAAGTGCACGAGCACCTTTCGCGTCGTGCCCTCGATGGGAAGGTCGACGAGAATGTTCTCGTTCACCGCATCGTAGTCCCACATGTCGTGCGGCGTGACCTGGAACGCCCACACGAGCTCGCCGGTGTCGGCATCCCGCGCGAGGATCGCGCACGTCCACTTGTTGTCTCCCGGACGCTGCTCCGCGTTCCACGGCCCCGGGTTGCTCGTGCCGTGG
Source organism: Gemmatimonadaceae bacterium (assembly GCA_035253695.1). Classification (GTDB taxonomy): domain Bacteria; phylum Gemmatimonadota; class Gemmatimonadetes; order Gemmatimonadales; family Gemmatimonadaceae; genus JAICNG01. The sequence goes on from DATFBS010000074.1 coordinate 25,341, forward strand.
TACACGAGATTGAGCTCGGGGTCGTACGACAGCCATCCCCACACCGCGCCGGCGCCCGTCTTCCAGGCGTCCGCGGGCCAGGTGGAAACGCCGAGGTTCGCACCACGGTCGTGGGCGTAGAAGGGCTTGAAGCGCGGTCCGATCTTCACATCGCGATCGGGGCCGGTGCTGTAGGCGCGCCATACTTCCTTTCCCGTCCGCGTGTCGAGCGCCGCGATCCATCCGCGCACCCCGAGCTCTCCCCCGCTGTTGCCGACGAGCACGTGGTTCTTCACGACGATGGGCGCCATCGTGATCGTCTCGCCGCGCTCCAGGTTGGCGACGCGAGTGCGCCAGACCTGCGTGCCATCCTTGACGTCGACCGCGACGGTGGATCCCTCGAGCAAGTTGTAGAAGAGCCGTCCATCCGCGTACGCCGCTCCGCGATTCACGACATCGCAGCACGCCTGGCCGATGGCCGCCTGCGAGTTGCGCGGCCGGAACTTCCACTTGAGCGGCTGCCCGATCTTCGTGAGATCGAATGCGTACGCGACGTTCGGGAAGGGAGTGACGACGTACATCGTGTTGTCGATGACGAGCGGCTGCCCTTCGTGACCGCGCAGCGTTCCCGTCGAAAACGCCCACGCGACGCGAAGGTCTTTCGCGTTGGCGGCGGTGATCTGCGACAGCTCGCTGTAACGTGAATTCGCGTAATCCCCGGCGGGCATCTCCCACTCGCCCGCTGGCCCGGTACGCGGCGCGGCAATGCGCGCACCCCGCACGACCTGCGCGCCTGCTCGAGCGTTGCCAGGTGTCGGACGCTCCGCGTCCCCACCACAACCGACCGCGAGGGGGAGACAGAGAAGCACGTACGTCGCACCTCTCCGCATCGTGCTCACGGCGATACGAGCTTGCATGGCACCCACCATCCGGGTAGTGGTGTAGTAGGAGTGCACACGCAACGTACGAGTCCGCGGCGAGAGGTCAATGTCGAGTCGTCCCTTGCTGATCTCGAGGTCTCGCTTCCCGAGTGCCGCGCTCGTTACGGCGGTTTGCGGCTGTCTCGCCTCCAGTGGCCAGCTCCCGCCCCGTTTAGCCGCGCCCGCGGTCGCGGTCGAGCACGACACCTATCGCGTCCGACGGGTGCGTGATGGAGAGGTGCTCGAGCTGACGATCGTGGCGACGTACACGAACCGGACGGCCGACACCATCGTGGTTCATCCCTGTTACGAGCGGCGTCAAGCGGTCGCACTCGAGAAATGGGTGGACGGCGAATGGAAGTCGGCTTTTGGCCAGGCCTGCCCGGACATCCTGGACCGCGGCGCGCCGCGACTCGCGCCCGGCGCGAGCCGCACGGACACCTCGTTGATCTTCGCCACCCTTCGCACCAACACCGAGCCGCGCTTCGAGCTCGCGACAGTGCCCGGGCTATATCGGATGGTGTATTGGGGGGTACACGGTCCCGCGCGCGCAGACGGCCGCCTCGGAGCACTCCTCCCTAAGGAGCAGCGGGTGTCGAACCCCTTCCGTGTCGTCGAATGACGCGGTTGCGCGTGCGGAGCTCAGCCGCTCCGCCTGAAATTCCGCACCCAGTAGCCGACGCCGCCATCCACCTCCCAAGGCCCGTAATCGAATTCCACGGGAACTCCGTGCCAATCGAAGGTGGCCGAGTTCAGCTCGCCGCGCTCGCGAGCCGCGAGGAGCCGATTCCATAACGAGTCCACGGTGATCCGAAAGTCGTGCAAAGGCCTTCCCGCCGAATCAGTCGCGGCGACGACTTCTCCGTCCCGAACCTCTACGCGGGAGTAGCCGGATTTGGGAAACCAGGACGAAGCGAACGCGACTTCGAAGCTGTACGCATCGGGATGCCATTCCAGCCAGGTCTTTCGGGCGAGGTCGATGTCCGAGTGGAGCGGCGCGGTGGGGCCGGAACAGCTCAGCGTGCCGACGAGCAGTGCAACGCTCGCGACGAGGCGAGACACTTCGCTACACATTCGAATCTCCGCGAGACTTCCTCGATACAAGACCCGTGGAAGTCTTTGCGCGTCAAAGCAAGCTCAACGCCCTGCCTCTGCGCCCGCCCTCGATCGTCCCGCGGAAGCAAGTGCCTGGTCGATCGCCCGCAGCTCGTCCCTCGAAAGAGCGAGATTATCCAGGGCCGCCACGCTGTCATCGACCTGAGATACCCGGCTCGTCCCAATCAGCGCGGAAGTCACGACGTCGTGACGTAAGACCCATGCAATGGCGAGCTGCGCGAGGCTTTGCCCGCGCGCGGCGGCAATCTCGTTCAGACGGATGAGCTGCGCCCGACGCTCCTGCGTGATCTCATCGGGGCGCAACGCACCATGCTCCTTGCTCGCCCGCGAGCCGGCCGGGATGTCGCGAAGATACCGGTTCGTCAGAAGCCCCTGCGCCAGCGGCGAGAAGACGATGCAGCCCAGCCCTTCCATTTCCAGCACCTCGAGCAGCCCATCCTCGATTCGACGGTCGAGCATGCTGTATCGAGGCTGGTGGATGATGCACGGCGTCCGGAGCTCGCGTAGAATCGCGAGGGCTTCCCGGGTCTGCCGCGGGTCGTATGCCGAAATGCCGACATACAGCGCCTTGCCCAGGCGCACGGCCTGGTCGAGCGCCAGCATGCTCTCCTCCACCGGCGTGTTCGGATCGGGCCGATGATGGTAAAAAATGTCGACGTACTCGAGCTGCATCCGCCGCAGACTCTGATCGAGGCTCGCCAGCAGATACTTCCGCGAGCCATGGTCGCCGTACGGCCCCGGCCACATCCGCCACCCTGCTTTCGTCGAGATGATCAGCTCGTCGCGATGCCCGGCCAGGTCCTGTCGCAGCACGCGCCCGAACGTCTCCTCGGCCGTGCCCGGCTCTGGCCCGTAGTTGTTCGCGAGATCGAAGTGCGTGATGCCGAGGTCGAACGCGCGAAGTATCATCGCGCGGGCCTCGTCAGGCGGGTCCACGCTACCGAAGTTGTGCCACAGGCCGAGCGAGACCGCCGGCAGCTGCAACCCGCTGCGGCCGCATCGCCGGTACGTCATCCGATCGTAGCGTGTGGGGCTGACTGTTTTCATCCAGCGGAGCCGAGCTCGACGCGATCGCCGCGCCGCAGCTCAATGATGGTGACTTCGGGACGCGCGCCGATCCGGAAGGGGATTCCCCAGAATCCAGTTCCCGGGTGGATGTACAGCACCGAAGCGTCCCGCGTAACCACCCCCATGGCGTGATCGAGGAAGAGCCCGGCGAGGCTCCACTTGAAGACGGGGAGCGCCAGCTGGCCCCAGTGCGTGTGCCCGCTCAGCGTGAGCGCGACACCGCGCTCGGCGAGTCCCGGCCACAGCGCGGGATTGTGGGCCAGCGCGATCGTGAACGTGCCCGCGGGAATGCCGCGCAAGGTGGCATCGATGTCCGGGGCGGCATGCGATGTCGCGATCCAGCGGCCGGCCGGATCGCCGGTACCGGCGACGGCGAACCGTGCGGCTCTACGGTGAATTAGTCGCGACTCGTTCACGAGGATCGTGACCGGCAGTCGCTCCAGCTCCGCGCGCACAGCCGGCCAGCTCGCGTAGACATCGTGGTTGCCTGGTACGACGTACACCCCGAGCGGAGCGGCGAGATCACCTAGCGCGGCCGCATAGTGGGCGCTGTCCGGCGCGTGGTCGTCGACGAGATCCCCCGTGACCGCGATGAGATCACCGCCCGCCGCCGCAACCGCCGATCGCACGCGATTCAGAAAACGGCGAGAGGTTTGCGGTCCAATGTGGAGGTCGGACAGCTGGACGATGCGGAGCCCCTCCAGCGCGGGGGGAAGATCGGGAAACGTGGCCCTGAGCTGCCGGACGTGCAGCCACCGCGACCCGACCCATCCGGCAATGATGCCTAACGCGTACAGCGCGACCGACACCGCGACCAGCCAGCGCGCGACCATGCTGGCGGCGCCGAACGGCGCACCGAGCAGCAGGCCGGCGAGTCCAGCGGCCCCCGCGAACAGCACCAGCAGTTGCGCGTACCAGAACGGCCGGTACACGAACAGCCTGACGAGCGCTCCGGGCGTTTCGCGGCGGCGCTGGCGGCGAAGAAATGCCGCCAGAGGCACCACGGTGAGGGCCACCATCGCCACGCCCATCGCTGGCCATCCTCCCGGAATGGTTGGAGCGACGACCGAGGCGACTATCAGCCAGCACGCCCCGAGTATGGCGAGGATCCGCCCGAAAAAAGATCCGCCGCGGGAAAGTGGACGGCGCGCCCTCGGACGGTTGGAGGGCGCACGTGTGTGCGTTCTTGGCTTGCGAGTGGAGTGCATGTAATGGCGTACGCTGGACGATCGGCGGGAGTTCCGACCCGCGCTGGCTTGGGGGTCGGAGTTGTTGAAAAATGCTACGCCGGTCATTGCCGGCTTCCGCCATGACTCCGTCAGTCCGCTGGCGCCTTCTCCCTCCGCGCAAGCGCGACAGAGACGTCCTCGAGCGAAGCCCCGAGTGCGCGTAACGCGACCAGAGCGTGGTAGACGAGGTCGGCGCCTTCCTCGATGGCGCGGTCCCGATCGCCGTCAGCGCAGGCGGTGAGCAGCTCTGCACACTCCTCACCCAGCTTCTTGAGCCGCAGGTTGCGATCGCCGAGAAGCCGGCGCGTATAGCTCTGCTCGCCGCTCCTCGTCTCCACGCTGCGCTCGGCGATGATCCGGTCGAGGCGCTCGAGCACGGCAGCGGCAGATCGCTGGGCCGCATCATCGGTCCCGAAGCACGTCACCGCACCGCTATGACACGCTGGGCCAGCCGGAATCACACGAGCAAGCACGGTGTCGCCATCGCAGTCCGCCGAGAGCGAGACGACCCGCTGCACGTTCCCGCTCGTGGCTCCCTTGTGCCAGAGACCGCGCGTGCGAGACCGGTAGTGCATCTCTCCAGTCGCAACCGTTCGGTCGAGCGCCTCACGATCGGCCTGTGCGACCATGAGCACCGCGCCGGTGCGATCGTCCTGCGCCACGACGGTGACGACGCCGTTGCTCTTCGAGAAATCCAGGGCGGCAGGAACGGTCAGCATTAGCGCACCAGGAGGTCGCGCGTCGGGAGGGCGAGCGCGGCGTTCGTCGCGATGGCGCTGCTGCCGAACACTGTGCGCGCGCCCGACCAGTCGGTAAACACGCCACCCGCTTCCTCGATGATGGGCAGGAGCGGCGCCGCATCCCACACCGCCATTCTCGGATCCGCCATTACCTCGGCGCGACCAGTCGCCACGAGAAGATAGCCGTAGCAGTCTCCCCAGGTCCGACTCACCAACGCGCGGTCGCTGAGCTCACGCCACGCATCGCGCCTTGTCTCTTCGCCGGGTCGGTAATCGCTGCTCGTGAGCACGGTCGCGCGATCGATGCGGTCGATAGTCGACACGGAGCAGCGCGTGCCGTTCCACCATGCGCCCTCACCAGGCGCCGCGGCGACCAGCTCATCGACCACAGGGCAGAAAATCGCGCCGGCGAGAACCTCCGTTCCGTCGAGGACCGCGATGAGCGTTCCCCAGAGCGGCACACCACGAACGAAGGTTTTCGTGCCATCGATCGGATCGATGATCCATCGTCGGCGCGCATCGGTACGAGCGACCCCGAACTCTTCACCCTCGATCCCATCGTTCGGGAATCGGCGGCCGATCCATTCCCGCACCGCCGTCTCGGCCTCGCGGTCGGCGATCGTCACTGGCGAACCGTCCGCCTTCGATTCGACGGCAAAGTCCGACCGATAGTGGCGCATCGCGACACCGCCGGCAACGCGCGCCGCGTCCTGAACCGCTTCGAGCAGTAGCGAGCGCTGCGTCGACGCCGTCACGCGACGGCCCTCACAGGAATGCTCGCGCGCGCGAGAGCACCCTTGAGCTCGCGCACCGTCGTGAGACCATCATGCAGAATTCCGGCAACGAGCACCGCGTCCGCGCCGCCCTCCACGACCGCCTCACGAACGTGCTCGGCGCTGCCGGCACCACCCGATGCGATCACCGGGACGGGAACGGTGTCAGCTACGGCGCGCGTGAGGACGAGATCATAACCCTGTCGTGCTCCGTCGCGATCGATGCTGGTCAGCAGAATCTCGCCCGCACCGCGAGCGACGCACTCGCGCGCCCAGTCGATTGCGTCGAGCTCCGTGCGCACGCTTCCGCCATGCGTCCACACGCGCCAGCCATCGCCCTCGTGTCGTGCATCGATGCTGGCGACGACACACTGCGAACCGAAGCGCTCGGCACATTCGGTGATCAGTGCAGGGCGCGCGATGCCCGCGGTATTGATGCTCACTTTGTCCGCGCCTGCACGCAGCGCCTGCGCGACGTCTTCGACGCTGCGAACACCGCCCCCGACAGTGAGCGGGACAAAAAGCACCTCCGCAGACCGACGGACCGTCTCGAGCAATGTGGCGCGCCCCTCGATGGTCGCCGAAATGTCGAGGAACACGATTTCGTCAGCTCCTTCGGCTTCATAGCGTGCCGCAAGCTCGACAGGGTCGCCGACGTCTCGCAGACCTTCGAACTGCACCCCCTTCACGACGCGGCCCTCGCGCATGTCGAGACAGACGATGAGGCGGGTGAGCATCAGGTCTCCGCCGCCCGCGTGAGCTGCTCTTTCCATGCTACGTCTCCTTTCGTGCTCATGCCGGTCTCGTTGACGACCAGCGCATCGCGCACGGCCAGCCCGAGGGCCTTGAACGCAGCCTCGATCACGTGGTGCCGGTCGCGCCCTCGCAGCACGCGGAGATGCACCGTGGCGCGAGCATTGTCCGCGAACGAGCGCATCCAGTGGTCGTACAGCGTGCTCGGCAGGGGCCCGCGGTAAAAGGGGCGCCCGCCCATGTCGATGCACGCCTGCACGAGCGCGTCGTCCATCGGAATCGTGCGATCGCCGTAGCGTGCAATCCGCGGAGGCCGGAACTGCTCGAGCGCCGCGCCGAACGCGATGGCCGTATCCTCGACGATGTGGTGCGGAAGATCTCCGCGTGCACTGACCGACAGCTCCAGCCCGGAGTACCTCGCCAGGGTCGTGAGCATGTGATCGAGGAAGCGCACGCTGGTGTCGATCGTACCTTCCCCGGGGCCGGCGTCGATCTCGACGCGCACGCGAGTCTCGCGCGTCTCTCTCGTGATGACGGTCATTCGACGAATTCCTCCGCGAACTCTTCGGCGACCAGCCGTGCGTCGAGCACGCCGGTGTAGAGCGCCATCCCGATGATGGCGCCGGCGAGCCCGCGATCCTCCAGGGCTCGCAGATCTCCGTAGGTCGTGATGCCGCCCGACGCGTAGACGGGATGCTCGCTCGCCTCCGCCACATCTTCCATGAGGAACAGGTCCGTGCCGGCCAACTGTCCCTCCCGGTGAACCGCGGTCACCATCACGCCGGCGAGCGGCAGCGCATTCAGCTCCTCGACGACATCGATGACGTCGCGCGCGAGCGTACGCTCCCAGCCGCGCGTAACGACACGGCGATCACGGACGTCGGCCGCCACCACCAGCTCTCCGGGAAAGAGCGAGGCCATGGCGTCGATCCATCCTGGCTCCTCGATAGCGCGGGTTCCCACCACCACGCGGTCGGCGCCCTGCGCCAGCAGTCGCTCGATCGCATCCCCGCTTCGCACGCCCCCGCCAACCTGGGTACTCGCCTCGCGATCGCGCAGCATCTCGGAGACGAGCTCCTCGTTCGACCCGCGTCCCGTGGCGGCGTCGAGATCGACGAGGTGAAGCCGCGTGAACCCGATTCGGGCCCATCCGCGCGCTACGCCGATCGGATCGTCGAAGCGCAGCCGTTCATGATCGTACGAGCCGCCAACGAGCTGCACGCAGGCGCCGCCACGCAGATCCACCGCCGGAATGGCGATCATGCCTGCGCCTCTCGAATCAGTGCGCGCAGAAAGGCAACGCCGGCACGTGAGCTCTTTTCCGGATGGAACTGGAGTCCCACGGCGCTGCCCGCGCGCACCATGGCCGGGAACCGGTCGCTCTCGTGTACACTCCATGCGCGCACGACGTCGGAGTGTGTCGGCCGACAGGCGAACCCGTTCGCATAGTAGGCGACATCGAGCGGCGAGCGCTCGAACGCCGCATCATTCGCGTCATCGATCGTCGTCCACCCGATGTGCGGAACCCGCCGAGCGCGGACCCGCGTGACGCGGCCGTCGATCACGCCGAGCCCTGGGCCATCGCCCTCGTCACTCTCGTTGAAGAGTAGCTGCATCCCCAGACAGATCCCTACGCACGGAAGACCCCCCTCTATCGCCGCTCGAATGGCGGTACGCGCCGGAGCGAGACGTGATGCCGCGTGACCGAATGCGCCGACGCCGGGAAGGATCAGTACGTCGGTCTCGAGCGCGGCGACGGGGTCCGTCTCGAGACGCACCTGGCACTCACGATCGTCGAGCGCCTTGGCAAGAGAGTGCAGATTCCCGGCGCCATAGTCCAGAATGGTCACACGCATGCGAGCGCCTCGGCGAGCGCGACGATCGCCTGCTCCATCATCGATGGGGGACCAGCGGTAATCCGCAACGCGTCACCCACGAGCGGGAGTCCCTGAAAGGTCCGCACTGCCACGTCTCGCTCACGCATCCGCTGGGCGATACCGCGAGCGTTCGGAACGGGAACGAACACGAAGTTCGCCTGCGATGGAAGCGGCGCGAGACCGAGCACGCACAGCGAGGCCGCGAGCTTGTCGCGGGCCGCGCGCGCGTCGTCTACCCGTTCGGCAACCCAGCCCCGGTCGTGAGCGAGCGCCGCAACGGCCGCGCGCTCCGCCGCCGTGCTCACCTTGTACGGCCCGCGTGACTTTTCCACTTCGGCGACCAGGGCCGGCGCTCCGACTGCATAGCCGACGCGCAGGCCCGCGAGCCCGAACGCCTTCGACATCGTGCGAACGACGAGCACCCGATCGTGCGCGGTCGCGAGATCGAGACAGCTTGTGCCCGCGAACTCGGCGTACGCCTCGTCGAGTATCACGAACCCGGGAGCGTCGGCAATGACCCGTTCGATCGCCGCTCGTGAGGCAACGGTTCCCGTGGGATTGTTTGGCGAGCAGATGTAGATGATGCGGGCATCGGCGCTGACCAGCGCCTCGGGGTCGATGTCCCACGACGCGGTCATTGGAATCGCGATGGGGTCGACGCCGTTGAGTCGCGCGAAGATGGGAATCATCGCGAAGGTCGGCGCGCAGAACGCGATTCGATCCCCCGGCTCCGCGAGCGCACGAATGGCCGAGTCGAGGATGTCGTCGGAGCCGCACCCGGTCGCGATGGAGGCGGCGCCGACTCCCACATATTCACCCAGCGCGTCCTTGAGCTCCGACGCGTAGGGAGAGGGGTAGCGAGTGAGTGCCGCATCGTCGAGCTCGGTGAGGACGCGCCTCGCAACCGGCGGGGCGCCCCACAGATTGGTGTTGTCGCTCAAGTCGACCGCGCAAGGCGCCGACTCCACCGAGTACAGTGACAGCTTGCGATAGGCTGCGCGCGCGATCTCGAGTGATGTCCTCATCGCGCCGCCTCGACACTCGCTGGTCCCGACCACGCCCGCGCGGCATCGGCGTGCGCGGTGAGACCTTCCGACTCCGCGAACCTCGCCACGTCGTCCGCCAGTCGCGCCGCCGCTGCCGCCGAAACGCGCTGGTACGTCGTCCAGCGAACGAAGTCGAGCGTCGACAGACCCGAGTAGCAGCGCGCGAGCCCGCTCGTTGGAAGCACGTGGTTCGCGCCGCTCATGTAGTCGCCAAACGACACTGACGACGATGCCCCGACAAATACGGTGCCGGCGTTCCGCACGCGGGGCAGCAACGCGTCGGGGTCGTTCACGGCGAGCAACAGGTGCTCGGGTGCGTAGCGCTCCGCGAAGCGCAGCGCCTCGTCGCACGAGGCGGCCGTGAGAAGTGCGCCGCGCGTCGCAAGGGCTGTCGCAATCATCATCGCGCGCGGCTGATCGACGAGCCTGGCGCGAACGAGGGTCTCGATCGCATCGATGGATGCTTCGCCCACCGCGATGCAGACGACGCACGCGTCGGTGTCGTGCTCCGCCTGCGCGAGCATCTCGCGCGCGATGAGCTCGGGGTCCGCGGTGGCGTCGGCGATGATGAGCAGCTCACTCGGACCCGCTGGCGAATCAGTCGCCACGGTATTTCTTACCTGCAGCTTCGCTTCGGCGACGTATGCGTTACCTGGGCCGACAATGCGATCGACGCGAGGGACGCTCTCGGTACCGAAGGCCATGGCGCCGATGGCTCCTGCCCCCCCGATCGTGAACACGCGATCGACGCCGGCGAGCGCCGCCGCGGCGAGCACGACCCCGGACGGGAGGCCGGTTTCTCTTTGCGGCGGAGAGCACAGGATGATCTCGCCGACGCCGGCAACGCGGGCGGGAATCGCACCCATGAGCACCGAGCTGGGATAGGTGGCGCGACCGCCGGGCGCATACACGCCCACACGCTCCAGCGGATCGGGCCGGCGCCCGATGAGGATCCCTGGCTCCGATTCGATCTCCGTCGTCGTGAGGGGGATCGCGCGATGCACGCACGCGATGTTGCCCGCCGCGCGTTCCAGAGCGCGCCGAAGCGGCGAATCGAGATCCGCGAGCGCTCGCGCGCACATTTCCCGAGGCACCTCGAGCCGATCGAGCTCCACTCCGTCGAGCTCGCGGGCCAGATCCCGCAGCGCCGCATCTCTGTCCTCCCACACCCGCGCAAGGATCCTCGATACACGATCGCGCAAGTGGGGATCGGCGGTGAACCCGCGGTCGAAGAGAATTCGCGCGTCGTCCGCATCGAGATCGGCGATTGCCCCGCGCAGCGCGAACAAGGGCTTGCGAGTGATCGTCCTCATGGCATCACTCGCTCGATGCGCGTCACGAGAATGCCTTCGCCACCGAGTGCCTTGAGGTCGGCGATGGTACGATAGATCGCGTCCTGCGCGACCACGGCATGCACCGCGACGAGATCGCCGCCATTCAGGATGTCGATCACCGTGGGGCCGTTCAGGCCCGGAAGCACGCGCCGGACCTGGTCGAGCGACGCCCGCGGCATGTTGGCCATGACGTACCGTTTGCCCCGCGCGCGCAGCACCGATTCGAGCGCCGTGACGAGCTCTTCGATCGCCCGACGGCGTGGCGATTCGAGCCCGTTAGGCGCGGTGATGAGCCGGGCCGTCGACTCGAGGATCGTCGCGATCTCGCGAAGCTGGTTGACGCGCAGCGTCGAGCCGGTGGAGACGAGATCGGTGACGATGTCGGCGATTCCCAGGTGCGGCGCGATCTCGGCGGCACCGCTCACCGGTACGATCGTCACCGGGAGGCGCGCCTCGGTGAAATACCGCTCGGTAACGCGGGGGAAGGCGGTGGCGACGCGTGGTCCCCCGTTGCCGTCGCTGACAATGTCCGAGAGCGAGGTGATCCCGCTCTCCTCCCGGGCCGCGACGACGAGCCGGCACTTCCCGCACTCGAGGTCGAGCACGGACTCGAGCGGACGCTCCGATTCCCGCACGAGATCCCACCCGGTCACCCCAACATCTGCCGCCCCGTCGGCGACGAACTCGGGGATGTCCTGCGCGCGAACGAAGATCGCCTCGAAGTCCCCGCCAAGAGAGGCGACGAGTGCGCGCTCACCGGCAGCGCGGAGCTCGAGCCCCGCATCCGAAAACAGCGTACGGACATCGTCGGTGAGGCGTCCCTTGTTCGGGAGCGCAATCCGCAGTCGTGAGGTCGTTCGGCGTTCGAGCATGGGAGTGACCGAAAAAAGAAAAGGCCCGTCCGGAAGGGGACGGGCCGCAGCGTACGTGCGCTCAGGTGCCGTTAGGTCATCCGCATGCGCGCGTCGCCCCGACCCGTCGGGCCGTGGAGGTGGTGCGCGCGATGATGGCGAATGGTCGTGCTCATGGAGCGCAACCTAGGAGATCTTCGGGAGAACGTCAACTCCAGAGGTGATCCAGGGTGTCCAGGTCGCCCAGGTGGTCGAGGGTGAAGTCGACCTCGATACCCTGGACACCTGGACACCCTGGACACCCTCTCCACCTATGGTCTTACCTGCCCCGCCCACGACGGCGCATTGCTCTCCCCGTTGAGAAACGGCAGGGCAGTCGCCACCAGCAGCGGCGACATGAACACCTCGTAGTGCGTCAGATTTGGGAGGATCGCCAGTCGATTCTTCGACATGTGCTCGCGCATCCATCCCGCGTCGCGCAGCCCACCGCCCAGAAGCTGATAGAAGCGGACGATGTGATCCGGACGGATCATGTCGGCATCGCCGTAGATCAGCATCACCGGCATCTGCAGCTTCTTCACATCTTCCGCCCAGTCGTATGGCTTGCGCATCAACTCCCCCATGCGGTCGAGCAGCCTGGGAAAATCCTCCGGCCTCGGCGCGACTGCCGCGTACGAGATGTACATCGGCGTCTGCTTCATCTGGTCCGCCATCGCCGCCCCCACCGCCGCTTGCTGCGGAAGCATCTCGGGATGGAAGCCAGCCTGCGCATACGGGGCGGACGCGACCGCGAGCCGGCGCACGAGCGAGGGATGCTGGACCGCGAGCCGGAACGCCGCACCGCCGCCAAACGAGTAGCCAAGCACGTCGACCTTCTCGTATCCGAGCTGCTTGATGACGACGGCGAGGTCGTTGCCGATGTCGACGAGATCGATCGGACGATCTCCAAGCGCCGTGCGACCATGTCCATGCAAGTCGACCGCGATCACCTGCCTCTCTTTCGCGAATGTCGGAAGGAGCGGCCCGAACATGTCGATCGAGCCGAGACCTCCGTGCAGGAGAAGAAGCGGCTCACCGCGGCCGTGGATCTCGTAGTAGTAGTTCACGCCGTTGGCGAGTACGTAGCCCTTCTTCGAAGGTGTGGACTTCGCTGTCGGTGCGTTGCGCGCGTCCGCCTTCGCGCCCTGCGCACGGCCGGTCGACGGTGTCGCCAGCATGGCCGCACTCGCAACGATGACGGCGAGCGCCCGAGCTCGAGTGTGTGACATTCGTGTCTCCGTATGCTCAGCCCTGGACCGCGCTGGGATCCATCCAGAACACTTCCCAGTGATGTCCATCGAGATCGTAGAAGCTTCGGACGTACATGAATCCATGGTCCACCGCATCGGTGGCGAGTGAGGCCCCGGCCGCCAGCGCCTTCTCGACCAGTGTGTCGACCTCTGTGCGGCTTTCGACGGTGATGGCGAAGAGCGCGCTGGTCTCCTTTTCGGCATCTCCGACGGGCCGTTTGCTGAATCCCCTGAATTTCTCGACGGTCATCAGCATGAAGTACGCATCCTCGCCGACCAGCATGCAGGTCCCCGTCGCATCGGTGAACTGGGTGTTGAACGTGAAGCCGAGCGTCTCGAAGAAATCGATCGACCGCTGGAGGTCGCGGACGGGGATGTTGACGAAAAGCTTGCGAGGCGTCGTCGGCTTCGTGCCGGCGTTCCTGATCGTGGGAGCGGTTTCTGTCGTGCTCATGAACGATTCTCCTGATGGGTATGCCGTGGTGACACTGCTTGATGCCTTTGCCCTTTGCCTAGACGTCGAACGAGACCGGGCAAAATCGACATCGACGTAAACCCTGTAGCACTCACGCCTTACATCCTCGAGCTCTTATTCCGTGGCCGACGAGGCGGCGTTGCCAGGCACGAGCTGTCTGAGCGCCAGATAGAGTAACAAGCCGCCGGGCCCAAAAAGGAATGTCAGAACGAGCGCGGGGACGACGAGCAGATGTGGAATGCCGCGCCGCTGTGCGTCGCGCACTTCCCAACCGCCGACGAACAGGTCGAATGCAAGGTAGTGCGTCCACCCGGCCAGGAGCCCCCAATCGTTGTCGAACAACGTTCGCACCGCTGCCAGGGATGAGAACCCGCCCTCGCCTTTCGCCAATGTCACCGCTACCAGCACGACGTAGATCGTCGCGAGCACGGCGGGCATCACTACTGGCACCAGCGTTGACGCCCAGCGCTTTCGCGGCACGAATACAAGCGGGAGCCATGCCGCGATGGCGATCAGGTTCAGAATCGAAAAGAGTTGCTCGGCTGTCATATCGCCATCCGATCCATCCCGTGACGCGAGGCATCGCGGGATCGGATACCGATCCAGCCGATGACGAGCACGCTCGAGGCCGCCCAGATTCCGATCGATGCGAGCGCCAGTGCATCCGGCGCTACGACGCTCTTCCCGCGGAGAGCTTCCCACAGCAGCAATAGGAACAGCGACGCATAGCTTACCGCGGCGGCAAACACCACCCTGACGCGCACGGCCTCAGGACGGCGCCACCGCCGCAGCGCGACCGCGATCAGCGCCAGGACCTGAATCGCATGAAGGCCGATGAAGTGAGGAACGCGCACATCGCCGTGCTCGCGACTCCATCCAGTCACCGGCACCCCGGGGCCGCCGTCGACCCCCCCGACCGAATGCGCGCCAACGATCGGAATGCCTTTGCCGGCGCGGGCGTCGGCAAGTTGCGCCTCAGTGGGTCGCGTCATGAGTCCGCCGGTGAACGCCCCCACGATCGTGAGAGTCATTCCGAGACGCAGCGCCCAACCGAGTGCCTTGTCGGCGAACTCCTGCCGCCACAGTGCGACCGCGACCGTCACGCTGACGAGCGTTTGCAGGAAGATGGCGCTCCCCATCACGAAGAAGAGCGTTCTGTCGAGCGGTGTCGACGCGTTGAAGTGGCTGGTCGTGCCACGCCAGGCCTGCAGGTCGATGATGGCGACCTCGAGCACGAAGACGATCGCGGTCGTCCAGCCGACAATGCGGCGGACGCGCGGCCAGCTCGTGAGCCACTGAAAGATCCACGCGAGCGTCAGGCTATAGACCGCCGTGGAGATCGCGAACTTGAATGGCTTGAGCCAGGCGGGCGCGCCGGTGATGATGCGCGGGTCGACGAAGATGCCCGCGAGCGAAGCGACGGCGACCACCAACATCAGCAGTCCAACGGCCGTGAGTGGTGCGCTGCCGCGCCACAAACCCGCGAGCAAGGCGGCGAATCGGCTGCGACGTGGATCGGTACCCGCGCGTTCTGTCCAATGCATGATCACTCCTTCAATGTTGCCAGTGTCAACATAGATTACCACGCCATGTTGACAATGTCAACACCCCGACGGTAAGATCAGGGTCACATGCCCCGGACAACTCGAGCGGCGCGCAAATCGCCGCGCTCCTACCATCACGGAAACCTGCGTCGCGCACTCCTCGACGAGGCGCTCACCATCATCCGCGTCGAAGGAGTTGAAGGCGTAACCCTCCGCGACATTGGAGCTCGCCTCGGCGTCTCGCGGACGGCGCTCTATCGGCACTTTGCGGACAAGCGCGCCCTGCTCGCGGCGGTCGCGACGGAGGGGTTTCGCATGCTGCGCCAGCAGCTGGTTGCCGCATGGGAGACTGAGGGGCGGGGGGACCCCGCATTTCACGCGATGGGCGTCGCGTACGTTCGGTTCGCCGTCGACAATCCCGCGCATTATCGCGTGATCTTTGGGGGCGTCGTCGAGCCCGGGGGGAAAGAGCCCGAGCTGGAAGCCGAAGCGCGGGGCGCCTTTCAGGCGCTTGTGGACGCCGTCGCCAGCCTGCAGCACGATGGCGTGTTCATCGGGGATGACCCCCTGTTGCTGGCGACGTACACATGGGCGCTGGTACACGGCATCGCCATGCTTGCCATCGATGGCCAACTCCCTGATCCCGTGAGCGTCGAGGAGCTGGTGCGGTACTCTTTCCAGCGGCTGAGGACGGGGATTCTCAACGCCGCCCGCGCCTGATCGCGCGCGAAGCGCGCGCCCGAATCAGCGCCGCGGCACGCGCAAGTCCACGGGTGTCCCGATGTTAGGCATTCGCGACGCTTCCGTCGCTGGCGACGACGCTCCCTTCAAAAACGACTGCGCAAGGCATCCGCCCCAGAAAATGTGATGCGGATCACGAATTGCAGCGCCGGCCGCCCCTCTATCCATTGCAGGAGGAACGCATGAAGCGAGGAGTAGCCATGCTGGCGGTGTCTTTGGCGCTCGGTGTGAGTGCCTGTACCGATCCCCCAGCCGCCCCCGATGTGCCCGACGTTAGGTTGGCTCCGCAGCGCGTCAACGGGACGGGGCTTGTACTGGAGAGCCTTACCGATGTGTCACTGCCTATCGTTGGCAGCCTGGACCGGCTCGTCATCGATCAGGTCGTCATCAACGACTTGATGTTGGTCGAGGACATTACGGGCGCGATCATTGGGCTCGAAGTCACGGGCACGGTGAATGGAACTGTAGGCGCACTCGGCGTTCCGGTCGTCGACGAGCGGTTCACGAGCTCACTCGGCATAACGAGCTCCGGGCCAGGACAGTGCGAGCTCGTAACGATCGACCTCGGGCCGCTCAACATCAACGCGCTCAACCTCGTCACTGCGGATGTCGACCCGGCGGAGGTGACCGGCCGAGGCTCTGGCGCGGTCGGGAGCCTGCTCTGCAACCTGGGTCAGGCCCTCAGTGGCGTCGTCGGCGGAGTGACGCGAGGCGTGCAGGGGCTCGTGAACGCCATCAATCAGATCATCTGACGTACGGTGAAGACGGCCGCGGCGGCGTACTCCGCCGCGGCTGCTCAGCCGACGCTAGACCACCACTCGGGCGTGCGGGCTACCCCGTCCCGCCTCACGACGTGGCCGGCCTTCGTCTTCCCACAAGGCGCGGTAGCGAGCGTTCGACCTGTAGAGGGCATCGTGGGTGCTGTCTCCAACGAGCTCACCGTTTTCGAGAAACAGAACCCGGCTTGCGAGTTGGATCGTGTCCGCGCTGTGCGTTACGAGGAAGGATGTGCTCCCCTCCATGAGGGGTTTGAGCGCCGCGCGAACGAGTTGCAGCGCCTCACCGTCGAGATGCGCGGTCGGTTCGTCCAGAAGCAGCACGCTCGGCTTGCGCAGAAAGAGCCGCGCCAACCCGATGGCCTGACGCTCGCCACCGGAGAGCTGGGCGCCCCGCTCGCCGACCATCGTCTCCAGGCCTTTCGGAAATCGCCGCGTGATCCGATCGAGTCCAGATTCACGCACGGCCTGCTCAAGCTCGTCGCTGCTCGCGCCCGGCCGGCCATACGCGATGTTCTCTCTGATCGTGCCGTGGAACAGGAAGACATCCTGGGTAGTAACGCCGACCGCCCGGCGCCACGACTCGAGGTGCAAGGTTCGCAGATCGATTCCGGCGGCGAGAATGCGACCGGATGAGGGATCATAGAAGCGGAGCAGCAAATCCATCAGCGTACTTTTTCCCGCTCCATTTCGCCCGGCAATCGCGATCGCCTCGCCGGGACTCACCACGAACGAGATGTCGTGAAGGAGCTCGCGGTCGGTGCCGGCATGCTGAAAGGAGACGTGCTCAGCCTCAATGGACGGCTGCCCGCCCGATACCACCCGCTCGCCGTGTACGGGCAGCACCTCACGATCCTCGAGCAGCTCGCGCAGCCGATCGGCCACCGCCCGGCTGGCTTGAACGCTTCGGTAGTATGCCTCCGCATGTCCAAGCGGACGCGCGAGAATCTCCATGTAGGCGATGAACGCCACCAGGGCTCCGGCAGTGATCTTGTCGCCGATGATGAGATATCCGCCATACCACACGAGGAGCACCAGCCCGAGCAGCTCGACCATATCGCTCAAGGGTTCCATGAACGCATGAACCTTCCCCTCTTTCAGCTCGAGTCGGAGAATCTTTTGGTTTTCGGCGTCCAGCCGAGACAGCTCATACGACTCGTTCGTGAAGCCCTGGACGGTGCGTACTCCGGCAATCGTCTCCTGAAAGCGGGCGGCCAGGTGCGCGCCGACGCGCTGCGCCGATTTGCGAAGGCTCGGCAGCGGCCGGCCCAGATAGCTCGTCACGGCCGCGGCGACGACCATGAAGACGATGACGAGCAGCGCGAGCCCCGCGTGGAGCATGACCATCATGATGGTGACGCCAACGACCACGACGATCTCGCCCGGAACCTCGCGCAGCAAGCTGGCGGTTTCCGTTTCGAAGATCTTCGCGTCGCTCGTGACTCGGTGCAGGAGCTCCCCGCTGCGATGTCTCTGAAAAAACGGAAGCGCCTGCGCGTGGATGTGCGCGAAGAGTCGGCTCCGAAAATGATACGAGCAATGCATGATCATGTGAGCCGCCGTCCGCAGCAGGACGACGTGGGCGAGATAGAGCGCGGCGAGTACGCCGAGCGCGACCACGACCCACGCGTTCAGGTCGATGTCGCGCGTTTTATCGACGACGGCGTCAATGGCCTCCATGATCAGCCACGGGATGCTCAGCTCGGCGCCGGCCATGATGACCGCGCAGGCGAGCAGCGCCGCCAGCAGATCCTTGCGGTAGGCGATGTAGCGCCAGACGAACGCAGCCCAGGTCATGCGATTCAGAGGAGGCTGAAGGAGTACGACCGTCGGTTCAGGTGCATCACCATGCACGAAAGCAGCGCCCCGCCCTTGTGGTACTCGCTGAGGTTGAAGTAATTGACCTCGAGACCCAACCTCACCGCGATGTCCTCGAGCTCTCTGTTCTTCTTCAGCTCCTCGAAGTATTCGTCGGTCCCCGCTCGGAGGCTATGAATGTGCGAGGAGTTGAGAAGGGTCTGGTGATGCCTCACCGAGTTGCAGATGCCGGCGTAACACGCGGCTTCCGACACATCAATGATGTTGGTTGCCTTCTCGATGCTCGCCACTTCCTGCGGGTCGAATAGCTTGGTGCAGACCAGCGTGTCATCGGCAGTGATCGGGAAAATCGAACAGTCCAGGTGGTAGCAGTACTCGTCGGTCTCGCGCACCGCGATGACCTCCATCCCGAACTCGGCTTCCATCCACTCATAGGCCTCGCGATCGGACCGAATGCCGTACCCGCCGATGTAGACGTTGTCGTGCAGATGTTTGAGCTCCGCCTCCCCTTCGAACTTGTGGGGCGCCACGACAGTCGTATAGCCCATGGCGCGGAAGAACTCGTGGCCGACTTCGGTCTCCCCCACGCGCGGCGCCGACGTGAAATTCGACAAGACGACGACGTTCCGCTCCGGAACATGTTCCAGGACGATCCCGAGATTGGCGGTGAAGACCAGGTCCTGCAGCTGGCAATTCGCGGGCGTGGGCAGTAAAAACACGAACGCGTCCGAGGCCATGTAGTCATAGAGCTGAGCGAATTGACGCATAGCTGTGCTTCTGTCCACCCTGCGGTCTGTTTCGTCGAGCTCGCACATCCACACGTTGTTCGGCTCTTCCGCGCTATAGGAGAACGGGCAGTTCATCAGGTACGCCGGCCTCTCCAGCGTGCTGGGCGTCGTGTTCTCGAGCTGAGCCGTCTCGACGGCTTCCTTGCCTCCCGAGAGTGTCTCCGCAAAGTCCTCGACGAGCGCCTGCGGCGATGGGGCGGGGGGAGCGAGCGTCTGATTCACGGTAGCGGCCATATGACATCTCCTGCTGTAACTGAACTGGTGGCTCGACGGGCGCGATGGTTCAGACCTTCCGAACGACCTTGATGAGCGGATCGATGCCGGCTTCGACGTGCATGCCGATGGTGTGAATCAATTCGAAGTGAAAGCGCTTGGAGGCTGGGACGATGAGGTCGACCTGCGATCCAAAGCGGATCTGCGAGAACCGCTCGTTCTGAGCGACAGCGACGTTCTGTCCCAGGTTGAAAGGGGTGATGCAGTCGACGTCGTAATCGGCGATCTGGAGGATGTAGTAGCTTTGCTGGAGGTCGGGAGCATAGACGCGGTTGAGAACCCGCTGATTGGTGTGGAGGTACTCGGCCTGGCTATGGTCGATGACGAGATCGTGGACGAGGCCGTGCTCGACTTCGAGCATTGGGCGGTTGAGCGTGCTGATCGGCTCGAGCGGCTTGTAGGAGAGAAAGCCCTTGTAGGGAAGTCGGTTGATATGCACGTCGTACATCGTCATGAAGATCCCGATGACTAGGCATCGTGCATCGAAGGCGTCATCCTGCATCGCCCTCCGCAGGGAGTAGGGCTTTCCCTTGATCTCGACGATGCAGTCGTTAGGCTCTGCCCAGAGCTGGTAGAGAATGACCCCATCCGCGGGCGCGAAGAAATACGCGGGATCCGAGAACATCGGCCGGCTCGGATCGCGAAAGAAGTGTTCTTCCGAGATCCACTTGAGCGGCTGAGACCGCTGATACTCGACATCCGTCTCGACCCACTCTTTCAACGGCTTGGCCATTGGTCGACGCCTCCCGCGCGTGACGAGTCCGTCGGGCCGGCGCGCGGGGACATCGTTCGTCTGCGTCACCGCGCGGGCGCTCATCGTTAGGCGCCGGGTCTCCGGTGCCGAGCACCCATGTCTCGCCGACCGGCGGAGGTGAGGAAAGCGGCGGCCGCAAGTGCTACGCCGCCGAAGCCGGGTTTGGTGCAACGGTCGAGGGTGCGAGCCGCCTGGCCGGCGCCGTGCGACGCGGCGCACACGCTACGTGTGACGCCGCGCACAAGCCGGTCCGGACTAGCGCGCGCGGGTGCGTCGCTCGAAGGCCGCCGTGAACAGCACGAAGAGGTTTTGTCCTTCCTTGGCCTGCTCGTTTCGGAAGACGAAATACACGTCGCGCTGGCCCGACGTGGGGCTGAGCGCCGCACGGAGGCGAGACGGCGCACCCATCGCGGCCTGCGGCTCAATAATCGCGGTCTCTCCCACCAGGACCCCCGTCGCCGAGTCGAGGCGAACCTCGACCTTGCCGCCGGCGGCGTTGACGTTAGGCACCGGTGCCAGCGCCGAGAAGATGATCGCCGAAACCCCGGTCAGGTCGAGCTGCTTGAACCCGACGAACGCGCCCGATCGGGCGCCGATCGTCACCTCGACCGGCACCTCGGGACCCGCGTACCGCTGAACGCCGTCCGACACCTCGCCGCGGGCAACGACGACCACAGGTGCGCGCAACACGACCGTCTTCTCCGCTGATGCGCTGCGAATGCCGTTCGCTCCCCGGTCGCTGTACGAAGCTCGCAATACGATGACGCCCTGCGGAGAGCTGTCCGTCCTCGCCGCGGGCACATACGAGCCGCGCACGGGGAGCGATGGCGAGCTGGGCTGCGCCAGGCTCAGGATGTATGCGACCATCGCTGACGCTTGCGCCTCGGTGAGCTGTGGGTGCGCCGGCATCATCGCCCTGCCCCACACGCCCGATCCGCCAGCCCGGATCTTCCTGACGAGGCGCGCCGGTGCGGTCGTGTCGGCACGGTATCGACGTGCCACTGCGGTATACGAAGGACCGACAGACGCTTTGCTGACCTGATGGCACGACAGACATGTGCCGCCCTCGATCAGTCGCCTGCCCGCGTCGTACGATACCGGGACGGCCACCGACCGCTGTCCGGTTTGCTCGGGGATGACGCCCTCCTTGTGGTACGCCGCCTTCACGACGACGCGACTGGCTGGAATTCGCCCATTCCGAAGCGAACCGTCCTCGCGATCGCTCACGCGCACGGCGTAGGCGATGGGGACACGGGGAAAGAAGAACGTCCGGTTGCTTCCGAGCAGCTCGATGTCTACGCGTGGCGGCTCATTACCCGCCGCGATTTCCACCGTTGCCGAATCGCGCGCTCCCTGCGCGTCCGTGACGCGCAGCAAGGCGGTGTACACGCCGGGCGTCGCGAAGGTGAAGGTCGGATTGGGACCTGTGAGTGCCCGAACAGTAGTTCCCTTCGCCCGCGAGATGCTCCATTCGTACCGCAGCTCGTCGTCATCGAGATCGGTCGTACCCGCAGATGAGAGCGCGACCGTCAAGGGTGTCGCTCCGGCTGGTTGGTCGACGCCGGCCGCGACGATCGGCTTCCGATTGCCCGCCGTGTACTCGATGCGCACGAGCCGCGCGTCATCGTTCCCCTGAAACCACGCGGTGCCGTATTCGAGCATGTACAGGTCGCCGTTGGGACCGAACTCCATGTCCATCGGGTTGCTGAACTTGTGGCTTGCCATGAAGCGCTCCATGGACACGAAATTCCCTTGCGCGTCCATGGTGACGGCGA
Organism: Gemmatimonadaceae bacterium; assembly: GCA_035253695.1. Taxonomy (GTDB): domain Bacteria; phylum Gemmatimonadota; class Gemmatimonadetes; order Gemmatimonadales; family Gemmatimonadaceae; genus JAICNG01. Next base: position 47,260 of record DATFBS010000074.1, read on the forward strand.
TGACCCACCCACGCATCCACTCGTAGATGAAGAGCTTGCCGTCGTAATAGGCCGGGAAAGGTCGGGCCGCGTTGGGGAAGTCGCTGCGATGGTAGACCGGTCCCGCCATGGCGGTGCGGCCCCCAGTACCGACGAGCGGAAACTCACCCGACGGACCATACGGATACCAGATGAATGCCTTCTCCGCCGGTGGCAGCTCCGTCCGTCCCGTGTTGTTAGGCGACGTATTCAGGGGACGCGCGGCATCGAACCGCGCCCCGGCGCGCATGGTAGAGAAGTCCACATCGAAATACGCCTTGTTGTCGGCCACGAAATGCGGCCACCCGAAATTCCCGGCGCGGCGCGCCTGCCCGATCTCGTCATGGCCTGCCGGCCCGCGGTCGGCCGAATCCACGGGCGCATCGGGCCCGACCTCGCCCCAGTAGACGAATCCGGTCCGCCGGTCGATCGCGATGCGGTACGGGTTTCGGTGACCCATCGTGTAGATCTCCGGACGGGTCTGCGGTGTCCCTCTCGGGAAGAGGTTTCCATCCGGAATCGTGTAGGAGCCGTTAGGCTCGGGACGGATGCGGAGGATCTTGCCGCGAAGGTCGTTCGTGTTGGCCGATGATTTCTGCGCGTCCCACGGGGAGCGGCCCGGCCGCTCGTCGATCGGAGCGTACCCGGTGGCGAACGGGTTGGTGTTGTCGCCCGTGGAAAGGTAGAGGTTCCCCTGTCGGTCGAATGCAATCGATCCGCCGGTGTGGCAGCATTCGTCGCGTTGCACGGCGACCTCCAGCAGAACCACGCCCGACGCCAGATCGAGCGAATCTCCCTTCATCGTGTACCGGGCGAGAACGTTTTTCGGCTCGGGCCCCGCGGGGGAGTAGTAAAGATAGATCCACCCGTTGCTCGCGAAGTTCGGGTCGGCGGCGAGTCCGAGGAGCCCGTCCTCGCCGTCCTGGCCCTTCGTGTATTTGTTGCTGACGGGAATCGTCGCGATCCTCGTGGCCCGTCCCGTTGCGGGGTTGTAGAGATTGACGGGTCCTCGCCGCTCGATGAAGAGCACTCGCTCGTCAGGCAGCACCGCCAGCTCCACCGGCTCGTTCAGCTTCTCGGTGAGCACGACCTTGGTGAAGCGGTTCTCCTCCGGACGAACGCGTCCGTAGTCCAACGCCCCCGTCCCCATCGCGTATCGCAATCCGCCGAGAAGGTGACGGAGGAACAGGGGCTCGGAGAAGGTCGCCTCCGTATGTCCCATGTTCGTGTAGAACGCGCGTCCGCCGTCGTATGGGTGATACCAGCTCATCGGGTGCCGCGCCCCGTTGGTGCCGCCCTCATAGCTGGTCTCATCGATGTCGACGAGCACGCGAATGTCCCGGTCGATCGCCTTGAAGTTGTAGAACTCGTCCTCCCGCTCCCATCGGTCGGGCAGCCCTTCCGTGGACGGGTGACTCTTGTCCAGCACGCGGAAGGTACCTGTGCGGACGTTTGGATTATTCGGATGGCTCTCGAAGTAGGCGCCCGCGAGGCGCCCGTACCACGGCCACTCGTACTCCGTGTCGGTGGCGGAATGGATGCCCACCCATCCACCGCCCGCCTGGATGTAGCGCTCGAAGGCATCCTGCTGTCCCGCGTCGAGAACGTCCCCGGTGGTATTGAGAAAGACGACAGCGCGGAACCGCCTCAGGTTCCGCTCGCTGAAGGCGCCAGCATCCTCCGTCGTCTCGACCGCGAAGCCGTTCTCACGCCCCAGCTTCTGGACGGCCGCAATCCCCGTCTCGATGGAGCTATGCCGGAATCCAGTGGTTCGCGAGAAAACCAGGACGCGGGGCTCCTGCTGTTGCGCGGCCGCGAGGCCGGCAACCAAGAGCAGAGGCATGGAGAGAACGAGATAGCGGAGCGTTCGGGTGAACATGACCATGGTCGTCGGCTCCCGACTGCGCAGGTCTGCGTTACACGCGCACGCCGTGAACTTGGCACGAATGCTCACCGACGGGTAGTCGGTTTCTCCCTCAGGTCGCTCGCCCGTAGAACCGGTCCACGTTCACACCTTTCACGAGCAGCCACACGATGAAGGGTGGAAAGACGATCCCGGCGGTCACCAGCAGAAGTGGAGACGCGTATGCCGGCGCGAGAACCAGCAGAAACGTCCGCGTGGTGAACGCGATTCCCATGATGGCGAATCCCACACCGAACACGCGCGGCAGGTAGCCCGACCGGTAGATCAGCGTGCCGAAGATGATGTTGGCGACGCCATAGAACATGCTGAACAGCGCCTGACCGAAGCCGCTCACGCGGAGCAGTGTGTACGCCAGCACGGTGAGTTGATCCGCTGGCGCCGCCGCCAAGTGGGTGACGGTCTTCAACGTCGGCAGCGCACCGAACCAGAGCATCATCGCCGCCGCGAAGCCACACGTCGAGATGATCCGGAAGACGACCATCCCCATCGCGAGATTCTGGTGCACCGGTCGAACGAGAACCCAGAAAGCCATCGTGAGTCCGGCATCGCAGAGCGCTTCGACGAGATAGCCCGCGAATCCCCACCGGAAGAGCGATTCCGACGCCACGATGTTTCGAGCCGTCGCCTCCGGATCGCCGGCTACCATGATCGCCGATGGGACGTACGCCTCGCCGAATCCGCCAGCCACCAGGGTGAGGACGCCGAGTACTCCGGCGAGCCGGGCGTAGCTCTGAATGTTGTCTGCGCGTTGGCCTGCGGTCATATCCGCTCTCCGTGGGAGTCGCGTTCCCTATTGGTATCCCATACGGAGGCCGGCTACGTTCGTTTCGTGCGTCCGCCCGGGCGGATGGTGACGGCGGAGGTCAATCGAGCGGCACGAATGCGAGTCCGTTGTTTGGATTCATGGGGACGACGAGCTGATTCGCGCCGGCGTCGTAGCACATCGACGCGGCGTTGGGGATGTTGCGGGCGATCAGCTCGGCGGGCCTGCCCGGACGAATGCGAGAGATCCCGCCATTGATGACGCTGCTCACGTACTTCGTGCCGTCCGGCATGATGACGAGACCGTCGCTGCCTGGCTGGGCCGCGTGCTCGGTTTTCACCAGCTGACCGGCGGGAGAGAACGTCAGCACATCGGCATTGCCGATGTTGACGACGACGATGTTCCCCTGCGGATCGAACGCGACGCCGTTCGGCCGATTGAGCGGCGCGCCTTGCACGAAGATCGACGCCGTGCCATCCGGCGTGACCTTCCATACTTGCCACGTCGCGGGGTTCGGATTGTCGCCACCATCACCCGTCTGCGTGGCGTAAATCGTCCCGTCGTTGGCGACTTCGATGTCATTGAGCCAGGCGGAGCGTTCGACACGGACCGCACCGGCGGGCGCTCCCGTGCGCATGTTGAACCAACGGATTACCGCCACGGTGGGCTCATTCGCGCTCGTGCCCCCGTCGCGGTCGGCGACGTACAGCATGCCGTTGGCGATGTCGCTTCCGAAGGGATCGTTCAGCACCAGTGGTGGCGTCAGGTTCCCCCGCTCGGCGGGGGACTGGACGCCGATCCATCGCGCGGTGTGAACCGATCCGTCGTGGTTAATGAAGGACACCCACCCGTTGTTGCCCTGCACGCTCTGCGGTACGCCGCGATTCGGTACGACGATGACACGACGCTCCGCATCGTATGAGCACGACTCGGCGGAGTAGATGGCGCCGTAGACCTTCACGTTGGATGAAATAGGCTCGAAGGGCCGGTCAGCCGCGGGCGTGATCGGCAGGCCGAGCGAATTGCCGACGGAGAATGGCTGAGGCGCTGGCGGTTGTTGTGCGAACGATGCGGCGGGTGCCAGCGCGGCGAGCATGGCGAGACGCTTCATGTGAATCTCCAGGGCGGTAACGCGTTTCGACGGCGTATGTGGCGACCGTCGCAAGTGTAGCCGTGGGCCCGTCAGCGCACTAACGGCGTTTCGTCAGAATTCCGTCCGGGTCGAAGCTCGCTCGGAGGCGGCAGGTGGGCATGGCCTGATCCTGTCGCAAGCGGGAGCTATGCCCTAACGAGCTTTCTATACGCCACGCGGTGCGGCTGGTCGGCGTCGATCCCCTTTCGTCTGCGGAGATCCTCCTTGTATGCCTCGTAATTCCCCTCGAACCACACCACCTCGGAGTTTCCTTCGAACGCGAGCATGTGCGTCGCGATGCGGTCGAGGAACCAGCGGTCGTGGGAGATGACCACCGCGCATCCCGCGAAATCAACCAGTGCATCCTCGAGCGCGCGCAGCGTGTCGACGTCGAGGTCGTTGGTGGGCTCGTCGAGCAGGAGCAGGTTGCCGCCCGACATGAGCGTTTTCGCGAGATGCAGCCGGTTGCGCTCGCCACCCGCGAGGTCGGCGACTCGCTTCTGCTGGTCCGAGCCGCGGAAGTTGAAGCTCGCCAGGTACGCGCGCGAGTTGATCTCCTTCTTCCCCACCATGATCTGCTCCAGGCCGCCTGAGATCTCGTCCCAGACGGTTTTCTTGCCATCGAGCGTGCGTGTCTGATCCGCGTATGCGAGCTGCACCGTCTCGCCGATCTTGAGCGATCCCGCGTCTGGCCTCTCCGCTCCGGTAATCATCCGGAAGAGTGTCGTCTTGCCAGCGCCGTTCGGTCCGATGACACCGACGATGCCGCCGCGCGGGAGTGAGAAGGACAAGCCCTCGAAGAGGAGATTGTCTCCGTACGCCTTTCGCAGGTCGTTGGCGATCACGACGTCGTTCCCGAGCCGCGGCGCCGGTGGGATCACGATCTCGTTCTGCGCGATCCGCTCCAGCTGCTTCTCGCTCGCCAGCTCCTCGTACTTCTGGATACGCGCCTTCGATTTCGCCTGACGAGCCCGCGGAGCCAGCCGGACCCATTCCAGCTCACGCTCGAGGGTGCGCTGGCGCGCGCTGGCTGACTTCTCCTCCTGTGCGAGCCGCGTGCGCTTTTGATCCAGCCACGATGAGTAATTCCCCTCGTAGGGAATTCCCCGCCCGCGGTCGAGCTCGAGGATCCATTTCGCCACGTTGTCGAGGAAGTAGCGGTCGTGCGTGATCGCGACCACCGTCCCCGGGAACTGCTCGAGATGCTTCTCCAGCCACGCCACGCTCTCGGCGTCGAGGTGGTTCGTCGGCTCGTCGAGCAGGAGGAGATCCGGCTCTTCGAGCAGCACCCGACACAGGGCGACGCGACGCTTTTCGCCGCCACTCAGCTTTTTGACGTCCGCATCCGCGGGAGGCAGACGCAGCGCATCCATCGCGACCTCGATCTTGTTGTCGAGGTTCCAGAGATCGTGCGCGTCGATGTACTCCTGGAGTCGCCCCTGCTCCTCCAGCAGCTTGTTCATCGCGTCATCATCCATCGGCTCCGCGAACTTCATGGCGATCTCGTTGAAGCGCTCGAGCGCTTTCCGCTGCTCCTTGAGGGCCTCCTCGACGTTGCCGCGCACGTCCTTCGACGTGTCGAGCTCGGGCTCCTGCGACAGATAGCCGACCTTTGTGCCCTTCGCGGCCCACGCTTCGCCCTGAATGTCCTGATCGATCCCCGCCATGATGCGGAGCAACGACGATTTCCCGGCACCGTTAGGGCCAAGGACGCCGATCTTGGCGCCAGGGTAGAAGGAGAGCCAGATGTCGTCGAGAATCACGCGCGAAGGTGGGACCACCTTGCGCAGGGCCTTCATGACGTAGATGAACTGGGGAGCCACGTGTCGTGAGCGAAAGAGGAACGAGGAAGCGAGCCTGGAAATCTGACCGTCTGATGCGGCTCATTCCAGTGCCGGGTGGTGCTGCGAGCCAAGCCCGAATGGAGTAGGTTCCCCCGCGACAATCGAGAGGAGACAGGTCGTGTTTCGAACCACACCGTTGTACACCGGCCACCGCGCGCTCACCATCGCCGGCTTTCTCACCATCGCGGTCGGCGCCGCGCACCTCGGTCTCACCGTCTTCGCGTACCGGCCGGTCCTGAAGCTCACCGCGCTCTGGTTCGCCGGCACCGGCGTCGCGATCATGCTGATCGGCGTCGTCACCCTGCTCGCGCGCAACGCCCCCGCGGGATCGATGGAGCGCTGGATGGCCGCGGCCGCGAACGCAGCGGGACTCGTGATTGCTGTCATCTACGAGTTGCTGAACGACTGGAGCGAGCCCCGCGGCTACGTGGAGATCGGGCTCTTTTCGATGGGAATCGTCGCCGCGCTGCGAGGCGGCCATCCCGTCGCAGCGGCTGTGCCCGCGGAGCCGATGCGGCGCCCCTAGCCGCGGGTGGCTAGGGTTCGTGTAGTCTCGTCAGGCGCAGGTGGTCGACGAGAGCGGTATTGACTGCACCATTCATGTTCCGGTCGACGGAAGTGTACGAGAGCGTGATCGCGTGTGTCCCAGCGCTGAGCCATGTCGTGAGGACACTGCTGTACCCCCAATCGGTCCACAAGTCGACGCCGCGATGCGGCATGACCAGGGAGCCGACGCGCGTCCCGTCCACGAGCAGCGACCGGATCGCCGCCTTGTCGCCGCTGTTGACCGGTCCGCTTCCGTTCGCGTACCGCGCATCGATCGCGTAGCGCCCGGCGACCGGGATGTCTACCGTAAACTGCACGTCGGTATTCGCGCTCGTTGTGAGCTCGACCGAGCTATCGCCATCCGCCTCCGCACCAGTCGTGTCGTTCACCGCGGACGGCTCGGCCAGGATCACCGCGTCGGATGGCACAACCCGGATCGGCTCGCTCAGAAACGAGCTGATCCCACTGGCATCGACCGCCATGACTTGATACTCGTCGAGCCCGCTCCCTTGCTCGACACGTGCCTGCATCGACGTCGTCACCGAGGTGCGACGCCCATTCCGGTGAACGATGTAGCTCACCGCGCGCGGGACGGCGCGCCACACCAGCCGTCCTGCCCGGAGTGCGACGAGAGGCGTGGCCGGCGCCGCCTGATTCGCCACGATGTTGATCCGCGACGGTCGCACGTCGCCGTTCATCGTCAGCTCGATCGTGTGCGTGCCCGTTAGGCCCGCCGGGATCTCCGGATTCGGCAGTGGGCGTCCGTCGAGCATCGCCGACGCCACCGCATTGCCGTGCCCGCGTACGGTGATCGTCAGCGTCGCACCCCGATACCGGAAGTTCCGCAGCGTTCGCTCGCCGTCGTATGTCCGAGGCACGAACGGGCGGAAGACCAGTCGATCGTACTCGAACCGGAGCCCGAACAGCACGCGGATGACCGTCGCGAGGTTCGCGCCGACACTCCCGATCAGGCGGTCCGAGTTGAGCTCGGTCCCCTCGAAGTGGCCCGTCGCCGCCACCATGTTCTCCTTATTGGTGAGAAAGAGCGCAGCCGCCCGATAAATCGAGCCCAGCCCGTGCTCCACCGCCGCCTCGTTTCCCGCCTCGGCTGCCGCCCACGTCCAGAAGCCGACGACCTGTGGCCAGATTCCCGCATTGTGATACGGCGGCTGATCACCGATGTACGGCCAGAAGCTCGGTACCCCGAACGGGACCACCGGCGCACGCTGCGCGAGCAGATCGCGCTGCTCCTCGCCGGCTACGCCGTAGATGATCGCGAGCGCCTCGCCGAGCCCCTCCGCGCGCGGGGAGAGTGCGTGATGCACGCGTCCGTAGCGGAATTGCCCGTAGTACCCGTTCTCGGACAGCCAGAGGTGCGTGTTCATCCCCTGCCGGACCCGCGTCGCCACCGAGTCCCATCGCAGGGGCGACTCGCCTAACGCGCTCGCCATGCGGCTGAGCACGCGATAGGTCGCATAGTGCAGGGCGTTGGTGCCGAGGCTTTGCGACTGAGAGATGTCCTTGGGATCCATCCACGCGGGGTAGCTTTGCTCGCGCCAGTCGAGAAACGAGGATTCGCCCCGGAACAGACCTGTCGCGCTGTCGAACGCCACCGCGAGATCGGCCTCGGCCGAACGACGAATGATGTCGTAGCACTGCACGAGCCAGTTACGGTCGCCGGTAACAGCGTAGAGCTCCCATGCCGCGAGCGCCCACGCCATCCGGTCCGTCGACACCGGCCACGCACCGCCGGTACCCGTGTCCTGGATGATGCGACCGCTCGAATCGACCTTCACCAGAAGGCTCCGTCGAACCTCCTCCGGCGCGATGGGCGCCATGCCAAGGAGGGCACCCCACGAGACATCGCGCGTCCAGATACCTTCCCACTTGGCACCCCCCATGAGCGCGCCGTCGTCGCGGCGTAGCTCGACGAGCTCCTCCAGCGACAGCCGATAGAGCGCATCGACCAGGCGCTGCGATGACACCAGCTCGGGGAAGCGGGCGATATCGCGCTTGCGGACCCATACGGCGCGGCCGCTGTCGTCTGCCGCTCGCGTGTAGATCGTCTCGAACGGCAGCGTCACGGTATAAATGCCGTCGCGATTCGGATCGGTGAGCTCGAACTTGGATCCGGGCTCGAGAACGGAAAAATCCCACGTCAGCGGCTCGGCGTTGCCGACGATGTAGATGCCTTTGAACTCGCGCGCACGAATCGGCGGTCCGTTGGGTGGATCGTAGGAGCCGCGCCCCCGGAAGCTCGCGAGCACGGGGCGCATGTCGAGCCGAAAGGTCACCTGTGCGGTGCCCTCGTCGCTCGGAGGCGCGTCCTCCGGCTTCGGGGAGCGGGGTGCGTCGACGCGACCGAACTGATAGACGGGCGTGGTGATCTTTCCCGCTCGCGGCCGGACGTAGATCATGTGATCCGTACCGGGCGGAAATTCGTTGTCCTGCCCGTTGATGCTGAACTTGAACATCACTTCGCGCGGTGCGCGCGGGTAGTTCGTCTCGATGCGATCGCGGGTGACCGCCACGGCGCTGAACTTCCCCTGCACCACGGACGTATCGGTGATGACGAAGGTCGTGTCGCGCTCCTGAGCGAACGCGACCCCCGCGAAGATGGACGCAGCCGCCAACAGGCCGACCTTCATGGCTGCACCGGCTGCGTCCACGCCATCTCTACCTCTCCCGCATACGAGGGGTTCGCCTTGGCCCTCGTAGACGCGATGCGGGCTCGCACGTATAGCTCGTCGCCGCGCATGGTATAGCTCGCAGTCGTTCCGAGCATCTCGCTCAGGATCGCTCCTACGTCCTGGCTGTAGCGTCGCGTCACGGGGACACCGGCCGAGTCGTGGACCGCGACGCTGGACGTGTCGTAACCCCGCCGGGTTCCGATGAACCGTGTCATGTAGGTGACGCCGGGGTCGCCGCGGATCGTGACCGTCAGACGTTGTCCCTCGTGTCGCACTTCCGTAAGGGTCACGCCCGTGCTCGCGTAGAAGTCGCCCCGCTCCATGGCACGCATCAGCGACTCGGCGTCGAGCACCGGCGACCGCACCATGACCCATCCCCGACCCGGGTTTCGGTGGCGGGGCGCGAAGTCGTGATAGTCGTGCGCATCATCGGTGGCCACGCCGTAGAGCATGCGGCCACCGCTCGTCAGGCGGCGCGTGAGCACGATATCCCAGATGCGCTCGGTGCCGGGCCGCAGCGAGTCGCCCAGGATGCGCACGAGCGGATGGCCGTTGTACACCTCGAAGAAGCGGAGATCGGATAGGGCGGCCAGGTCCTCCGCCGTCTGACTCCAGAGAAAGTTGGGATGGTTGAGCACGGCGACGATCTCGCGTCTCGTGCGCTCCTCCTGTGCCCGCAGCGAGTCGAGATCCTTTCGAAAGATCTCGACCAGCGTGCCGCCCTTCTGCTCCGACACCGGCTCGGCGAGGTTGAGCGCGTTCATGTGCGCGCCTTTCCCCGCGAGATACTGTGTGATCTCCTCGCCGGCGACGAGAACGAACCGGCCGGTCTCCTGGACCAAACCACGGTATTCGGGAAATCGCTTCAGTCGTACATGAAGCGTGTCGCCCGATCGTCGCTCCTCTGCCCAGCTCGCGCCGAAATGCTGACGAGCCTTGGTATACGCGTCGCGAGCGGGTCCAGTGGCGGGGATGGCGATCCAGCGCTCCCCCGAGGCGAGCGTATTGTGGTCGGTTATGGAAAGAAAGTGATAGCCGTTGCGCTTGTACCAATCCGCGACGGCCTCGGGGAAATCATCGCCGTCGGACCAGAGGGTGTGCGTATGCGTATTCCCACGCCACCACGTCTCTGCCGGTGCGACGTCACCCGCGGCGACTCGCGGTTGCTGACAGCCTGCCGCGAGTATCAGGACGCACGACGCGGCGAGCGCCCGCACCCTCAGGACATGGGCCGTCGGCGATGCTGCAGAAACCAGTCGTACAGCTCGGGATTCTCGTACGTGCGCGTCCACGCGTCGTGCCCCGCGTCGGGATACACCGTGAATCTCACGTTCCCGTTGCATCGCTTCAAGCGCTCGACGAGCTCCTCCGAGCGGTCGAGCTTGATGATGTCGTCCTTCGCGCCGTGGAAGACCCAGATCGGCAGGTGCTTCAGCGCGCACATTCCCGACGGCGTCGCACCGCCGCTGATCGGCGCGAGCGCGGCGAACCGGTGCGGAAACTCCATCGCGAGGTGCCAGGCGCCGTACCCCCCCATGCTCAGGCCGGTGAGATAGATGCGATCGGGATCGACGCGGTACTTCTCCTGCACCTCCTCGAGCAGCGCATCGAGCCGCGCAGTCGACCAGATCATGTCGGTCGCAACTTGCGGCGCAACCACGATGAACGGGAAGTCCGGCCGCTGTGCCGCGATCTTGAGCGGCCCGTGCACTTTCACCTTCTCCATGTCCTCCCCCCGCTCGCCACCGCCATGAAGAAAGAGAATGAGCGGCCAGCGCTCGGCTCGCGAGCTGTACTCCTGGGGCAGGAAGAGCTGGTACCGGCCGGCGACATGGTGGGCAAGGCGGCGGTTCATCGAGACGACCTGCGTCCCCGGAGTCTCCGTCGGGCGTCGCGGTATCGAGTTACAGGCCGAGGCGAACGCGAGTACTGCGGCCATCATCGCGCCACGCGGCCAAAAAGCGGTAGCACCGAGACACACAGAGACATCGCACAGAGACACACGGAGGAGCTGCAACGGCGAAAGCTTTGTGAAAAGCATTTGCAGTTTGCAGTCCTCTGTGTGTCTCTGCGAACGTCTCTGTGTGTCTCTGTGCCACCGCCTTTCACGCTCGTCGCGGGAACAACCCTTCAGGGACTCTTTGCCCCCGCGAGCTTCCGCATCTCCTCGACCTTCGCCGCCCACTTCTTCTCATCCTCCGCGGAGATGGACGCCCTGCCGGCCCGGCGAACTGCGTTTACCTTTGCCGCCGTCGTGTCCGATACGAGCGAAAGCAACACGAGAATGTCCTCCGACAGCTTTCGGCCATCGGTCTTCTGGATTTCGACGCCCTTGTCGCGCACGACGAACGTCGTGAGCGACTTCGTCATGCGATAGGCATCTTCCTCCGACATCGTCAAGCCAAAAGCTGCATACAGCTCACCGACGCTGAACGAGAGACTGTCTCGCGCGGTCGAATCACGAGGGGGCGAAGCTTGCGCTGCGCTCGCGGGCGCGATCAGCGACGCGGCGAGAGTCAGCACCACGAAAAGAACACGCATAGTGGACATCCGAGTCTCCAGGTGAGCGCGCCGCGGCTCGGCCGAGCGCGTACACGCCTGGAGTGCAAGCGCCAAGCCACCTTCGGACGCTCCCGACTGGGACTACGAGAAGTACAGCCAGATGGCCCCCACACCGAGGGCGAGCAGGACGCTCAGAATCACGTCGGTACGGCGCCACCCTCGGCCGCGCGGACCCTCCGTCGTCCGCTGGGTCGTGTCGAACGTGATGCCCTCGACCTTCTCCGGTAGAGGCGGCGCGGTGGCGAGACTCACGAAAATCAGGATCGCCGTACACACGACGAACAGCAGCACGGCGAAGTGGAGAAAGTTGATCGTCGCGTACGCATGCATCCACCCGCTGAGCCCATCCCGGTTCAGCTCGGCGATCAGCCGACCCACGCCGAGGAGGAATCCGCCGAGGAGGGCCGCCATCGCGCCGTTGGCGTTGACGCGTCGCCACAGGACGCCTAACAGGAACACGGCGGCGATCGGCGGAGAGATGTACGCCTGCACGCTCTGCAGATATTGGTAGAGCTGTCCGGAGATCTCCTTCATCAGCGGGATCCACAAAAGCCCCAGCCCGACGAGAATCGCCGTCGATGCCTGCCCGATGACGACCAGCCGCCGCTCTGAAGCTGCCGGATGCAGCTTCTTGTAGACGTCCCAGGTGATGAGCGTCGAGCAGGAGTTGAAGACCGCTGACAGAGAGCTCATGAGCGCGGCCAGGAGGCCCGCGACGACGATGCCGCGCAAGCCATCGGGCATCAGCGCGGCGACGAGTGTCGGAAGCGCCTGGTCGGGCTGCTCGAGGGTGATGAGCCCGCGCTGCGCGAGCGCGTACGCGACCAGACCGGGAATCACGAAGATGAACAGCGGCAGGAGCTTCAGATACCCGGCGAAGATCGCCCCGCGCCGCGCATCGTCCTGGTCCTTCGCCGAGAGCACGCGCTGCACGATGAACTGATCGGTGCACCAGTACCACACGCCAAGGATCGGTGCGCCGAACAGGATGCCCGTCCATGGGAAATTCGGATCGCTCACCGGCTTCCACATGTCGAGAAAGCCGGGCCCCGCCGTACTCACCATCTCATCCCATCCGCCGAGGGCGTTGAGGCCTACCACCGTGACGGCGACTGCTCCGCCGATGAGCACGAACATCTGGATCATGTCGGTGTACAGCACCGCCCTCAGCCCCCCGAAGACGGTGTAGATACCGGTCGCGACGACGACGATCATCGCCCCCGTCCAGAAGTCGATCCCCATCAGCGCCTCGAACACGATGCCGCCCGCGGCAATCGTCACCGAGATCTTCGTCAGGACGTACGCGATGATGGAGACGATCGCCAAATACCAGCGCGCGCCTGACGAGTACCGCCGCTCGAGGAACTCCGGCATCGTGAACACCCCGCTCCGGAGGTAGAACGGGACGAACACCCAGCCGAGGACGAGAAGGATGAGCGAGGCGAGGACCTCGAACTGGCCGACCGCCATACCGCTGGCCGCGCCCGTGCCCGCGAGCCCGACGAGATGCTCGGAGCCGATATTGGACGCGAACAGCGACGCGCCGACGATGAACCACCCGATGTTGCGCCCGGCGAGAAAGTAGTCCGTCGAGGTATCGCGCGAGCGCTCGCGTACCGTCACCCAGATGGCGATGGTGAAGGTGAGCACGAAGTACAGCGCGATGACGATCCAGTCCAGCGTGGCGAGCTGTCCCACGGGGTTGCTCCGTCGTTAGGGACGCGTGGAAGGCGGGCCAGGGGCCACGCGCCAGGGGCCAGCGAGAGGGCGAGGGGTCACGGCGTACCCATCGTCCTTGACCCTCCCCTTGGCCCCGGGCCCTTGGCACCTGGCCCCGCAGTTCAAGGCAGCCTCCTTTCTCCCGCCTGCCAATCCCCACGCCGGACCGGGACGCGCATCCCATCGGTGGCCTGAAGCCGGTCGAAGAGCCGCGTTCGCATCGCCCGCACCGTGTCCTGCATCATCGGCACGTCGATCAGGTTGAATCGCTCCATCGGATCGGTCACGAGGTCGTAGAGCTCGTTCGTGTCCCAGATGCCGTGATAGAAGATGTATTTGTACCGGTCACCGCGAAGAGCGAACGTCGTCGGCGTCTGTGGGAACGCGTACTCCCAGTAATACTCGTAGAGCAGCTCACCTCCCGACGGAGCGGCCTCGCCGCGCAACGCGGACAGCACGGACTGCCCGTCCATGTCCCAGGTGCTCTGCACGCCGGCGAGAGCGAGGATCGTCGGCGCGATGTCGATATTGCGGACCATGTGATTGATCGTGTCCCCGGCGGCGATCATGCCAGGCGCATAGGCGACCATCGGCACGCGCATCGACTTCTCGTACGCGTGTCGCTTGTCGATCAGCCCGTGCTCGCCGAGGACGAAGCCGTTGTCGCTGGTGTACACGACCATGGTCGACGCGCTGAGGCCGCTCTGGTCGAGATAATCCAGAATGCGGCCGATGCTCTCATCCACCGCCAACAGCGTCTCGGCATAGCTGCGGTAGAAATCATCGAACTCGAGCGCGCCGTGGTACGCGAAATCCACTCCGTGCCAGCTGTTGCGCTGCTCGCGCACCCAGCGCGGCTTGCCGCGGTAGTTGGATTCCGTGTTGGCCATCGTCTCCGGGTACGGGATCGGCTCCTTCGCGTAACGACCGGCGTGCCGCGGCGGCGGAATGAACTCCGCATGCACCGCCTTGTGCGCGAGGTAGAGAAAGAACGGCTTGTCCGGGTCCGCGCGACGTCCGCTGCGCAGCCACTCCAGCGCCTGATCGGTCAGAATATCGGTGGTGTAGCCCTTCACCTGCCTGCGCGTGCCGTCGATGTTCAGCATCGGGTCGACGTACACGCCTTGACCGCGGAAGCTCACCCATCGGTCGAAGCCGGGACGCGGCATGTCGCTCTCCGCGTCCTCTCCCATGTGCCATTTCCCGACGTACGCCGTGCGATACCCCGCGCGCTGCAGCAGCTCGGGGAAGAACATCGTTCCTTTGGGAATCGGCGAGGTGTTGTCGACTACCCCATGCCGGTGCGCGTATCGACCGGTGAGAATCGACGCGCGACTGGGCGAGCACAGCGCCGTCGTGACGAACGCGTTGGGGACGTACGACCCCCGCGCCGCCATGCGATCGAGATTGGGTGTGCGAAGGAAGGGTGGGGCACCCTTCACGAAGCCCATGAAGTCGTGCCGATGGTCATCGCTGAGGATGAAGATGACGTTGCGCCGCGGCTGAGCCGACCGGGGCTGTGCGTGGACAGGCACCGCGGCGCAAATCGCCACCCACGCCAAGGCAAGCAGCGTCGCAGCTCGCAGCTCGCGGTTTGCAGCGCGCACTTCGCTGTTCGCAGCTCGCAGTTCGCAACTCGCCGCTCGCAGTTCGCAACTCGCAGCTCGCAGCTCGCAGTTCGCAGCTCTCATCGGCATGTCACTGCCCCCACTCTGCTCTTCGCCGGCCACGTAAACCTCGGAACCTCGCGACGCAGCACCCGCTTTCCGCACCGGCGCGTGTCCACGAGCTCGAAGCGCGCTTCCTGCACCTGCTCCGAGCTGGTTCCCACGAACACGTGGAAGAACCCGGGCTCGACGACGAGGTCGAGCGCGCTGTCGTGGAACGCGAGATCCTTCACTCCTAGCGGGAAGGACACCGTCTGCGTCTCGCCCGGGCGGAGCGTGATGCGACGGAAGCCGCGCAGCTCTTTGACCGGCCGCGTGACCGTTCCCACCACATCGCGGATGTACAGCTGTACCACCTCATCTCCCGCGCGATCACCGGTGTTCGTCACGTCGACGCTCACCACGAGAGTGTCTGTCGGCCGTATCGTCGGTGCGCTCAGCCGCAGATTGCGATACGCGAACGTCGTGTAGCTCAGCCCGTGCCCGAAGGGATAGAGGGGCGTCCACGGTACGTCGATGTACTTCGAGGTGTACTTCTGATTCGCGACCGGCGGGCGTCCGGTTTGTTTGTAGTTGTAGTACAGCGGTAGCTGCCCGACCGTTCGCGGAATGGTCACCGGAAGCTTACCTGACGGGCTCGCGTCGCCGAAGAGCACGTCGGCCAGCGCGTTCCCCATCTCGGTCCCGAGATACCACGCGTGCATGATCGCCGGCACGCTGTCCGCGAACGACGAGATCGCCAGCGGACGCCCGCCCATCAGCACGACGACGATCGGCTTTCCAGTGGCGCGTACCGCTCGCACGAGACCTTCCTGCGCGCCCGGCAGTCCGATGAACGCGCGATTGTTGGCCTCCGCGCTTTGCTCCTGATGCTCCCCGACGACGAGGACCACCACGTCGGACTCGCGCGCGACGCGCACCGCCTCGGCGAACCCGCTCGTGTCGTTCGTGGCCGAGTCGGCCCCGCGCGCGTAGACGACGCGCGCGGAGGGGACAGCGCGACGTATCCCGTCGAGCACCGTCACCCCCTCCTCGGCGCGGCCCGCGGCCGACCAGTTGCCGATCGATGACCGCGCGTCGGTCGCCAGCGACCCGATGACCGCGATGGACCCTAACGACTTCGAGAGTGGGAGGGCGCGTCCCTCGTTCCGCAGCAGCACAATCGCTTTCCGTGCGAGCTCCCGCGCGGCCATGCGGTGCTCGGCCGCCAACAGCGTCCTTCGTTCCCGCGACGTGTCGCTATAGCGATACGGATCGGCGAAGAGACCGAGCTCATACTTCGCGTGAAGCACGCGGCGCACGGCGGCATCGACGTCGCGCATCGCGACGCGGCCCGACCGCACCAGTGGCGGCAGTCGGTTGAAGTAGATGCGGCTCACCATGTCGATGTCGACGCCCGCACGCAGCGCGAGCGCGCCCGCCGCCGCCGAGTCGGCGGCGACACCATGGGGGATGAGCTCCAGCACCCCCGTCCAGTCGCTCACCAGCAGCCCGTTCCACCCCCACTCTGCGCGCAGCACGCCGTCGATCAACCGCTCGCTCGCATGGACCGGCACTCCGCCGACCTCGTTGAAGGAGGCCATCACTGACCGCGCCCCCGCGTCGACGGCGGCGTGGAACGGCGGGAGATAGATGTCCCTGAGCGTTACCTCGGAAAGGTCCGCGACGTTGTAGTCGCGGCCGCCCTCCGCCGCGCCGTAGGCTACGAAGTGCTTCGCCGTCGCGAGCATCGTGTTCGACGCGCTGAGATCGGTTCCTTGAAAGCCACGTACGCGCGCCGCCGCCATGATCGAGCCGAGATACGGATCCTCCCCGGCACCTTCCACGATGCGCCCCCAGCGGGCGTCTCTCGCGATGTCGACCATCGGCGCGAAGGTCCAGTGCAAGCCGGCCGATGTCGCCTCGGTTGCCGCGATGCGCGCCGCGCGCTCGACCGCCGCTGGATCCCACGACGCCGCCTCGGCGATCGAGACGGGGAAGATCGTACGGAACCCGTGGATCACGTCATGCGCGAACAGCAGCGGGATCTTGAGCCGCGACTGGAGCGCGATCTCCTGCATGCGACGCGTATATCCCGCGCCGAAAACGCCGAGGAAGGAGCCGACGTGCCCACGCCGAATTTCGTCCTCACCACCTTCGGGGACTTGTGGCCCGGTGTCGCCCCAGCGTCCCGGCACCTGGGTGAGCTGCCCGAGCTTTTCCTCGAGCGTCATCCGCGCGATGAGCGAATCGACGAAGCGTGTCGCGCGCGACGAGTAGCTCTGTGCCGCGGCCGGTGGGATCACCAGCAGCAGCGCGGCGCATGCGATCGATAGACGTGCCGTCATGTCAATGACATCTCCCTTCGATCCAGCCGCCGGTGAAGCCCGCGCGGCAGAGGCCCCGAACGATGTATGGATTCTTCCTCATCAGGTCCCACAACAGTCCGGAGCGGTGATTCTCGATCATGGCCACGATCGGACCCTGGTCGATGCCGAGGTAGTTGTCATCGAACCACCCCTTTCCGGCAACAATGCGGCCGCGAAGCAGCCGCACGCCCTCATGCTTGAGGGTCGGGTTGAAGGCATCGAGGAATCCATATCGCGTGTACAGATCGTCGCCGTACCGCTCTCGCATCGCCACGAGCGCGCGCATCGTGATGTCGGGAGCGAAGGGAATCGATCCTCCGGCCGCCGTCGGCGCGATGGTTCCGTCATCATTGATGTATGGAGCGGCGGCGCCGCGAGCCCAATACCGGCGAAAGCGGCGCGAGAGTCCATCGATCACGATCGTCGTGTCCGTGGGTCCATCGGAGGCGGTAAGGCCCCAGATGTCGGCGCTGTAGTCCGCCCACCGGCCGGGATTCGCGATGGCGTATTGGCGCTGCGAGCGCGTCGCGCGCACGGAGTTCTCGAAATAGTCGATGCCGCGCCCCCGCATGTACGCATCGAGGATGCCGCGAAAGTCGATGAAGACGTGCGAGTACTGGTGGCCGAACAGTGGCGGAAAGTTGACGTGCGTGAAGCCCTGAAACTCCGCCCACTCGTACGTGCTGGTAAAGGCGGTCCAGGCCGCGGGCTCGATGGGATGGGTCGGCGAGCCTAACGCGAGCACGTAGAGAATCATCGCCTCATCGTAGCCTCGATACGCGGCCGGGCCGAACCCGCGCTCGGGGCGCCAGGCCATCGTGATCAGTGGGCGTTGATCGCGCAGGAAATACGGCCACTCCACGCGTCGGTACAGGGAATCCGCGTAGGCACGAATGGCCACCTCGCGAGTATCCGGACCGTCGAAGTACTGCTGGACGACGAGCACGCCCGCGAGCAGGAGTGCCGTATCGATGGTGGAGAGCTCCGTGTTGCGGTAGCGCAGCCCGGTCTCCATGTCGAGAAAGTGGTAAAAGAACCCGCGATCACCCCCGAGTCCGATCGAATCGGTCCCCTGCGGCAGCCCCCACATGAATCGCAGCGTCGTCAGCGCCCGCTCGGCGGCATCGCCGCGGTTCACCCAGTTGCGCTCGACACCAATGGGGTACGCGGCGAGCGCGAAGCCGACCGCCGCGATGCTCGCGAAGGGAGGGTTTGGCCACCGATCAGGAGCGAGGCCGTTGCGCGAGTTGGTCGTCTCCCAGAAGTATGCGAAGGTGCGCCTCTGGAGACTATCGACGAACGCCTCGACGCGAGCATCGGCCGCGGGAGGTGACGGGCGCACCGCTGCCGTGCATGCCGCGAGCGCGGTGTACAGGAGCGTGAACGCCAGCCGGCGAGGCGCGTCGCTCACGGCGCGCGAACGCGGCTGAACATGATGTTGCGGACGCGCCCCGAGTGCAGGAGGGCACCGGTAATGCGGCCACCCGTGCGCCGGAACTTCATCACTACGCCGTTGCCGACGAATGTATCTCGCACCGTCGGCGCGAGGCGGAGGGTGTCACCGCCGGGAATGCGTGCGACGAGGCCACCGCTATCGGTCGCAATCGTCCACCGCACGTCGAGCTCGTCGCTGTAGTATGCCCCGGCGTACAGGTCGAGCTCACGTGCGGATGGGCGGGCGCGCTCGAAGCGGAGAAACGTGACCGGAGGCTGATTCGGAACCTGTTCGACGAGGGTGGTGGGAGATGAGAAGCGCACCTCCCAGGAGGTTCCCTCCACGGCGAAGCGGCCATCACCCAACGGTCGGAGCAACGTCAGCTCGCCGTCGCCATAATCGATCCGCAACGTGTCGCCGCGCACCGAGATCGTGCGAATGTCGTCGGTCGCGGCATTCCGGAACGCGCCGACGTAGCGACTGTTGTCTGTCCCCGAAGGCCCAGCCGTCGACCGTTCTGCCGATGCTCCCTGACCCGCTGCGGCGACTGGTGACAATTGCGCTCCGAGAATGACGTCCGCCACGCGCTGGGCGAGCCGGCCGGGGCCCGATCGCGAATAGTTGCACAGCACCGCCACCGAGGTGCGCTGCTCCGGGAAGCGCAGGAGCTCCGCGCGATAGCCAGCCCAGGAGCCGCCATGCCGCACCGTTCGGAGGCCGCGGTACTGGCCGACGACGAGCCCCGAGGCGTACTCGAGCGTTCGCCCACTCGTCAGGCGCGCCGGAACGTGCATCGCCTCGAGCAGCGCACGTCCGCCAACACGGCCGTCGTAGAAGTTGCGGTCCCACAGCGCCAGATCTTCCACGGTAGTCATGACCGAGCCGTCCCCGACCTGCTCGAACCCCGACATCGCGATGCGGAAGCGCGCACTGTCACGCGGGGCATATCCCGTCGCCCGGTTGGGCACGATCATGGTGTGGTCGTCGTGGTAGTGCGTCACGTGCATCCCCAAGGGAGCGAAGATGCGCTCGCGCGCAAACTCCGCCAGCGTCTTCCCGCTGGCGCGCCGCACGATCTCGGAGAGCAGGAA
The DNA here is from genome assembly GCA_035253695.1 of Gemmatimonadaceae bacterium. Lineage (GTDB taxonomy): Bacteria > Gemmatimonadota > Gemmatimonadetes > Gemmatimonadales > Gemmatimonadaceae > JAICNG01. Next base: position 66,999 of record DATFBS010000074.1, read on the forward strand.
GTAGCCCGAGTTGCTGTACAGATACTCGGAGCCCGGCTCGAAGTTCGCCTCTCGCTGCCTGACGATCAGCGACAGTGCATCGCCTGCCGTCGTCACCCCATCGAAATTGACGCCGCGCAGCCACATGAGCGTCAAATAGTCGCGCAGGCCGCTCGTGTGATGCACGAGCTGTCGAATCGTCACCGGTTTGTTGTAGGCTGGCAGCTCGGGAATCCAGCGGCGCACGTCGTCATCGAGTGAGAGCTTGCCCTCCTGCTCGAGTAGCGTCACGCTCATGGCGGTGAACTGCTTCGACGTCGAGCCGAGGTCGAAGACGGTGCGCGGCGTGATCGCGATCCCGTGCTCCAGGTTGGCCGAGCCGTAGCCGCGCGTGTATGCGATCTCGCCAGCGTTGTAAATCCCCAGGGCGCACCCCGGTGACGTCGGCTTGTCGAAGGCGATGAAGACACTATCGACGCGCCGGGCGATGCTGTCGGGGAGCTGCGCCGGGAGCGACGTAGCCCAGCAGAGCCCGACTCCAGCAATGACGACGCGATTCATCGTGCTGCCCTCCGGAGCACGCGACCCGGATGACGGCCAGTCGCCGCGTCGGCGTCGTAGACGAGCTCGCCGTTTACCCACACGCTGCGAATTCCGACCGACCGCGCTTGCGGCGCCTCCGGCGTCGCCATGTCGCGCACGGTCGCCGGATCGAACAAAACGAGGTCCGCGAAATGGCCCGGCTGAATGCGACCACGCTCGACGATCCCGACATTTCTGGCGGACAGACTCGTCATCTTGCGGATGGCTTCCTCGAGCGAGAGGACCCGGCGGTTTCGCGTGTACTCGCCGAGCACGCGCGTGAATGCGCCGACGCCGCGCGGATGCCGGCCCGCCAGACCGCCATCGCTGCACACGTTCGCGAACGGCCACGCGAGCAGGCGCTCGATGTCGCGCTCATCCATGCTCGTGCCGATCACGCTCTCGGCGGAGCGGCCAGTCCGCTGTTCCATCGCCAGCGATTCACGAATGAGCGCCATCAGCGTTGCCGGCGGATCGGTACCGCGGGCCGCCGCGATCTGCGCGACCGTCCGCCCCACGTACGTCGTGTCAGGACCGTAATGCGCCAGCAGCAGTCCTTCAGGTGCAGAGATCTCGCGTAGCACGAATTCGGCAGTCGCGCGGTTCTCGAAATCGCGTTCGGGAAAGAGCACCGTCAGCGTCGATTGCCAATAGGTGTACGGATAGATGTCGGCGGTGATGTCGACGCCCGATGCTCTCGCCCGCTCGAGCACGCGCACGAGACTGTCCGCGCGCCCCCACAGGCTGCGCATCGCGAGCTTGATGTGGGAGACCTGCACGGGAATACGCGCTTCGCGTCCTATGGCGATGATCTCGTCGATCGCCTGCCAGAACTCGCGGTCTTCGCTGCGAATGTGGCTGATGTATCGGCCGCCCGAGGCCGAGGCGACCTTCGCGAGCTCCACGACCTCCTGCGGGTCGGAGTAGATGCCCGGATCGTACTCCAGCCCCGTGGAGAGACCCAGGGCACCCGCTTCCATGTCCGCGCGCACGAGAGAGCGCATGCGTTCGAGCTCGTCCGGCGTCGCCTTCCGCTTGAAGTCCTCACCCATCACCTGCTCGCGAATCGATCCGTGCCCCGAGTACGATGCCACGTTTACAGCCGGCGGCTCACGCTCGAGACGCGCGAAGAGCTCCGCGAGCGGCGAACGGGAGCCTCCGTCCTGCCCGACCACGATCGTGGTAATCCCCTGGCTCACCGCCGCCGCCGCATCGCGCATGTCGAACAATCCGCGGTCGTGGTGGCTGTGCGTGTCGATGAAGCCAGGCGCCACCACCAGCCCGCCCGCATCGATCACTCGCTCGCCGGGACGTGCTCGCAGGGTGCCCACCTCAGCGATCCGGTCGCCGGCGATACGAACGCTTCCCGGACGTGCCGCACTCCCGGACCCATCGATGAGGCGCGCGTTCAGGATGAGCGTCGTCGCGACGCTGGTGGGCGTTGAAGCGCGACGTGGCGCGCAGGCCGCGACGGTGAGAGCGAGGAGAACGATCAGGCGCATGGCGAGCAGGCGAGGAGACGCTAGCTTATCCCTCGCGCCGTTGAGTTCGCCAGCCTGGCGACTCGCGCGTGTCCACGGACGAGGCGCCCATGGAACAACGCATGAGCTTAGTGACCCTCGGTGTCGCCGATCTCCGACGTGCTCGTCGCTTCTACGAGCAGGGTCTCGGATGGAAGCCCGGCTTCGCCAGCGACGACGTCGTGTTCTATGAAACTGGCGGTCCGATCATCGCGCTCTGGAGCCGCCGCGATCTCGCCGCCGAGGCGCAGATCGACGATGATGAGTCGACGTTCGGGGGAATTGCGCTCGCGCATAACGTCCGCGCGCGGGACGACGTCGACGCGGTGCTCGCCGAAGCGGCAGCAGCGGGCGCGGCGATCCTCAAGTCGGCCGAGGACACGGTTTGGGGCGGGTATTCAGGCTACTTCGCGGATCTCGACGGGCATCTGTGGGAAGTCGCCTGGAACCCCGCCTGGCGGATCGCCGAGAATGGCTCCGTGAAGCTCACTTAGCAGGTATCGGCGTTACCGTTCGCTCGCCACCTGCGCAGGCGACCGTCGCCATTACCGCGCGCTGGGCAGAGCGCAACCGGGTAGCGGTCTCCCGACTTTATCGGGTCATTTCCTCAACAACCGACCGGCACGAGTCCAATACTCCCCCTCGAGCCCGAGCCGCTGCTTGACGAGTGCGTCTCGCTTCATCCAGTTCTTCTCGCGCAGGCAGGCGATGGCGCCTCGCAAGCCGATGTGCCGCAGCGGCGGCAATGGAAGAATTGGCCAGTCGCTGCCATGCACCAGCTTCTCGCGCACGACGTCGTCTTGCAGCAGTCGACGCCAGCCGTAAGCACGCGTGGGAAGGTTCAACGCCGACGTATCGCCGTAGCAGTGCTCCCACTCGCGCGCCATCCGCATGAACGAGTCGACGTGACAGCTCTCTCCGAAGAAGGAGCGGGTTCCGCAGTGCGCCATGATGACGGTAACGCCTCGCTCCAGCGCCGGTCGCAGCAATGCCGGGTCGGCAACCCGGTCGTTTGCCGTTGGCAGCGTCCGCTCCCAGCCGGTGTGGCTCAGCAATGGCATCTTCAGATGCGCGAGGGCTTCATAAAACGGAAAGCACCGCGCGTCCGACGGATCGATGTCCTGCGTGATCGGCAGCCATTTGATCAACACTGCTCCATCGCGTGCCACTCGCTCGAGCTCGGCGACTGCATCGCGCCGATACGGATGGATCGAGGCTCCATAGAAGAGCCCGGCATATCTCCGCGTCACGTCGCGGACGTAGTCGTTCGCCACCTCGAAATGCGTCCGCGCCGCGTCGCGCCTGCCGGCTGCGTCGTGTACCGCGTCAAACGCCAGCACCACGGCCGCGTTGACAGGATGTGCCGTCGAGACCGTGCGCGCGAGCAGCTCCTCGAGCGTGCGCTCCGTGGTCGCATCTTCGCCGACGAGACCGAACTTCCAGCGCATGAAGCGAAAGGGCAGACTGTCGAGCAGCGTTCGTGACATGTACCCGTGGCCGGGCGTGAACGCGCTGAGATGCACGTGACAGTCGACGATCACACCGCGGCCGTCTTGAGATTGTCCACCAGGCCCTTGAGCTGTGTAGACGTCTGCAGCAGGTGAGAGGACGCCGAAGTCATTTGCTCGCACGCGGCGCTCTGCTCCTGCGTCGAGGCGCTGACCTGCTGCGCCGAGCTCGCATGATGCTCGGCGGTCTTGGCGATGGACATGACGCTTACCGCCGCCCCCTGCACGGCGTCGGCATTTCCCTGTGCGGCAACCGCGACGTCGTGCGCGGCGACACGCGTACGCTCGGCGGCATCGGCGATCGCGTTCAGTGCCTCGTCGATGTCACGTGAAACGAGCTCGATCTCCGCCACGCGTGCCACACCGAGCTTCATCGCTTCCGTCGTGCTCGACACACGCTGCGTCACCACGGCCGTCATCTGGACGATGTCGTTCGCGGCGGCCTGCGTCTGCTCCGCCAGCTTTCGCACCTCGTCGGCGACGACAGCGAACCCCTTCCCCGCTTTGCCCGCACGCGCCGCTTCGATCGCCGCGTTGAGCGCCAGCAGATTGGTCTGCTCGGCGATGCGACTCACCGCCTCCACGAACCGATTGATGTCGGCCGCGGTCGCATGCAGTGCCTTCACTTCGCGCGAGGCAGTCTGCACCGTGTCGCGAACATCGGTGAGAATGCCCAGCGTGCGCACGACCTCGACGCGCTTCTCTCCCGCCGACCGCGCGATCCCTTCCGCGAGGACATTCACCTGCTCCGCGCCGCTGAGGACGCTGTGGGCGGCGTCGCGCATCGACTGGAGCGACGTATCGATCCAGCGGAGCTGCTTCACCTGCTTCTCGGCACCCGCCGACACTTCGTTCATCGCCGTTGCCGTCTCACCGGAGGCACCCGAGATCTGCTCGGTCACCGAAGAGAGCTCGCGCGCCGACCCCGCAACGTCCTTCGCCGTTTGCGCCACCACCGACACGATGCGCGACAGCGACTCCGTGGTCTGATTCATCACGCTGGCGAGAATCCGGAATTCTCCGGGCATGTCGCCAGTGGTGCGGGCGGTGAAGTCTCCTTCGTTGAGCTGGCGCGCATGCGTGAGCAACCGATCCAGAGGCCGCGTGACGCGCCGCACCGTGGTGACGACCACGATCAGCGCCACCGCCAGCGCGGTGACGATGACGAATCCGAGCGAGACAGCGCGCTTCACGGTGGCGCGTTCGAGGCGATGGGCCGCGACAGCGACTTTCCGGGCCTTCATCTGGCCGAGCCGTTCGACATCGCCGAGCAGGCGCGAGACGAGCGCTGCCGTCGCCTCGGCTTCCTTGAGCGCGATCTCGTGACGGCCCAGATCGGCCAGCCGATGGGCACGCGCATAGCGCACCTCGATGCGGGAGAGCGTCGCATCGATGGCCGCGACGAGCGCGATCTCCTCCATCGTCTGCGATGGAAGATCGTTCATCGCCCGCTGGATGCGGTGTGCTTCCCATCCCAGCCTCGTGAACGCCTGGGCGGCGCTCGAGTCTCGCCGATCGAGATATCGTCTCGCGGCCGCGACTTCCTGCGCGATGCTCGACGCGAATTGCGACGAGAGGCGGGTCTCCTCCTGCACCGCGTCGAGCGTGTGGCGAATGACGCCCGATGTCGAGAACATCGACCATCCACCGATCGTGCCGGCAATGAGGATCATGACCGACAGTGCCGCAAAGCCCGCGAGGAGCAGCCCGCGGATGGTCTGAAATGGGTCCCGCCACCTCACTTCTGCGACTCCGGCACCAGCGCGCCATGGCGCACACGGGTCATCACGAAGCTTTTACCCACGGGATCCCCGTTCGGATGAAACGCGATCGGCCCGGTGACACCGTGAACCGCGGTCCGCCCGCTCAGGCCAGCCAGAAACTCGCGGACGCGCGGGCGGCTGGCGCCCTGTTTGGCGAGGGCCTGGGCGATCACCATGGTGGCATCGTACGCGAGGGCCGAGTTGCCGTCGGGGAGTCGCTCATGCTTGGCGAGGAACGCCTGCACGAAGCGGCGAACTTCCGGCCGCGTGTCCGCGTCGGTGAATGGCGCGCCGACGTATGCGCCCTCCGCTGCGGCCGTGTCGGCGACGACGCCGGTCCATCCATCGCCGCCTAGAAATCTGGCGTTGAGCGACTGCCGTTTCGCCTCACGCAGCAGTGCCATGCCCGACGCTTCCGTTCCGGCCACGAAGACGATCTCCGGCGACTTCAGCTTGTAAAACGACACAAAGGGCTCGAAGTTCTGGTCGGCGGCGTCGGTGATCGGGTCGATGCTGATGATCTCGCCGGGAAAGCTGCGGCGGAACGCATCCGTCAGCCCGCGACCGTACGCGTTGTTCTCGTAGAGAATCGCCGCCCGCTGCGCGCCCAGTCGCGCGGCGAAGCGCGCGAGGTCGATGCCGTTAGCCGAGTCGGACGAAATGACGCGGAAGACCCAGGGGGAAACGCCGGTGAGATCGGGTGACGTCGCCGTGGTCGCGAGAGCCGCGAGACGCCCGTCGTAGATTCTCGCGGCCGCGACCATCGCGCCCGAGTTCACATGTCCGACGACCGCCGAGATATTGACGTTGGCGACGAACTCCTGCGCGATCTTCGCCGCGGTTTCTCCGTCCCCGTCGTCGTCGCGGTAGATGACCTCGAGCCGGTGTCCCTCGATGCCGCCCCTCCTGTTGATCTCCTCGACGGCGAGCTCGATGCCTAACCGGTTCATCTGTCCATAGCCTTGCTTCCACGGGCCGGCGGCAGCGATGACGTAGCCGGTCGCGTTCTGCTGACAGGCAAGCATCGTGAGGCAGGCGAGCGCGATCAGAGCGCGTGGTGGCAAGGCGGGTCCTCCGTTCGCGACGATGAAGGAAGCAAACGGATGACGAAGGAAGGTGACCGCAGTCACGCGTAAAACACGGTCGTGGTGGCGCTTCCGGCGCGCGGGAGGTAGATTCGTTTCAGCGACGTACGCGCATCTTCTGCGCGGACACCTCCTGATGGCTACAGGGGCCTGCTCGTGCGGGTCCCTGTTCTCGTTTCGCGCGTGTCCTCGGCGTCAACTATCCTGCACCCTGGAGGAAACGTGGCGAAGCATGACATGGTGGAAATGGACGGCGTGATCTCGGACGTCTTGCCGAGCGCCATGTTCCGCGTGGCGCTGGACAACGGGCACTCGGTGCTCGCGACGATCGCGGGCAAGATGCGGCGCTTTCGCATCCGCGTGCTCACCGGTGATCGGGTGAAGGTCGAGGTCTCGCCGTACGACCTTACCCGCGGCCGCATCACCTTCCGGCATAAGTAGACCGGACAAGTCAAACCGCCCCGCACGGAGTCCGTGCGGGGCGGTTTTGCATCATCACGACTGGGGCGGGTGGATTCGAACCACCGATCTCCGGATTAACAGTCCGGCGCTTTGCCAGCTCAGCTACACCCCACCAGGGCCCTAAAGATAATACCTCAGGCACAGTGTGAGAATGAGATCATTTTCATGAACAACTACCGAAACGCGTGACCGCGCTTTGCCCGAACACGTCTAACCCAAGGGTACGGCGGCACCCATCCACACCTGCGGAGACCACGACGTGGCGCGATCCAAGCCAACTCCAACACGCGCACGCAAGACACCCAGGTCTGCTCGCGCGAAGACGCCGATCAGGCAGGGGGAGTCGGCTCGGCCCACCATCCTCCTTGTGGAGGACGATCCGAAGGTGCGCGCGTCCATTCGGCGTCTCCTCGAGAAGCTCGAGTATCGTGTCGTTGAAGCTGAGGATGCCGATGCCGCCCTCGCGCTGATCGCGAGCGCCAGCACGCCAACCGATCTCGTCCTGACCGACATCGTTCTGCAAGGGATGAGCGGCCGCGAGCTGGCGGTGAGACTCTCGATCGAGCACCCCGGCGTGCCGCTGTTGCTCATGTCCGGCTATCCCGCCAACACCATGCAGCTCAAGGAAGGCGAGATCGCAAAATTTTTGCACAAGCCGATCTCGCTCGAGGCGCTCGCCGCACGAGTCTCCGGAGCCCTGCGCGGCGACGCCTAGCCGTCGCCGCTCGTTTTTCATAGTGTAGCCGGCATGCGCGGGATTCTGTTGGCTCTTGCGTCGTGCCTCACGGCAACGGTCGCGCTCGCCCAGGGCGCAAAGAACCCCGCCAAGGTCGATACCGCGAACCTCACCTTCCGGTGGCCCGAGACCGTCACCGCTCGCGTAGAGGCGCATCGGTATCGCGTGCGCCAGACCAACGGTAAGCAGGACACCAGCAACGCCGGCATGTCGTATCGCATGACCGCTACTCGCTCCGGACAGGAGTACGTCATTCGCTTCGATGACTTTCAGGTCGCTGGCATGGAGGCCGTCCCCCGCACCCCGGAGAAGGTCGCCCTCGACGAGCGGATGGGAGGATTCGTCCCGAGCTACCGCGTAAGCGCCAGTGGCGAGTTTGTGCGTCTCGAATCGTCGGCAGCGATTCGCGCTTTCCTCGACAGCATCATGACCGTGTGGACATCGAAGGAGAGTCCACCCCCTCCCCAGGTGAAGCAGCTCATCACGGCGATGACCTCGGACGCGGTGCTGGAGGCGAGGGCCGCGGAGGAGTGGAACGCGCTGGTCGGAGCGTGGATCGGCGCCGCCCTGGAAGTCGGAGAGGTCTATGGGACCGAGGGCGAGGAGCCGATCGCGTTTTTTCAGAACGCGATGGTGAAGTACGAGTACGAGTTTTCAGCGCTACGGCGCATGCCATGCGATTCCGTCGCGGCACCGGCGGCGCGCGACTGCGTCGAGCTGCAAATGGTTTCGAGGCCGGACAGCGCCGCGATGCGTCAGCTGATGCAGCGACTCGTGGGCGATATCGCGGGCGATTCCACCGGCGAGATCGGCTTCCTCGACTTCAACATCGAGAATGTCGTGACGCTCGTTGCTCGTCCGGAATCGCTGCTGCCCGTGCATCTGACCGTGACCAAGCAGGTCACCGGCTCCGCGCGCGCCGAGGGGAAAACGGAGACGATGTATCAGCTCGAGGTGAAGACGCAGAAATACACCTACTCACGAATGAGGAACAAGGAATGAGGAAGTGGCAGCGGCACTCCTGCGCGCAGGCGTCAACCTGGCCACTTCCTCGTTCCTCATTCCTCGTTCCTCATTCTTCGGGAACCGTCTCCGTGATTTTCATTCCAGTGTTCGCAATGGCGAACGCCCACTGGTCCGCCAGCTCGGCGATGCGCTTGTCGGTGGGGCGATAGCCGTGTGAGGTCATCGTCTCGACGCGCAACAGGATCGGCTTGTCGCATCCCTGCGCTTCCTGCAGCGTCGCCGCGTACTTGTACGAATGGCTCGGCACGACGCGGTCGTCGTGATCGGACGTCGTCACCATCGTTGCCGGATAGCACGTGCCGGCCTTCACGTTATGCAGCGGCGAGTAGGCGCGCAGATACCTGAACGCAGCGGTGTCGGACGGCGAGCCGTACTCGCTCACCCACAGCGCGCCTCCCGTGAACTTGTCGTAGCGCAGCATGTCCAGCACGCCGACGGCGGGGAGCGCCACGGCGAACAGCTCGGGACGCTGCGTCATCGCGGCGCCGACGAGGAGACCGCCGTTCGAGCCGCCCAGGATCGCCAGATGCTCGGGTGAGGTGTAACCCTCGCGGACGAGCGCCTCGGCCACGGCGATGAAGTCGTCGAAGACGTTCTGCTTCTTGTCGAGCATCCCCGCCTTGTGCCACGCCTCTCCATACTCACCGCCACCGCGCATGTTCGCCGTCACGTAGACGCCTCCGAGCTCCAACCAGGCCGGGACGTCGGGGCGATAGTAGGGTGTTTCGCTGACGGAGAAGCCGCCGTAGCCGTACAGGAGCGTGGGATTCGTACGATCGAGCGCCAACCCCTTCCGCGCTGTCACGAAGTACGGGATGCGAGTTCCGTCCCTGGACGTCGCCCAGAGCTGCTTCGTCTCGTACCCGTCGACATCGAATTTCGAGCTTGCCGCTTCGAACGGCGTGCTCTGCTTCGACCGATGATCGTAGCGAAACACCGTCGTCGGATACAGCGGCGACGTGTACGAGTAAAAGAGCTCCGGGGTGTCGTATCGCCCCGATAGGCCGAACACGGAGCCGACGCCGGGAAGCGAGATCGATCCCACCGAGTTACCCCGGGGGTCGAACAGCCTCACCTCGCTCTTCATATCCACGAGGTACTGCACCGCGAGCTGTCCGCCCGCCAATGCCACGTTCTCGATCGCGTTCTTCGACTCCGGAATGAGCGTTTGCCACTTCTCGGCCACCGGATCGCGCACGTCGATCGCGATCACCTTTCGGTTCGGTGCCTGACGGTCGGTGCGCACGTAGAACGTCGTGCCAACGTTTCCGATGTAGGTGAACTCCGCGTCGTCATCCACGATCAGCGGCTTCACCGGTGCGCTGATATTCGGCTCCATTGGGTCGCCCAGCGCCTTCACGTACAACCGGTTGCGGGGATCCGCCCCCCGGTAGACGGCGATCACCAGGTAACGGCCATCCTCGGAGACATCGCCAATGGATAGCCAGGTCGGCAGGTCCTTTTGCTGATAGATCAGCTGATCCTGCGACTGCCGAGTGCCCAGGCGGTGGTAGTAGAGCGCATGCCCAGTGAGCGCAGCTTCGAGCTTCTTGCCCTTCGGCGGCTCCGGGTAGCGCGAGTAAAAGAACCCCTTGCCGTCGTTCGTCCATTCGATGCCCGAGAAGCGCACCCACCGCACGCTGTCTGGCAGATCGCGCAGTGTCGTTAGGTCGCGCACACGGAGTGTTTGCCAGTCGGCGCCGCCTTCGGAGGCCGAGTAGATCACGTGCTTGCCATCCGGTGACGCCGCGTAGCCGAACAGTGCGGTCGACCCGTCGGGCCACAGCTTGTTCGGATCGAGCACGACTCTCGGTGGGCCACTCAGCGACCGCCGCATGTACAGCACCGATTGCTTCTGCAGTCCGCTGTTCTTTCTATAGAAGACGCGGCCGCCCTCGCGATATGGAAGCGACACCTTGGGATAATCCCAGAGCTCGGTGATGCGCTTTCGCAGCGTCTCGCGATACGGGAGCTTTTCGAGATAGCCGTTGGTGACCGCATTCTGCGCACGGATCCACGCCACGGTCTCGGTGCTGCCGAGACTCTCCATCCAGCGGAAGGGATCGGCCACCTTCGCGCCATGGTAGTCGTCGACGACGTCGCCCTTTTTCGACGCCGGATACTCGAGACGCTGAGCCTCGACGGAGGGGGCGAAGGCCGCCGCGGCGATGAGGATGAACGTGCGAAGTCGCATGGGGATCTCCGGGAGACGAGCGTCGAAGGTGAGACGAGAGTGCCGCGATCGGAAGAGGAGCGCCATCGCCTAGCGCCGTCAGCGCCCCCAGCGCCTTCAGCGCCCCCAGCGCCCCCGGTTTTTCTAAACCTCGAACCCCGCGATGAGGCGATCCAGCTTTCTCGCCATGATGGGTAGCGTCTCTTCGTCGGACGCGAGCGCGTCCTGCCCATTGGAGGAGATCTTCGCGATTCGCTCGATCGCCTCGGCGACCTGGACGCTTTGCGCCGACATCTCCTCCGCGGACGCCGCGCTCTGCTGGGCGACCGCCGCCACCGACTCGACCAGGGAGGCCACCTTCGCGACATCGCCCGTCACGAGATGCGCGCGCTCGGCGATCCGCTGCAGCTGCCCGTTTGTCCCCTCGAGCGTCCGCATGATCTCCTCGAGGCTCTCCTCGGCCGTTCGCGCCTGGTGCGCCCCGTCATCCGCGGTCGACGTGCCGAGCTGCATCGCTGCCATCACGTCCGCCATTCCCGTCTGCACCGCGGCCAGGAGCTGGCCGATCCGCTCCGACGATACCATCGACTCGTTCGCGAGATCGCGGATCTCGTCGGCGACGATGCGGAACGCCGCGCCGTGGTCGCCCGCGCGCGCGGCCTCGATCGACGCGTTGAGCGCGAGCAGATTGCATTGGTCGGCGATGGCCGACACCGTCTTGTTGATGTCGCGGATGCGCGCGGAGTTCTCGGCGAGCTCTTTCACGCGAGCGGCGGCGTCGAGCACGGTGTGACGCGTCGAATCCATTCCCTGAATCGCGGCGCGTACCGTCTCACCGCCACGACGCGCGATGTCCACGGTGTGATTCCCCGCCTTCGCCATCTCGACGGCCTGGTGAACGACATCCTCGATCGACGAGGACATCTGCTTCACCACCGCCACCGTCTCGTTGGTGACCGTCGCCTGATCCTGCGCCCCGGAGCTGATCTGCTCGATCGCTTCACCCAGCGTGACGACTGCACTGGAGCATTCGCCGGCGGCGGTCGAGATCTCACTGCTGCTCGACACCAGGCGCGTGCTCGTCGTCTTGATCTCACCGATCATTCGCCGGAGATCGCGAATCATGGCGTTTACCGACGTGGCCATCCGACCCGTCTCGTCGAGCGCATCGACGTGCACGGCGCGAGTGAGGTTGCCGCGCGCGACGCCATCGACCAGGTCGACGGCCTCTCGCAGCTTGGTGCCGACCTTCCGTGCCACCCCATAGAGCCCGAACGACACGAGGGCGATGCCGGCGGTGAGTGCGATGGAGATGTACGTGAGCGCTCGGCGATTCGCGGATGCGACGCGCCGCGCCGCGTTCTCGGCGTGGGCTTCCGCCACGACTCCGAGCTCTTCGACCAGGCGCTCGTACTCGGCCCGCACCGGCTCGTATTCGGAGAAGTACAACCGCGTCGCCGCCTTGGCATCGCCGGCGGCGGTGAGCTCCAGGATGCGGGTGTCGAGCGCGCGAAGGCGCTCCTCATCGACGGCGCGAAGGTTCAAGGTCAGGCGCCGAAGATCGGCCGAGGTGGAGAGCGAGTCCATGCGTGTGAGTAGCGCCGTCGACTCGTCGTACGCTTCGACCTTGGCGACGCCGAGCGAGTCCATGCGATCGGGATCGAGGAGCATGGCTTTCGACATGTCGTCCTGCGAACGAAGCAGCGCCAGCGAGAGGATCGCCATCTCCTTCACACGGCGTGCGTCGACCAGGTCGCCGGTGTGGCGTGCGATGCTCGCACGCGTGCTCACCATGGTCATCCCGATCACTCCTGCCAGGGTCAGCAGGAGCGCGGCCATGGTGAGCGAGAGTTTGCCGACGAGCGTCAGATCCCGAAGACGGTCGGCCGCCCTCGTCGAGAACGGGGCGACGACGTTGGCCATCGCGCTCTACTCGACGACGACCTTCATCTGCATGTCGCGATGGATCGCGCAGCGCACTTCGGCGACGCCGCGCTTCGTGAAGCGAACACCGCTGGCGGCGCCTGGGGGGAGTCGCTTCAGGTTGAAGCGAAGGCCCGTGGTGGTCGAGAAGACCTGGTGAACCACCTTGTCCTGATTGACGAAGATCACCATTTCGTCGGACGCTACTCTCACCTCCGACGTCGAGAACTGCTTCCCCATGGCGGCGACCTGCTGCTGGGCGGCCGCGGCGTTGTCGAGTATGGCGATCAGCCCGAGGGCGGCGATGGCGGAGGCGAGCAGGCGATTCATTGTCTGGAAGTCCTTTTGGAATCAGCGGATAGACGACCCGGGCGCGCCAGCGGCCGCTCCGGGGGTAACGGCGACCACAGTGTTCAGACGCGTCGACTCGTACGTAGTCACTTCACCTAAAGGACTACCGCCGTTTCATTTGCACGTTCTCATGAACTGTGGCGTCTGCGCATCGGAGCGGTGCCGCACCGTATCGGCGATCGTGCGTTTTCTGCACGAATCCGAGGTCAAATCGCCAAAAACATGGCCTGGATTTCGCAAAATGGCCGGCCTAGATTGCCGGGATTGCAGAATTTGGCTTCCGCAATCCGCATTCTCAGTTCGTCCATCCGCCACCCCCGGACTCAACTCGGAGCCCTCTCAACATGCCCCCGTACGTCGCCAGTCCACGTCGCGCTATCCTTCAGGAGATCGCGGGACGTACCGCTCGTCCGACCGCCACGCCTAACGGGTCCGCGCACACCAACGGAGCCCATCTGCCGACCTCGTCCTACTTCGGCTGCAACACGTTCGGCGCGCGGCAGATGCGCGATAAGCTGCCGGCGCACGTCTACCAGAAGCTCGTCGCCTCCGTTCGCCTCGGGAAAAAGCTCGACCTCGAGATCGCGCCCGTCGTGGCGCAGGTCATCAAGGAATGGGCGATTTCCAGGGGGGTCACCCATTTCACGCACTGGTTTCAACCCCAGACCGGCCTCACCGCCGAGAAGCACGACGCTTTCCTGTCGTTCGACGAGAACCAGCATCCGATGGAGTCGTTCTCGGCGTCGCAGCTGATCCAGAGCGAGCCGGATGCATCGAGCTTCCCATCGGGCGGTCTGCGCGCGACGTGGGAAGCTCGTGGCTACACGGCGTGGAACCCTGCCAGCCCCGTGTTCATCCACGAGGTCGGCGGCGTCCGCACGCTGTGCATCCCCTCGGTCTTCATTGGCTACAACGGTGAGGCGCTCGATGAGATGACGCCGATGCTGCGCAGCTCGGACATGCTGTCGCAGCGCGCCATCGAGCTCCTCGAGCTGTTAGGCGACAAGGGCGTGCAGCGCGTCTTCACGACCCTCGGACCGGAGCAGGAGTACTTCCTGATCGACCGGAACTACTTCGCCATGCGTCCCGACCTCGTGATGGCCGGCCGCACGCTCGTCGGCGCTCCCCCGCCGCGGGGCCAGCAGCTCGAGGACCACTACTTTGGTGGGATCCCCGAGCGCATCCAGGCGTGCATCGCCGAGATCGAGCAGGAGCTCTACAAGCTCGGCGTGCCGATCGTGACGCGGCATAACGAGGTCGCGCCGTCCCAGTTCGAGATGGCCCCCCACTTCGAGGAGACCGACCTCGGCGTCGACCACAACCAGATGGTGATGGCGACGATGCGCCGCGTCGCGCTGCGCCACGGTCTGCAGGCCCTGCTTCACGAGAAGCCCTTCGCCGGCATCAACGGCTCGGGCAAGCACTGCAACTGGTCGATGTCGATCACGGCCGACAACGAGCTCGATGGGCTCAACCTGCTCAAGCCAGGGAAGACGCCGCATCAGAACATCCGATTCCTCGTGTTCCTGGCGGCGGTGCTGCGCGGCGTGCACAAGCATTCGGGCCTGCTGCGTGCCGGCATTGCGACGTCGGGCAACGAGCACCGCCTCGGCGCCAACGAAGCGCCGCCGGCGATCATCTCCGTGTTCATGGGCGACATGCTGACGAAACTCATCGACAGCATCATCGCCGGAAAGGAATCAGCGCGTGGTGCCGAGCAGCAGCTCATCAAGCTCGGCGTGGCGAAGCTGCCCGATATCGAGAAGGACAACACCGACCGCAACCGCACGTCGCCCTTCGCGTTCACGGGGAACAAGTTCGAGTTTCGGGCCGTGGGCTCGTCGCAGTCGATCGCCTTTCCGGTGACGCTGCTGAACGCGGCCGTGGCCGATGGTCTGGCCGACGTCACCGAGGCACTCAAGGCTGAGCTCAAGAAGACGAAGTCGGTGGACGACGCCGTCCTGAAGGTCGTGAAGGAGTCGTTCAAGGAGTCGAGCCCCGTGCGCTTCGAGGGGAACAACTACGCCGAGGAGTGGGTGACCGAGGCCGAGAAGCGCGGGCTGCCGAACTATCGGCGTACGCCCGAGGCGCTGGCGCAGCTCGTGACGAAGCAGTCACGGTCGCTGCTGACCAAGCTCGGTATCCTGACGAAGGAAGAGCTCGAGTCGCGCTACCATGTGCGCATGGAGCGCTACATCAAGGACATGTTGATCGAGCTGCACACGCTCCAGCAGATGGTCGACACGTTCATCCTGCCGGCGGCGTTCACCTACGCCGGCCAGCTCGCGACGAGCGCGGCCCAGGCGAAGGCGGCGGGCATCAAGGTGATCCCGCAGATCGATGCCGCGAACGAGGTCGGCGCGCTGATCGAGGAGCTGCGGTCGGAGCGGGAGAAGCTGGCCGAGGTGATCGAGAAGGCCGAGCATATGCATGGCGACGTGGACAAGTGCGCGAAGATGCTCACGTCAGGCGGCGCCGACACGATGGCGGCAGTGCGTGCGGCGTGCGATAAGCTCGAGCTGGTCGTGGCCGATGAGCTGTGGCCGCTGCCGAAGTATCGGGAGATGCTTTTTCCGGTCTGAGTGATCTCGTAGGTGCTCAATGTGCTCGAGGTGCTCGAGGGGACTGCTTTTCTCCTCGAGCACCTCGAGCACATTGAGCACCTCGAGCACTTTGAAGTCAGTCCCGACGACACTGCACCGTCCGGCCTTTGACCCTGATCGCGATCTTCGCCTACCTGGCCCTCCAGCTCGCCATCGGATTCTGGGTCTCGAGACGCATTCGCACGGAGGACGACTATCTCGTCGCCGGTCGGCGGCTGGGCTACACGCTGGCCACGTTCTCCATATTCGCCACGTGGTTCGGCGCCGAAACGATCATTGGCTCCGCCGGGCGCGCGCATCGCGATGGATTCTCGCCGAGCTCCGCCGAGCCGTTCGGCTATGGATTGTGCCTCGTACTCATGGGGATTGTCTTCGCCGTCCCCTTGTGGCGCAGGCATCTCAGCACGCTCGCGGATCTGTTCCGTCAGCGCTTCTCGGCAACCACCGAGCGGGTCGCGGCGCTGGTGCTGATTCCGAGCTCCGTGCTTTGGGCCGCTGCGCAAATCCGCGCGTTCGGATCCGTCTTGAGCACGGGCACGATGCTCGACGCCGAAGCCGCGATCGGCCTCGCCGCCGGCTTCACCATTCTCTACACCGCATTCGGCGGCCTGCTCGCCGACGCCGTCACCGACGTGATTCAGGGTGGCGTGCTCGCCGTGGGGCTTCTCGCGCTCTTTGCTGGAGTCGTCATCCATCTCGGCGGTTCGGGGGAGGCCGCGGCCGCCGCGCTCGCCTCACGAGAGGTGCTGGCGGCTCCTTCCGAAAGCTCGTCACTGTTTCAGGCCGTCGAGAACTGGGCCATCCCCGTCTGCGGATCCGTCGTCGCTGCCGAGCTCGTCTCGCGTGTGATCGCGACCCGAACTCCGCAGATCGCTCGCCGCTCGGCGCTCGGTGCAGCTGGCCTGTACCTGCTTCTCGGATCCATCCCGCTCTTCATCGGTCTGGTGGGCGCCAGCATCGTGCCTAACGTGGCGGACGCCGAGCAGATCGTGCCGATGGTCGCGAGCGCCGTTCTGCCCCAGCTGGGTTACGCCATATTTGCCGGCGCCCTGATCTCGGCCATCCTCTCGACGGTGGACAGCACGCTGCTGGTCGCCTCCGGCCTCTTGTCGCACAATCTCATCGTTCCGATCGCCCGTATTGCCGATGAGCGGAAAAAGGTGCTCCTCGCGCGAGCGGGAGTGATGGTATTCGGCGTGATCGCGTACGTTCTCGCGCTGCACGCGGAGGGAGTGTTCGCCCTCGTCGAGCAAGCTTCCGCGTTCGGCAGCGCGGGCGCTCTCGTGACGATCACGTTCGGATTGTTCACCTCGGTCGGCGGACCAAAGACCGCGATCGCGACGTTGGTGGCTGGTACGCTCGCGTATGTTGGCGCACTGGTGAGCGGGCTGCCGCTGCCCTTTCTCACGTCGCTCGCCGTGGCGTTGGCGACGTACGGCATCGGTGCGGCGGCAGGCGCGATCCGGGAGCACGGGATTCGGCCGATCGAGGTGCGTCGACGCGCACCTGGGGAGTCCCACCGCCCTGCTCCACGTTAGGCGAGGTGGCCTGCTGCGATGTAATCGAGGGTGTCGAGGTCGACTTGCACCTCGACACCCTGGATCACCTGGACACCCTGGACTACCTCAGTCTCTCCGCGACTTCGAGCTCCCCGCGTTGAAGCGAATGCCCGCCTCGGCGAACACCGTCGGGCGACCATTCAGGAAGAACTTTGCCTCCGCCGGCATCGCCGTTCCCTGACCGAAGAGCGCCAGGCGACCGAACTGTAACTGCAGCCCGAGAATCAGCACGGGCGCCGCACGATCGCGCTCCTCCTCGAGCCGGTTGTTCACGTCCTTCTCGAGAATCGTATCCGTTGGCGGCGCACCAACGAGCGCGGCGGACCGGATGAAGTTCAGCGCGAACCCGGCACCCGCGTACGGGCGAATCGAAGCGAATCCCGCATCGAAGAACAATGGAAACGCCATCGCCGCCACGGTCAGCCGCCGCAAGTCCCGGATCGTGACCGTACGCGACTGCCCGGTCGTGTCCTCGAACGCCGAGGTCGCATCGAACAGCGACTGATCGAACGAGACGTACAGCCCACCCTGCGTGCGCGTGAGAAGCCATTCTCCTCCGTATACCGGCTCGACTCGACCGTCGACCGTCGCCGTGGAAAAGGAGATCACTCCGCCTTTCACTCCCCAGAACCACGAGTCCTTGAAGTTGACGTTCGGCTGCGTCAGACCGGTCGCGGGGATCAGCGCGACTAGCGCGAGTGCGGATGCAACCCACCGGGCAATAGCCATACGAGCCTCCTTCCGGGGTAAGGGGCTGGGGGAGTGATATTTTGTCCGACTGCTACTTACCGCATTGCCGGTGCCATTATCGCGCAGTCCGTCAGTGAACGCGATTGAAGCGCGGTGTTCGTCCCGCGCGTAGTATTGCGTGAACCCTCTGAAGAGGATCCTCGACGGTGAGAAAGCTCGTCGGTATCGCGTTGCTCGTCCTCTCCCTCTTCATGCTCCTCGGTCTCGTGCGTTCGGGAGCGGACATGGGATCGGCGGCGACGATCGGCGCCGTTCTCGTCGCCATCGTACTGCCGGCGGCGGGCGGTATCGCGTTGCTGCGCGCGCCTTTCGGCGGCCGAGCGCGCTTGGCGAAACGGAGAGAGGAGCTGCGTCAGCAGACCTACGAATCCGAAATTCTGCGCCTCGCCGCCCAGCGAGAGGGCCGGCTCACGGCCGTCGAGCTGGTCACCGAATTCGCGATCACGCCGGAAAAAGCCAACGAGCTTCTCGAGTCCCTCATGGTCCGACAGCTCGCTGATGTCGAAGTGACCGATTCTGGCGTCGTCGTCTACGTTTTTCACGATGTGAAAAACCTCGCGGACAAACCGCGCGCGAGGGGAATCCTCGATGCCTAAAGTCGAGCCGCGGTATCCATGTCCGGTGTGCCTGGGATCGCACCTGGAAAAGACGCGCGTCGGGAAGGCCGATGAGCTGGAGCTCGACCATTGTCGTCGCTGCGGCGGCGTGTGGTTCGAGCTCGGCGAGATCCAGCGCCTTCGACACCAACCCGCGCACGCATTCTGGGCGCGTGTCTCCCCACACCCACCCGATGGGCGCGCACTCTGTCACTCCTGCCACACGCCCATCGATCGGAACCTGCCCGAGTGCGCGAGCTGCGGATCGCGCAACACCATCGACTGCCCCGTCTGCGAACAGCCACTCGAGGCGCAGGAATATCAGAACATCCGCCTCGATGTCTGCAAATCGTGCCGCGGCGTCTGGTTCGACCACGCCGAGCTGACGGCGATCTGGAAGCTCGGCCTCGAGAGTGGGCTTGGACGGCGAGGTCGGACGGGCCTCACCACGACGGCGAATACGCCGAGTCTGCTCGTGGTCGACGCGCTGACGTTCATGCCCGACGTCCTCTTCCTCGGCGCACGCGCGGCCGGGTACGCGCTGTCGGGCGCTGCGGAAACCGTCGCGAGCAGCGGTGTCGCGGGCGGTGTCGCCGACGCCGCCGGGAGTGTGTTCGAGGCGATCGTGGAGATCATCGCTGGGATTTTCTCATGAGCACCCCAGGCGTTATGCAGTCCGGGTCAAGCGCTGCCTAGCGAGTTACCGACTGTAGGGCCTTTCATCGGGTTGACGTCCGCGGGCGAAGCACGCACCTTGGAAGCCCTCCTCGTCCACCGTCCATGCATTTCTGGCAGCGGGCTCGAATCTCCACGGTGTTCGCGGCCGGGTTGGCGCTGTCGAGCTGCGGCGGCGATTCCACCGGACCGAGCCTCACCACCGTCGTCACCGTCACGGCCACGACCGTGCAGGGACCGACGTTCAGCGCCGATGATGAAGGGTTCCCCCTCATCGCCTGTGTGGTAGATCTGCGTGCAGCCGCCAGCGGACCCGGTACCGCGGTGTGGGAATCCGCAGTCTTCCGCTGGTACCTGGGACC
>DATFBS010000075.1:0-51668 GCA_035253695.1 Gemmatimonadaceae bacterium
GGTCAAGCACAGCCAGATGCCCGCCACCGAGACCCTGCTGCGCATGTGGCTCTGCACGATCTATTTCGACCCGCAATCGTACTCGTGGGCGCGGAAGCTGTAGCCTGTTGGGGGAGAATGCAGATCGCCTAACGCCGACTCCCAGGCGTTAGGCGATCTGGCGAGCTCCGGCTGTCTTGATCGGTTCTGCCTCTGCGCGCTCGCGTTGGTCGAACGATCGTTTGGCGGTGGCGCGCACGCGCCGTGCCTCCAGGCCGAGCCACCGTCATACAGTCTGCGATTTACGTCACACTCATCGAGTGAGCGATGCCACGTTCGATGCGTGATGGGGCGCGCCCCTTGCGACGGGATGGGGCCCCCCAAATCACGTCGAGTCGTATGGCCTACATTGAGTTCACCGATCGAGCGGGCCGAGTCTGGCGAGTGTGGCACACGCGTCCCCTGGGAGCGGAGATCATCACGACCCTTCCCGACGACTGGAAAGAAGGGTGGCTCACCTTCGAGTCGGGCGATGAAAAGCGACGCCTCGCGCCGGTTCCCGAGGGGTGGGAGCGGCTTCGCGCAGAGCGACTCGAGCTGTTGTGCCGAGTGGCGAAGCCGACCGCGCCGTCTGCGCGCCACCAGGACGTGCTCAAGCGGGAAGAGAAGCGGCCCGAGTGATGCGCCGCCACGAGAAACCCGACCGGCGGAACTCCCCGCTGATTCTCGTGTTCGAGCATCGCGTGTACTTCCGCGATGCTCACGGGGAGCACTGGCGCGTGTACGACATCGTGATGGCGCCTGGCGAGCAGAGCGGGGAGCGGCGGTTCCCGATCATGCCGCCCGACAAGCGGGCCGTGTACCGCGAGTTCGTGTCACGGTCGGGGGAGCGCCGGGAATACACCTACCTGCCCGACGCTCTGCGGGGCACGCCGCTCTCCGTGCACCAGCTCATGCGTCAGCTCGGCCTGTCCGAGGTCATTCGAGCACGGAAGTAGGTCGTCGACGGTCCGACCGACGGGAAGGCTCAGGACGATCGGCCTGGAACCCAGCCTGGCAGCGCGGCCGCCTGCTTCACCCACGTCGTGAACTGCTGCTCGTCGAGCTCGTCACCTTCGTGGATGTCCAGGTATCGCGTGTTCTTGTCCTTGCTGGGGCCAGGCGGCACCGGTCGCAACGACGAGCCGCGGAAGAACGCCACCTTCACGTAGTGCGTGAAGGCGTGGATTCCCAGGAACCACCCCTGGCCCTCCATGCCGTACAACGGCGAGTTCCACTTCACGGCTTTGCGCACGTTAGGCACCGCCTGCGCGATGAGCGCGTCGAGGCGCTTCCCGAGGTCGCGCTTCCACCCCGGCATCGCGGCGATGTACGCCTGCACCGGGGCGTCGCCGTCCGCCTTCGCGATCTGTGGATTGCCACCGGAGAGAAGCTTCACTGGCTTGGTCTTCGCTCCTGACTTCGCCGTCGATTTGGGTCCGGCCCTCTTCGCCTGCGCGCCATTCTGCGCAACGGCCGCTCTCACGAGGGCCTTGAACGCGCCGGCGTCGATGTCCTCGCCTTCGCGGATGTCGATCGCTCTTCGCGTGTTGCCTTCCAGGCTGGAATTGAAGAGGCGCGATGGATCCGGGATGCTGGCGCCTCGGGCGAAGGTGAGCTTCACCACTTTCGTGTACGCCTCCCCGGTGCAGACGATCCCGTCATGCGACCACACCGGGTTGCTCCATTTCCATTCCTCGGTCATGTCCGGGTCGGCTTCCAGAATCAGCGCTCGCACGCGGGCCAGGGTCTCTCCGCGCCAACCCTCGAGGTCGCGAATCCGCTGGTCGATGAGCCGTTGAGCCGACGCCGCAGTTGCGCCTGCTTTCGGAGAGGACTTGGACTTCGTGGCCGACTTGCGTGGCTGTCTTGCGCGCGAGGTACCAGGCTTCTTTCGTTTCAGCGCCACGATTCATTCTCCATTCACGTGTTAGGTGATGCGGCCTTTGTCGGCCGGCCGCTCAGTCGGTGCGCCGTCCACCGCGCCACCGCGGGGCATACGGCAGCACAAACAGGTACAGCCCGGTGAGCAGCAGCAAGAAGAGCGGGAACAGCGGCGAGTACGTTATCCACGCGGGCGGCTGTCCCTGCGCCATGGCGACGAAGTTGGCGATGACGGTCAACGTGAAGGCAATGGACAGCCACCGATGGATCTGCCGAATCCATTTGCTCCAGCTCATGGGATCCTCCCAAGCAGGTCGACCAGCTTGCCTCCCATCATCTTCCAGCCGTAGCGTGCGCCGCCGAATTCCCGCTGCTGATCCGGCTTGAAGCCGGACTGCACGATGGACAGACGCGTCCCGGACGCCGTGGGCGTGAGAGTAAAGGTCACAACGGTGTCCAGGAAGGGGACGCTCCACGTGTAACTGAGCTTCCGATACGCTTCGATCTCGACGAACCGGCAATTCACGGTTCCGTCCCATCCGGGATACGCCTGCGTCTTGAAAGTGAACGCCGCTCCACGCTCGAGCTTGAGATCGATCACCGGCAGGAGCCACTCCGCGAGCAGGACGGGGTCGGTCAGCGCGCGCCAGACTTTCTCCGGCGGATGACGCAAATCGAGCTCGAACGAGATGGATTCCGTTTGCCCCCGTGCCGTCGTGTCGGTGGGAGTCATCAGTCCATTTTCTCCAGCAGTCGTTCCAGTCGATCGACGTGCTCCCTCCAGAACGCGCGATAGTGCGCGATCCAATCGATCAGTGGCCTCATCCCACGCGGCTCCACGCGGTAGTAGACGCAGCGCCCCTCGCGGCGGCCGGTCACCAGGCCAGCGTCTTTCAGGCTGGCGAGATGCTGCGAGACGGCCGGCTGCGAGATGTCGAAGCGCGCCGTGAGGTCCTTCACCGCGGCTTCCCCTCGCGCGAGCGATTCGAAGATCGCTCGGCGGCTGGGGTCCGCGAGCGCCTGAAAGATCTTGTCCTTGATTACGACCGCGCTCTGCATGGACAATATATAAGCATCTACTTATGTATCGTCAAGGGTCAGACTCGAGGGGTCGCGAAGCTCGGCCCGCTGACGGGGCCCCTCATGGCAAGCAAGAGGATGCGAAAGGCGATGCAAAACAAAAAAAGGCCGCCTGAACAGGCGGCCCTTTCGCATAAGCGTCTTGTGCTGCAACAGCTCCCGGGGTGGGACTCGAACCCACGACCCTCTGATTAACAGTCAGATGCTCTGACCGGCTGAGCTACCCGGGAATGATGTGGGAACGCCCAAAATTAGGCCCGCGCGAGAGGCAAGTCAACCGAAACGGTACGCCTTACGCGGGCCGCCGCTCCTCGCGGGCGGCATACTGTTCTCCACGCAGACCGGTGCGCGTCGTCGTCGTGCCAAGCAGCGGCGCGAGCCATCGGCCGGTGTGCGACTCGCTGGATCGCACGATCTCCTCCGGCCGTCCCATCGCGACCACGCGACCGCCGCGATCTCCACCTTCGGGACCGAGATCGATGATCCAGTCCGCCAACTTGATGACGTCCAGATTGTGCTCGATGATGACGAGCGTATGCCCGTGATCGAGCAGCCGGTCGAAGACGCGAGCGAGCCGGCGAATGTCTTCCAGATGCAGACCGGTCGTGGGCTCATCCATCACGTACATCTTGCGGCTGTTCCCGCGACCGGCGAGCGCGAGCTCGCGCGCGATCTTGATGCGCTGCGCTTCGCCCCCTGACAGGGTCGGCGCAGGCTGTCCAAGCCGCAGGTATCCCAATCCAACCTGCTGAAGCTGCCACAACGCCTGGCCAAGCCGCTCTTCGCGCGGGAAGGCGCGAATGGCCTGATCGATCGTGAGGCCGAGAACGTCGTGGATCGTGCGGCCGTTCACGCGGACCTCGAGGACGTCCGGCTTGAACCGCTTGCCGCCGCATTCGTCGCAGGGGACGTACACGTCGGCCATGAACACCATCTCGATCTCGAGATGGCCGGCGCCCTCGCATCGCTCGCATCGCCCGCCGGCGACGTTGAAGCTGAAGGTGCCCGCGTTGTATCCCCGCTGCCGCGAAAGGGGCGCATCGGCGAAGATGCGACGGATTTCGTCGAACGCTTTCACATACGTGACGGGATTCGATCGTGGTGACCGTCCGATCGGTGACTGATCGACGAGAACGATATCCTCGAGCGACTCATATCCAGTGAGCTCGTCGAACGCCCCGACCGCTTCGCCGAGGTGCTGCTTGGCGGTGTGCTCGCCGTGGATGCGCTGCTCGAGCGCGCGGTACAACACGTCGTGCACGAGTGTGCTCTTTCCGGAGCCCGAGACCCCGGTGACCACCGTCATCGCACCTAACGGCACGCGGATGTCGACGCCGGTGAGGTTATGCTCGCGTGCGCCGGTGAGCGTGATCCATCGCGGACCCAGGCGGCGCCGATCCTCGGGCAAGGGAATCGTTTTCGTTCCGGCGAGATAGGCCCCGGTGAGCGGCGAATCGTGCGCTCTCGTCATGGGGCCGGCGAACACGACCTGTCCGCCGTTCTCGCCGCTGCCCGGGCCGAGCTCCACCATCCAGTTCGCGCGCCGAATCGCCTCGAGGTCGTGCTCGACGACGAGCACCGTGTTCCCCTCATCGCGCAGCCGCTCGAGCAGCCGCAGCAGCCGATCGAGATCGCGGGGATGCAGCCCGATCGATGGCTCGTCGAGGACGTACAGCGTGTCGACGAGGTGCGAGCCCAGTGAGTTCGCCAGACCGATGCGCTGCGCTTCACCTCCCGACAGCGTCCGCGTCGCGCGGTGCAGACTGAGGTAGCCGAGCCCCACCTCATCGAGGAAGCGGACGCGACAGAGCGCCTCGTTGAGCACGTTCTCGGCGACCTCGCGCTCGTAAGGCGTGAGCTCCACCGTCTCGAGCCACGGCAACAGCCGCTCGACGGGCAGCTCGGCCACCTCGGCGATCGAGCGTCCGGCGATGCGCACGCGTAACGCCTCCGGTTGGAGCTTGGCGCCATGACACTCGGGACACTCACGTGCGGATTGATACTGCCGAAGAAAGACACGGATGTACTGCTTGTAACGCTTCTCCTCGAGGTCGCGAAGAAAAGGAAAAATGCCTTTGTAGCCACGTGCCTTGCCGTGCAACAGCTCTTCGCGCTGATCCGCGCGCAGTGCCCGCCACGGCGCATCCAACGGGATTCGTACACGCTTCGCATACTCCGCCAGCGCTCTGCGCTTGTTCTCGTAGCGCGGCATCGTCCACGGGTGGATCGCGCCGTCGCGAAGCGAGCGATCGGGATACGGAACGATCAACGCCTCATCGTATTCGAGCGTGGCGCCAAAACCGTTGCACTTCGGGCACGCGCCTCGTGGGCTGTTGAACGAGAACAGCTGCGGCGTGGGCGTGGGGGCACGCGTGCCGTCGTACGCGCACTCGAAGCGGTCGGAGAATCGCCGGGGTCCGATGCCGGGTCCCGAAGGCACGACGACGCACTCGCCGTCACCTTCGCGGAAGCAGGTATCGACCGCATCCGACAGGCGCCGCATCGAGTCCAGCGAAACGGTCAGGCGATCGACGACGACGAGCAGCTCGCGCGCCCTGGTGAGATCGATGCGCGCCGGTCCCAGATCCTCGAGATTGAGAATCTCGCCATTGACCGACACGCGGAGGAATCCCTGCGCGCGCAGATTCTCGACGACGAGATCATGCGTCACCTCACTCGACAGGCGCAGCGGAAACGCGACAAAAAAACGCGTGCCGTCGGGCAAGCGCATGATCTCGTCGACCGCCGACTGCGCCGTGTCGGGCTTCATCTCTCGGCCACACACGGGACAGAAGGTGTGCCCGACGCGCGCCCAGAAAAGCCTCAGGTAGTCGTAGGTCTCCGTCGCGGTGCCGACGGTGGAACGCGACGTCTTGGTGGGATTCTTCTGCTCGATCGCGACGGCGGGCGAGAGGCCGTCGATCCAATCCACATCGGGCTTCTCCATGCGCTCGAGGAATTGCCGCGCGTATGCGGACAGCGATTCCACGTATCGGCGCTGGCCCTCGGCATAGATCGTATCGAATGCGAGCGATGACTTTCCCGATCCCGATGGCCCGGTCACCACCGTGAACGTCCGCCGCGGTATGTCGAGGTCGAATCCTTTGAGGTTGTTCTGTCGTGCTCCTCGAATCCTGATGTGGGACTTCATGCAGTGAAAGGTGATCGAGGTGATCGAGGTTGTCGAGGTGATCCAGGCTAATGCAACCTCGACTACTCGCCCTGGATTACCTGGACATCCTGGATTACCTCGATCTCCTCTTCAACAGCAACCGCCCCGCCACCAGCAGCACCGCGGCCCCCACGGTCGCGATGCCGATCGAGCGGAGATTGAACGTGCCTTCCGTCACGCGGCCCCATCCGAAGAAGGTACCGAGCCAGCCCCCGATGAACGCGCCGGCGATACCGAGAAGAATCGTGATGATGCAGCCGGAGGGGTCGCGTCCCGGGATGAGAAACTTCGCGAGCGCGCCGGCGACGAGACCGAGGAGGATCCAGTAGAGCCAAAGAGCCACGCGAGGCGTGGATCAGGGAAGGACGGATCGCGGAGTGCGGACTGCGGATCGACTGGCGTCGCGCTCCGCAATCCGCAGTCCGCAATCTTCGCTTACGATGGTGTCCGTCGTACCGCCATGCGATAAATCCAGAGCAGCAGCATCGCGCCAACGATCGCGAGGATGATGCTCCATACCGAGAACCCGCTGAGACCCCTGTCCGCGATCAGGTTCCCCAGGAATCCGCCAAGGAAAGCACCAACGATACCGATCAGGATCGTCACGATGAATCCACCGGGATCGTTGCCCGGCATGAGAGCTTTCGCGATCGCGCCTGCGATGAGACCAAGCACGATCCATGCGACAATACTCATGCTTCCCTCCGAGGGTGAAGGTGCGGGGCCCGAAGACTCGGGCTGCGCCTGGTGAAAGGCAACCGTGAGTGCGTCGTCCTGTCCCGGGGGGTACGCAACCCGCGTACCATGTGCGCGTCTCGCGTTGACCCACCGGATGCTGATCGGTTAGGATCCTGACGCATGTCCGGCGCTGAATTCCACGAAGAAGACGTTCTCGGCAAAGCGTATGACGGGCGCCTGATGAGGCGCCTTCTCGTCTATCTCAAGCCATACAAACGGCTACTCTTCGGCGCGATCGCGATCCTCCTCGCCGAGGCGATCCTCGCCCTCGCCGGGCCGCTTTTCACGCGTGAAGTGATCGATGTCGCGCTCCCGACCGGGAACGTCGGTTTGGTGACGCAGCTCGCAGTGCTGCTGGCCGCGACGTTGGTGATCCAGTTCACGCTCGAGTACGCAGGCACCATCCTCACCAGCCTGCTCGGCCAGCGGGTGATGCGCGACCTGCGCATGCAGATCTTCACGCACCTTCAGCGGCTGTCGATTCCATTCTTCGATCGGACACCGGTCGGTCGGCTGATCACGCGCGTGACGTCGGATGTCGAGGCGCTGAACGAGCTGTTTACCGCCGGCGTGGTGGCCGGTGTCGGGGATCTGTTCACGCTCGCCGTGATCAGCATCGTCATGCTGCTCATCGATTGGCGCCTCGCGCTCGCGGCGTTCGCGGTGATCCCGTTCGTTCTGCTGACGTCGCACATCTTCCGCAGAAACGTGCGTGACGCGTACCGAGACGTTCGCACACGCCTTGCGCGCATCAACGCGTTTCTCCAGGAGCGGCTGACTGGCATGCGCGTCGTACAGCTGTTCGGCCGCGAGGGACACGAGGCTCGCCGATTCGACGAGCTCAATCGCTCTCATCTCGACGCGCATTTGCGCTCGATCAGGATCTACGCGCTGTATTTCCCGGCGATCGAGATCCTGACCTCCGTTGCGCTCGCGAGCCTCATCGTCGCTGGCGCCGATCGGGTCGCCGCCAACACGCTCACGGTGGGAACGGTGGCCGCGTTTCTCCAGTTCGTGCGCCGCTTCTTCCAGCCGCTCCAGGACCTCTCGGAGAAGTACAACATCCTGCAGGGCGCGATGGCGTCATCCGAACGAATTTTTCAGCTGTTGGATACGGAACCTTCGATAAAGGAACGAGGAACGAGGAACGAGGAAGTAAACCCTACCCCTTCCTCATTCGTCGTTCCTCATTCTGCTTTCTCGGGGGTGACGGTCGAATTCGAGGACGTCTGGTTCGCCTACAGCGAGCCGGAGTGGGTGCTCAAGGGGGTCAGCTTCCGCGCTCGGCCGGGCGAGACCATCGCTCTCGTTGGGCACACCGGGGCGGGCAAGACGACGATCATCTCGCTCCTCCTCCGTTTCTATGAGCCGCAGCGTGGGCGCATAACGATCGCCCTCGGGGACGGGCCACCGCGCGACATTCGCGAGATTTCCCTCGACGCGCTCCGCTCGCTCATCGGCTACGTGCAGCAGGACATCTTCCTGTTCGCCGGGGATGTCGCGAGCAACATCCGCCTGTCGGCGCCCTTGAGCGACGATGCCGTCGTCGCGGCCGCGACCCAGGTCGGAGCGGACCGCGTCATTCGGCGGCTCCCGCGCGGATACGCGCACGAGCTCGGCGAGCGCGGCACATCGGTGAGCGTCGGCGAGCGGCAGCTCCTCTCGTTCGCGCGGGCCATCGCCGCGGATCCGGTGCTGCTGCTCCTCGATGAAGCGACGAGCGCCGTGGACAGCGAAATCGAGGCGGAGATCCAGCGTGCCATCGCCGTGCTCATGGCGGGTCGGACGACGATCGCGGTCGCTCATCGGCTGAGCACCGTCATGAAGGCAGACGAGATCCTCGTGCTTCACCATGGCACGATTCGCGAGCGCGGGACACATCGTGAGCTCCTGACGCGCGGAGGGCTTTACGAGCGGCTCTTTCGGCTTCAGGCCGGGATGGCGGCGGCCGATCGCGAGGCAGCGCGTGCCGTCTAAATGCTTGCCAGCGGCCCCGGGCCCCGCGTAGCTTCCTCGATGAAGCGCACGCGAGGGATGCGTTGCGTCTCGCACTCCGCTCGCTCGCGCGTTTCAGCGCCGACCTCCACACCATGCCCTATCTCCAACTCGACGGACAACGTATCACGCTCGAGATCGGGGAAGTCACGATTGGCTCCGCTCAGGAAGCCGGCGTGAAAGTGCCAGGGGCAGGGGAGGCAACCGCGATTGTTCGCGTCGGCCCAGACCTTCAGTCCAGCGTTCGGCGCTCGGGCGACTCGACCGTCCGTGTCAACGGCGTGCAGCTCGGCGCCGAGCCGACGCCGCTCATCCACGGCGACAAGATCGAGGTCGGCGGGGCCGAGCTGTTCTTTGGCGACGACCGGATGGCGGGGAGCACCCAGTACATCTCGGCCGCGAACCTTCCGCAGCGCCCAAATGCGGGACCCGCGCGTGCGCCTCGCCGGACGCAGGCCTCCGGTGGACGGCTCCTCTCGCTGGTCGACGGACGGGAGTATGCGATCCCCGGCGGGGGGCTGGTGATCGGGCGCGATGCGTCGTGTGACGTCGTCGTGCCCACCTCCGAGGTGTCGCGCCGACATGCGGAAATCGCCCCCTCGAACGAGGGATACGTTCTCAAGGACACCAGCACCAACGGGGTGTTCGTCAACGGCGAGCGCGTTTCGGTGACCCAGACACTCGGCCGCGGGGACATTGTCCGCGTGGGGAACGAGGACTTCCGCTTTTACGCCGACCTGGTCGTCGCCGCGACGCCTCCCGACGTGACGCCAACGCCCGCTGAGCCGGCAGCCGCCGCCGAGGCGGCTCGTGCGGCGGCGGCCATTCGCGCATCGACGCGCGAACCACCAGCGTCCGAGGCACAGAGCGCTCCGGTGAGCGGAGCGGGGGCTCCGACGCCGATCGTCGCCCCCCGCAGCATTACCACACCACCCGCATCGGGCCGACCGCTTCTCGCCATGCTCGAGGTCGTATCGACTGGGGTATTGAAAGGGCAGCGCTTCGAGGTGCGGAGTCCCCTTGCGCACGTCGGCCGCGGTGCGCACAACGACGTCGTGCTCCCCGACGAGTCGGTCTCCGACGCCCACGCAAAGCTCCAGAAACGCGAGGCTGGTTGGTACGTAGTGGACATGGGATCTACCAACGGGACGTACGTGGGCGGGCGGCGGGTGGAGACCGAGTACAAGCTCGAAGGCGCACCCGATCTTCGCTTCGGCGGCGTGAAGGTTACGTTCCGGCCGGGTGCGGCCGAGAATGTTGTCGAAGACGTAAAGGGGACGCGCGCCTTTTCGATGCCCCGCGGCGCTCGCGCTGCGCAGGGGACGCCCCCTCAGTCGACCAAGCCGTCCGCTCCGGTTGTCGCGCCGGGCGCTGAAGACCCCGAAGCGCCCACCAAGGGCCCTGGCTTTCCCCTGTGGCTGTGGCTGGCCGTCGTGATGCTCGTCCTCCTCGGCGCTTTCTTCATCTACGAACAGAGTCGCTAGTGCAGCTTATCGTCGCCGCGCGGTCGGACACCGGGATGATCCGATCGGGGAACGAGGACAGCTTCTTCGCCGATGCCAATCCGGCGCGGGGGCTGTTCGTCGTCGCAGACGGGATGGGCGGCCACGCGGCCGGTGAAGTGGCGAGCGAGATGGCGGTGGAGATCGTCGCGCGTGAGCTGCGCGTTTTGCACGATCTTCGCGGCGACGGCGTGGCTCAAACGGTGGCGCGAGCGGTCAAGCAGGCCAACTCCGCCATCTACCAGCGGACGATCGCCGAGATCGACAAGCAGGGAATGGGAACGACGATCTCCGTGCTGCTACTCGCGAACGCCCGGTATCTCGTCGGTCAGGTCGGCGACTCCCGTGTGTACATGCTGCGCGAGGGCTCGCTGCGCCAGATCACGAAGGATCATTCCTACGTGCAGGAGCAAGTCGACGCGGGATACCTCACCCCGGAGCAGGCGCGATATCACCCCTACAGCAACGTCATCACGCGATGTGTGGGCGCGAGCGGGGAGGTTGAGCCCGACACGTATGCCGGGGAGGTGCGTGCGGGCGACGTCTTCCTCGTCGCCAGCGATGGTCTCACCGGGATGGTGGATGACCGGCGCATTCAGCAGCTGCTTTCGTCGCGCGCCTCCCCGGCGCGCATGGTCGACGCGTTGATCGCCGAAGCGAACGGCCGGGGCGGGCTCGACAACATCACCGCGATCGTGGTGCAGGTGCTCGAAGCCAGTGATTCGAAGGTCGAGGAGAAAACGGTGGAAACGCCTTCGGTGAGGGCGTAACGGCAACGATGACAGAATTCAGAAGAATACAGAATTCAGAATTCAGAATTCAGAAGAGCCTTCGGGAAGCCACTCCACGGCTTCCCATTTGTTTTGGCTGAATTCCGTATTCTGTATTCTGACTTCTGTCATCTTTGCCGTTATATCAATCCAGCAGGGCCTTCCCGTTCCTGAGCCTTTCCCCGATCTCGTCGCCGTCCCGCTTCACCACGCGCAGTATCCGGTCAATCGGCACCTCGCGCGATGCCGCCACGAACACCCGCAGCCGACGCGCCGATCCGTAGAGCTCCGCTGACAGCGTCGGCAGGCTGACCGAGCCGGCTATTCCTTCCATCGTCAGCCGCTCGACCCGACCGTTGCGGCGGACCACGGGAATATCGAGGCCGAGCATCTGGGGCTTGGCGGGGAAATCGAGCAGCAGGTCGCCGGGCGTGAGGCTCAGCTCTCGCGCGAGTGCTCCCTCGGCGGCGTACACCAGCGAGGGGTTCATCGCGATCCACTCACTCTCGGGCGGAAGCTCCACGGTGGGGATCTCGATCGCGCGCTTGTGAAGCCGGCGGCCTCGCAGCGCGTGTAACAGGGAAGCGTTGCCGTCGATTGCCTCCAGGCGATGCAGCAGTCCTTCGTCGGTCAACGAGGCAAGGTCGGTTTCGACGAGGGCATCCGCTCGTAAGGCGTCGTCGACCAGACGCTTGTACATCGCCGTCGCGCTCCGCACGGTGTGGTGCCAGTACACGTTTCGGTACATCTGATACTTCGCGAACAGCAGCGACTCGAGCGCCGCGAGGCCCTTCTCGAGGATGGCGATGGCCAGCCGACCATTCGACGGGTCGTCGACGATCGCGAGGGAATGGAGCAGGCGATCGACGTCGATCTCGCCGTACGGCACCCCGCACATCAGGGCATCGCGCTTGAGGTACTCGATCTTGTCGAGATCGAGTGAGCCGGAGATGAGCCCCTGGAGCGGCGACGGGCTTTGGCCGCGAATGAGCGCATGAATCCTTGCCGGTGCGTCGTGACCCAGCGACGTCGTGAGTACCTCCGCGACCGGTCCGCGAAAGATCAGCTCATGCGCGACCTCCTCGTGGTCGAGCGCGCCGATCTCCTCGAGCGCGTGCGAGAACGGGTAGTGTCCGATGTCGTGCAGGAGCGCTGCTGCTGTGATGATCGCCGCTTCGCTGGACGCAACGCGGGCGAGCTCGCCGCGCTCGGCGAGCAGCGCCAGCGTGCGCCGCGCGAGATGATAGGCGCCCAGTGCGTGCTCGAAGCGAGTATGCGTCGCGCCCGGATAGACGAGGTACGCGAGCCCGAGCTGGCGAACGTAGCGCAGCCGCTGGAACGTCGCGGTGTCGATGAGGCGGAGGGCGACGTCATCGACGCGGATGTTGTTCCAGAGCGGATCGCGGATGACGTCCATTGGGAGGGTCCTCAGGGTCCTCAGTGTCCTCAGGGTCCTCAGGGTGCGAAAACCCTGAGGACCTCGCACCCCGAGGACCCTGAGGACCCTGAGGACACTGAGGACCCTGAGGACACTGAGGACCCTGAGGACTTCAGACTCTAGGCCCTGCCTGCCTTACGGCCGGATCGACATGCTCCGCGAACTGCTCGAAGTTCTTCACGAACATCTCGGCCAGCTTGCGCGCCTGGGTGTCGTAGGCGGCGGGGTCGGCCCAGGTGGCGCGCGGATTCATCACGTCGGAGGAGACGCCCGGTACGCTCCTCGGAACTTCCAGGCCGAAGACCTCGTGGCGCATCGTCGGCACATGATCGAGCTCACCGGCGAGTGCGGCACGCACCATCGCCCGCGTATAGGCAAGCTTCATCCGGCTTCCCACACCGTAGGGCCCGCCCGTCCATCCCGTGTTCACCAGCCATACCCGCGAGTTGTGCTTCGTCAACAGCTCGCCGAGCATGCGTGAGTACACCGAGGGGTGCCACACGAGGAAAACAGCGCCGAAGCACGAGCTGAACGTCGCTTGCGGCTCCTTCACTCCGCGCTCGGTCCCGGCCACCTTGGCCGTGTAGCCGGAGAGGAAGTAGTAGCGCGCCTGTTCCGGCGAGAGCCGTGCGATTGGCGGAAGGACGCCGAATGCATCCGCGGTGAGAAAGACGACGTTCCGCGGGTGATCTCCGCGCCCCGTCGGAACGATGTTCCGGATGTAGTGCAACGGATACGAGGCGCGCGTGTTCTCGGTGATCGACTGGTTGACGAAGTCGACGCGACGGGTGTGCGGCTCCAGGACGACGTTCTCGAGGATCGTTCCGAACATCTGCGTGGTGCGATAGATGTCGGGCTCGCCGTCCTCGGAGAGATTGATCACCTTGGCGTAGCACCCCCCCTCGAAGTTGAACACGCCGTCGGCCGACCAGCCGTGCTCGTCGTCGCCAATGAGCCAGCGATCGGGGTCGGCGGACAACGTCGTCTTGCCGGTGCCCGATAGACCGAAGAACAGCGCGGTATCACCGGCCGGACCGACGTTCGCGGAGCAGTGCATCGACAGCACCCCCCGCTTGGGGAGGAGGTAGTTCATCACGGTGAAGATCGCCTTCTTGAGCTCGCCGGCGTAGCGCGTTCCGCCGATGAGGATGATCCGCTTGGCGAAGTTCAGAATGATGAATGTTCCCGTCCGGGTTCCGTGCGTCGCGGGATCGGCCTGATACTCCGGCGCGTGCAGGACGCTGAAGTCGGCCTCGAACGTGGGTAGATCAATGGGATCGGGGCGGATGAACATGTTGCGGACGAACAGCGCGTGCCACGCCGTGGGTGTCACGAAGCGCACGCGCACGCGGTGCGCGCTGTCGGCGCCCGCATACAGATCCTGAACGAAGAGCTCGCCCTGCTCGTTCAGGTGTCGCTGCACATCGGCGAGCAGCACGTCGAACTTCTGGGCGTCGAAGGCGACGTTCACCTTCCCCCACCAGACGTCCTTCTCCGTGCTTGGCTCGCGGACCACGAACTTGTCGTTAGGGGAGCGGCCGGTATGCGGGGACGTGACGGCCACGAATGGCCCCATGTCGGCCAGCTCGCCCTCACCGCGACGAATCGCCGCCTGCACGAGCTCCGGCGGGATGGAATTCCACTGCACTTCGCCGCGCGGCTGTAGCCCCTGAGGCCCGAGTCCCTGTGCAGCGGCCCCTGGGGACGGTCGATCCGCTCGCGGCTTCATCCGTGTCGCCATCGGTGGTCCTCGACTGAGCGCGCGTCAGCCTTCGACCGCGCGCGTGGATCCCGTGTGATGTTCGCGCTCCTGTGCATCCACGACCGCCACCGCGGCCATGTTGACGATCTCCTCGACTTCCGCTCCTTCCTCGAGAACGTGAACCGGCCTGCGCATGCCCACCAGGATGGGGCCAATCGCCGTCGCGCCGCCCAGGCGGTGCAACAACTTGTAGGCGATGTTCCCGGCGCTCAAGCTCGGAAAGATCAGCACGTTGGCCGCCTCCTTGAGCGCTGAAAAGGGGTACGTCTTGCCGAGCTTGTACTCATCGAGTGCGGTGTCCGCCTGCATTTCGCCATCGACTATCAGGCTCGGATCTCGCGTGCGCAACAATGTCACCGCCCGGGCCACCTTCTCGGCCTCGGGATGCCGCACCGAGCCGAAATTCGAGAACGACAGCATGGCGATCCGAGGCTCGATTCCCAAGGTGCGCACGATGCGCGCCGCCGCGTACCCGATCTGCGCCAACTGCTCGGCGGACGGGTCAATGTTGACCGTCGTGTCCCCGCAGAAGACGACGTGCTTTTCGAACACCAGCATGTAGAGCCCGCTCACGAGGCCCGCGCGCGGATGTGCGCCGATCACCTCGAGGGCCGGTCTGATGGTCTCGGGATAGTGCAAATTGACTCCGGAGACGAGGGCGTCGGCGTCCTGAAGCGCGACCATCATCGACCCGAAATAGTTCGGATTCAGGAGCCGCTGATGCGCCTCGGCGAGGGAGAGGCCTTTGCGCTGGCGGCGATCCCAGAGGGACGTCGCGTAGCGATCCCGGTTTGACGAGCTGTACGGGTCTTCGATTCCAATGTCCTCGAGGGAGAGGCCGAGCTCGTGGGCGAGATGCTCGATCATGACGCGGTTGCCTAACAGGATCGGCTGGGCGATTCCATCGTCGACGAGAATGCGCGCGGCACGGATGACCTTGGGCTCCTCACCCTCGGGAAACACCACTCGCTTCGGTGCATGCTGGGCCCGCAGGATCACGCCGCGCAGAATGCCGCGTGCGCGACCGAGCCGTGCCTCCAGGCGCTCGCGATATTCGTCGAGCTCGATGAACTCGCGCGCAACGCCGGTGGCGACCGCTGCCCATGCCACGGCGGGAGCCACCCAGAGCAGCACACGGGGATCGAACGGAAAGGGGATGATGTAGTCGGGACCGAACCTCACCGACTCGAGCCCGTAGAGCCGGGCGACGCTCTCGGGAACGTCCTGTCGCGCCAGCGACGCCA
This sequence comes from Gemmatimonadaceae bacterium, assembly GCA_035253695.1. Lineage (GTDB taxonomy): Bacteria > Gemmatimonadota > Gemmatimonadetes > Gemmatimonadales > Gemmatimonadaceae > JAICNG01. Next base: position 15,604 of record DATFBS010000075.1, read on the forward strand.
GCGCGCGCGTCGCCGCCATTTTCATCTCCTCGTTGATCTGCGTGGCGCGAGCGTCGAGCGCCCCGCGGAAAATGAAGGGAAATCCGAGGACGTTGTTGACCTGATTGGGGTAGTCGCTGCGTCCGGTGGCGATGATCGCGTCGCCGCGCGCCGCGCGCACCTCGTCAGGCAGGATCTCGGGGACGGGGTTCGCCAGCGCGAACACGATCGGCTTGGCCGCCATGGCGGCGATCATCTCTTTCGTCACCGCCCCCGCGACGGAGAGACCGACGAAGACGTCGGCTCCCTTCAACGCATCCCCGATCGTCCGCGCGGAGGTGTCGACGGCGAACCGCGCCTTGTACGGATCCACCTCACCCGGCCGACCTCTGTAGATCACCCCTTCGCGATCGCACAGAATGATGTGCTCACGCCTAACGCCGAGTCGGACATAATGCTCCGCGGTGGCGATGGCGGCGGCGCCGGCGCCGGAGAAGACGACGCGAATCGCATCGAGGCTCTTGCCGACGATCTCGACGGCGTTCAGGAGCCCTGCGCCGGAGATGATGGCCGTACCGTGTTGATCGTCGTGGAAGACCGGAATCTTCATTGTCTTCCGCAGCGTCTCCTCGATGTAGAAGCAGTCGGGCGCCTTGATGTCCTCGAGGTTGATTCCTCCCACCGTCGGCTCGAGCAGCTGGCAGAAGCGGATGACATCGTCCGGGGTCTCGGACCCGACCTCGAGATCGAAGACATCCAGGTCGGCAAACTGCTTGAAAAGGTTGCCCTTTCCCTCCATCACCGGCTTGCCGGCCAACGCACCGATGTTGCCGAGTCCGAGCACGGCCGTGCCGTTGGTGACGACGGCGACGAGGTTGCCTTTCGCGGTGTAGCGGTACGCATCCTCGGGGTTCGCCTTGATCTCGAGGCAGGGCTCCGCCACGCCGGGAGAGTAGGCAAGCGAGAGGTCGCGCTGATTGGTGAGCGGCTTCGTCGGGACGACCGCGATCTTTCCGGGTCGCTCGCGCGCATGGTACTCGAGTGCGTCCTCTCTACTTGTGGACATCAGGAATCGGAACGAGGAACGAGGAACGCGGGGTAAGGAAATCGATTGGATGGCTCTTCATCCAATCACGCTCCTCACTCCTCGTTCCTCATCGTTGTAAGAGGCTGAAGGACGTGAACTTAGGCGACTAATTGACCATGGTCAATCGCACTGCGATCACCTAACGTCCCGAAGCCGCCGGGTGAGCCACGCCAGAATCACGAGCGCTCCCGAGACGGCGACGATGGCTGGCCCCGTTGGCAGGTCGAAGGGGACGGAAATCGAAAACCCGATCACTGCCGCGGCGAGACCGGCGCCGATTCCCCAGGTGAAGACACCGCCCATTCCCCGCGCCATCAACAGTCCGGTCACGGCGGGAAGCACCAGGAAGTCGAACACGAGCATCAAGCCGGCGAACTGCATCGCGAACGCGATCGACAGCCCGAGCGTCAGGTACAACAGCAGCGTCCACCGCTCGACACGATAGCCGAGTGTACGCGCCGTTTCCTGATCGAAGGAGATGAACAAGAACTCCTTGTAGAAGAGCGCGTGCACCAGCAGCACGGGAACGCTCACGCCGAGCAGGACGAGCCAATCACTCCGCGTGATGCCGAGGATGTTGCCCTGGAGAAAAATGTCGTGCGCTTCGCCGACGGTGGCCTTCGCGATGAAAAGGATCGCCAACGCCCCGGCGACCACGTACGCCACGCCGATGCGCGCATCGGGCGGTATGCGCGCGCGGCGCATTCCCGTGGAAAAGAACACGACGCCGAGGAGTGTGGCGAACAGCGAAAGGAAAACCGGCTTGCTGGTGATGATTCCTCCGACGCCCAGCCCGGCCAGCCAGAACGAGATCGCGATGCCGAGCGTCGAGAGCTGCGCCAGCGACGCGCCCACGAAGACGATACGTCGCAGCACCACGTACACGCCCAGGGCCGAGCAGACGAGCGCGATGACGAGCGCCCCGTAGAGTGCATCGCGGAACAGGAGGATCGCGTCAAGCACCGCGATCGACTCCGGGCTTCACGACGGCTGAGCCGCGCCGAGCGAGCACGATCCGGTGCCCCGCGAAGGAATCGACTTCGACGGGAATCCCGTACAGCTCGCTCAAGGTGCGCTCGTTCACGATCTCGTCCACGGCGCCGATGCGAAAGCTCCCTTCCTGCACCAGGGCGATGCGCGTGACGTAGTTGGCGATCTCATTGAGCGCATGGCTGACCATGAGCACGGTGAGACCGCTTCGTTCATGCAGCTCGCGAACGAGGCCGAGGATCTGCGTGGTCGAGACGAGATCCATTCCCGTGGTGGGCTCATCGAGGACGAGCAGGGTAGGCTCGCCGACGAGCGCGCGCGCGATCAGCGTGCGCTGCTTTTGACCGCCCGAGAGTCGCGTCAGTGGCTCCGGTGCCAGCTCGCGAATGCCCACCGCGTCCAGGGCAGCGAGTGCCCGGTCTCGGTCATCGCGCCGCGGCCGCCGTCCGATTCCCACGCGATCGTAGCGGCCCATGAGCACCACGTCGAGCACGCGGAGGGGAAAGCTGTAGTCGACCTGGTCCCGCTGTGGCACATAGCCGAACCGGAGATCGGGGCGACGCGCGACCGTGCCGACGGTCGGCTCGAGCGTACCGAGGATGGCGCGCAGGATCGTCGTTTTACCCGCGCCGTTAGGCCCGACGAGTCCGAGGAAGTCGCCTTCCGGAATCTGAAAGGTGAGGTCCGAAAGCACCACGCGACGCCCGTATGCGAGCGTCGCGTGGTCGAACGTCACCAGCGGTGTCACCGAAGCGCCTCGGCAAGCCGCCGCACGTCGTAATCGATGAGCTCCAGATACTCGTCCACGCCCTTGACCGCCTCGACCGACGGCGGCAGCACCAGCACCTTCGCGCCGGTGTTTCGTGCCACGAAGTCCGGCATCTTCCGATCGTAGAACGGCTCCATGATGATCACCTTCGCCTTCGCGCGCTTCATCTGCTGGATGAGTCCGGCAAGGTGCGATGCGGATGGAGGAACGCCGGGCTTCGGCTCGACGAACCCCACGATGTTCATGCCGGTGAAGTCCTGGAAGTACCGCCAGCTGGTGTGATACGCCACGACCGGCTGATTGCGGATCGCCGCCAGCTGCGGCGCGAGCGCGCGCACCGTCGAATCGATTCGCGCTTCGAACCGGGCGGTATTACTGCGGTACGCCGAGGCCCCCGCCGCATCCAGCTCGGAGAACTTGTCGCGAAAAAGACGCGCGATCCGCTTCCCGTTTTCCGGATGCAGCCAGTAGTGCGGATTGCCGCGCGGATGGACATCGCCCATCGAGCGGTCGACGTTCGCCTGCACGTCCAGCACCGGGATCACCCGCGAGACGTCGACGTCGCCGGAGCCGCCGCGGTTGATCCTGCGGTTGCGCGCGGCATCCAGCAGCGACGGCATCCAGCCGATTTCGAGGTCCAGCCCGACGTAGGCGAACACATCCGCCTTCGCGAGCTGGAGAGCGAAGCTCGGCTTCGCCTCGACGAAGTGCGGGTCCTGGTAGCCGGCGGCGATGTGCATGGCGGTGACGCGATTGCCGCCGACCACGTGCGCGATGTCGTGCAGGTCCGTGGTGCTGGTAACGATCCGAAGCTTTTGCGCGGACAGTGGTGACCCAAGCGCCGCCACGGCCGCGCCGATGATGACGAGGCGTTTCATGTGTCCATCCGATCAGAACGGGTGCGGCCGATGCGGTCCGATGGCGATGGTCATCTGCAGGAGCAGACGGTTCACCCGATCGCCGACCTCCGGCCGTAGGTTTTCATACCCCAGCACCATCTTCGAGAACTCGCTGGGGAAGAACTGTAAGTACCCCGAAATGGCGGATAAGTCCCGCTCCGCTTCGTCCGTCGCCTCGAGCCAGTCGTACCGAGCCCCCAGGAACAATCGGCGCGACAGCTGCCATCGGCTGAAAACGTAGAAGCCGGTTGCTTCCTCGGTGGGGCCGAGATACGCGGCTCCCGAGGGAAGCCCGGCGGGCAGCGCGGGCGCCTCGTTATGCTGCCGCATGACCTCGGCCTGCAGAATGAACGACCGATACAACCCCTGTTGCAGCGGCCGCCAGCGGAACGTCAGATCGCCCCCAACGAGCGATTGCCGCGCCAGGAGGGCGGTCTCCCCGCGCGGACCGGGACAGGGGTCGAAGTGTCCCGGGGTGAGCGGAGCCTCGCAGCCGAACGGCTCGGCGATCCGACCAGTACCCGCGCTGAGGGACACCTCGAAGTTCGTGGCTTCGCCGACATCCCAATAGTTGCGAAAGCGAGCGGTGTACCCGAGACCCTGGAGAGTCTTGTTAGGCGGCTCGGCCGGGCTTCCTTCGAACCCATGCTCCTCAACATGCTCATCTTCATGCTCGTGCGCGTGCCCTTCGGGAAACCTCTCGATCGCCGTGAGCTGGAGCTCCTGATAGAATCCGAACGGCGAGAAGATCTTGCTCAGCGCGAGCCCAGTTCCCTTGCCGCCGTGGTCTCCGAGCAGTCGCTGAATGACGTACGGATATTCGATCGTGTGCAGCTCGGCCCGGTGCGTCGTGTTCTGTTTGCCGAAGGGCAGATGGAACCGCCCGGCGCGTATCTGGAGCCGCCACGGGAGTGCCGTCGTCGTGAGGTAGCCCTCCTCGATCGCGATGCCTTCCTCATCGCTGAGCCCGAGAATGAAATCCCCGCGAAAATACGGATCGACGTTCGCCCCGAGGGCGAGCTCCACCTCCCGCATGTCGAACCGGCGGACGGACTCGAGCGTGCTTCCATCCGGGCTGGCATCGACGACGATGTCGCCCACGACGCTGATGCTCGGGTTCAGGCCGGGATTGTTGGGTTGCTGAGGTTGCGCGGGGGTCATTCCCCCCATGACGTGAGGCGGACGCGCCTCGCCGCGGATGCGCTCGAGCTCGCGCACCAGGCGTATCGAGTCCGCCCGAGCAATGCTGTCAGCGCGCGCGATCGAGTCGCGCCGGGCTGTGGTATCGGGTTGCTGAGCACTCGCGCGTGTCCCGATGAGCGCGATCAGCACTAAGACGATTCTACGCATCGTGCTCCTGTGCAGTGGCGCGCAGGCGCGAGCGGCCGTGCGCGATTGGTGGTGCTGCGGAGTGTACGAGGAGCGCGCCGGGAAGGCGCGATGCGTCAGGCCGGCGGTGCGCGCGGCCGGGTGTCGAGTCGTTGCGCTGCGGTCGAGGATGCCCGCACGTCTGCGCGGGCCGCACTCGTCACCGTCGCGAGCACCGGGGCGACTGCGGCGCGAGGAGGCGACGCGACGAGGTGAGTCGCGGCGCATACCGCGCAAAGCTCGCCGTGGGCGTGATGCGTGCTGGTTCCCGCCTGCTCGACGTGAACGGCCGCGACGGTGCTGTCCGAACGCTCTCCGAGCGGGGCGGCGGCAGCCAGCAGCAGCTGCATCATCGCGACGAGCGCCGTGGCGATGCGCAGGGCGCGAGTAAACCCGAGGGAGCGGTGGGCGTCCATGCTAGACACGACAATAACAGCGGTCGTGGCCCGACCGCTACGGGCCTCAGAGCGCATAGCCGCGAAGTCGCTCCAGCATGCGACGGTCGGTCGTCTCCGCATCGTCGAGCTTCGGGGTCTCGATCACCTTCGGGATCTGGGCGAGCCGCTCATCAGTCATGATGTTGCGGAAGGCGCGTTCGCCGAGTGCGCCTTCGCCGATGAGCTCGTGCCGATCCCGCCTCGAGCCAAGCGGGGTCTTCGAGTCGTTCAGGTGCATGAGGCGCAGGCGATCCATCCCGAGGGTATCCCCGAATCGCGACCACACACCCTTGTAGTCGGTGACGAGGTCGTATCCCGCGGCGAAGACGTGCGCGGTATCTACGCAGACGGCGACTCGGTCGCGATGCGGTGACGGGATGGCGTCGATGAGCGAGGCCATTTCCTCGAAGCTCGATCCGATCGCCGTCCCGCTGCCGGCGGTCATCTCCATGAGAAGGGTGACGCGCCCCGGTACGCGCTCGAGCGCCATACCGATCGCCTCCGCGTTCCGCGCGATGCCACTGGCGCGATCATCCATGTAATTGCCCGGATGCGAGACGAGATACTGCATACCGAGCGCCTCGCATCGGCGCAGCTCCGACTCGAACGAAGCGAGGGAACGTGCCCGCAGCGCGGGATCGGGGGACGCGAGGTTGATCAGATAGCTGTCGTGCGCGGCCGTCGCGCGGACGTTGCTTTCCGTCAGGGCCGCGGCGAACGCCCGGCACTCCTCGTCCTCGCACAGCCGCTCGGCCCATCGGTTGGCCATCTTCGAGAACATCTGCATGGCCGTCGCGCCGATGGCCTTGGCGCGCCCGGGCGCGTTAGGCGTACCGCCGGCTGAGGAGACGTGGGCGCCTAGGAGCAGGTCCTCAAGGTGCTCGGGGTCCTCAGGGTTCTCAGGGTGCGAAGTGCTCAGTGTTTTCGCTCTCCGAGCACCCTGAGGACTCTGAGGACCCTGAGGACTCTGAGGACCCTGAGGACCCTTCTTTACTGCCTTCCGCGCAACCATTCCAGCGGATCCACCGCCCTGCCTTGCGGGCGCATCTCGAAGTGAAGGTGCGGCGGGAGCTCCGGATCGGCTGCGCCGACCACACCCAGGACCTGGCCTTTGCTCACGACCGCGCCTTTCTGCACGCTGAGGCGGCTCAGCGAGCCGTACACCGAGTAATCCCCTCCGCCGTGCTGGACGATCACCGTGAGGCCGTAGGTTCCGAAGGTTTCCGCCACGACGACGCTGCCGGCGGAGACTGCCTTTACCGGCGTGCCTTCCGAGGCGGCTATGCCGATTCCGTTCCAGCGCGTCGTCGTGTTGTTGGGGTTCACGACGCGGCCGAAGTTGTAGATGATTTCGCCCTCCACAGGCCAGTCGAGCCGGCCGAGGTCGCTCGTCCGGATCGTGCTGTTGGCGCGGCCGCCTCCGCCTCCCGCTCGGCGTCGGGCAGCCTCGAGCTCCGCGATCACGTTCGTGAGTCGCTGCTCGTCGCGAGCAATGCGCCGCAGCCGAGCTTCCGTATCGCGGGCACGACGCTGTGTCGCCGCGAGGCTCCGCGCACGCTCGCGCTCGAGATCGCGCAGTCGCTTTTCCTCGAAGGCGCGCTCCTCCCGAGTCCGCTCGATGTCCCGCTGGAAGCGCACGAGATTGCCGCGCTGTCGACGCACGCGATCACGGAGCTGTTCCACCCGCCCGACCAGCGCGCGATCGCGAAGCGCGAGCAAGTGGAGATACTTGTAACGCGACACGAGCTCGCCGAACGACTGCGCCGCCAGGAGCGCTTCGACCGCGTGCAACGGTCCCCGTTTGTAGATGTCGATGAGCCTCCGCCGGAGCATGGCGCGCTTGACCACGAGCTCGTCCTCGGCGCGTACGAGGTCGCCGGTGGATGAGTCGACCGCCTCGCCGATGGAGACGAGCTGGGATTCGAGCGAGCGAACCGCGCGCGCGGTCATGTCCGCCTGACGATCGAGGTTCGCCACTTCGGCGGAGAGATCGTGGACCGTCCCACGCAGCTGTCGCATGCGAGTCTCGAGCTGTTCCCGCTCGCGCCGCAGCTGCTCGAGCCGAGCCTGCTCCGCGCGGAGCCTCGCTTCTGGAGACTGGGCGGGTGCCGCCGCTGGAGCCATCAGCAGGAGAAGCAGGGCCAGGGGCCAAGGGCCAAGGGCCAGCGGTCGGGTCACGGGCTGACAGCAGATCCATGACCCTTCACCCTCCCTGGCCCGTGGCCCTTGACCCCTGGCCCACTCTCTCATCATACGCGCCTGAGGTGGCGTCCCACCGACACCGCGCTGCCCAGCAAACCGATCAGCGCGCCGAACGCAATGCCGGCGATAATGATTCGCTCATCGAAGAATCGTGTCGCCACGAGAGTTCTCGAAATGAGAGAATGCGCGAAGTACGTCAGTGCGAGGGCGAGGATCCCGCCCAGGATTCCCTTCGCCAGTCCTTCGAGGAGGAACGGACGGCGAATGAAACCGTCGGTCGCGCCCACCAGCCGCATGATGGAGATCTCGCGGCCTCGCGCGAGCACGGCCATGCGAATGGTGGCCCCGATGATGATGATCGCGACGGCCGCGAACGCCACTCCGAGGATGACCCCCGCGGCCGTCGCGAGGTTCCGGATGTTGTACAGCTTGCGAACCCATTCTTCGCCGAAGCGCACGTCATCGACGAACGGATACGTGCGAATGCGCGCCGCGACCGCGCCCACCGTCTCGGGATCGCGGAAGCCCGGCTTCAGCCGAACTTCGATCGACGCCGGCAGGAAGGCCGCATCGAACACGTCGCGAAACTCCCCCAGCTCCGATCGCGCACGCTCGAGCGCCTCCTCCTGCGAGATCCCGTCGGCGCGCGCCACTTCGGGAAAGGCGCCGATGTCGCCAAGTGCGGCCGCGAGGGCCTCGACCGGCGTTCCGTCAGCGATGTAAGCGCGGATCTCGACGCGTTCCTCCACCTGCTGGAGCGCATCGCGAATGTTGACGGCAACCAGCACGAACAGCCCGAGCGAGAAGAGGCTGAACGCGATGGTCATCACGCTCAGCGCACTGAGCAGCGGCGCCCGGCGGAAGGCCAGCAGCGTTTCGCGAAGTGTGAGTCGCATCAGGCAGGAGTCGAGCGCCCATCCACGGCGTCGGCCGCCGCTTCCGCGGAATCGTAAACGATCTGTCCTCGATTCATTTCGATGACGCGATAGTCGGACCGCCTGACGAGATCGAGGTTGTGTGTCGCCATCAGAACCGCTGTCCCCGCGGCATTGATGTCGCGAAGCAGCTGAAACACGCCCCGGGTGGCCCGATCGTCGAGATTCCCCGTCGGCTCATCGGCGATGAGGACGAACGGGTCGTTCACGAGCGCGCGGGCGATCGCCACGCGCTGCTGCTCTCCGCCCGAAAGCTCGCGCGGCAGCGCGTTCGCTTTCGAGCTCAAGCCCACCTGGGTGAGCAACCGCGACACTTTCGTACCGATGGAGGCGCGCGGCGCATCGGTGACCTCGAGCGCAAAGGCGATGTTCTGCTCGGCGGTGCGCTCCTCGAGCAACCGGAAGTCCTGGAACACGACGCCAAGCTTGCGGCGAAGCTGAGCGATCTCGGCCCGCCGCACCGAGCCTGAATGGACCCCGGCAACCCGGACGTCGCCTTCCGTGGGGAGCTCCTCCATGTACACCAGCTTCAGGATCGTGGACTTCCCGGCGCCGCTGGGCCCGGTGAGGAACGCGAACTCCCCCTTCGCGATGTGAAAAGACACATCGTCCAGAGCCAGGCCGCCGCGCGCGTACTCTTTGCTGACATGGATGAAACGGATCATTGCGCGTCGCTGGCGGCGGGGAGCACGGCCGATGTTCCCGCGACCGGGTATTCCTCGGTATCGAGAAGGCGCCAGCTCGTGTGGGCGGTGACCGTGTCGAAGACCGCCTTCAGCAAGCCGATCACGATTGGGCCGAGCAGGATGCCGACGATACCAAAGGTGTACACGCCCGTGACGAGTCCAATGAACATCCAGTAGAAGTTGAGCACACGCGATTTCTTGGCCGCGAGCTTTGGTCGTAGATACATCGACATGAACAGCGTGTTCCCGAGAAACCCAATCAAAAGAACGAGCCCGGCGGAGAGGTACGCCTCGCGGAAAATAGCCAGCCAAATAGCGACCGGGACGTAGACGCTCCACGAGCCCACGATCGGGAAGAACCCGATCACGAACGACAGGAGGGCGAGCACCGCGGCCAGCGGGACGTCGAACGCGATGTTCATCCCGAAGATGACGAGCGACTTGATGGTCTGTGTCAGGAGCGTCGCGTAGATGGCTCCGTAGAGCACTCCCTCGACGTTGTGCTCCAGCGCCTTCGAGAGCTCCGAATACCGCGGCGGGATCTTGCCGCGTATGTAATCCGCGACCGTTTCCGCGTCGGTGAGGATGTACCCGAGGGTGAACAGAAAGATGGCCGACGAGACGCTGACCTCGACGATGGTCTCCTGCAGCGCATCAACGACCCGTGTGCCGTAGAGTGACGTGCTCGAGACGAACGCGCGGATCTGCTCGGTGAAGGTCTCGCCGCGAAAGAAGGGCAGCCGGCGAATCGCCGCGTCGATGCGAGTGACGATTTCGGCTTCGTGCTCGGCGATGTACTCCGCGGCGCCGCTCAGCTCGGCGTAGCTGTAGGCGATTGCCGCCAGCACCGGGACGACGACGATGAGGATGGTGACCAGCGCCGCCAGCACCGGTCGCTTCATGCGGACGAGGAGCCACAGATACAGCGGACGAACGTAGACCGCGACGATCACCGCGAGGATGGCGGCGATGACGACGACACGAACCATCCAGAGGAACAGCGACAGCACGATCACGAACAGCAGCGACGTCAGGATGATTCGACGGAATTCCGGCAGCGTCAGATCGGCGACACGTTGGCTGACGCGCCGCTCGACACGACGGCGATCGCCGGGACCTTCCGCGGTCGGACCGGTCACCGCAGCGCCTGCTCGAGATCGGCAATGAGATCCTCGGCGTCTTCGATGCCGACGCTCAGTCGGATGAATCCGTCGGGGATGCCCAATTTCGATCGCTGGTCTGACGAGAGATGTGCGTGCGAGGTGAACCGGGGCTCGCTCACCAGCGATTCGACGCCACCGAGACTGGGGGCATGCGCCCATACCTTCAGTCGCCGCACAAACCGGTCGGCCGCCTTCGCGCCGCCGAGCAGCTCCAGCGCGAGCATACCGCCGAAGCCGTCGAGCGTCGTGCGCGCGATCTCGTGGTCCTGATGATCGGGAAGCCCCGCATAGTGAACATGCCGAATCTCCTTCCGCCCATCGGCCCAGCCGGCGATGCGCGCCGCGTTCTCGTTCTGCCGCCGGACGCGGACGTCGAGCGTCTTGAGGCCGCGGTCGAGGAGCCACACGGCGAATGGATCAGGCGCCTGTCCCCACACCATCATCTTCTGCCGGACTTCCTCGATGTAGGGCGCCGTCCCGGCGACGACTCCCGCCAGGACGTCGTGATGGCCGTTCAGAAACTTCGTGGCGGAGTGAATGACGACGTCGGCACCGTGCTCGAGCGGACGAAAGTTCACCGGACTGGCGAAGGTGGAGTCGACCACGAGCGCGAGGCCGTTTTCCTTGGTGAGATGGCTCGCCCCGCGGAGATCGAGCACGCGGCACGTGGGATTCACCGGGGTCTCGACGAAGATGGCGCGCGTCTCCTTGCGGAGGCGTCGGCGCCATCCGCGGGACTCGGTGGGATCGACGAGCGTTACGCCGATACCCATCGCCTCGAACTCCTGTGTGAAGAGGCGGTGCGTGCCGCCATACACCCACGAGCTCGCCAGCAGGTGGTCACCTGGCCGCAGCAGCGCGAGCAGCGCACACGCCGTCGCGCCCATGCCACTGGCGAGCACGATCGCCGCTTCGGCGCCCTCGAGCATCGCGATCCGCCGTTGCACGACCTCCGCGTTCGGCGTGTTCGCATAACGAGGATACCGCAGCCCTTCGGCCGTGCCGATCTCCTGCACGAAGTTGACGCTCTGGTAGAGCGGCGTGACGATCGGCGTGTCGGCGTCCGATTTGTCATGGCCCCCGTGGACGGCGACGGTGGATACGCCTTGCGGTCGAGACTTGCGGGTCATAGGGAGAGATTGGCGTTAGGCGGAGCGGGCCGGGGGGCAGGGGCCAGGGGCCAAGGGGTGGAAAGGCAAGCGGCCTTTGGCCGCTTGCTCATCTGATGAGCGCGTCGGCCGCGCAGCGGCGACGCGCCTTTCCTTCCCTTGGCCCCTGGCCCCTGGCCCTTGACCCGGTTCAAGCGAGCCCTATCTCCCGCGGGATGTCGGGGTCGACCTTGATGACACGAACGACGTCGGCGGGAGCGGCGCCCGCTACATCGCGGAGGATGACACTGCCGCGGGGAAGGGAATCATCGACGCACACGGTGACCAGCTCGTGTCGGCGCGGTCCGTACAGCCACACCAGCTCACCGTCCTGGAGCAGACGCATCCGCGCGTCCTCACCTCCCATGCGAATCAGCGGGCCGCGATCGGCGTCCGTTGGTCGCGTCGCCACGAATCCGACCACGGAGAGCGGTGGATTGTAGCGCTCGTACCGCATCACGGGCCGGTGCCGACGGCGACGTAGCCCTCGTCGAAGCGCATGATGAGTCGGCGGCGCGACAGTCCGTTCAGCAGCACCTCGGCCTGCGGCTCCTCGAGTCCGACTTCGCCCGCGATGTCGGCGGGCATCGCGCGCCCCAGGCGCGTCACCGCCTCCCACGCGCGTCGCTCGCGATCATCGACGGTGCCGATGAGTAGCGGCATTCCGTCATCCGTCTGCGCCACGAGGGCGAGACCGCGACGCTGCAGCACCGCGTCGATCGCATCGAGGTGCGAGTCGCTCACACCCTTGAACAGAAAGTAGCAGTCGCGTGGAGGTATGAGACGGGAGGCGCCGCCCCGCTCGCCCGCCGGCTCGCAATAGCTGACGAGCAGCTTGGCGACGATCTCATCGGCACAGGAGTAGTCGAGCAGGCCGACGTGCGTGAAGTCGATCACGGTGAGGGTTCGCTCCTGGGCATCGGCGAGCTGCTGCTCGATCCCGGAGCGGACTGCGGCGCCGGTGGGGCGCGTGACGAGGTCGGAGTAGAGGTCGCAGACGGTGCGGCGTAGCACCGTGCCGAGATCGATGTGGTTGATCACCGCGCGGCGGTCCGCTCTGGAATCGTGATCAGCACCTGCGCTCCAGGAAACGGGGGAAGCTGTTCTTCGAGCGGAATATCTTCATCCCAACTCGGAACGATCGCGATTCTAGCAGTTCCGCTTCGAATCGACAACTTCCCATCCCACCGTCCGACGTACCGACGAATCCCAGCAAGTCCCTGGCCGCGACCCGCATCGCGGAACCTTGACACGGAGCGAATGACCGCATCTTCCAGTGCCATCGCATCATCCCATCGGTCACCTCGACGACCTTGTGCACTCTCGAGCGACTGACGGAAGCCGATGCCGGCATCGCACACCGCGATCTGGACGACGCGTCGCCCGAGCCGCTTTTGCCAGCGATACGTCTGCACCGCGACCCAGCCGCCACGTCCGGCGTGCTCCACGATGTTCTGACACGCCTCGGAGAGGGTCATCGCGAAACCCATCGTGGCCCGTGGATCGAGGTTGAGCTCCTTCGCGAGGATCGCCTGCGCTTTCGACTGAATTCGTCCCACGACCTCGTGCACGTCCTCGCTCTTCGACACCGGGGTGATCTCCAGCAGCACGTCCGATTCTCCCGCGCCGCGTGCGCGCGGCACCGAGCCGTGCATCTCGAACAGTCCTTCGGCGTAGCGGAAGAATTGCGCGCGCGCCCAGTACGACGCGGTCTCGTCGGCCTCGGGGGCGTACAGCGCGGGACGCTCGGCACGTGTCTGCGCGAGGACGAGCAGCGCGGTAAGCCCGTATGGTGAGGCCCAGCGCGTATGGCGCGTGTCGATCAGGACCTTTTCGTCTGGCGGCAGGGGGGCGAGCTGCTGCAGCACCGAGTCGAAGGTGCGCTCGTCCAGCGATGGTGGAATATTGATGACCGTCGTCATCGTGAGCTGAGCTCTCCACGCAGGTGGCCGGCGAGCCCGGTGGCCCCCCGATGTTCGACGTTCCGCGCCGCCGCGTCGTGCGCGGCACGCATCGCGACCGTCAAGGTATCACCGGCAAGCAGGCGCGAGAAATACGTCGCGCCCCACACGTCGCCGCACCCGGTGGGATCCCCTGCCGCCAGCGTCGCCGTCGCGGGGATGAGCGCAGTTCGGATGGGTCCGAGCGCCGCACCGAGCGGAGGGCGCTTCTCGAGATCGGCGAGACGCTCGAAGCCGGGCGCCGCGAAAAACACTGCCCCCTTTCCGGCGAGCGTGACGTTCAGGCAGCGCACGTTGTTGGCGAGCGCCGTGGCGGCGAGCGCCATCGGATCGGGCGCCATCATCGACATCTCGTTCTCGTTCACCTGGAGAATATCGAAGCATCGACACCACGCGGCGACGTCGGGCAGCGGCTGGAGTGTTCGCAGGCCATCGGCTTGAACCGCGAGCACCAGCGAGTGCAGATCGGCATAGAGCGGCCCGCGAAAATGTTGCCGCAGGAGCGTGGATGTCTCGAGATCCAGCTCGAAGCCGCTAATGAAATTGACGTAGAGCGCATCGAGGTTCGTGAGGAGGGGCTTGAGACCGAGCCACGTCCACGGCGGCACCCCTCCCGTTAGGTGCTCCGTCCGCCGATCCATCGTCTCGTAGCGGAGCTCGACGCGGTTGTTGGGATAGGGCACCTCCACCAGCGCCGCGTCGGGCGCCATCCGTCGCAGGCCGGCGATGAACTCTCGCGCTCGCGACGCGAGATCCTGTCCGACTTTCATCACGGGCACGATCTCCCAGTCGTCGGGGAGCGCCGCGTCGAGCGCACTGAGCGCGTACGTGATCCCGCCCCACTCCTCGACCGGCACTTGTCGCGCATCGCGGCCGTGGATCGTGTCCCAGACGAAGGTTCCGATCACCCCGAGACGCTTGCGACGAACGAGGAATGAGGAATGAGGAAGTGACTCTTCCCGGTTCGCTGCGCCCGTCCGGCGTTCCTCGTTCCTGGCTCCTCGTTCCGTCACACCTCCCCCAATTTTTGCGCCTTGAACGTCGCAATGGCCCCGACGACCCCGGCCGTCCCGGGAAGAATGCCGGGGACGATGCGACACGCGTCGACCGCCGGCCGAAAGGCGCGGCGCTTCACCTCCGCACGCAGCGGCTCGAACAGCTTGTCGCCCGCCTTGGTCACGCCGCCCGCGATGACGACCACGTCCGGGTTGAAGACGTTGAGCAGGTTCGCCACGCCGGTGCCGAGGAATCTGGCCGTGTCGCGCACCACCTCGAGCGCGAGTGCGTCCCCCTTGTTTGCCGCCTCGTACACCGTCGCGGCGGTGATCGCATCCACGTCGTCGTGCACCATCTTCCGCAGCATCGACACTTCGTCGCGATCGAGCGCCTCGCGGGCGCGCAGGGCGATCGCGGGACCCGATGCGTAGGCCTCGAGGCACCCGTAGTTGCCGCACTTGCAGTGGCGTCCCGTGGAGTCGATGGTCGTGTGCCCGATTTCCCCGGCCACGTCCGACGCCCCGTGGTAGAGCTGGCCGTCGAGGATCAATCCGCCACCGATACCCGTTCCGATCGTTAGGCCGACCACGTTGCGCCCACCGCGGGCCGCACCGCGCCACCACTCGCCCACGGTCGCGCAGTTGGCATCGTTGTCGAGCGTCGCCTCGAGCCGCACCCGATCGCCGATGACGTCGCGCAGCGGAAAGTCGTACCACCCCAGGTTCGGCGCGACGATGACCATCCCGCGCTCGCGATCCAGCGGCCCCGGCGCGCCGATACCGACGCCCAGAAAATCCTTGCGCGCCGCGTTCGACTGCTCCATCGCCTCCGCCATGGTTTGCTCCAGCATGGCGATGATGCGATCGACGACCGCCTCGGGCCCCCGCTCGGAGTGCGTGGGCTCCGAGCGCATGCTGATCTCGCGGCTCCCATCCACCGGCATGGCGCCGACGACGATGTTCGTGCCCCCGAGATCGACGCCAATGATGAACTTTTCGCGTTTCGTGCGGGCCATGCGGATGTGAAGTGTGGGGTTGAATGCGTGCGTAAATGTAGACCGTGGGAGGCACTGGAGAAGCGCTGAGGGCGCTTTTCCAGCGCTCTCAGCGTTTCTCCAGCGCCAGAGCGAGCACCAGCCGCTCCACCTCTTCCACAGCAAGCTCCTTCATGCACCGCCAGTGGCCGAGCGGACACTTCCGCGGCCCATGCCGATCGCATGGACGACAGGCGAGTCCGGCGTGCCCCAGCGTTGCCGAGCGCGGCGCCAACGGACCGAATCCGAAGTCCGGGACGGTGGGTCCGAAAATCGAGATCGTAGCCGTTCCCATTGCCGACGCCAGGTGGGTCGGTGACGAGTCGTTACTCACGATCGCGGTCGCCCGCCCTATGAGCTCCGCCGATCCGAGAAGTGAAAGCCGCCCGACGGCGCTCACGAAGCGATCGGGAGCCACGACCGCCGCGATCGCGTCGGCCTGCGGCTGATCCTCCTTTCCTCCGATCACGACCACTGGGACGCGCTCGCTGATGCGCCGCGCCAGCTCGGGATAGTACGGCCATCGCTTGGTTGCCCACACGCTCCCCGGCGCGAGCGCGACGAACGGCCCCGAGAGTCCGTGCTCGCGCAGAAGGGCGTCGACGGCAGCCTTCTCCGGACTCCCGGGAAACAGCCGCGGACGAAGGCGCTCCGCCCTCGGCTCTGCCTTCGCCTCGTTGGGGAAGGCGAGACGCCAGAGCCGCGCCGCATGGTGCTGATTCTCGATGTAGGGCACGCGCTTCGTGTACATCGACCGAGCGGGTGACGTCGCGAACCCGACACGCTCGTGCGCACCCGCGAGCACCGCCAATGCCGCGCTTCGTGCCGAGCTCTGCGCGAGATACGCGACGGTGCGTTGCACGTTCGCGTCATGCTCGGCGCGGTGACGACGAATCGTCCGCGCCATCGCCCACAGGCCGCCGATCCCGCGCTGCGCCTTCCGCTTGTCGAACACGAACACGCGACGCAGCGATGGATTGTTCTGCAGCAGCGTCGCCGAGACCGGCGTCGTGACGATGTCTACCGGCCCGCGGGTGGCCAGCTCGGCGATCAGCGGCGTCGTGAGGATGGTGTCACCAATGAACGCCGTCTGAATGATGAGGGAATACTGGATGGAGCGATCCCGCGAGCGCGCACCCCGGTCCGCGCCGGACAGGGGCTCCGCGGGCGCGGGCAGCGCCATCAATCCACCTGCAATACGGCGAGGAAGGCTTCCTGTGGGATCTCCACCGATCCCACTTGCTTCATCCGTCGCTTTCCTTCCTTCTGCTTCTCGAGCAGCTTGCGCTTGCGCGTGATGTCGCCGCCGTAGCACTTGGCGAGGACGTTCTTCCGCAGCGCTTTCACCGTCGTGCGGGCGATGACCTTGGTTCCAATGGCCGCCTGGATGACCACTTCGAAGAGCTGCCGCGGGATGAGCTCCTTGAGCTTGTCGGCGATCTTCCGTCCCCACTCGTACGCCTTGTCGCGGTGGATGATGACGGAGAACGCATCCACCGGATCGCCATTGATCAGCATGTCGAGCTTCACGAGATCGCTCTCGCGATAATCGAGCATCTCATAGTCGAGGCTGGCGTACCCGCGGCTGATCGTCTTCAGCTTGTCGTAGAAGTCGAGAATGATCTCGGCGAGCGGAAATTCCCAGTCGAACTCGACGCGGGTGGCGTCGACGTAGTGCATGTTCTTGTAGACCCCACGCCGGTCGGTGCCGAGCTGCATGATGGCCCCGATGTAGTCGGCAGGTGCGACGATGCGCGCTTTCACGTACGGCTCTTCCACGTGGTCGACGACCGATCCATGCGGCATCGCCGACGGGTTTTCCAGGAGCATCATCGTGCCGTCGTTCTTGTAAACGTGATACTCGACGTTGGGCACGGTGGTGACGAGATCGAGGTCGAACTCGCGCTCGAGACGCTCCTGCACGATCTCCATGTGCAACAGGCCGAGGAAGCCGCACCGAAACCCGAAGCCAAGGGCGGTCGAGGTCTCGGGCTCGTAATGCAGCGAGGCATCATTCAGCTGAAGCCGTTCGAGCGCATCGCGCAGGTCTTCGTATCGGTTGGGATCGGTCGGATACAATCCCGAGAACACCATCGACTTGATGTCCTTGTAGCCTGGCAACGCCTCGATGGCGCGGTTGTCGGCGTCGAAGATCGTGTCACCCACGCGGGTCTCGCGGACGGCGCGGACGTTCGCGACGACGTAGCCCACTTCACCCGGTCCAAGCTGATCCGTCTGAACCGGGCGAAGCTGCCGATAGCCGACCTCGATGACTTCGTACGTGGCATCACTGGCGCCGAACGCGATCTTCATCCCGGGCGCGATCGTGCCGTCGACGACGCGGATGCTCGGGATGGCGCCGCGATACCGGTCGTAGTACGAGTCGAAGATCAGCGCGCGGAGTGGCCCGTCGGCATTTCCAACTGGCGCCGGGACCTTGGCGACGACACGCTCGAGCAGCGCATCGATGCCGATCCCTTCCTTGGCGCTGATGCGAAGGATCTCATCGACGGGCGTGCCGATGAGATCGTGAATCTCCTGCGCGCGCTGGTCGGGCGCCGCGCCGGGAAGGTCGATCTTGTTGAGGACGGGAATGATCTCCAGCCCGGCGTCGAGCGCCAGGAACAGATTCGACAGCGTTTGGGCCTGGATGCCTTGCGAGGCATCGACCACCAGGATCGCCCCCTCGCAGGCGGCGAGCGAGCGGGAGACCTCGTACGTGAAGTCGACGTGTCCCGGAGTGTCGATGAGATTGAGCTCGTACGTGCGCCCGTCGCGCGCATCGTAGCTCATTCGCACGGCGTTGAGCTTGATGGTGATACCGCGCTCGCGCTCGAGATCGAGTGTATCGAGCACCTGTTCCTTCATCTCGCGCGCGTCGAGCGCGCCGGTCGCCTCGATGAGGCGATCGGCGAGCGTGGATTTTCCGTGATCGATGTGCGCGACGATGCAGAAGTTGCGGATGTGCTCGAGCTTCAAGCGGGACTCTCGGCGTGGGCAGGGCGGCTACCGGAATCGTGAAATATAGCGGAAGGAGGTGCTCGAGGTGCCCGATGTGCTCGAGGTGCTCGAGGGAACGCCAGCCCCTGAGCACCTCGAGCACCTCGACCACCTCGAGCACCTCTATTCCGTTCTTCGGCGTCCGCCGTTCGACGGTGTGGAGGGCCGAGGCTCGCTCTTCGGTGGCGGGCTGGATTCCCGTCGCGGCTCTGCGCGGGGCTCGGAGCGCGGTGCTTCGCGCCGCGGCTCCGGAGGGGCCTCGCGTCGTGGCTCACTCCTCGGCTCTGCGCGCGGCTCGCTGCGCGGTTCGCTGCGTGGGGATTCACGCCTCGGCTCGGCGCGTTCCGGCTCGGCGCGCGAATCGTCGACACGTGGCTCACGCCGGCCGCGATCCTCGATGATCACGCGATCATCGACCCGGTCGCTGCGATTGACTTCGGCGCTCGGCTCGTCGCGGCGCGGTGCGCGTACCCCGCGCCCCAGACCTTCATCGCCGCCGTCTTCCGATGCCGGATCGCGGCGCGGCGCGCGGATAGGCGATGTCGGCGTCGCTCTTTCGTCGCGGTCGAGCTCCGTCGGCCGACGGCGGCCGCTCGAGGGCTCGGAGCGGATGTCGTCACCCGGGCGCGTCGCTCCACTGCCCCCACGCGAGCTGCCTTCATCCGCGCGCCGACGGCTCGTCACGTTCGGGTCCTCGGCGGGCGACCCTGGCCGGCGTTGATCCGTCGTGCTCCCGCGCTTGCGGTACTCCACCAGCGTTGCATCGGATGGGCGCGTGCCGCGTGGAACCTCCTTGAACTCATAACGAGGCTCCCGCACACGCTCACGCACGTAGACGACGCGGCGGCCGCCGTACCGGCGATAGGGGTAGTAGTACGGATCGTCCCAGATCACGATCCGGAACTTGACGCAGGCGTGCGAGTACGGGTCCCACACCGGGTAGGGACGATACGCGTGGCAGTCGTAGCAGAGGAACCGCGGATAATTCACTCGGCGCTCGACGTGATACTCGACGACGTCGAACGAGTACGCCGCACGCGAATCCACCAGCAGCAGCTCCGCGAAATCACGCGCCGCGACGTACGGGTCGCGATGAACGCGTCCGCCCGCATAACGATAATCCCAGTGACGGCCGGCGGATACGCGGTCGTAGTCGAAGGGCTCCCACGACGCGATGGCGAAGATGTATCCGAGGCCGGGGTAGTCGTTGATGACGAACGATTCGTGGCCGTGGCCATACACGCGGTAGGTATGACCCCCGCGCACCTCGGCGTCGTCGTGCGGATCCTCGGGGAAGAGGATGTCGACGCGTCCATCCGTGTCGATGCGGACGATGGTCACGAACGCGTCCTCATCCGTGCGGAAGTAGACGCGCGCGCGATCGCCGCGGCGGAAGAGGTTGTCGCCGCTCACCCATAGCTCGACATCCGGCGCCTCGTAGCCGAGGCGCACATTGCCGAAAAACCAGGACGGCGTCACGAATGACGGGCGGCTCGGCGACTCCGGTGTGGGAGGACCGGAGGCGAGACCGGCGACGAAAGCCAGGACGTAGGCGAAGGAGCTCATCGGAGAGATCCTGCAAGAGTGAACCACCGGCGCCGTGGGATGCGCGCCTGCCCGGACGATATGGGCACGCGCCATGCCCGGCCAGGGTGAATGCCAAGCCAGCTAGTCACAACTAGTTACGGAGCTTTTCCGCCGCGCCGGAACGATACTGTCACATCGGGGAGACGGGCGACACAGGGGCATCGGTGACAGTCCGAAGGTCGCAGGCGACCGAGGTTCATCCAGCGTCTCCAGGTCATCCACGTCACCTCGTCGATCACCTGATAACCTGGATCACCTCGACTACCTCGCCGTCAGATCATTCGACTACCTTTTCACTCGCAATGGACAACAAGAGAGCCGACCTCCTCGATCCCGCGATGCTCGCCGCGCTCGGTCGCATCGAGCTGGTGGCGCGATGGGTCGTGGACGGATTCATCTCCGGCCTTCACCGGTCGCCGCGCAAAGGATTCTCGGTAGAGTTCGCGGAGCACCGACCCTATCAGCCGGGTGATGACCTTCGTTACGTCGACTGGCGCATCGCGGCGCGCATCGACCGATGGGTCGTGAAACAGTACGAGGAGGAGACGAACCTCCGTGCGACGCTCGTGCTCGATGTGAGCGCGTCTATGAGCTGGACGGGCGACGCGACCCGCCTCACCAAGCTCGCGTATGCGGAGCGCCTCGCGGCGGCCGTGGCGCTTCTTCTCTTGCGGCAACGTGATTCCGTGGGCCTGGTCCGGTTCGACGACAGAGTGCGCACGGTGATTCCGCCGCGAATGCGTTCCGGCCAGTGGCGCCGCCTCGTCGCCGCGCTCGACGATCCCGGCGCCGGCAAGGCGTCGTACGCCGCCGGCGCTCTCGAGCGCGCGGCCCGCGTCGTGCCTCGCCGGGGCATGATTCTCCTCATCTCGGATCTCCTCGTCGAGGGCGAAGAGGTCGTGCGCGCGGTACGGTCGCTGCGCGGCGCCGGGCATCACGTGACCGTGCTGCACGTGCTCGATCCCGCCGAGCGAGAGCTGCCGTTCGCGCACGATGCGATCTTCGTCGACCCCGAATCGGGGAGCGAGGTGACTGCCACCGTGGCTGACGTGCGCACGGCGTATCGTGCGACGGTTTTGGCGGCGATCGCGGAGTGGCGCACCGCGCTCTCGGCGGTGGGTGCCTCCTACGAAGTAGTGATGACCAACGAGCCGTTCGGCATTCCACTCCGCCGCGCGTTCGCGATTCGACAGCGGTTGCCATAGATGGAGTTTCTGTCGCCAGCCTGGCTTGCCGCCGCCGCGGCGGTCGCCGTGCCGCTGCTGCTTCACCTTATGCGGCGACGCATCGGAACCCGGATCGACTTTCCCGCCGTCCGTTACCTCGCGCGTGCGGAGCGCGAGCACAGTCGCAAGCTCCGAATGAGAAATCTGCTGCTCATGCTGCTTCGTGTCGCGGCGGTTCTCATCCTCACGGCGGCAGCCGCGCGACCTATCGCGCGGCTGGCCGGCGGCGGTCACGCCCCGACCACCGTTGCGATCGTGCTGGACAACTCGCTCAGCTCGTCGGCGATTCAGGACGGGAGACCGGTGCTCGACGCCTTGCGCTCGCGCGCTCGTGAGGTCGTGTCGCGCGCCAGCGGCGAGGATAGGCTGTTCCTCGTGACCGCTGACGGGGTTTCGCGCGGCGGATCGCGTGGAGCCGTGCTCGAGGCGATCGACCATGCGGAGCCGCTCGCGGGCGCCGGGGATCTCGAGCGGGCGGTGGCGCGGGCCGCGGCGCTCGCGCGCGAGGGCCCGGCCTCGTCGCGATGGATGCACGAGCGCGAGATGGTCATCATTACCGACGCACAGGCATCGGCCTGGCGTCGGCCGATTTCCGTGGGAGATGTCCGCGTAATCCTGTATCGCGCTTCCGGTACTCCGCCCTCGAACATGGCGGTGTCGCGAGCGGACGCACAGCCGACACGCTGGACGCCGCGCGGCGCCGTGGTCGCTCGTTTTCGCGCCCCCGACACGGCCACGTACCGATTCACCCTGGAAGGCCGCACGCTCGCCCGCGGGACGGCGGCGCGCGATGAGGAAGTGATCGTTCGCGTTGCACCGCCCGAGCAGGGATGGAGCGCCGGCACCGTCGAGCTCGAGCCGGATGAGCTCCGGGGCGATGACGTCCGGTACTTTGCCGCCTGGATCGGTCCTGCTCCGGGCATCGCCGTTCATCGGGAGATCGCCACGTTCGCGCAGAGCGCGGTCGACGCGCTGCGCCAGACGGAACGGGTCGTCGCCGGGAGCGATGTGGGAATTGCACCCGCCGATGCAGCCGTTAGGCTTCCCGCCCTCCTGTTCGCGCCCGATGAAGCCGTTCGCGCGGGCGCAGCCAACCGCGTTCTCGAGCGACTGGGCATTCCCTGGCGCCTCGGCGAGCTCAGGCAGGGCGAAGTCGCCGCGCATGGCACGGCGGAAGGCGTGCGTCCGCTCGATGGGGTTACGATCGCCCGGCGGCACTCGCTGCGCCGCGTCGGCGGAGGCGTGGCCGACACGATCGCGACCGCTGGCGCCGAGCCGTGGATTGTCGCCGGTCCGGGATACGTCCTCGTGGCGTCTCCGCTCACGCCCGATGCGACGTCTCTCCCGGTGCGTGCCGCGTTCATCCCCTGGCTCACCGACGTCGTCACGCAGCGACTGTTCGGGGATGCGGGTCAGGTCATTTACGCCCCGCCCGGGGCGTCCGTCGTTCGTCCGGACGGTGCCGAGCTCCTGGAGCTCCCTGGCGGACGCCGCGTCACGCTGGCCACGGACACCATCGTCGCTCCCGACCGGGCCGGAGTCGCATTCTTTCTTCGCGGAGGTCGCCGGGTAGGGGCGCTGGTCGTGAATCCCGAGCCTGACGAGTCGGACCTCGCCCGCCTCGATGCGGCGACGCTCGCCTCACGAGTGCGGGGGCGGGAGGTCGTGCTTCCCGACAGCGGGCAATGGACGGCGTCGCTCTTTTCGTCGTCACCGCGGCGATCCTTGCTCGTGCCCGTCCTCATTCTCGCGCTCGCGGTGCTCATCCTCGAGTCGGCCGTAGCGGGCGCCGGCCAGCGGAGAGCCTCGTAGCGTGGCGCTGCCGCGCATCCTCGACGCGCTGGAATCGCTCCCGGTCTATGCCCGCGTCAGGAATACCTTCCCACCACCGGGTCGCCGTCTCACGATCGCCGGTCTCCCTGGATCGAGCGACGCGGCGCTCGCTGCGACACTCGCTCGCGCCGCGGGCGAGCGCCGATTCTTCGTCATCGTCGCGGAAACGCTTCCCGACGCTGAGCGATGGCTGGCGGATCTCGCGTCGCTGACGGAGGACACCGCGGGCGTTGCCCTCTACCCGCCGCGCGAGGGTTTCGGTGAAGTAGAGCCTCACCTGGAGGTCGCGGGCGAGCGCGTCGAAACTCTCGAGCAGGTTGCGCGCGGACACGTGCGGCTCCTCGTGACGACTGCTCGTGCCGTGCTCGAGCGTACGCGCCTGCCGAGCGCGCTTCGCAGCGGTCGCCTCGAAATCCGTCATGGCGAGCAGCGCCGGCTCGAATCGTTGACGTCGCACCTCGAGTCCATTGGTTTCGAGCGCGTGTCGCTCGTCGACGACGTCGCCCAGTTCTCGGTGCGAGGTGGCATCGTCGACATCTACGGATTCGGGATGGCAAGCCCCGTTCGGCTCGAGTTCTGGGGCGACGAGATCACCTCGCTTCGGCAATTCGACATCCTCACGCAGCGATCCACGCGGGATGTCGAGCACGCCGTAATTCTGCCGGTCGACACGCCAGCGATCGACGATGACGCCGATGGCGCTATGCCTCGCGGCTCGCTGACGGAGCTGCTCCCGCCGGATTCGGTGATCGTGCTGCCGGGTGGCACGCACCTCGAGCCCGAGATGCGACGGACCTGGGAAGAAGCGAAGCACCAC
This sequence comes from Gemmatimonadaceae bacterium, assembly GCA_035253695.1. Classification (GTDB taxonomy): domain Bacteria; phylum Gemmatimonadota; class Gemmatimonadetes; order Gemmatimonadales; family Gemmatimonadaceae; genus JAICNG01. The sequence goes on from DATFBS010000075.1 coordinate 39,720, forward strand.
ATCGAGCTCGCGCGCCGCCGCGGCGAGGATGCCCCGCCGCGGGAAGAGCTCTTTCGTCCTCCCGAGGAAGCGCTGCGCGCGATGGCCGAGTTCTCGACCCTCGCACTTCGCGAGCGCGACGATGACGCGCAGTCGCCGGCGGATGTGACCTTCCCCCTGCGAGGACCTGAGGCGGTCGACCGGGACATCAAGCGGCTTCGCGCGATCCTCACTGACGGCATGCCGACCGTGATCCTCTGCGACAACGTGGGGCAGGCGGAGCGGTTGGACGAGCTGTTAGGCGAAGGCGGCCGTCGCCCCGTGAGCGCGGACCTCGCGGTGGCGGTTCTCGGCGGCGGATTCGTGATTCCGCCGACGGGTGGTGATTCGCAGTCCGCAGTCCGCAGTCTGCAGTCCGGGCTTCGCGTCCTCACCGACCATGAGATCTTCCGCCGTGAGCGCCGCCTGCGCCGGGCCCGCCGCTATTCGAGCGGCACTCCGCTGGAGACGATGACCGCGCTCAAGGCGGGCGATTTTGTCGTCCACCTCGAGCACGGCATCGGCATCTACCGCGGCATCGACACGATCTTCGCCGGACAGAGCACGCTGGAGGTCGCCGTCATCGAATACGAGGGTGGCGACCGCCTCAACGTTCCGCTCTACCGCATCGATCAGATCGAGCGCTATCGCTCGGCCACCGACGGCGACGATGCCACTCCCCCCAGGCTGCACAAGCTGGGCGGCCGGCGTTGGGCCGCGCAGCGGGACAAGACTCGCGCCGCCCTCGAGGAGATGACGATGGAGCTCCTCGATCTCTATGCCCGGCGGAAGATGGCGACGAAGATGCCTGCGCTCCCTGATACGGCATGGCAGCGCCAGCTGGAGTCCTCGTTTCTGTTCGAGGACACACCTGATCAGCGCCGTGCGACGGAAGAAGTGAAGGGCGACATGGAAACCCCGCGTCCCATGGATCGCCTTCTCGTTGGCGACGTCGGATACGGAAAGACGGAGGTCGCCGTGCGCGCGGCGTTCAAGACGGTGCAGTCCGGCAAGCAGGTGGCGGTCCTCGTGCCGACGACGATTCTTGCCGAGCAGCACGGACGAACCTTCAGCGAGCGCCTGGCGGATTTCCCGATTCGCGTCGAGACGCTGTCACGCTTTCAGACGCCGAAGGAGCAGTCGCTCTTGCTCACCGATCTCGCCGCCAAAAAGATCGACATCATGATTGGAACGCATCGCCTGCTCAGCGACGATGTCGGTTTTGGCGACCTCGGCCTCATCGTCGTCGACGAGGAGCACCGGTTCGGCGTGAAGCACAAGGAGAAATTGAAGCAGCTCCGCCTGGCCACGGATGTGCTCACCCTCACCGCCACGCCGATTCCTCGGACGCTGCACCTGTCGCTGGCGGGGCTCCGGGACATGACGCTGATTCAGACTCCGCCGCGCGATCGATCGCCGGTCCTCACGTTCGTCGAGCCGTGGGACGACGCGCTGATCGAGGAAGGGATCGCGCGCGAGGTCGATCGGGGCGGCCAAGTCTTCTTCGTGCACAATCGCATCGATACCATCGAGGCGATTGCCGATCACGTCCGCCGCCTCGCTCCCCGTGCGCGCGTTGCCGTCGGCCACGGCCAGATGCGTGAGCGGGATCTCGAGGAGGTGATGCGCAAGTTCGTCGGTGGCGAAGTCGACGTGCTGGTCTCGACCATGATCGTCGAATCCGGACTCGACGTGCCGAATGCGAACACGATGTTCGTGAATCGCGCGGATCACTTCGGTCTGGCGCAACTCTATCAGCTGCGCGGACGCGTGGGTCGATCACACCGCCGTGCCTACTGCTACCTGCTCGTGCCGGACGCAGTCGATGACGACGCCGAGCGCCGCCTGCAGGTCCTCGAGCATCACACGGAGCTGGGCTCCGGCTACCGAGTGGCGCTCAAGGACCTCGAGCTCCGCGGTGCCGGCAACCTCCTCGGACCCGAGCAGTCGGGGTTCGTGCAGGCGGTGGGATTCGACCTCTATCTGCGGATGCTCGACGAGACCGTGAAGCGCCTCATGCGAGGCGAGGGGGCGCCGAAGCTGGTCCCCGCTGACGTCTCGATGGACAGCCCCACGTATCTCCCGGATGAGTACGTCCCACTCCAGGAAGCGAAGCTCGACGTCTATCGGCGCCTGACGACACTCACGGAAGCCACCGAGGTCGACGCACTCCGCGAGGAGCTGCGCGACCGATTTGGACCATTGCCGGCGCCCGCGCAGGCATTTCTCGCCGCCGCCAAGCTGAGGATCCTCGGCGGCCGTCTGGGCGTCGAGGGCATCCTGGTGCGCGGTGAAGAGGCCCGTGTTACCTTTCGTGAGGATGCGGTGCCGCGCCTCAAGGGGCTCACCGCGGCCTTTCACGATGTGCAGTTCCAGGCGGAGGTGCGGCGCGCGCACCCGCTGTCGCTGAAGCTCACGCGACAGGGCGGCGCCTCGCTTCTCGATGGGCTCGTCCGCGCCCTCGGCAGTCTCCTCGCGGATCGGGACCGTTCGCGAAGTCCCGAGTCGTCCCCACATCTCCGGAGTTCGATCCGCCAATGAATCGTTCGCTGATCGCTGTCGTCGCGGCTGGCATCACGCTCGCCGCGTGTGAAGGCTTCAAGGAAGCGCTCACCGCGCACGTCGACGTCGCCGCCCGCGCCGAGAATCAGGAGCTGTCGGTGGAGCGTCTCGCCGAGCTGATCGGAAAGACGGACTTCCCGATCTCCACCGAGTTCGCGCGCACCATCGCCGGCCTGTGGGTCGACTACCAGCTGCTCGCCCACGCGGCCGCGGCCGGTGATTCGCTCAAGGACACGACGCGCCTGGACAAGGTGCTCTGGCCCATGATCGCCGAAGCCCGCGTCGACTCGTTCCACAAGCAGATGCTCGCGGCGGCTCCGAAGTATGACTCCACGGCGAACGAGTCCCGCTATGCGCAGGGCGAGGTGCTGGCGGCGCGCCACATCCTCTTCCGGACGTCGCCCGAGATGTCACCGGCGCAGAAGGATTCGGTGCGCCGACGCGCCGAGGCGACGCGTGCGCGCGTGACGCCGGCGAACTTCGCGCAGATCGCCGGTCAGACGAATGATGACCCCACCGCCAAAGCGCGCGGGGGAAGCCTCGGGCTGTTCGGATCCGGCGACATGGTGAAGGAGTTCGAGCAAGCGGTGCGAGGTCTGCAACCCGGTCAGATCTCTCCGCTCGTCGAAACGCCCTTCGGTTATCACATCATTCGCCGTTCTCCGTACTCCGAGGTGCGCGGCGATCTCGGCGCCGCCATGCAGCAGCGTGCGACGCAGCGGGCGGACAGCACGTTCGTGGCCGGTCTCGAGGCAGGCGCCAACGTCCAGCTCAAGGATGATGCAGCGAGCGTGGCACGGGCGGTCGTGGCAGACCTCGATGATCATCGCGAGGACAAGACCGTCATGGCCACGACCAAGATCGGCGATTTCACGGTCGAGAAGTTCGTGCGGTGGGTGCGGATCTTCCCGCCGCAGCAGCTGCAGCAGCTCAACCAGGTCCTTGCGCAGTCGCCCGACTCGATCGTGCGCCAGTTCGTGAAGAACATGGTGCGGAACGAGCTCATTCTCCACGCCGCCGACAGCGCCAAGGTGGTCATGGATCCGCAGCAGCTCGCGCAGCTCCGCAGCACCTTCGCGCTCGTGGTCGGCAGGGCGTGGTCGCAGCTTGGCGTGGCCCCCGCGCAGCTCTCCGACAGCGCGAAGACGGAACAGGAGCGGGAGCGCGTCGCCGCCGGCCGCATCGAAGCGTACGTCGATCGTCTCCTGGCCAATCAGGCGCAGTTCGTTCCGGTCCCGACCGAGGTGTCCGAGCTTCTTCGTGAGACCTACGATTGGAAGATCGCGAACGCGGGCGTCGAGCGGGCGATAGAACGTGCGCGGCGCATCCGGGCGACGCGCGATTCCACGCGGGCCGCTTCGCGTCCGCAGTCGCAGGTGCCAATGGGGCCAGCGCCGCAGGGTGGTCAGCAACCCTCTGGCGGTCAGACTCCGCCGCCTGCGACGCCGCAGCCATGACCGAAACTCGCCGGAGCCCGACGGGGTACCAGGCTTCATGATACGATTCGTTTTCCTCGCGGCGCTCGCCCTCTTGGGCTCGAGCGCCGCGCGGGCGCAGGATGTCGAAACGGTTCCCGTCGATCGCGTGGTCGCGGTCGTCGGCAACGAGGTCATCCTCTGGAGCGATGTGCTCGAGGAGATCAACGTCATGCGCGCGCAGGGCCGTGAGCTGCCGAATGACTCGACCGCCCAAATGACCCTCGCCCGTGAGATCATCAATCGACTGATTGAGACGGAGCTGTTGGTGCAGCGAGCCCGCCAGGACACCACCATCGAGGTGGATGATGCCGAGCTCACAGGGACGGTCGATCAGCGCATGCGACAGGTGCGCGGGCAGTTCCAGACGGAAGAACAGTTTCGGGACCTGCTGCGCCGCTCAGGGTTTGGCTCCACGGAAGAGTACCGCCGGTGGCTCATGGACGAGCAGCGCCGCAACGCCCTTCAGGAGCGTCTGCTGCAGAAGCTTCGTCAGGAAGGAAAGCTTCCTCCCGCGCCGGTGAGCGAAGAGGAGGTGCAGAAGTTCTTCGATGAGAACAAGGGTCAGGTGCCACGTCTGCCGGCGACGGTGACGTTCCGTCAGATCGTCATTCCGGTGACGCCATCGGAGAAGGCGCGCGAGGCGGCACGCGTCAAAGCGGAATCGCTGCTCGTCGAAATCCGGCGCGGCGGCGACTTCGAGCAGATCGCCAAGCGCGAGTCGATGGATCCCGCCTCACGAGAAACCGGCGGCGATCTTGGCTGGCGCCGTCGAGGGGGCGGGAGCGAAGGACTCGTGCCGGAGTTCGAGTATGTGATTTTCCGGATGGGCCCTGGACAGGTGAGCCCGGTGTTCGAGACGTCGTTCGGGTTTCACATCGCGAGGGTCGATCGCGTGCAGCCGGCTGAGGTGAAGGCACGCCATATCCTGATCCGCCCCGTGCTGGATTCGTCCGATGTCGCCGCGGCGCGAGTGCGGGCGGATTCCGTTGCCGCCGCGTGGCGTGCCGGCGCGTCGTTCGACTCACTGGTCGCGAGGTATCACGACCCGATCGAAGAGCGGAGCATTCCCAATCCCTTCCCCCGGACACAGCTCCCCGAGCCGTATCAACGGGCCGTGGAAGGGCGGCAGACGAACGACATCGTCGATCCGTTCGAGATCGATGACGCTGCCCGCGAGGTCCCGAAGTTCGTGGTGCTGCAGCTCACGAGCGTGGAGCCGGAGCGTGAGCCGTCGCTGGCAGAGTTCCGTCAGCAGATCCGCGAGCAGCTCGCGCAGCAGAAGGCGGTGCGACGGCTGTTCGAAAGTCTTCGCGAGGCGACCTTCGTCTCCGTTCGCATCTAGCGTGCGAGTCGACCTCGCGCTCAAGCGACTCCTCCTCGTGAAGAGCCGCAGCGAGGGGAAGGAAGCCTGTGATGTCGGAGCGGTGCAGGTGAATGGGAAGCCGGCGAAGGCGTCGCAGGAGGTTCGCGTGGGCGACCGCATCCGGGTGGACTACGCGCACCGAACGCTTGAGGTGGAGCTCACCGGCGACATCGGGAAGAACGTGAGTCGCGCCGACGCCAGGACGCTGTACCGCGTCGTCCGCGACGAGAAGGTCTCGTGAGGCGCCCGCGCCTGGCGATCACGCTGGGCGACCCCCGGGGAATTGGACCCGAGATCGTGACGAAGGCGCTGGCGCGTGCCGAGGTGCGCGAGGTCGGCACGCCGGTTCTCGTCGGCCCCGATGGGACCGGCGTCGACGTAGACGAATCGATCGGTGCCTGGACGCTCCGGGGCGACGAGGGCTCAGCGGGACGGCTCGCCGGGCTGGCGATCGAACGGGCCGTCGCGCTCGCCCTGGAGGGCGCCGTCGACGGGGTGGTAACCGCTCCCATCGACAAGCACGCGCTTCTCATGGGTGGCTATCAGGACCCCGGGCACACCGAGATGCTCGCGCGCCTGACGAGCTCCCGCACGGCGATGATGCTGGCCTCCGACCGGTTGCGGGTCGTGCTCGCGACGACGCATCTGCCGCTCCGGGACGTTCCGCGCGCGCTGTCGCGTGACGTGCTCCTCGACGCGTCTCGCCTGACGCAGGAGGGGCTTCGAGCCTGGTTCGGCATCGCGGCGCCCAGGATTGCGCTGTGCGCGCTCAACCCTCATGCCGGCGATCGCGGGAGATTCGGCGACGAGGACGACACGCTGCTGGCGCCGGTCGCTCGTGAGGCGGGTCTGCACGGTCCCTTCCCGGCCGACACCGTGTTTGTTCGCGCGATGCAGGGTGAGTTCGACGCCGTGATCGCTCCCTACCACGATGTCGGCATGACCGCGATCAAGGTCGCTTCGTTCGGCGATGCGGTCAACGTGACGCTCGGGCTCCCGTTCCCGCGGACGTCGCCCGACCACGGCACCGCGATCGACATCGCGGGGAAGGGGATCGCGAACGCGGCCAGTATGGTGCGGGCGATCGTAATGTGCGCTAACATCGCAATGAGGTATGAGGCCTGAGGAGTGAGGAATTCGATCGACTTGGGACTCACTCGATCGAATTCCTCACTCCTCAGCCCCCTTCCTGATCAGCGCGCAGCCCCGATCACTCGACTCCCACTCGCTTCACGGCAATCTGCTCCGCTCTCCTTCCCTCCACCGATCGCACGGTGAACGTCGCGCCGCCCGTTGTCACGCGGTCACCGACGCGCGGGACGCGGCCCAACGTGCCGAAGACGTAGCCGCCAATCGTCGAGAATTCCTCTTCCGGAACGGCGAGGCCTAACCGCTCGTTCAGCTCGCCGATGTTGAGATCGCCGGCGACCAGCACCTCGCCATCGCGCGCGTGCGCCGGCTCGTCGCGTTCGTCGTGCTCGTCCAGGATCTCCCCCACGATCTCCTCGAGAAGATCTTCCATCGTCACGACGCCTGCCGTTCCACCGTATTCGTCGAGCACGATCGCCATGTGCTCCTTCAGTCGCTTGAAGTCCGACAGCACCTCTTCCACCTCGCGCGTCCCAGGGATGAAGTGCGCGGAGCGAAGGATCTGTCGAAGCGAGAACGGTCGTCCCATGCCATTGTCGCGCATCCCCGGGAGGAGATCCTTCGCGAGGACGATGCCGATGATGTTGTCGATCGACCCTTCGTACACTGGAAAGCGCGACAGCCCGCTCTCGTTCACCAGGTCGATCACCTCATCCAGCGACGCATCGATCGAGAGTGCGACGATCTCGGTGCGAGGCGTCATCACCTCCCTGGCGTTCTTCTCCGAAAACTCGAAGACACCTTCCAGGAGCTCAGCGTCTTCCCGATCGATCGCGCCCCCTGCCTCGGCGCGCTCGACCAGCTGGCGAAGCTCTCCGGGAAAGTGCATCGCCTCCTCCTGCGCGGTCGTGTGCCCCAGGCGTCGCGTGAGCGGCTGCGAGGAGCGGTTGAGGAGCAGCGTCAGGGGGTAGATCAGCACCGCGAAGACGTGAAGTGGCCCCGCGAGCATGGTCGCCATGCGCTCCGGCTGGGCGAGTGTCACCATGCGCGGAACGAACTGTCCGAACATGATGTGGAGGTAGGCGACGAGCAGGACGACCACCACGACGGCGGCGATCGCCATCACGGAGCGGTCGGCGACCACGGGCAAAGCGGCGATGCCATCGGCGAGGACCCAGCCCAATCCAAGGCTGGCGAGTGTGATGCCCGACTGACTCGCCGCGAGAAGGCGCGTACGGTCGGCAAGCGCACGGAGCGCCCAACGGGCGCTGCTCGACCCTCCGCGCGCGCGCGCCTCGAGGCGCGGCCGGCGCGCCCGCACCAGCGCCGACTCCGCGGCGACGAAAAACGCATTGAGTGCCACGAGCAGCACGGCCGCGAGCAGTCGGAGGAGCACGAGGGAAAGGTGCGCGAGATGCTCGAGGCGCTCAAGGTGCTCCTCGTCCTCGAGGTGCTCGAGGCGCGTATCCCCTCGGTACCCTCCCTCGAGCACCTTGAGCACCTCGAGCACGTCGAGCACCTTCAGCGGTGATGCACCACCATCACGCGGGCCAGGACCACGATCACTCCCACGGCGACGCCCGCGACCAAGTCCGCCGTCTGCGCCTGGCGCTCGCCATCACCTCCACGTTCCTGCTGGCGGAGGTCGCTGGCGGCATCCTCTCGAATTCACTGGCGCTGCTCGCCGATGCCGGGCACATGCTCACCGACGTCGCGGCGCTCGCCCTGTCGCTGTTCGTCGCGTGGTTCAGCCGTCAGCCGCACGATCAGCGACGCACGTATGGCTATCTGCGCTGGGAAATCCTCGCCGCGTTTCTGAACGGGGCGACGCTGCTCCTCATCTCGGCGTGGATCTCGATCGAAGCGGTGATGCGATTGCGACAACCGGAAGCCGTCGAAAGCGGAATAATGCTGGCGATCGCGGTGGTGGGCATCGTCGCCAACATTGCGGCGGCGCTCGTGCTGCACCCGGCGAGCGAAGCGAGCCTGAACCTGCGTGGCGCATATCTTCACGTCGTTGGCGATCTCCTGGGCTCGGTGGCCACGGTGATCGCTGCCCTCCTCGTGCGATTCACCGGCTGGGTGGTCGCCGATCCCATCGCGTCGATCCTGATGACGCTGTTGATCGTCCGCGGCGCCTGGCGCCTCGTACGTGAATCGGTCGACGTGCTCCTCGAATCGACACCGTCGCACATCGCGGTCGGAACGGTTCGAAAGCAGCTCGAAGCGATCCCCGGCATCGAATCCGTCCATGACCTCCACGTCTGGACGGTGACGTCCGGCGTGGTGGCGATGAGCGTCCACGCGATCGTTCGCGAGCCGGAGCGGCATCAGCATGTATTAGAGCACGTTCATGATGCGATGCGTCTGTTTGGCATTCAGCACGTTACGGTGCAGCTGGAGCGTCGCGAGATGTACGAGCGGGAGATGCACCTGCATCCCTGAGCGACCGATGGCCCGTCGTTGCGACCGGGCACACTGTCCGTGCGCGCGGGATGGTGACTGCACGCTGCGCTGACGCGTCATTGAGGGACTCTCCCTCCCTCGCGCATGCACGAGTTTCGAATCGAGAAAGACCGCTGTGCCGTGCGCCTGTCGCTGGTGAGTGGGGAAACCATCACCGGGGCGATGTTCGTGCAGCACGTCGGCGAAGGGGATCCGCGGCGCGAAAGCGCGCGCGACGTGCTCAACTCACCGGAGCGTTTCTTCCCGGTCGAAACCGCCGAGGGCGAAACCCTCCTCGTCGCGAAGGACCGCGTCGTCGAGGTGTTGGCCGAGGTTCCCACCGACGACGATGAGCTGCGCCGAGCCAGTGCGCGGTCGGCGCTGCTCGAGCTGGTGTTGTCCGGGGGAATCGTACGATCCGGGATCGTTTTGCTCGAGCTGCCCACCGGCCAGCCACGTTTGCTCGATTATCTCAACCGTCTGTCCGACCGGTTCCTGGTGCTGTACGCCGCCGATGGGACACGACTGGTCAATCGCGCGCTCATCGAGCGCGTTCTTCCTCGAGACTGATGGCCCAACTCGATCGCTTTCTCGCCGTGCTGGTGACGAACCATGGAACGGCGCTGCACCTCGTCACGGACGACGTCGCCAGACTCGAGATCGGTGGCGTCCCGCGTCCGGTCACCAAGCAGCCATTCTCGTCCTCGCAGGTGCTGGCGCTGCTTCGTGAGATCGCTACGCCGGAGGCTGTCGAGCTTCTGGATCGTGGCCGCGGGGCGACGTTCCCCTACGCCTCTGCGGACGGCGCATTCGCGGTTCACGCGAGCGTCGCCGAGGGACGACTCACCGCGACCATCGTGCCGGACGAGGAGGCGGTCGCGACACCGGCGGCACCAGCCGCCGTGGCGGCAGCACGCCCCAACGGAGCTGCACGTCCGTTGACGATGGAGACCAGCGCCGTCCACGCCAATGGTCATGAGGCGGCTCGAGTCGAGATCGATGCGCTGCTGCGCCAGCTCGTGGAGAAGAGCGGCTCGGATCTTCACCTGCGTGTCGGTGAGCCGCCGATCATCCGCATGCACGGCGAGATGACGCGCATCCAGGACGCACAGCCGCTCACCAACGAGCGGCTCGAATCGATGCTGCTGGCGATCATGCCCGACCGCAATCGCAACGAGTACACCGAGCTCAACGACACGGACTTCGCCTACGAGATCAGCGGCCTCGCGCGCTTCCGGTGTAACGCGCTCCGCGATCGGAAGGGAGCTGGGGCCGTCGCTCGCGTCATTCCCGCCACTGTCGTCACGACCGATCAGCTCGGGCTGTCGACCGAGGTGCAGCAGCTCTGCTATCTCACGAAGGGACTCGTGCTCGTCACTGGACCGACGGGATCGGGCAAGTCGACGACGCTCTGCGCGCTGATCGATCTGATCAATCGCATGCGCAGCGATCACGTCATCACGATCGAGGACCCGATCGAGTTCGTGCACCCCAACAAGAACTGCCTGATCACGCAGCGACAGGTCGGCGTCCACACCTCCTCGTTCAAGCACGCGCTGCGCGCCGCGCTTCGCGAGGATCCAGATATCGTGCTCGTCGGCGAGCTGCGCGATCTCGAGACCATGTCGATCGCGATCGAGACGGCGGAAACCGGTCACCTCGTGTTCGGTACGCTGCACACGACCACGGCCTCGAGCACGATCGATCGCATCATCGATCAGTTTCCGCCCGATCGTCAGGAGCAGATTCGCGTGATGCTCTCGGAATCGCTCAAGGGCGTGATCTCGCAGACGCTGTGCAAGAAGATCGGTGGCGGGCGCGTCGCCGCGCGCGAGATCCTGCTCTCGATTCCCGCCGTCTCGAACCTGATCCGTGAAGGGAAAACGTTCCAGATCCCGTCGATCATGCAGACCTCACGCCGACTCGGCATGGTGACGCTGAATGATGCGCTCATCGAGCTGGTCGACAAGAAGCAGGTCGAGCCTCGTGAGGCATACCTGAAGGCGGTGGACAAGATCGTGTTCGCCAACATGCTGAAGCAGCGGGGCCACGACGTCTCGTGGCTCGAGATGCTGGATCCCTCGGCATCCGCTCCTCCGAAGGCAGAGCCGCAGAAGGCGGGGGCGAGGCCGGTCGCGGCGAAGCGGTAGTTGGGTACGGCAAAGATGACAGAATTCAGAATACAGAATTCAGAATCCAGAAAAACCCGCGGGGAGCCAACATGGCTCCCCGTGGTCGTTTCTGAATTCTGAATTCTGTATTCCGAATTCTGTCATCTTTGCCGTTCAGGAGGGCCCTCCCTCGACGATGAGCTCGGACTTGACGCCGCGTACCCCAGCGATCTCCCACGCATCGTCTGTCGCGTATCGCACTTCCTCGTAGCTAGGCAGCGTCCCGCGCAGGGTCACGACGCCATCCGCTACTTCCACGGCGATACGCTGGGAATCGACCCACGTGTCGTAGAACAGCGCCTCCTCGACCTCGGTTCGCAGCTCCTCGTCGTCGCGGCGGAGCGCCTCGAGCCGGTGCGCGTAGGGGCCGCGACCGTAGCGGTTCGGCCCGTAGATGCGACTCTGAAGCTGCGCCTGCGTGACGTAAAAGCTGCGCGAGTGCCGGAGGACGCCTTGTCCGCCGTACAGGTGGGGGATCCGGGGCTGACTGGGATCTGCTTCGGGAGGGCTTCCGTCCAACGTCTGCGTTGTCTCGAACATCCCTGGCTCATCGCGCCAGGCACCGGCTGGACTGTCGTTCGGAAGCTGAGCCGAATCGTCGGGGGCAGGACCGCGCGGGTGATCACCATGTTGTGCACCGCGGGGCCGATCGTACTCCTCACGTGCTGCGTATCCGTACCCGCCGAGTACCTCACCCCCTCGCATGTAATCGTGACCATATCCACGGCCGAGGGGGTACTCCGTTCGCCCAGCTTCGTCACGCTGTTCCATGGCGCACCTCCAGCGAATGAGACATGCGCACGAACGCCGCACCGTCCGTGCC
>DATFBS010000076.1:0-14950 GCA_035253695.1 Gemmatimonadaceae bacterium
AAGCCGATCGAAATGAACGGCGTGCGTGTCTCTCACCATCCCGCCGGCCACATCCATGGATCGGCGCAGGTGCGTGTCGAGCATCGCGGCGAGGTGTGGGTCGTGTCCGGCGACTACAAGACGGAGCCCGATCCGACCTGCGCGCCATTCGAGCCGATTCGATGCCATACCTTCGTGACGGAATCCACCTTTGGCCTTCCCATCTATCGGTGGCGGCCGCAGCACGAGGTCTTCGACGAAATCCGCGCGTGGTGGCGCGCCAATCGTGAGGGGGGCCGAGCGTCGATCATCTTCGGCTACGCGCTCGGAAAGGCGCAGCGTGTGATCGCCGCATTCGTGAACGGCGGCGAAGGGCCGATCTACACTCACGGGGCGGTGGAACGTCTCAACCGCGACTATCGCGACTCCGGCGTTCTCCTCCCGACGACGACCTACGCAGCGGGCGTCCCACGCGGTCATGACTGGGGTGGGTCGCTCATCGTCGCCCCGCCATCGGCCATGGGCTCTGCCTGGCTGCGGCGGTTCGGCGCTTCGTCCACAGCGTTCGCCTCGGGCTGGATGCAGATTCGTGGCGCGCGCCGTCGTCGGTCGGTCGATCGCGGCTTCGCCCTCTCCGACCACGTCGATTGGCCGTCTCTGCTTCAGACGATCTCCTCGACCGGCGCGGAGCGAGTGCTCGTGACGCACGGCTATCGGGAGCCGGTCGTGCGGTGGCTCAACGAGCACGGGATCGAAGCACACGCCATTGCCAGCCAATGGGAAGGAGAGCTCGACTCGGAGGAGGTGCTCCCCGAGGGAGAAGTGCCCGAGTGAACCGATTCGCGCAGCTGTTCTCCCAGCTGGACGAGACCACCCGCACGAGCGAGAAAGTCTCGGCGATGGAGCGGTACTTCGCCTCCGCCGATGCCGCTGATGCGGCATGGGCGGTGTACTTTCTGAGCGGCGGCCGACCCAAGCGTCTCGTGCCCGTTAGGCGCGTCGCGACCTGGGCGATGGAGGAGTCCGACGTCCCCTCATGGCTGTTCGAGGAGAGCTACTTCGCCGTCGGCGACCTCGCCGAGACGATCGCGCTGCTTCTGCCGCGAGCGGTGGAGACGGTCGACCGTCCACTCCACCGCCTGATCGAGGAGAGCGTGCTGTCGCTCGCCGGGCAGTCGGAAGACGTGCAGCGTGACATCGTCGTGCGCGGATGGCGCCAGGTCGATGGCGTGGCTCGCTTTCTCCTCAACAAGCTGATCACCGGCGAGTTTCGCGTCGGCGTGTCGCGCAGTCTCGTCGTGCGCGCGCTGTCACGTGTGAGCCAGGTACCCGAGGCGGTCGTGGCGCACCGCCTCTCCGGTGCGTGGGAACCCCACCCCGAGGCCTACCAGCGGCTCATCGCGGCAGACACCGCCGACGCCCACATCTCGCAACCCTACCCATTCTTTCTCGCCTATCCGCTCGAGGAGGATCCCGAATCACTCGGCGACGTCGCCGAGTGGCAGGCAGAATGGAAGTGGGATGGCATTCGCGCGCAGATGATCCGGCGCAGTGATCGCTCGTTCCTCTGGTCGCGTGGCGAAGAGCTCGTCACCGACCGCTTTCCCGAGCTCAGCACGGCGGCCGCTCTGTTGCGCAACGGCACGGTGATCGACGGCGAGATCATGCCCTGGCTGGAGGGACGCCCGCTCCCGTTCGCGCAGCTGCAGCGCCGTATCGGTCGGAAGAACCTCGGCCCGAAGATTCTCGCCGAGGTGCCGGTCGTGCTGCTCGCATACGACCTCCTCGAGCACGAAGGAACCGATACCCGCGAGCGTTCGCTTTCCTGGCGACGCGCTCAGCTCGAGAAGATCGTCGGCGAGAGCGGCATTGCGTCGCGAGTGTTGCTGTCGCCGGTCGTGCGCGCGACAGACTGGGCGGAGATTCGGCGTGCGTACGAGGCGGCACGCGAGATGTGCGCGGAAGGACTGATGTTGAAGCGGCTGGACGCCGCGTACGGGGTCGGACGGCGCCGCGGACCGTGGTGGAAGTGGAAGATCGAGCCGTACGTCGTGGACGCGGTCCTGGTGTATGCGCAGCCCGGTCACGGCCGGCGAGCCACGCTCTATACCGACTACACCTTCGCCGTGTGGAACGACGGCGAGCTGGTGCCGTTCGCCAAGGCGTATTCCGGTCTCACCGACCTCGAGATTCGCAAGCTCGACGGATGGATCCGTCGCCATACCGTCGAGAAGTTCGGGCCTGTGCGGTCGGTGAAGCCCGAGCAGGTCTTCGAGCTCCATTTCGAGGGAATTCAACCGTCCCCGCGGCACAAGTCAGGCCTCGCGGTGCGCTTTCCTCGAATCGCGCGGTGGCGCGAGGACAAGCGGGCTGAGGAGGCGGATTCACTCGAGAGACTGCGCGCGCTCATGGCGGCGAGATGAGCACGTCGACCACGGTTCGGGCGGCGCCGGAGATGCCGACACGCGAGGACAACATCGCGCGTGTCGAGCGCTGGTTTGCCTCTCACAGATGGACGCCATTCCCATTTCAGCGCGAAGTCTGGCGCGCCTATCTCGCCGGCGAGTCGGGACTCGTCCACGCGGCGACAGGAACCGGAAAGACGCTGGCCATCTGGATGGCGCCGATCATCGAGGCTCTCGGGGAGCCTCGCCGGCCATCGCCGCTGCGTGTCCTCTGGATCACACCGCTTCGAGCGCTCGCGGCCGATACCGCGGAGGCGCTTGCTCAGTCGGCCCATGAGCTGGAGCTTGGATGGACGATCGAGACTCGCACCAGCGACACGCCGTCGGCGGTTCGCGCACGTCAAAGCAGGCGCTTGCCCACGGCTCTCCTCACGACGCCGGAGAGCTTGTCGCTTCTCCTGTCGCGCGACGAAGCCGGCGAGCAGTTCGAGAGCTTGCGCCTGGTCGTCGTCGACGAGTGGCACGAGCTCATGGGAACCAAGCGTGGCGTCCAGGTGGAGCTCGTCCTGGCGCGACTGCGGCAGCTGAGGCCGGACGCTCGGATCTGGGGACTGTCGGCGACGATCGGCAATCTCGACGATGCGCGCCATGCATTGCTCGGCAACGAGGCTCGCGCGAGCCGCGTCGTCCGTGGCGTGGAGCCGAAGCGCGTCGTCGTGGATGCGCTCATCCCGCCCGTGGTCGAGCGCTTTCCGTGGGCCGGACACCTCGGCACGCAGATGCTACCCGCCGTCGTGAACGCGATCGAGGAAGGGGAAAGCGCCATCGTCTTCACCAACACGCGTTCGCAGACGGAGATCTGGTACCGCGCGCTGCTCGAGGCGCGGCCCGATTGGGCGGGCGTCATCGCGCTGCATCACGGCTCGCTCGAGCGACGGACACGCGAGTGGGTCGAGGATGGGTTGCGCACCGGCCGTCTGCGATGTGTGATCGCGACATCGAGCCTCGATCTCGGCGTCGATTTCTCGCCGGTCGATCGCGTGCTTCAGATCGGAAGCCCGAAGGGAGTCGCTCGGTTGCTGCAACGCGCCGGACGAAGTGGTCATCGCCCCGGGGCACTCAGCCGCGTGACCTGCATCCCGACCAACGTGCTCGAGCTCATCGACGTCGCCGCCGCGCGTGATGGGATCGAGACGGGGGCAATCGAGTCGCGGCTCCCCGTCGAGCGTCCGCTCGATCTGCTGGTACAGCACGTCGTCACGGTCGCGCTCGGCGGCGGCTTCGTCGCCGAGGAGATGCTTCGCGAGGTCAGAACGACGCGTGCCTACGCGGAGCTCACCGATGCCGAGTGGAATTGGGTGATGGATTTCATCGCGCGTGGTGGCGATGCGCTGCAGGGATACGAGGACTATGCGCGCGTGGTGCAGCGAAACGGGCGATGGGTCGTCGCGAACCGCGAGATTGCGCGCCGGCATCGGATGTCCATTGGAACGATCGTCGGCGATGCGCAGATCACCGTGCAATACCTGCGCGGACAGCGCCTTGGCTCGGTCGAGGAATCGTTCATCGCGCGCCTGCGCGCGGGGGATCGTTTCACCTTCGCCGGGAAGCCGCTCGAGTTCGTGCGTGTCCGCGACATGCGCGCCTGGGTGCGACGTGCCCCGAACGGTCAGGGGGTGATCCCGCGATGGATGGGAAGCCGGTTGCCACTTTCTCGGGAGCTGGCGGCTGCGATTCGCCGACGTCTGGACGAGGCGCATCGTGGGATTTTTCGCGGCGAGGAGATGGAAGCGTTGCGCCCCATTCTCGAGGTGCAGGCGCGCTGGTCGCGCGTTCCCGCGCTCGACGAGCTGCTCATCGAGCGTGTGCGCACCCGGGAGGGCCATCACCTGTTCATCTTCCCTTTCGAAGGACGTCTCGTTCATGAAGGAATCGCGGCGCTGCTCGCCTACCGGCTTTCGCGACTGGCGCCGATCTCGTTCACGCTGGCGGCAAACGACTACGGCGTCGAGCTGCTGTCGGCGGAGCCGGCACCACTGGAGGAGGCGCTCGAGCACGGCTTGCTCTCGCCACACGACTTAGTGGAAGATCTGCCCGCCGCGCTCAACGCGAGTGAAATGGCAAAGCGTCAATTTCGTGAGATCGCGCGCATCGCCGGGCTCGTCTTCCCGGGATTCCCTCGCAGCGGAAAGACAGCGCGGCAGCTCCAGGCCTCGAGTGGCCTCTTCTTCGACGTGCTCGAGCGCTACGACCCCTCGAACCTGCTGTTGTCGCAAGCGCGACGCGAGGTATTGGAGCGCCAGCTCGAGCGCAGCCGGCTGGGGCGCACCCTGGAACGCCTGACGACGGCGCGCGTCGTGATCACGACGCCCCGGCGTACACCGCCGCTCGCGTTCCCCCTCCTCGTCGACCGCGCTCGCGATCGCGTCTCTTCGGAAACGCTGGCCGATCGCATTCGCCGCATGCAGCTGTCGCTGGAACGGGCAGCGGGATGACGGAGCGCGACACCGCGGTCGACGTTCGTGGGGAAACGCTGGTTCTCCTGTCCGAGCGGGCCGCCTTCTGGCCAGGCGCCGCGACGTTGTTGATCGCGGATGCCCACTTCGGCAAGGCGGCTTCGTTCCGTGCCAGCGGAGTTCCCGTTCCGCGCGGGACGACGGCAGGTGCTCTCACGCGCGTCGACACGCTCCTCGACCGCACATCCGCGCGGCGCATCGTCTTTCTCGGTGACTTCCTGCATGCGAAGGAAGGTCGCGCACCGAAAACGGTGCAGGCGATCGCCGAGTGGCGTGCTCGACATGAGCGAATAGCGATGACCCTGGTGCGAGGTAACCACGATCGCCGCGCGGGGGATCCGCCGGCCGAGATTCGCATCGACTGCGTGGACGCGCCACTCCTCGAGGGTCCGTTCGCCCTGGCGCATCACCCGCGGGCCGTCCCCGGGTCTTACGTTCTGGCGGGCCATCTTCACCCAGCGGCCGTGATGACGGGGCCAGCGCGGCAATGGGAGCGACTGGCCTGCTTCTGGTTAGGCGCCGAGGTGGGAGTGCTGCCGGCGTTTGGCGACTTCACCGGTGTGGCCGAGATCACCCCTGTCGCCGCGGATCGCGTATTCGTGATCGCGGGAGAGTGTGTGGTGCAGGCGCGTTAGAGCAGGTCCCCAGGGTCCCCAGGGTCCTCAGGGTCCTCAGGGTCCTCAGGGTGCGAAACCCTGAGCACCTCGCACCTCGAGGACCCTGAGGACACTGAGGACCCTGAGGACCCTGACGACCGGTGTGCGTGGGAGATAGAGTTTTCGTACAACACCCCGGACGAGTGAGGCTGGAATGTCCGCACTAAGAGCCGTTCTGCTGACGAGCATGCTTGCAATTCCTGCGGCGGCAGTCGCGCAGCACACACACGCCATGGACAGTGCCGTTTTCGTCACGCGGCTGGGTGCCGACACGCTGGTCGTGGAGCGCGTCATTCGCTCACCGCGACGCGTCGAGGCCGAGGTCGCGATGCGCGTGCCACGTACCACGCGTACCGTCTACGTGCTGGAGCTCTCCAGCTCCGGGATGCTCGAACGCATGGAGGCGACGACGTTCGACACCACCGGTGGCGGCACCACACCGGCACGGCGCGAGACCATCACCCGGCTCGGCGACTCGCTCCGTATCGAGACCACGGGAGGCACGCAGAGCCGCACGCGATCGGTGGGCGCGGAGGCTCATGTCCTTCCGTTCATCGACATGGTGCATTGGCCGTATGAAATCGCGCTCGTGCGACTTCGGACGAGCGGAGCGAGCGAAGCCGCACAGCCGCTGCTCACTGGCTCGCGCGTGTCGATCTTCGCGCTCGCGCGCGTCGGGGCCGACAGCATGACGATCACGCATCCGTCTCGCGGAACGATGCGGCTTCGCGTCGACCGCACCGGCCGGCTGATGGCGCTCGATGCGGGCGCGACGACCCGTAAACTCGCCGTCGAGCGTCGGCCGTGGATGCCGATCGACGATCTGCTCCGCCGCTGGAAGGCCCAGGACGCCGCCGGGCGCAGCCTCGGTGCCCTGTCCGGGCGTGCGCGGTCATCGAACGTCGTCGCCGGGGCGACGATCGGCCTCGATCACGGTACGCCGTCCAAGCGTGGGCGCACCATCTGGGGTGCGCTCGTGCCGTTCGGGACCGTGTGGCGTACCGGGGCGAATGAAGCCACCCACTTCGAGAGCGATCGCGACCTCGTATTCGGCACGGGCAGCGATACCCTTGCGGTCCCCGCTGGCCGCTACACGCTCTTCTCGGTCCCTGAGCGCGACGGGGGTTGGCTCATCATCAGTCGAGAAACGGGCCAGGCCGGTACCGCATACGATGCCACGAAGGATCTGGGGCGTGTCCGCTTATCAGCCCGGCCGCTCTCGGCGCCGGTGGAAACGTTCGCGATCAAGGCCGAGACCGAAGGGGGCACGAACCTTCTGCGCCTCCAGTGGGACAATGCCGAGCGTGTGGTGCCCTTCCGGGTTCGCCCTCGGAGATGACCGGCGCCGTCGGTGCGCGAGGGTACGCCTCGTGCACCGACGGTTTCGCATGCCGCTCCGCGAGTTCACTGACAGCACGGGACGTCGATGGCGGGTTTGGGACATCCGTCCCGAGCAGATGCACGCTGCCACGCGGGCCGAGGACCATCTTCAAAACGTGATCAACGGGTGGCTCGCGTTCGAGCCGGCCACCGGCGGCGAGAAGCGGCGATTGGCTCCCATTCCAGCAAAGTGGGAGACCGCGCCGGAGTCGGAGCTCGAAGCAATGCTCGAGCGGGCGGAGCAGGCGCGTAACGAGCCGGGTGGCGGCGAAAGACGGGAAGCGTCGGGACCAGGCGGAGTTATGTGGCAAGCGGAAGCCGGCGACCCGCCTTCGGCGGCTCGAACGTTCCGGTATCCGAACGGCCGCTATTGGACAGTGAACGAGCTTCCGGCTGGCTCGACGACGAGCGGGCAGCGGCCCCTGCTTCGATTCACATCGGGCGCGCGCTCGCTGGACACCGCTGACTGGCCTTCGGAGTGGTCGCAAATGTCGGAACAGGATCTCGTTGAGCTGCTCTACCGGTCGTTCCCGCGGGCAGAGCCGACCGATAACCCCACCCAGTTCCGGAGGCGGCGCGGCGACGTCGCCTGACGAGCCCCTTCGACCACGAGGCACGAGGGTTGCGCGGCAGAGTCCATCCTGGACCACATCGTCGCTGCCTTACCGCTCCTCGCACGAGCAAAGCCATCGCATGACCACGCCTTCGTCACCGCAATCAGATCCGATCGTCGTCGCCCTCAAGCACACCGAGGCCGAGCTCGCCGAGAAGCTCGAGGAAGCTTGCGTTCCGGATACGCGAGAGGTCGCGGAGGAGTCAACCGCGGAGCTGGCGAAGCTCAGTGACTCGCTCCTCGCGGCCGCACGTGCCGCCAAGGATGTCGTGTCACTGCGGAAGCGACGGCAGCAACAGAAGGCGGGCCCTCAGCCGGCGGCCGGCGAGGCGATCCGCGAGTTCACCGACAGCGATGGCAGAGCCTGGCGTGTGTGGGCGGTGACGCCGAGCCAAACGCGTACGTCGAAGCGAGAAGCGAATCTGGGGGAATTCGAGCAAGGCTGGCTCGCGTTCGAGACACTCGATGAAGAGCAGCGCAAGCGCCTTCCCCACTATCCGGCGGAGTGGCGGACGATGTCCGAAGCGAAGCTTCAGGAGCTCCTCGGCCTCGCCGTGGAGGCGCCCACTCGCCGTCTCGAGCCGCGGAAGCAGGACCCCCGCAGCGAGCTCCCACCGCGCTGAGCGCGATCAGCCGTTAGGCGAGCGCCTCGGGCGGACCTGGCGACTCGGGCGGTATCTCCGCGATCTCCCCTGACGTGCGACGCGTCCGACGGGGCTGGAACAGGGTCGGATCGTCGTGCCACACCGCCGACGTCTGGGCACGCGAGCCATCAGCCGCGTCGAATGACTGCTCCTGATCATAGAGCACTTCGCAGAGCAGCTGTGCCGTCGCATCCTCCGGCCAGTTCGCGCGAAGCTCCGCTCTCAGCCTCGCCAGCTCCGCCGCGGACTGCGCGTCCGCCGCGATATTCACGTAGCGTTGATATTCTTCGCTTCGCATCCACCGTCTGGTCGCGTCTGCCATTCTCGCCACCTCGGCCGTGCGGAAGCCGATATCAATGCGCTATCCCCGTGCCGGATGCCAGGGGTGGCGTAAGGTCATCCGTAGCTCATGCGATGTTAATCCCCTCTTAATGGGGGGAACACACGTAGGGGGTAACAAATACAGTGGAAGACGTTTTCGCCGGTCCGTCGTCGAGCTCAGGTGGCCATGCGTCGCGGCACGGGTTGGGGTAGCTCGTGTAGTCGGGGAATCGTGCTGCTGGTGCTCTGGGCATGCGGCGGCAGGCTGCGCGTGCCGGAGACCGACCGCATCGGTGAACCGGAGTGCAGCCTCACAGAGGCTCCAGTCACCGCGGCCGATAGTGCCACGATCGTTCTTGATGCACTCGGCGTCACCCGCGAGGCCTGCGCGCTCTCGATTGTCGCAGAGACGTTGCGACCCTGGCCGCATGCATCGAGTGGACCGTGGACGGTTCAGCTCACTGTTTCGCCCGCGCATGTAACAGCGCGGCCAATCAGCGGCGAGCGTGCGCGCGATGTGATCGACCGAGGGTCGACGCTCATGGCGACCGACGACGTAGATCTCCTTGCCTACGCGGCATCGCGAGAGGATCTCCAGGTCACGCCACTCGCCTGGGATCGCACGTATCTCCATCTGTCGCCGACTGACGCGGGCGTGCTCGCGGCCGGTGCCGACCCCGATGCCGTTCGCGTCGACGCACGGCGTGCCGAGCCCGACCGGTGTGACGCCCTCCCTGTGCCCGCCGGTTCTCCAACGAGTCCGCGCGCGATGCGCATCGTCTACGACGCCGCTGACCGCGTCGCACGCGAGCTCGCCGAGCGTACTGTGGCGCTCGCGGAGCATGGTGATGTCACCGCCGTGGGTCTTCGCGGAGCTGATTTCGATGCCGCGCTCACTCGGGGTGACCATCTCGCCTACATCGTCGCACTTCCGCGGTCATCCTATTGCGACGCGCTTGCCGAGCTCTCGCGGCGCGCTCCGTGGCTGACATCGGCTGCGATAGTTCCCCTCATCGACACGCGCGCTCACGCCATCGCCCCGCGCGCGTCACAGCCATGACCTTTCGCGCGCGCATGTCGGTCGCCTTCGTGATCGCCGCGCTCATTCCACTGGCGGTGCTCGCGCATGGCGTACGGCGCGAGGTCACGCGGCGTGTGACTGCACAGCACGAGCGTCGCGTGAAGGCCCTCGTCGACATCGTCCGCCAGGACCTTGCGAGAGAAAGCGCTTCCATCGCAGCGCGCCTCGAGATTCTCGAAACCGACCTCGCAACCGACGACCGATTTCGGCTGGGAGCCATACGCGGCGACGCTGCGCACCGACGGTACGTGCTCGACTGGGCCGAGCGCGCCATGGACATCGCCGGGCTTTCGATGTTGCGGGTGTACGACGACTCGGGGCGCGTGGTGAGCTCCGGTCACTTTCGCAATGAGTTCGGCCGCGACGACACCCGGCTGTTGTCACGCCTCGCGGCGGCCGCAGGGGAGCAAACCCTCCTGCGCGTGAAGGTACCGTCAGGCTCCTTTCTCGCGCTGACGCGAGCGGAGTCGGTCATCGTTGGCGGACGCGCATTCACGCTCCTCGGCGGCACGAGTGTCGATTCGAGCTTTTTTACGCGGCTCAGCCGCGATGGCGAGCTCGATGTTTCACTTGCATTGGGGGAGGTGACCGTTCCCGAATCCCATGCCTCGGAACGACTCCCTCTGGTCTATATCGATGACACGAGCAGCGGGATTGCGAGCACGCAGCTGACGGTGGCTCCGCGAGGCGACGAGCTACAGGCGCTGCGGCGCGATCTCGACCGCTGGGTGGCGGGATCGTTTGTGCTGGCCGCGATCGCGGGCATCATTCTCGTGGCGTGGCTGGCAGCGGCGTTGAGCCGTCCAATGGCGACGCTCGAGCGCGCCGCGCTATCGATCGAGTTCAACACCCCCGAAGTGGACGCCGTCGCTGCACGCGATGACGAAGTGGGTACGCTCGCGCGGCGTTTCGCCGCCATGACGCGCCGTCTCCGCGCTGGTGCGGTACGGCTGCGCGATGCCGAACGGCGGGCGACCGTCGGCGAGATGGCGCGTCAGGTGAATCACGACATGAAGAACGGGCTCGTGCCCATCCGCAACGTGGTACGCCACCTCTCTCAGGTGCAACAGAGCTCACCGCATGAGCTCGCGACGGTGTTCGGCGAGCGCCGCGCAACCCTCGAGTCGAGCGTAACGTATCTGGATGAGCTCGCGACACGATGGGCGCGACTCACTCCGCAGGCGGAGCGGCGCGCGGTCGATGTGAATTCCATCGTGAAGGAGGTCGCCTCGGCGGCACGCGATGCCTACGCCGCCCCGATCCACACGCACCTCGAGCCGGATCTGCCGCCGGTGCTCTGCGCTCCCATCGCCCTGCGCCGGATTCTCGACAACCTGGTGACCAACGCCATGCAAAGCCTCGACGGCGACGGTGGCTCGGTGACGATCGCCACCGCCTCGCGCGATCGCATCGTCCGCGTGTCCGTTGCCGACACCGGCAGCGGGATGACACCGGAGCAAGTCGATCGGGCGCTGAGGGGGTTCTACACGACGAAGCCTCAAGGTACCGGGCTGGGGCTCTCCGTCGTGAGGCGGCTCGTCGCCGATCATGGCGGGGACGTTCACATCACGACTGCCCCGCGGAGCGGAACGACGGTCGTCGTCGAGCTTCCCGCACACTCGAGGCCCGTGTCCCATTCGAAGGGAACGCGCTCATGAATACGCTGCTCATCGTCGACGACGTTCGCGCGCTCGCGGACCAGTTCGCATATGACCTTCGCCGGCTGACGAGCATGGAAACGATCGTCGCGACCGACGGCGACGCGGCGTTGGAAATCATGGCCCGCGAGCCGGTGGACTGTGTCATCCTCGACCTCGAGATGCCTGGACGTGATGGATTCGGCGTGCTGCGAGCGATGAAAGAGCGAGGCCTCGACGTTCCGGTGGTCGTCTACACCGGGACGGGAAACTACGACCGGTGCGTGCAGGCGATGCGCTCCGGCGCCTACGGCTTCATCGACAAGGGCGAAACGGTCGAGCGGGTGGCTCGCGAAGTGGAAAGCGCCATCGAGCGGCGTTTGCTGCTCGCCGAAGTCGCCACGCTTCGCACGTACGCGGCCGATGATTCCGCGCTTCTGGGCGACAGCCCGGCAATGCGCCGACTAAAGGAAAGCATTGCTCGCGTAGCGCCGATCCCATCGACTGTGCTCATCATCGGCGAAAGCGGATCGGGCAAGGAGCTCGTCGCGCGAGATGTGCATCGGCTGAGTGGGCGCGAACGCGAGCCGTTCGTCGCCCTCAACTGCGCTGCGATTCCCGAGCAGCTCGTCGAAAGCGAGCTGTTTGGCCATGAGCGCGGGGCATTCACCGGTGCCCACGCGACGCGAAAGGGCGCGTTCGAGGCAGCCGGTAAGGGCACGCTTTTTCTCGACGAGGTCGGCGAGCTGCCCCTTCCGGCCCAGGCCAAGCTGCTCCGCGCGCTCGAGGAACGGCAGGTCGTCCGCGTGGGTGCTTCACGGCCGATTCCCGTTGCCGCTCGCATCATTGCCGCCACGAACCGCGAGCTTTCCACGGAAGTGGCCGAGCGACGGTTCCGGGAGGACCTTCTCTTCCGACTCGACGTGCACGCGTTGCGCGTTCCGCCGCTGCGCGAGCGGAAGTCGGATATCCCGCAGCTCGCCGACTATCTCGTGCGTACGACGTGTGAGCGATTCGGCGTTCGCCGGAAAGTCATCTCCGCGGCCGCGCTCGAGCGTCTGTCATCCTACGACTGGAAGCGCAACAACGTGCGCGAGCTACGCAACGTGATCGAGCGCATGGTGATCGCGTGCGATGGCGATGCGATGGATGAGGAGCACGTCCCAGCGGACATCGTTGGATCCACGCCCGCTCCGGGTCGCGACCCCGGCTCGAGCACCTTCGTCGACCTGAAAGCCGAGGCCGAGCGTCAGATCATCGTCGCCGCGCTCCAGCGCCACGACTGGCACATCACGCAAACTGCCCGCGCGCTTGGTCTCGCCGATCACGCGAGCCTCTTGAAGATCATGCGGAGGCATGGGCTGACGAACCAAGGGCGCTGAAGGCGCTGGGGGCGCTGGGGGCGCTGGGGGCGCTGTGTCCTGACGGACACGAACCGTATGTCGAAGCTGTGTCCGGAGAAACACAGCGCCTTCAGCGCGTTCAGCGCCTTCAGCGCCAAGTTCACGAATGACAAGGAGTTACGCACGACGATCTCTCCTCGGCTAACGGGTCCTCCCGTTGCCCTAACGAGCGGGCACGTTGGCACCACAACCACGCGCCCCAGGGCGCAAACCAGAGGAGAGAGCCATGCGTCGCCCCATTCAATTCGCCGAGCAGCCCCGTCGTAACTACCTGCCGCTCGCGCTCACCGCGCTTGCCGTGCTCACGATCTTCGCGTGCGACCGAAACGAGCCCGTGCAGCGCACCAGCACGACCACCGATGACCCGTTCGTCGTGAACGACTCCGTCATCGAATCGCCCGCCCAGACCAGCACGCCGAGCTACGAGAACGTCACCTACGAGGAGGCGGAATCGACCTTTACGTCGCGCCGGTACGGCGAGGCGACCGAGATGTTCGCGGCCTACGTCACGCGCCGCCCGAAGAATCCGTGGGGTCACTACATGCTCGGCCTCTCCGCCTGGAAGTCGGGCCAGTTGTCGCGCGCACGTGAGAGCTTCGAGCGTGCCATCGAGCTCGATCCCTCACATGTGAAGAGCCAGCTCAACCTCACCCGCGTACTGCTCGAGCTGAACGAGCCTCGTGAGGCATCGGAGCGCGTGCTCGCCGTCCTCGCGCTCGACTCGACCTCCGCCGAGACGCATCGCCTGATGGGGCGCGTGCAGACGGCGCTCGGTGAGAAGGATGCGGCAATCGACTCCTACCGCGAGGCCCTCGCCCTCGATGCGCACGACGTGTGGTCGATGAACAACATGGGATTGCTATTGATCCAGCTGGAACGCTTCGAGGAGGCACTGCGGCCGCTCGCGCGCGCTGTGCAGCTCGATTCCAACGTCGCGGTGTTCCGCAACAATTTTGGCATGGCGCTGGAGCGGACCGGGCACTTCGTCGCCGCCACGGAATCGTATCGCGCGGCGGTCTCCATTGACCCGGGCTATGCGAAGGCGTCCGCGAGTCTGGCTCGCCTCGAAGGTCGTCGTGACGATCCTGCGGCGACGCCGATCGACGTCTCACTGCTGGCGGATGATTTCGTCCGCGAGGTGGAGACGTGGAAGACGGACCGCGTGGCGATCACCGAGGTGGTGACGCCCGTGCCGGTGGTCGAGACGCCTCCGGAACGATAGGAGGGTGGCTTCCAACTCAGGCGTACGACGGCCCTGGCCGTCGTGCGCCTGCGCTCGTTCAAGGCACGATTCCGTCCAGCCTCCGAATCATGGGCCGGAATTTTGCGAAACCGGCGTTTGAATCGAACGAGGAACGACATCATGCGCAGCGCGCTGGTATCGCTTTCGACGATCCCCCTCGCGATGGTGCTGGGCGCGTCCCCGGCTCGAGCGCAGGGCGGGGCACCTGCACAACGGACTGTCTGCGCCGCAACGGACGCTCGTGGGTTCCAGCGAGCCGTGGGCGACACCTCCCGGGCTCGACAGCAGCGCACCGCGCAGACTGGTGGCGGTATCACCGGCGGAACACCCCGATCACAGTCCTATCCCGAGTTCGACGTCGTCCTCGACATCCCCAACGTCTGCGTCGGACGGATCTTCCTCAAGGTCGACAGCGTCACCGCGCGCGTCTCACTCGATGCCCGGGTGGCCAACCTGCTCCGCGTCAACGCCGGCGCCGATGTGTTCATCGGCAACGTCGATCTCACGATTCAAGGCGTGCAGGGGCGGGTCCTTCTCCTCGTCGACCTCGATGATGTCGTGCATGTCGTCGACCAGACGCTGACGTTCATCGACAACCATCCCGAGATCGTGAACCAGCTCACCGGCACGCTCCAGAATGTCGGAGGCGCTGCCGGGGGTCTCGTCGGCGGCATCCTCGGCGCGCTCGGGCTGGGACGCACGACGAACGCGCTCGGCCAGACGGTCGAGCGCTTCGTCAACCAGCAGACAGGCGCCATCATCGAGCGCACGCTTGGTGCAGCAGGACAACGCGTCTCCGAGCTGACGACCAACAACATCCGCAACCTCCCGACCGTGGAGGAGGTGACGAACGCCGCCGGTCAGCTGGTGAGGCGCGTTCGCGACCAGAGTGGCGCCGTCATCGAGTTCACCCTCGATCGCGTCACGAACGCACTCAGCAACATCCGGATCGTCCAGCAGGCGCCGCCTCGGGAGTGAGGCCACGGCCGATGCGATTCGTGCCCGCGCGGTTCCCGTCCTGGCGAGTATGCCGCTACTTCGCGGCCGCGATCCTGCTGTCGCAGTGCGGCCG
>DATFBS010000077.1:0-16151 GCA_035253695.1 Gemmatimonadaceae bacterium
CCCAACACCGGCCGTCGTGACTGTCTTCATCCCTGCGCACTCGACAATCAGAGCCGATTTCGGGAGACTGTACACGGCTCCGACCTGACGCCTCACTTAGCGGTGTCAGGGCTGTGTGGCGCTCTCAGTCACGACGCGGACCGCGTCATTGAGGACCTGGAGAAACCCTCCGTTGATCCTGAACCGCCCGGCGCTGCCATCAACGCCGAGTCGCAGTTCGCCCTTCCCGAGCAGCGTCATCATCGGAGCATGCTGGGGAAGGATGCCGACTTCACCGTCGAAGGCCGGTGCGACGACGCTATCCACGGTGCCCTCGAACAGCACCTTCTCCGGTGAGATGACGGAAACCGTTAGCACCGTTAGGCCTTGGCGAGGGCTTCAGAGTTGCGCGCGATATCGTCGGCTCCACCACACATGAAGAACGCCTGCTCCGGATACTGATCGAACTCGCCGGCGACGAGACGCTCGAACGAGGCCACCGTGTCTTCGAGCTTCACGTATTGACCTTCGCGACCGGTGAACTGCGACGCGACCGCGAACGGCTGCGACATGAAGCGCTGGATACGGCGCGCACGCGCCACGACGATCTTGTCGTCTTCGGACAGCTCGTCCATGCCGAGGATGGCGATGATGTCCTGGAGTTCCTTGTACCGCTGCAGGATCCGCTGGACTTCCGACGCCACCCGGTAGTGCCGCTCACCGATGTACTGCGCGTCGAGAATTCGGGACGATGACGCCAGCGGGTCCACGGCCGGATAGATGCCCAACTCGGTGATCGCGCGCGACAACACGACGGTCGCGTCGAGGTGCGCGAACGCGGTTGCCGGCGCGGGGTCGGTGATGTCGTCGGCGGGCACGTAGATCGCCTGCACCGACGTGATCGAGCCGTTCCGCGTCGAGGTGATGCGCTCCTGCAGGTCGCCCATCTCGGTGGCCAGCGTTGGCTGGTACCCGACCGCGCTCGGCATTCTGCCTAACAACGCGGACACCTCGGAGCCGGCCTGCGTGAACCGGAAGATGTTGTCGATGAAGACCAGCACGTCCGCATTCTCGCGGTCGCGGAAATATTCGGCGACGGTGAGGCCGGCGAGGCCGACGCGCAACCTTGCCCCCGGTGGCTCATTCATTTGTCCATAGATCAGCGCCACCTGGTTGAGAATCCCCGCTTCCTTGAACTCGAGATACAGGTCGTTCCCCTCGCGTGTGCGCTCACCCACCCCGCAGAAGACTGACCGACCGCCGTGGCCCTTCTGCACGTTGTTGATGAGCTCCATGATCACGACGGTCTTGCCGACGCCGGCGCCGCCGAAGAGACCGATCTTCCCACCCTTCACGAACGGCGCGATCAGGTCGATGACCTTGATGCCGGTCTCGAAGATCTCGGTTTTCGGCTCCAGCGACACGAACTCGGGGGACGGCCGGTGAATCGGCCAGCGCTCGACATTCCGCGGAATCGGCGGCCCATTATCGACGGGGTTGCCGAGGACGTTCAGAATGCGGCCGAGGGCTGCTTCGCCGACCGGCACGGTGATGGCCGATCCGGTGTCGACGGCATCCATCCCGCGTTGGACCCCGTCGGTGCTCGACATGGCGACAGCGCGCACCTGGTTGCGCCCAATGTGCTGCTGCACCTCGGCGACGACAGAGATGGCCGGCCCCCCCTCGGTGGGGACCTGAACCTCGATCGCGTTATAGATCTCGGGCAGCTGCTCGGACTCGAACTCGACGTCGAGCACCGGCCCAATGACCTGAACCACCCGACCGACGTTTTCTTTCGTTGCAGTGGCCATATGGGAACCTCGTTAGGAACGAGGACGGAGGAACGAGGAAGCGCCTTGAACGTTATGGTACGCGATCGCCAAAGTGCGGCTTCCTCGGTCCTCGTTCCTCGTTCAGCCTTTAAGCGCCTCCGCCCCGCCGACGATCTCCGCGATCTCCTGCGTGATCTGCGCCTGACGAGCACGGTTATAGGTGCGCCGGAGAATGTTGAGCATGTCCCCGGCGTTGTCGGTTGCGTTCTTCATGGCGGTCCGGCGAGCACCCTGCTCCCCCGCCACGGTTTCCACCAGCGCGCGATACACCGCGTTCCGCACGTAGAGCGGCAGCAGCTCGGACAGAATCGCTTCCGCCGAGGGCAACAGGATGTAGTCGCGCGCCGGCCCCTTTCGTTCCGGTGGCGTCACGGGCAACACCATCTCCGCGACCGGCGGCGTCGAGATGGCGGAGTTGAATTTCGCGTAGACCACATACACCGCGTCGAGCCGCTCGGCGATGAAGTCACCCATCAGGTCCTGCACCAGCTCGGTGGCGTGGTCCGCGGTCGGGCGATCGCTGATATCGGTACGCATGGTGGCCAGCTGGCGGCCGGCATAGCGGAAGAATCCGATCCCCTTGCGTCCGACGACATGCAGGTCGACCGCGGTTCCCGCGCGCTCCAGGCGGTCGACGAGCGCTCGCGCCTCACGGATGAGATTCGAGTTGAATGCGCCGGCGAGTCCGCGGTTCGACGTCAAGAGAAGAACGGCGGCCCGCCCACCCGATCGTTGCCCAGCCGGCTGCCGCAACAAGGGGAATCGCTCGGCGAGCTCGGGCGTGTACAAATCGGCGATGACCTGCGCCAGCGAGCGCGCGTACGGACGCGCGGCCACGACGCGATCCTGCGCACGCTTGAGCTTGGACGTGGCCACCATTTCCATCGTGCGCGTGATCTTTCGCGTCCCTTCGACGGACTTGATTCGTCCCTTGAGCTCGCGTCCTTTGGCCATTGATCCGGTGTCCGAAGACGAGGGTCGACCGCCTAACGCGCGGCCGCCGCGGCCGGCTGGCCACGCTTGGCGGGTGCCGGCTCTGCCTTCGCCCCGTCGCCGCGCAGCTCCTTGTACGCGGCAATGGCGCGCTTCAGCTCTTCCTCCAGATCCTTCTTGATCTCCCTCTCCTTGCGCAACCGCTCGCCGATCTGCGGCCACTGTGCGCCGAGGTATTCCAGGAAGCCCCGCTCCCACTCGCGAATGGCGGCGACGGGTACCTCATCGAGGAATCCGTTGGTGACGGCGTAGATCACCACGACCTGCTGCTCGACCGACATCGGCTGATACTGGCCCTGCTTGAGGACCTCGACGGTTCGGGCACCGCGCTCGAGCTGGCGCTTGGTGGCGGCGTCGAGATCGGAGGCGAATGCGGCGAACGCTTCGAGCTCGCGGTACTGGGCGAGATCGAGGCGCAGACGGCCAGCGACCTGCTTCATCGCCTTGATCTGCGCCGATCCACCGACGCGTGACACCGAGATGCCGACGTTGATCGCGGGCCGGACGCCGGAGAAGAAGAGGTCAGCCTCGAGGAAGATCTGTCCATCGGTGATCGAAATGACGTTCGTCGGAATGTAGGCCGAGACGTCACCGGCTTGCGTCTCGATCACGGGAAGCGCGGTCAGCGATCCGCCCGCCTTGAAGATCGTCTTGCCATCGACCACCGACTCGTCGTTGCGGAGCTTCGCCGCGCGCTCGAGCAGCCGTGAGTGCAGGTAGAACACGTCGCCCGGGTATGCCTCGCGACCAGGGGGGCGACGGAGCACGAGCGAGAGCTGACGGTACGCCGCCGCCTGCTTCGAGAGGTCGTCGTACACGCAGAGCGTGGCGCGCCCTTCGTGGTACATGAAGTATTCGGCCATCGCGCATCCCGAGTATGGCGCGATGAACTGCATGGGGGCGGGATCGGACGCCGCGGCGACGACGACGATCGTGTACTCCATCGCACCGGCCTGCTTCAGACGCTCGACGACCGACGCAATGGTCGACGCCTTCTGTCCGATCGCGACGTACACGCAGACAACGCCCTGCCCTTTCTGATTGATGATCGTGTCGACCGCGATCGCCGTCTTGCCGGTGCCTCGGTCGCCGATGATCAGCTCACGCTGGCCCCGCCCGATCGGAATCATTGAGTCGATTGCCTTGATACCCGTCTGCAGCGGCTCCTTCACCGGCTGCCGCACGATGATGCCTGGGGCCTGCGACTCGATCTTGCGGGTGACCGTGGTGTGAATGTCCCCAAGGCCATCGACCGGATTGCCGAGCGGATCGACGACGCGCCCGACGAGAGCCGGACCGACCGGCACCTCGAGCACGCGGGCGGTCCGCCTGACCTCATCGCCTTCCTTCAGCTCGAGCCAGTCCCCGAGGATGACGGCGCCGATGTTGTCTTCTTCGAGGTTCAGCGCGAGGGCTGTGACGGTGTGCTTCGTTTCCGATGAGGTGATTTCGAGCATCTCACCAGCCATCGCCTTCGCGAGACCATAAATGCGGGCGATTCCGTCTTTCACCTCGAGAACGGTGCCCACCTCGTCGACATCGAGCTCGTGCAGGTCTGCCGCTTCGATCTCACGGAGGAGAATGTCCTTGATCTCGGCGGGGCGGAGAGAGGTTTCGGAGGCCATGGGCGAATCGCTCGAAGGTCAGGGAGGTTCGGCGCTTGTGAAAAATATCACAAGGCCCCTCCACGGGCAAGAAGTGCGGTGGGATAAATCGTGCCGGGGTTCTATCGGGCCCCTCTGCGCCCGGCTCCCCGAGCGGCGGAGGGCTTCGTCCCGGACTGCTCCCGGGTAAAGCGCTCGATTACATCCACGCCGCGCATCGCGGCGAGTGAGCTCGCGCGACGACCGATGAGGCGCTGAGCGGTCAGCGAAAGATGCGCGGACGACGAAAACGCCAGGACGCGGGCGACGTCCGCCACATCGTAGCCCGGGTTCTTCGCGAGCTCAGCCGCGGACAGCAACCGCACGAGGTCGATGAGCCGCTTCAGCGTTGGCGTCCCGCCAGCTCCGAACGACCGACTGAGATGCTCACGCGTCACTCCCAGCGACGCCGCGAGCGCGGATGTGCGAATGGGTCGCCCGGCCTGCGCCACGACGAAGCGCCAGGCGCCCAGCTGCAGCGCCGAGCTCAAGGAGAGCGACCCAGGGGGATCGTGGAGCGCACACGCGAAACGACCGCTGTAGCCGCGCGCAATCACGACATCACGGGCGACGACATTGTCGATGCCCTCGACGAGCACATCCGCGAAATCCAGCTCTGCACAGCGCGCGACGGCCGGTCCGTCGGACGCCCGAAACGAGGTGATCCCGACGAACGCGACGCTGGGGTATTCGAGGGCGAGCGACGCGGCATCATCGACGCCGTTCGATGCGCCGACGTCGACGAGCGCGGCATCGATGAGCCGACCTCGAAACGCATCCGAGAACTCGCGCACCGTTCGTGCGACCGCGAGATGGCCAGGGGACTTGCCGACCAGGCGCTTGATCCACGCGCGCGTGCGGTCGCGCGGGGCGTAGGCCACGACGTCTGGCGCGGCCGCTCCGTACGCGGACATGACCGATCAGGGTCGAGCCGGCGCTCCCGATTCCACCATCGAGGCCGCACGCTCGAGGACGGCGCGGGCGTTGGCGTACGAGATCGACTGCATCGCATCGGCCATCGTCGCCCATCGGCACGCGGTGATTCCTTCCTCACGCTGTGGCGACGTCGCGGCGGACGGGGACTCCATCAGATAAAAATGACAGACTTTGTGAATCAGCCGTCCTCGAAAGCGGAAGTACCAGTCGATGGTGTCGATTTCTCCGCGAAGCGCGAGGTCATCGAGTCCCGTCTCCTCCTGCACCTCGCGAACGGCCGCCAGCTCCGGGGGCTCGTCGACCTCGAGATGGCCCTTGGGGAATCCCCAGTTCTTGTAGCTGTCCCGAATGAGGAGATACAGCGCTCGCCCGCCATCCATGCGGTATACGACGCCACCCGCCGACCGCTCTTCCTTAGCTCGCGATCGCGCCACCCATGACCTCCTGCGTGCCGACGTCCAGCGTGGCACGCCCCTCGATGAATTGCCGCACGACGGGATCCGTCGTGTGCTGAATCTCATCCACGGAACCGACCTGCCGGACACGCCCTTCGTACAGCATCGCGATCCGCGTCCCCACGGTGTACGCACTGCGCATGTCGTGCGTGATCACGACGCTCGTGACACCGAGGGTATCACGCATGCGAACCATGAGCTGATCGATGACCGCGCTGGTGACGGGATCGAGTCCCGTGGTCGGCTCATCATACAGGATGTATTTGGGACGCAGGGCAATGGCGCGCGCAATGCCGACGCGCTTGCGCATCCCGCCGGACAGCTCGGCCGGAAACCGATCCTGGACGTTAGGCAGGTCGACGAGGTCGAGCGCCTCGTCGATGCGCTGCGCGATCTCGGCGGCGCCGAGATCCGACTGCTTCCGCAGTCCCATCGCCACGTTTTCGCCGATCGTCAGCGAGTCGAACAGGGCGGCAAACTGGAAGACGTAGCCGATCTTCGAACGCAGCAGATACAGGTCACGGCGCGCGAGCGTCGGAACTTCCTGCCCATCTACCCACACCGTGCCGGCATCGGGCTCGAGCAACCCGACGATGTGCTTGATGGCGACCGACTTGCCGGAACCCGAGTAGCCGATGATGACGGTCGTCTCGCCCTCGTTGACATCGAGGCTGAACCCGTTGAGCACACGCTTGGGGCCGAACGCCTTGTGAACGTCGACGAGGCGAATCATGCGATGAAGTTAGCGGCGCGCAAACCCGGGAGTTAGGAGTCAGGGCTCAGGAATCAGGGGGTGCCGGGGAATGGGTTTCAGGAGAGAACGGCAATATCACTCTCCTACACCCTATTCCCTGACACCCCCTGATCCCTGACCCCTGACTCCTAACTCCTAGCTACGCCGCGAAGCTCCCCAGTGCGCGCCCTACGTCGCCCTCGCGCAACCGCTTGAGCGCTCGGTCGCGCAGCTGGCGGACGCGCTCGCGCGTGACGCCCAGCATCGAACCGATCTCCTCGAGTGTGTGCTCGCGACCACCGTCGAGACCGAAGTAGAGCCGCAGCACCTTCGCGTCACGGGGCGGGAGCGTGCCGAGCGCCTGCTCGATCTCGTCGCTGAGAAAGCGATTCATCGCTTCCTCTTCCGCGTCGGGCATCTCGTCGGCGACGAACCGCTCGATGAGCGACCGATCACCCTCCGGATCCATCGGGGCGTCGAGCCGCACATCGCCGGTGTTGAGCGCGGCGAGCGACTGCACGACCTCTACCGACAACCCCGTCACGTGCGACAGCTCTTCGGGGCTCGGCTCGCGACGCAGGCGCTGGCGAAGAATCTCCGACGCCTTGATGATGCGCGAGAGATCCGCGGTGCGATTGAGCGGCACGCGCACGGTGCGTCCCTGGCGTGCCAGCGACGACAGAATGGCCTGACGAATCCACCACACCGCGTACGAGATGAACTTGACGCCCTGATCGGGGTCGAACTTCCGGGCGGCGGTGAGCAGCCCGACGTTCCCCTCCCCGATGAGATCGATGAGGGGCAATCCGCGGTTCTGATACTTCTTGGCGACGGAGATGACGAAGCGGAGATTCCGCTTCACGAGCTCCTGCAGCGCGTCCTGATCACCGGCGCGAATTCTCCGCGCGACCAGCTGCTCCTCGTTGCCCTTGAGCAACGGGTAGGTGCTGACCTCGTAGAGATACTGATCCAGAATGTCGCGCTCGGGCTCGTTTGGAGCGATTCCCGCGGGAACCGCGCGCCGCCGGCGACGCTTGACCTCGGTCATGTTCGAAAAAACCTCGAGAGTGCTATAGGGCCAGCGGCGAAATACTCGCCGCGTGACGAAAATTTTCGGTGCGCCACCACACAAAACACCGCGCAGTGAGGCCGGTCAAAGGCGCTGCAAGATACAGAGCTACGCCGATTTCGCTAGTCCTGTTTCATTGACATTCGACCATACCCCCCGCTACAGTTAACGGTTCCAGCCGGTGGACAAGTTCCGGGGGCGTAGCTCAGTTGGGAGAGCGCGTGAATGGCATTCACGAGGTCAGGGGTTCGATTCCCCTCGCCTCCACTCGGCGGCCGATCCGCGCAGGTCGCTGATCCGGCTGTGTCATCGCGGGAATAGCTCAGTTGGTAGAGCACAACCTTGCCAAGGTTGGGGTCGCGGGTTCGAGTCCCGTTTCCCGCTCTGGCGCCGCGTAGCGGCGCAGGAACTGGTGGTCAGGCGTCAAGGCTGAGGGGCTGGTGGGATGTGGGTGTGGCGCCCCCGATGCCTTGAACCTAGAATCCGCCTCGTTCCTGATCCCCGACTCCTGATTCCTGCTTTGTTGGGCGGTTAGCTCAGTTGGTTAGAGCGCCACGTTGACATCGTGGAGGTCACAAGTTCGAGTCTTGTACCGCCCATCCCCTGCGGCCTCGGCCGCGGGGGTTTTTTGTGCCCGGGCGAGCCGGCGCGGAACGCGCGATGCGGCCTAACGCCCCCGCCGTGCGTTTCCAAATTATGGACGGCGCACGATTTGCGCATTTAGCGACCAATATGCCGGGGGTCCGAAGCCGGCCTCGTTTCCGCCAACGAAAGGCCTCATGGGCGCCGACCTGCTCGCACCCTGCTTCAAGTGAAACGCGATCCGGTCCTGCGGCCACTGACCTGGAGGCTGCCCCTCGTCGCCTTCCTCATCACTGGCCTCGTCGGGCTTGTCTATATCGACCGCCTGCTCACGCGCGAGTATCGCGAGCAAGGGGTGACGCAGGCCGTACAGGCCCAATCGCTGCTCGAGAGTCATCTCTCCCATCGCGTCGCGCTGCTCAGCGGCGTCACCAGTCTGATCGAGACGTCCGCCGGCGAAGTGAGTCAGGATCGCATCGCGAGATTCGTGCAGCGTGTCTTCGAGGATCTCACCGACGTGCGGGCAGTGGCGTATGCCGACGCGCGCGGCATCGTTCGCGGGGTGTACCCGCGAGATGCATTGTCGCGGCTCCAGCCTGGAACAGACCTGCGCGACTCGGTCGACATCGCCTCGGCGCTGGACGAGTCGCTCTTCACGCGGGACGCGGCGGCGACGCGAACGATACGGCTCGGACCAACCGAGTACGGGATGGTCCTCGTGCAGCCGGTCCTGAGGGATCGCCGGATCACCGCCTACATCGTCGGCGCGATCTCCTATCCGGGTCTGTTCACGGACGCGTTAGGCGGTCGCCTGCTCGGCAGCTTCGCCTATCAGGTCCGCGACGACTCGCTCCGTGTCATCGCGCGGTCTCCCGCCTTCAGCGATGCCTACTCGACCATCGAGCGGCGGCAAGTGCGTTTGCCCGGGTCGCACCGGTGGGCGGTGGACGTGGCGATCCCGCGAATGCAGCCGATCGTGCCGCGGCTGCTCAATTGGCTCGTGGGCTCGCTGCTCCTCCTGGTGGTGGTCCTGCTCGTCGTTCGGGAGGAAGCGCAGTCTCGCCGCTTCGCCGAGCGCACCGAGGAGCTCGAGCTGCTCTCGCGCGACCTGCTCGATGCCAACGTGCGCCTGGAGGAGCGGTCGCAACAGATCGCGGAGGCGAATCGGGCGAAGAGCCGCTTTCTCGCCAACGTGTCCCACGAGCTCCGCACCCCCCTCAATGCGATCGTGGGCTACAACTCGCTGGCGCGCGACGGAGTGTATGGCGAGCTCGCCGCGCCATTGCGGGGCGTTCACGATCGCATCGCCGCCGCCGCGGACCATTTGCTGGGGCTCGTGAACGACGTGCTCGATCTCTCCAAGATCGAGGTCGGTCGCATGGCGGTGGAACCGCAGCTGGTGAACGTGGGTGCGCTCGTGGACGCCGTGGCCACAGTCATCGAGCCCATGGCGACCGCCAAACGGTTGCACGTGGACGTCGTCGTCGCACGCGATATTCCCGATTTGCATACCGATCCCGGCCACGTGCGCCAGATCCTGCTCAACCTGGTCGCCAACGCGGTGAAGTTCACCGAGCGCGGAGCGATCACGATCGTTGCGCGGAAGCAAGAACCGGATCTCGGCGATGGCATCGTCATCATCGTCGAAGACACCGGTATCGGCATCGCCCAGGAGGACCAGGATCGAATCTTCCAGGAGTTCGAGCAGGTGCGGCCATCGGGGCGCGGTGACTCTCTCGAGCGAGGCACGGGCCTCGGCCTGGCGATCGCGCGCAAGCTCGCGCGGCTCCTGGGCGGCGATGTGCAGGTGCGAAGCGCGCCGGGTGCGGGATCTCGATTCATGCTGTCGCTCCCGCGCTCGTCCCCGACGGTCAGCATCGGGTCGGAGGAGCACAGGCCGGCCGAGCCGGCGGACGCTCGTGACGCCGAGCTTTCTGCGGGACGGTCACAGCCGTCGCGGTCGGGGAGCGCAAGCTCCGGTGATGGCGACCGCGCCTCAGAGGACACTCCGCCGGAGGTGCGCGCCATTCTCGATGCATCCCGTCAAGCGACGCGCGCGAAAGGCGCGCGCGAGAATGAAGCCAACGGCTAGCGGTCTTGACTGAATATTTCGTGAGGACTACTTTTCATTGTTCACGGCGGACCGCGCCTCCGCAGTCGAGTCGCGCGACCGCCGTTGTCGTCTTCATGAGCGATCGAGAGACGACGCCTGCGCCCGTAGCTCAATTGGATAGAGCATCTGACTACGGATCAGAAGGTTGGGAGTTCGAGTCTCTCCGGGCGCGCCTGATGAATCGAGCTCGTGGGTTCATCCGCGGGGCGTGGCGCAGCCCGGTTAGCGCGCCTGGTTCGGGACCAGGAGGTCGGTGGTTCAAATCCACTCGCCCCGACCATGGCAAGGGGAGCTCGCCCGCGAGCTCCTTTTGCGTTTGCGCGAGTAGCTCAGTTGGATAGAGCGTCGGCCTCCGGAGCCGAAGGTCGTGGGTTCGAATCCCGCCTCGCGCGCTGCGTTGAACAGGTCCCGCCGCCCAGGCGTCACGCCTCGGGCGGCGGCGTCCTAACGGGACTCGCGCGCCAGAGGCGCGATCAGTCGGCGCGACCCTTGCGCCTGGTGGTGCCGTGACCGAGGCCTCCCGCTCCCGCGCGGCAAGCTCCGCCGCATCGCCGCACCATCGCACCGGATGGCGCGCCCTCGTGCCCGGTGTCGTCATCGTCACACTGATCGCCGCGTTCACCGTCGCGATCCTGGTCTACGCGCGCGTCGGTCGCCTGCACGGCGACAAGTACCGTCTCTATATCCTCACCGACGCGGCGCGAGGGGTGATCAAGGGAACCGAGGTGTGGCTCGCCGGCCAGAAAGTCGGTCTCGTGACCGACATCCGCTTCGTGCCCCCCGGGCGCGATACGCTGCGACGCCTGACGATCGAGCTCGAGCTGCTCGAGAGCGTTCAGGAGGTCATTCGCGAGGACTCCTTCGGACAAATCCGCAGCGGCGGCAGCCTCATCGGCGCGCCCGTCGTGTACATCACCCCCGGCACATCCGGGACGCCCCCGCTCGCCAGCGGCGACACCGTTCGCGCCAAGCCCCAGGTCGACACGGAGGGGCTCACGTCGGCTGTGGCGCTCGCGGGCCGCGAGCTTCCGATCGTCATTCGTGAGGCGAAACAGGTTCGCGACGACATGCGGCGCGCGACGTCGCAGCTGACCGAGCTTCAGGACAACGGCGGAGTGAGTCTCTCGGTCGTTGGGTCCCGTGCCGCCCGGATCACGGAACGGGCAACACGCGGAGGCGGCGTGGTTCCCCGGCTGCTCAAAGAACGCACGATTTCCGCGCGTATCTCG
This sequence comes from Gemmatimonadaceae bacterium, assembly GCA_035253695.1. GTDB lineage: Bacteria > Gemmatimonadota > Gemmatimonadetes > Gemmatimonadales > Gemmatimonadaceae > JAICNG01. Next base: position 11,565 of record DATFBS010000077.1, read on the forward strand.
GGGGCGATGCGCAGCGCGGACACGATTCGCGCGCTGCTCGCGAGTGACGCAACGAGCTACGGCCGATTCAAGCGCGACTCGACGCTGCTCCGAGAGATCGCATCAGTGCGTGACGAGATGTCGATTCTTCGCGGCCTCCTCGAGCAATCGCGCGGGACGGCCGGTCGGATGGCAAACGACAAAGCGGTCACGGACGCGCTGGCGAGCGCCGAAAAGGAGCTCGGCAGGACGATCGAGGACATCAAGCGTGATCCCCTTCGGTATGTCAGGTTCTGACGCGCATCCGGGCGGTGTGCTCGATCCGCCTTGACCCTCTTTTTTGTGAGACGTATCTTCTGAGGACTTCCGCGAGTCGGCTGCTCCCCACCGCGGACCCTCACCCCACGTTACCCGACTTGTCGTCTCGCCGGGCGCCCCCTGGGCAGGCCCTTTGGGCAGCGCGTTGCGCGCCGCTCCCCCGCCGCGCTTTGTCGCCCCGCTTTTCACTCCCCGGAGCACGTCCTTGTGGATATCGCTGAGCTGAAGCAGAAGTCGGTGACCGAGCTCCACGAGATGGCGGAAGACCTCAACATCTCGAACTACTCCGGGCTCCGAAAGCAGGATTTGATCTTCCGCATCGAGCAGAACCTTCTCGATGCGGATGTCGTGCTTCATGGCGAAGGCGTGCTCGAGATTCTGCCGGAGGGATACGGCTTTCTCCGCAGCCAGGACTGGAACTACCTGTACGGGCCGGACGACATCTACGTCTCACCCTCGCAGATCAAGCGATTCGATCTGCGGACGGGCGACACCGTCATGGGCCAGGTCCGGCCGCCGAAAGAGGGGGAGCGGTATCTCGCGCTTCTCAAGGTCGAGAACATCAATGGCGCCGACCCGGAGACGGCGAAGCACCGGGTCGCGTTCGACAATCTCCGCCCGCGCTACCCGGATTCGCGCCTCCGTCTCGAGCCGCGCAGCGGCGACATCAACATGCGCGTGGTCGATCTCGTCACGCCGATCGGCAAGGGGCAGCGCGGCCTCATCGTCGCACCGCCCCGTGCCGGCAAGACGATCCTCATGCAGAAGATCGCCAACTCGATCACGGAGAATCATCCGGAAGTCACGCTCATCGTGCTGCTCATCGACGAACGGCCCGAGGAAGTGACCGACATGCAGGAGAACGTGAAGGCGGAAGTCATCAGCTCCACGTTCGACGAGCCCGCCGATCGGCACGTGCAGGTCGCCGACATGGTGATCGAGAAGGCGAAGCGTCTCGTCGAGCACGGCAAGGATGTCGTGATTCTCCTCGACTCCATCACGCGACTGGCGCGGGCGCATAACGTGGTGGTGCCGCACTCGGGAAAAATCCTCTCCGGTGGCGTCGACGCGCACGCGCTGCACAAGCCGAAACGGTTCTTCGGCGCCGCGCGCAACATCGATGAAGGCGGATCGCTGACGATCATTGCCACCGCGCTCATCGAGACCGGCTCGCGCATGGACGAGGTGATCTTCGAGGAATTCAAGGGCACCGGCAACATGGAGCTGGTGCTCGATCGAAAGATCGCCGACCGACGCATCTTCCCGGCGATCGACATCCAGCGCTCCGGGACGCGCAAGGAAGAGCTCCTCCTCTCGCAGGAAGAGCTCAATCGTGTGTACCTGCTGCGGAACTTCCTCGGTGACATGCCTCCCACCGAAGCGATCGAGTTCCTCCTCGAGCGGATGAAGCGCACGAAGAACAACAAGGAGTTCTTCGCGACGATGGCTCAAGGGTGACGGCCGCAGTCGACCTGTTGGTGACGACAGATCCAGGGCGCGTACTGGCGATCGATTACGGGGAGCGACGCATCGGATTGGCCATCAGCGACCCCACCCGTACGATCGCCTCACCGGCCGGATTCGTGACGCGCCGGGCGGGCAAGCGTCCACCCGTTGCCGAGCTCGTCCGGCAGGCCGAGTCACTCGGCGCGCGCGCCGTCGTGCTCGGCCTCCCGCTGGACGACGAGGGGAACGAAACCGCCCGCAGCGAAGAAGTCCGCCGCGTCGGCGCCGAGCTCGAGCGTCGCACCGGACTGTCCGTCACCTATCTCGATGAGCGTTACACCACCGCCGCGGCGCTTCGCACCATTCGCGAGATGGAGGGATCGACGCGTGGGCGCCGCGGCGATATCGACGCGCTGGCGGCGACCATCCTTCTGCAGCATGCGCTGGCATCGCTGTCGCGCTGAGCGATTCCGCCGCGGTGTCGGTCAGGCAGCCGCGTTAGGCGTCGCCGTCGTGCTGACGGCGTGCGGCAACGAGGGCGCGCCCGTTCGGCGAGTGACGATCCCCCAGGGATCCAGCTTCGCCGCGGCCGCCGACTCCCTGGAGAGCGCGGGGGTGCTTGGCTCCCCGCGCCTGTTCCGGATCTACGCGAGCCTGACGGGCAGGGACCGCGACATCAAGGCGGGAACGTACCTGCTCGAGCCGGGCCTTTCGTGGAATGCGCTGATTCAAGCACTCTCCGCCGGCCGTGGGATCGAGCAGAACATCACGGTGCCGGAGGGACTTCCTCTGCGCGAGATCATTCCGCTGCTGGCGGAGGGCATTGGGGCGCCGGTGGAATCGCTCTGGGCAGCCGCTCGCGATTCGGCGGCACGACGTCGGCTGGAAGTGCCCACCCGCGATCTCGAGGGCTACCTGTTCCCCGATACGTATCGTTTCATGTACGGCACCTCGGCTCGTGAGGCGGTCCGCGACATGGTCCGCCGCTTCGAGGATGTCTGGGAGCCCGCGTGGAATGCACGGCTCGCCGAAATGGGCATGTCACGGCATGCCGTAATGACGCTGGCGTCGATCGTGGAGAAGGAAGCACGACTCGCCGAGGAGCGACCGGTGATCGCCGCGGTCTATCACAATCGGCTGCGGCAGGGCATGCCTCTGCAAGCCGATCCGACGATTCAGTATGCGATCGGGGAGCACCGGAGTCGCGTGCTGTATCGCGATCTCAAGATCGACTCCCCGTACAACACGTACCGGAACCGGGGGCTGCCGCCGGGGCCGATCGCCTCACCGGGAAAGGCGAGCATCGAGGCGGCGCTCTTCCCCGCGAATGTCCCCTACCGATACTTCGTGGCCCATCCCGACGGACATCACGAGTTTCGCGTCACCTTCGAGGAGCACACGGCTGCGCGCCGGCTCGTGCAGCGCCGTCCCTCGCCGAGGCGCGGGACGCGCGGCACCTCCGGCGCGCCGCGTTAGGCCCGAGACTCCTCGCCAGCGTCATCCGCCCATTCGGGACGCAGCGAGCGCGCCCCACGCAGATACACGTGACGGAGATGCTCTCTCGGTGTCGTCGTCTCCACGTGCAGGAGCACGCGGACGCACCGCGTGATCGCCCCCGGCACCGGGATCTCCATCGTGCAAAGCATGGCGACATCGGTCCAGCCGAGCTCGCGCGCGGCATGAGCGGGGAAGGCGCTGCGAAGATCGGGTGTCACCGTAAAGAGCGCGCTGAGGATGTCCTCCGGGCGGAGGTCGTTCAGTGCGACAATGCGTCGAAGCAGCTCGGCGGTCGCGCTGCGAACTGCCGCGGCCTCGTCCTGCTCCGCCGTCGTCGCCCCACGAATGGCCCCGAGGTGTCGTTCCGCGCGCACGCGATCAGGGCGGTGATGCGAGTGGTCCTGCACGCCACCGGAACTTCACGTCGGGTGCTTTTGCTTCTTCCCGGTGCCGGCGCTCGTCGTCAGGCGGCGGCTCCTGCTTTCGCCAACTCCGCGTCGCCATCCGGCGAACGCGGGCGAGCAGGTTGGGCGAGAGGAAGGTCGCCACGAGCACCGGATCGAACTGCGTCCCGCTGCCCTCGGCGAGCACGCGCACGGCCTCGTCGAAGCTGTGAGCGGGCCGATAGCGACGGCTGTGCGTGATGGCATCAAACGTATCGGCGATCGCGACGACGCGCGCCTGAATGGGAATGTCCTCGGCGACGAGCCCGCGAGGATAGCCGGATCCATCCCACCGCTCGTGGTGGGCGAGCACACCCTCGGAAAGATCGGGATAGAAAAACGACAAAGGATGAAGGACGTCGGCGCCCCGTTGTGGATGGGTCGCGATTTGGCTGCGCTCGTCCGGCGTTACGTCGCCGTCGTCGTCGTGGACGATGTCGAAGAGCGCTTCGTGGATCTTCCCGATATCGTGAAAGAGCGCAACGCGCTCAATGCTGCGAATGGTGGTCTCATCGAGATCGGCCGCGCGGCCGAGGGTCATGCTGTATGCAGCCACCCGTCGCACGTGCGCACCCGTGACAGCGTCGTTGGCATCGATGGCATTGAGGAGCGTCTCGAGTGCGGCCGCGGCTAGGCGCGCGGAGCGCTGCGACTCGCGGTGCTGTCGAACGAGGAGGGCGCCGACGCCGGCGCCGAGCGTAAGCAGAATCGGCGGTCGCACAGGGGGGAGCGGGGCAAGAAGAGGACCGAGTGCTTTGCAAAGAAAGACCCCCGAGCGACGGGTGTCGCTCGGGGGTCTTCAGGGAGTGCCGGCGGCGGCCTACTCTCCCGCGATCTCTCGATCGGAGTACCATCGGCGCTGCAGGGCTTAACGACCGTGTTCGGGATGGGAACGGGTGTGGCC
>DATFBS010000078.1:0-3189 GCA_035253695.1 Gemmatimonadaceae bacterium
GTCGACGTCGCCTGAATTTGCCCTCGCAGGAGCTCGGCGAACGTGAAGTGCTGGAAGAGCGCGACGATGTCGCAGAAGCCTTCGTGGAAGGCGAGGACATCCTCGTTGGTGGGCTCGAGGAAATATTTCCTGAGGCGATCGACGAGGGCGTGCGCCACCTCGTGCACGATGATGTCGTGCGAGAGACAGGTGAACACGTTCTGTCCCGGAAGGTTGGCGCCGGGATTCTCCGGATCGGCGCGGAAGTACCCGAACAGCACGCCATTCAGATCACGACTGTAATACGCATTGGCGCCATGGAAGGCGTGCGGAAACAATCGCAGGCGGTCGTACTTCCGGGTGCGGAACTCGAGCCGGCGTCCGAGGGCACGATCGAAGTTCTCGATCGTTCGCATCGTCACCGCATACACCATCTGCTGATGGAATCGCGGATCCGACTCAGCGGGATCGAGCCCACCCTGCATGAGGATAGCCGGGTCGTTGAGATTGACGGGCGGATAGTAGCACTTGTGCGCGCCATCGTAATCGATGACCGCGACGCGTTCGCCGATCGGACCCTCAGTGCAGAGCTCGTTGGCGACGTCGATCGACAAGCGATTGCCCGCCGAGCGTCCGGCGAGCGGATCGGTGGCGAAGATCTTGAGGGGACGTCGCGCGGGCGGCTGCGTGACGTACTCGGACTGGATGCGCTTCTGTTGTGCTTGCATGGAGGCGCGTGGGCCGTCGCGGCGTCAGGATTTCGTGCAGAGCCGCAATGGAGGGCCGACGGGAGCGGCGGCGTCGCCGCAGGAATCACCCGTGAAGGTCTAGGATGGCGGTCGCGAGAGGTCCGTCAAGAGTGGCGTCAGCGCCACACGCGGCCGTTAGGTGCGCGCACGGTGTCATCCGGCCAGCCAAGGTCGATGCGGATGGCCCGGACGCGACAGATCCAATCCCTACGGCGTGGAGGCTCTCCTTTGTCCAACCCCAATGCAAAATGGCATTGGGTTGGCGAGGGAGAGATAGCAGCGCCCTCGGCGTTCTTCCGGACGTTGGCCTTGCCTTACGCGCTCTGTAGGTAGCGATATTGGAGCTCGTCCTGGATCTCGAGCCATTTGCCCTGGCTGGTAAGCGCGTGATAGCGGTCCGCGACTTCCTGCGTGGCGTGGTCTGGGGGTCGGAGTTGTTGAAAAATGGTACGCCGATCATCGCCTGTAGCAGTCAGTCTTCGTCGGATTCGACGAAGGCTCTCAGTCGGTCGATGGCCTTGTCCCACATTCGCGAGATACGGTCGAGGTACTCGTGCGCGTCCGACAGTCGTTCGGGCGCGAGATCCCACACGCGTTCGCGTCCGCGCCGAGTGCTGCGCACGAGTCCCGCCTGCGACAGGATGGCGAGGTGCTTGGAGATCGCCTGGCGCGTCACCTTCGAGTTGGCGCTCAAGCGGGTGATCGATCCTGGCCCGCCCGCCGCCAGCCGCATGACCAGCTGGAGGCGGGTCTCGTCGCCCAGGGCCGCGAACAACGGCGCCGCATCGCGAACGGGCGAGCGAGCGCCGGTGCTAGCTCTCGACATGGCGACGCAGCTTCTCGATCTGGCTCTTCCAGCCACCATCGTTCATCCGGTACGCCTCGTCGCGGCGGTGGGCCGGAATGCGGTCGAATCCTGATTCGATGATCGTCAGCTCCGTCCCCTCCGGCACGGATTTCAGGCGAAACTCCACGAGCGTCATCGGCTCGGCCGAGTAGTCCGTGTTCTTGTCGATGGCGTACGGATGCCAGCGATAGGCGAAGGTGTGCTCCGGCTCGATTCGATCGATGGCGAACTCGATCGTGAACTGCTCCCCACGCATGCTGAGCTGGCCGGTAACGGTGCGGCCGACGACGAAGGGCTCGTCCAAGGTGATGCCGAACCAGGTGGCGAACTGCTTCGCGTCGGAGAGCGCGCGCCAGACGCGCGCCTGGGGTGCGCGGAGGAGCGTGGTCTTCTCGATGCGATCGGTGGAGTGTGTCATGGTCTTGGTCATGGTTACGCAACCGTTGGGTTGCATGTAACGTAAGCGGGGGCTTCTGGACACGCAACCCCCAGGTTGCATGTAGACCCGAGTATCCAGGCCAGAAAGTCGCTCGTCCTCTACTCGGCAGCGGCCCACCGATTGTTCCTCAGTTCCCTCCGAATGAGCGATGCACCGCAGGTGAAGAAGCTTCTCGAGGCGTATGGCCTCGAGTTTCTGCTGGACATGGTGGACGAGCGGGCGATCGGCGAGGTCGAGGCCCAGATCGCGGAGCTCGGCGGCGTCGACAGCGTCATGTCGGACAAGCTGCCCCCTCCACCGCCGCCGCAGGCAAATCCCGCGTTCGACACTCCGGGCGCGCCTGTTACCGCCGGCACCGCAAAGTACCGGTGCACGGAGCAGCATCCGCCCGAGGTTCACGGCGGGCACATCTCGGACGTCGGGCCTGTGGAGATCATCACGCGAAACGACATGGTCGATGGCGAGCCCGCGTGGCGAATCGAAATGCGGCGAGTCGACAACGGACTGTCGTTTCACCACAGCGTGATCGTACGCGGCGCCGATCTCCGCCTGATCCGCCACGAGGCGCGCACCCCGATGAGAGTCTTCACCGGCTTCGTCGCGGGCGATTGGGCGCACATCAGCGTGAAGGGCGGGCTGGGGAAGGCCGATCGCGAGCGCCTGCCGGAGGCGGCGTTCGCGTCGCTGTGGAGTTTGTGGACGGCGCTGGCCGCGGCGCCGCTCGGGGCCGGCTGGTCCACCCGCGCGAGTCTGTATCTCAAGGTGAGCACCTTCGAGTGGCGCTTCATTCCCATTCGGCTCGAGGTATCGGGGGAAGAGCGCGTCACCGTCCCAGCGGGCGCCTTCGACTGCTGGATCGTCACTGCGCAGGGCGAGGGCGACAAGGGGAAGGTCGACGACAAGTATTGGGTGAGTCGCGGCGAGAGCGGGACGCGCGTCGTCGTGCGGGCGCAGGAGCAAACTCGCACCGGTATTACGCGGTTTTACGAGCTCACGAGCTTGGACCGCCTAACGGCGTCGCCGGAGACGACCGTCCCCGAAGCGCCCGCCAGTCCGCCTCCCGCGGCGCCGGCTCCGGAGCGGGGCGAGGCCTCTCGCGCTCGAATGAACGAGCTCGATCGGCTGCTGAGCGAGATTCCCGAGGCGTCCGATCCAATGGTCCGCAACATCCTCAA
>DATFBS010000079.1:0-3595 GCA_035253695.1 Gemmatimonadaceae bacterium
GCGTGGCCGTCGTCGCCGGCGCGAGCCCAACCTCCTGAGCCACCTCGGCGAGCGTGAATCGCGTCGGTGGGACACGAGACATCCCCCGGGCGGTCGCGGCGAGGATCTCGTCATCGGTCACGGTACGTGGGCGCGGCGTCACCCTTGACAGATAATGAATGGTCATTCATAATGCCAGTAGCATAAGTGAATGGTCATTCATAAACCCATGACTCGGGAGGATTCTATGAGCCGTCGTTCTATGCGGGCACAGAGAGCGTCCACTGCCCGATCGAACAAGCCACTCGATGGCCGCGTGGCCGTCGTCGCCGGCGCAACGCGCGGCGCCGGCCGCGGGATCGCGCGGGCACTCGGCGAGGCCGGTGCTTTCGTGTATTGCACCGGCCGCAGCGTCCGGGGCGATCCGTCGCCCTACGGCCGCCCCGAAACGATCAATGAGACTGCCGAGATGATTGCGGAGACCGGTGGCGCCGCGGTCGCCGTACGCGTCGATCACACCGACGAGAGCCAGGTCGCGGCGCTCTTCGCCCGTGTGCAGGAGGAGAACAAGCGGCTCGACATCCTCGTCAACAGCGTCGCCGGGGAAGACCCGCGGATGGGCGGCTGGGAAAAGTTCTGGAAAACGGACCTGTCGTATCTCACCGAGGGATTGCGGCATTCCGTCGTGTCGCATCTCATCACGGCCAAGCACGCCGCGCCGCTCATGATGAAGAAGCGGCGCGGGCTCATCGTCGAGGTTACAGAGGGGGATTTTCTTATCAGCGGCAGCGGCAACATCATGCGCGATCTGTCGAAGAGTGGGCAGAAGTCGCTCGCGATGAGCTTCGCGGAAGCTCTCCGGTCGCATGGCATCGCTTCCGTCGCCATCACTCCCGGCTTCCTGCGCTCGGAGATGATGCTCCAGCACTTCGGCGTTACCGAGGCGACGTGGCGCGACGCCGGAAAGAAGGACCCGCACTTCCTCCAGTCGGAGTCCCCCCTGTTCGTCGGGCGAGCAGTGGCGGCTCTGGCGCAGGATCCTCATGTGCTCGCGCGTTCAGGCGACGTATACAGCTCGTGGGAGCTGGCGCGCGAATACGGGTTCGCCGACGCGGACGGTAGCCGTCCAGATTGGGGGGCGCATATGACGAGCGTCCTCGTCCCGGAGATGGCGTGGTTCCGTGAAGGGCTCGAGCGTTATCTCGCGCAGCTCGTGCGTCACGTCTCCAGGGTCAAGCGCTATCTCGGCGACACCGACAGCGAAGATCGACATACGATGGAGACGGCCGAGATCGCGGCGGCGACATGACCGGCATTCGCGCGGACCAGACTGCCGCCGGCAGTTGACGAGTGCGGGATCGATTGCGACGTTAGGTATCCTCTTCTGTCAATCGATGACACGTTTCGCACCAATCCGTCGCCCCATTGGGCTCGCGGTGGTCCTTGTCGCAACCATCGCGACGGCCTGCGGCGATGGGATCACCCTGCCGGGCGCCGCCGCGGGCTACTATCGACTCGTCTCCGTGAACGGCCAGCCCCTCCCCTATCTGTCGCCCCCAAGCCTGGGCCTCGTATACCACGTCACGCGGGGAGATCTCGTGCTGCGCCGGAACAGAACGTTCCGGCATGGTCTCGGTGGCAACATCAGGTTCGGCCACGTCGTCGATGGTACCTACAGCCTCTCCGATGGAGAGCTGGTGCTGTCCGAGGGACCACTTGGCGGCAGCATCACCGGACAGGTGGCGGGGGATTCCCTCACTCTCACCTACTTCGGTCCAGCCGACAACGATATGAGGTTCACATATCGCCGCACGCAACTGACACCGACCACGCTTCCGTCGAACAGGTATCGGCTGCTGTCCATCAACGGCCGAACCGGTGATCCCATCGTTGCGTACGACACGACGATCGGCGACCACCGGTCGGTGATCTACGTCGACTACGACTCTCTCGAGCTCAGCGATGGCATCTTTTTCCGTCGTCACCGATCCGAAGCGGCGATAGGGTACACGAACGGACAGGCGACGACGTTCAGCTACTCGCAATGGACGATGTGGGGGGCGTACGAATCAGCGCCTGGGTGGGTCCGGCTGTTCCACTACAGTCCGCCTCCGTCGATCCCGGTTCGTGACTCCCTCGCGATCGCGGGAGACACGCTCGTGCGACGCACGCCACTCATTACCGGAATTCAAGAAGACCGATACGTAAGGCCGAGGTAGTCGAGAGTGTCCAGGTGATCCAGGTGATCCAGGCATCGAGGCGACCTCGTTGCCTCTCCTTTGTTACCTGGACGACCTGGACACCCTCGGCTACCTCAGCCTCTCGTACTTCCCATCGAACGCCACGGTCCAGGTCTTTCCACCATCAGTCGAGCTCTCCCAGAGCTGTCGCACCCCCGGCGGGGAGCCGCCTAACGGCGTCCACCGGATGCGGTGAAGGGTCTTCGAGCCATTGGCGCCCGTCGTGACCCCGGAGAGCTCCATCGCGCCGTCGCGCAGACCACCGTCGAGCAGGAGAAATGTCCCGTCGCTGCCGATCCACGTCTGATGCCAGCGCCCCGAGACTGGGTCGTAGGCGTTCAGGCTCGTACCCGTCGACCCGCCTGCGCCCTTCCATTCCTCGCGCAGCCCGCATCCCGCATTGATCGACTGGATGTGGTTCGTGCCGGCTGCGCGTCCATTGGGAAGCGTGACATTCCACTCGCCTACCCAGAAATCGAACTGTCGATACTCAGCGACCGTGCACGCCGGCTGAGGCTGTGCGGCGAGCGGGCCGGCGGCCATGCAGGCTGCCAGTGCAATCATTCGCGACACGGACGATGCAGTTTTCATCGAGTCTCCTTGTTGACTGGATCGAGCCGCGATCCCGACAAGTAGACGAGGGTGTCCAGGTGGTCCAGGTGATCCAGGGAACGGCGTTGCCTCTGCGTTGATCACCTGGACAACCTGGACACCCTGGACACCCTCGTCTACTTCGGACTCATGGCTCGACTCGCGCAATCCGCGCAGCAACCCCGGGGCTCGCCCCGTACGCGGCCCAGACGACGCCGGTGCGCGGATCGATGTCGAGATGCCTCACCAGGGCCCCGCGCGTCGGGAGGTCATAGGTGGTGAACCGCATGGCTCGGGGGTCGAAACGGAACACGGCATCGGCCGCGCCAGTGCCGATCCAGACATCCCCCCGCTGACGGTCGACGCGCACGACGTACGGGGCGGCGTCTTTCCCCGGCAGATCCCACTGTGTGAACTTTCCCGTGGCCGGATCGAGTCGCGTGAGCTTGCCCCCGGCGTATTCCGGAATCCAGAGCATTCCAGCAGCATCGAAGTCGAAACGCCGGGGGCCCGAGTGCGGCGTGGGCATGTCGAACGTCCGAAACGTGTTCGCCGCCGGATCGTGCCTGACGAGGCGATTGCCGCCGAGCTCCGAGATCCAGATCGACCCGTCGGGGGCGAGGCGCAGCTCGTAGGGAATTGGGCCGCCGTCGACCTTCGCGAGCATCGGATGTGGGGGAACATTGCGCACGGTCACGGCGCCCGTCGCTGCGTCGAGAAAGCCGATCTGCTCGGGGTCCCGCGTGAAGTGCCCGTTGAACCAGACGCGTCCGGCGCCGTCGACC
>DATFBS010000080.1:0-2949 GCA_035253695.1 Gemmatimonadaceae bacterium
GGCGGGACATCCTGCGCCGAATCATGACACGCGCGGTTCACGGCCGTCGTAAGGGACGGGAGAGCGACACCCGGCAACGAGGTCGCATGGTCAATCAGCTCACGGACGAAGGTACCGCGCCGGCAGACGTCACCGGCCTGCTTCGGCAATGGAGCGATGGTGATACGCGAGCGCGCGATCGACTCATCCCCCTCGTGTATGACCGGTTGAAGGAGCTCGCGCATCAGCGGCGGGGTGGGGGCAGCGTCGGCGTTTCGCTCACGACCACTGCCATCGTTCACGAGACCTACCTGCGTCTCCTCGCGGCGCCGAATGTGGAGCTGTCGGATCGCGCGCACTTCCTCGCCCTTGCTGGCCAGATCATGCGCAACCTCCTCATCGATCATGCGCGCGCGCGCTCGGCGGCCAAGCGAGGCGGTGGTGCCGTTCCGGTCGAGCTCGAAGAAGCCAGCTTCATGACCGACTCCGATCTGGACGCGATCGTCGAGCTCCATGAGGCGCTCGAGCGGCTGGCGGTGTTGAATCCCCGCCAAAGCCAAATGCTGGAGCATCGGTATTTCGGAGGCCTGTCGCTCGAGGAGACCGCGACGGCATGTCATGTCTCGCTGGCGACCGCGAAGCGCGAGCTTCGGTCGGCGCGTGCATGGCTCGCGTTCGAGCTGCAGGGGATCGCCAGGTGATGCCGACGCTCTCGCCCGATCGCTGGGAGCAAATCCGCACCCTATTCGAGGAGATCGTCGACCTCGACGCGGCACGTCGCAACCGACGTCTCAAGACGATCGGCGAGAAGGATCCAGCGCTCCGATTGACCCTCGAGGCACTGCTTCAGGCGGACGCACAGGCCAACGACTGGCTGGCCCCCGTCGAATCACCGCTGGGATTCGTTCCATCCGCCGCAGAGGACGCGGCGGCTCTGCCTAACGCCGACGATGAACGATTGGCGCGGGTTTCACTCACCCGTCGCCGTTGGCTCATGATAGCCGCGGGTGGCGTTGCGCTGGGTGTGGGCGGGATCGCGGCAATCAGTCAAATCACGCGGCGCGCCGCGAACACGGAGGCGAATTGGAGCGCGGCCGCTCCCGAGCCGGTGATCGCCGGGAGTCACAACTTGAGTCTCGTCGGCGTGAACCTTCGTGGTGAAGAGCGCCCCCTCGTCGATAGCCCAGAGAACGCCAGATCCTGGGGACCAAGCGCGCTCGATACTGGATACTTCGCCTGGCCCAAGGTCTCCCCCGATGGCAAACGGATCGCGGTCGAGGTGCGTACGGGTGATTCACGATGGGATCTCTGGATCTACGATCGCGAGTCACGCAACCTGACGAGACTTACCGACGGCTTCAGTGGCGTCAAACCCTTCGGCTGGTCGCCCGACTCTCGCAATCTGATCTACCTTCGCGTCGACGACGGTGACCTCGGGGGGGCGCGTCGCGTGGTGTCACAGCCATGGGATGGGAGCGCACCTCCGCGGCAGCTGATGCGGCCTGAGATTGCGCCGCTCAACGTCGCATTCGGCCCATTGGATGGCTACGCCGTCATTCGCGAATCGGGCAGTGATGATCTCTGGATCGAATCCCTACGTTCGCCGGGGATGATCCGTCCGTTCCTCGCGACGAGCTCGAGCGAGGTGGACCCACGGGTGTCTCGCGACGGGCAGCTGCTGGCGTACGCGAGCAATGAGAGCGGCCAGTTCGAGGTTTACGTCCTGCGACTCAGCGATCCGTCGCGACGCGTGCAAGTGTCACGCGGCGGCGGCAGCCAGCCAGTCTGGAGCCCGGACGGCCGTCAGCTCTTCTACCGGAGCCCCAACCGGATGATGCGCGCGACGATAGGCAGGAGAGGACGCCTAACCGTCGAGCGGGTGGAGCCGCTCTTCGCCGATATCTACGAGCGGCACGACGTGACGAACTACGACGTGCTCCCGAGCGGGGAGGAGCTGGTCATGATCCGCACGGGATCGCGGTAGTTGCGAGCGTGAGGCCTTCTCAACGAGAGGCTTCACTCATCCAGGGCACCACGAGGCATTGCGCAACCGCGACGCCGGCGCGCTTGGCGGGCCGGTAGCGAGCGTAAGTGACTACCGCCGTCACGATCGTGCGCAGGTCCTCGTTGGAGGCGCGCACCACCCGGACGGAAGCCGCCTGAGCGCGGCCGGTCGGCTGCACGACGGCGACGACGACGGCATGACCGTCGCGATGCGGCAGCGCCGGGAGCTGCGATTGCTCGGCGAGCGGGAGCATCTGCGCGGGCTCGTCAACCTCGGACGCCAGGTAGACGGGCGGGGCGTCTGCGCGCACCGCTGCACTCTGGAGCGCTCGGCACCAATCGCGCGCTCGAGCGTCGCCGGCGAGGTTATCGAGTCTCCGATGATCGACAACGGTCATGGCCCGGGATTGCGGCGCGGGACTCGACGCACACGCCGCCGCCAGAAGGATGAGCCCGATTGGCCCAAGCCGGGCCGAGAGAACCCGTAAGATAAATCACCCCAGCGAAATAGATGCTCCGCCTAACGGCCGCTGTCGCTCCATTCCAGTCCGGGGAATGGAAATGCGCGGCCTCTCCGGCATTAAGACGACTACGGTTTGCCCGCCGTCAAAACGGACGTCATGCTACGGGGCATCGACGTCTTGTGGTTCGGCCGGCGCGGCCTGAGCGCGCGGGATGGGTCATCAATGTCATCGCCGGCCCTTTAATAGTCGGCGCGCGTCCACGTATTTTCAGCTCGTGACGCATCCCTCGCCCGAATTCCTCGACCTGCAGGCCGCCCTGGCCGGTGAGTACTCGCTCCAGCGCGAGCTCGGTCGCGGTGGTATGGGGATCGTCTACCTCGCGCGCGATGTGCAGCTCGACCGCGACGTCGCCATCAAGGTCCTGCCCACTCATCTCGCCCACAATAGAGACGCGCGCGAGCGCTTTCTCCGCGAAGCACGCATGGCGGCGGGACTGTCACAC
>DATFBS010000081.1:0-11204 GCA_035253695.1 Gemmatimonadaceae bacterium
GAAGAATTCCCAGGTCGTCTTGTCGTAGATACGGTCGACGGTCGGGATCCAGTAGCGCGTGTCTTCCGCGAATCCCTGCGCCCACACGACGTGCCGACGGTCGATGAAATACGCCCCTCGCGTTGGGCGGATGGCCTCGTACTCCACCGTCACCTCGACGAGGGTATCCGCTGCCACCGACTCCCCCAGCCGGATGCGCAGGACGGCTCCTTCGTGGCTGAAGCCTAACGGGCGATCGCGATGCGTCACGCGCTGGATCTGCAGCCCGACGGCATCGAGGGTGATCTCGGAGAGTCGTCCGCGACCAGGCGCGGCGGCGACGCGAAGCGTCGTGGATCCGACGACCGCCCGACGCTCCCAGTCGAAGCGCAGCCGCACGATCTGATGCCGCAGGTCCTGCGTGAGCTCCGGCACGATTGCTCGCAGCTCGCCGGCAGGTGCCGGGCCCCAGGTAATCAGGGGAAGCGATTGAAAGGTCGGCTGCGGCGGAACCGCAGGCGCCACGGGCGTCGTGTCCACGCGCGGGGAGGGCGTGACTGGAATCGCCGGCGCAGGCGGGGGCGCGCTCCTGCACGCCGCCAGAATCACGGCCAACATTGCGATGGATCTACGCATGGTCAGCGGGTCGCGAAGAAACGCGCGCGAGCGCGCGCACGTGATGCGGGTCGGATCGAGGCACCGCCGTATATAAGCGAGCAACTCGGGCTGGGGGAATAATGCGGCGAGGAATGACGGCCATCGAGATCATCGTCGTACTTTCGGTGATCGGACTGGTGATGGGAATCGTCGTCCCCTCGCTGGCCCGATTGCGCGACGGCATCGCGGTGCGCAACGCGACGGCGGAGGCGATCTCCGCATTCGCCCTGGCGCGGCGCAACGCTATCGTCCGCAGCGCCACCGCCGCACTCGGCGTCGACAGGCCGCCCGGTTTCGTCACGGTCAGCGTCGGCGGCGAAATCTTGCTGCAACGAAATCTGGAGCAAGCCTACGGCGTCACACTCTCTTCAACACGTGACTCGACCGCGTACTCGCCGCTCGGGCACGGCGTCGGCGCGGCGAACCTCAGCATGGTGATCGCGAGGGGCACCGTGGCTGAAACCGTCTTCGTCTCGCGAGAGGGGCGAGTGCGGAGGTAAGAAGAAACGAGGAACGAGGAATGAAGAAACGGCGACCGGTATTGGACGCCGGCCGCCGCACACTTCCTCGTTCCTCGTTCGGCTTAATCCGCCGCCACCGTCCCGAAATCGTATCCCGGTACCGAGATTCTCGGAATCGGCGTGCCGAGCACGCGCTCGATCGTTCGCACCATCCCGATTTCGTCGGGCGACATGAAGGTGAACGCGTCGCCGGTTGCCGCCGCGCGGCCGGTGCGGCCAATGCGGTGCACGTAGTCTTCCGGTTTCTGCGGGACGTCGTAGTTGATGACGTGCGAGATCCCGGCGATATCGAGGCCGCGCTGGGCGATGTCGGTGGCGACGAGCACCCGAATCTTCCCTTCACGGAAGCCCTCGAGAGCCTGCATCCGCTGCGACTGACTCTTGTCGGCATGCATTGCCGAGGCTTCGATGCCGGCACGCTCGAGGTGACGCACCAGGCGGTCGGCGCCATGCTTCGTGCGCGTGAACACCAGCACCGAATCCATCTCGGGCCGTTTCAGCAGCTCGGCGAGGAGGGCGCTCTTACGCTCGCGCGGCACGGGATACACTGCGTGTGCAACCGTGTCGACCGCTTGCGTCCGCAGCCCGACCTGCACAACGAGCGGCTTGCGCAGGTATTTGCGAGCGAGCGCCTCGACTTCGGGCGGCATCGTCGCACTGAACAGCAGCGTCTGACGGTAGGGCGGAACATCGCGCACGATCTGGTTGATCTGCGGCGCGAAGCCCATGTCGAGCATCCGATCGGCCTCGTCGAGAACCAGCACTTCGAGATCGTCGAAGACCAGGTTCTGTCGCTCGAGGTGATCGATCAGGCGGCCCGGGGTGGCGACGACGACGTCGACGCCGCGGCGGAGTGCCGTCTCCTGCGGGCCCAAGGCAACGCCACCGAAAATCTCGGCGACGCGGAGTCCGCTGTGGCGCCCGTACTTCTCGAAGCTCTCGCGGACCTGGGCGGCGAGCTCGCGGGTGGGAGTGAGAATGAGGGCTCGGAGTCGTCGCGGGCCACCGAGAAGGCGTTGGACGATCGGGAGGGTGAACGCGGCGGTTTTGCCGGTGCCGGTCTGAGCCAGGCCAATCAGGTCGCGCCCCTTGAGCGCGAGCGGGATCGCCTGCGCCTGAATTGGCGTCGGCTCCCGGTACCCCGCGTCGCGAATGGCGTCGATCAGCTCTGGCGCCAGGCCGAGCTGCTCGAATGCGGGGAGCGTTTCAGTTGTCGTTTGCATGTCACCTACTGCGCCGGGTCCGCTCGACTCCGGGGTGCGTTCCCCGGGACCGGCGCGCCTTCAGCCGCGCCGTCTGGCGCGCACCGGAGGTGGAAATTTTCGGAAGGGCTGCGGAATGTGCGGCTCTTCAGCGAGCCAATGTCCCGAGCGGCTGGAATCGGCTCCACGGCAACGCTCAGGGCGTCCCGTGCATCAAATGTAAGTACATCAATGATCTAGCGCCACGGACGCCGCGATCCTAATGTGAATCCCGGTCGAAACCTGCAAGGCGAGGTTTCGGTAGTGGTACCGGCACCCGGCGTTTGTCTGGAGGACGACGTGCGATTCGAATCCGTCATATTGCTCGAGCAGCAGACCGCGGCCGAAGCCCGGGCGCAGGCGCGCGCGGAAGCTCAGGAGGCCGCTGCGCAAGCGCGAGCGGAGGCGCAGGCCGCCGCGGCCGAAGCGCGGGCCCAGGCGGCGCAGATCCGGGAGCAGGTCCGGCGGGATGTGCAGCAGCAGGTGCGCGAGCAGGTCCAACACCAGATCCACATCGGCGAGGGGCAAGGGGGCCAAGGGGGGCCAGGAGTCATCGTCCTGCCGCCACGCCAGCCGTGGGAGCGCGACGACATCCCCCCGCACGTCGTGGACGTGATCACGATGTTTCTGGTGGCGGTGGTGATCTGCGTTGTCGGCCTGCCGATCGCGCGCGCCGTGGGCCGGTGGATCGATCGTCGCGGTTTGCCGAGTCCGGTGAACGCCGAGCTCGCCGCGCAGATGAACCGTATCGAGCAGGCGGTCGATACGATGTCGGTCGAGGTCGAACGGATCTCGGAAGCGCAGCGGTTCCAGGCGAAGCTGCTGTCGGATCGGGAGAAGGTAAGAGCCTAACGGCTGGGGCGCTGGAGGCGCCGAAAGCGCTGAAGGCGCTGAAGGGATGTGAAAACGGGCTGCATGATCTGCAGCCCGTTTGTCGTTTCAGCGCCCTCAGCGCCTTCAGCGCCTCAGTCTTTCACTTCCACGCGCCGCATTCGCGCAGCTGCGGGATGGACTGCCGCGGAATCGAGATCATGCCGTCACACTCCATGCAGACGTCGACCAGGACGTTCGGGACACGGAGCCGCGTGCCGGGCATGTGCACGGTGCGGACTTCATAGCGGGTGCGCACGATTTTGCGGCACGCGCGACACGAGCTGGACGAAACGTCCCCAGCCTGGAACAGCGCTTTCACGGAGCACCTCTCTGTTAGTGAAGACGGAACGAACGACGCGATGCATTGTGCTTTCCGTCTGTTCGACACTACGAGGGACGCACCGGGTTGGTGTCAGCAACGTGAGTTCACGAAACCTGTACAGGTGACATGAAATGCTGACGTTTGGCACCTAACGAGGAATTGGTGGTCAGGGGCCAGGGATCAGGGGGGATCAGGGAAGAGGTTGTAGGAATGGGTGCAGTTCTCTCCTTCAACCCATTCCCTGATACCCCCTGATCCCTGACCCCCAGCTCCTAGACGACGTTGATCTGCCGTCCCGCGAACCGTCCGATCAGTCCCAGCCGGAACGTCACGTCGCTCCATCGCTCCTCGCCCGCATGATGCGATTCGAGCGGAAAGGAGGGCCACACGAGCGGATTCGAGGAGCGCGGCATCGCCAATCCCTTGTGCGGATGCCACACGCCGTGCTCATCGCGATCGTCGAGGAAACGATCGTAGAGCTTCGCCCACCCTTCGTGGCGGCGGAGATATCCCAGCCGGCTCGCGATCTCGAGCCAGGTGAGCGCCCACGGCACATCCGCATCAGCGGCGTTGCGATGCGGCAGCGGATCACCCATCAGGAGGTGCGGCTGAGGAACGATCTTGTCGCCGAAAAGACGCGCCGGCGTCTGGCGAGGCATCGGCTGCGAGAGGAACTGAAAGAGCCGCTCCATGACGTCGTAGTGCTCGCTCCGGAACAGCGGCATGAACGCCAGCATGACCAGGGCGTGGAACGACGGTGGCGTGGCTTCGGGCGCCAGCACTTGCTGGTTGCCTGCCCTCACCCAGGGCTTCTGGGCGAGTGGCGACCGTAGGTAGAGATAGAGGCGATCGACGATCCGCCGTGCAGCGCCCCGGAGTCTGGGGTCGGACTCGTAGCCCGCCTGCGCGAGCGCCGATGCGGCCGCTTCACGCAGGGTCGCCCGACCGATGTGCGTGACGGCAGGGTCCGGCCGTCCCTTCGATGGCGCGAGCTCGAACAAAAACGCCGGATCCTCGTCCTCGGCCAACAGTCGAAACAGGATCCGGCGTGCGCGCATGAGGGGGGGCGATTCCTTCTCCCATCCGTATTCCAGGAGTCGCCTGGTTGCGGTGATGGTTCCGACCCCCTCGAACCCCTGCGCGCGCGCCGATGGCACCTCGAGCATCGATCCACCCCATGTCCCGTCCAGTTGCTGAGCCACGGCGAGCGAGAGGGCGGGTGGATGACTGTACGGGAGGTTGCCGATGCCGCGGATTTCCTGCTGGGGTATACGTGCTACGTCGATAGTGGCGCGATACTGTAGCGGCGCGCTCCCGTGATCGAGGATCCAGGACAGAGGGAAGTCGACCGCAGCTCCAATGGGGAGCAGCGATGGCGGCAGAGGCGTCTGAGACGGAGGAGGAGCGGCGGGCGGTTCTGGCAGGCCAGGCGTGATCGGATCGGTCACGGGCGCGCTCGTTCAATCAAGTCGTTGTCAGACAACGGGGTGGGAATCGGGCGGTAAGGATAGCACTTTTCTCGCCGCGCGCTAGGCTAGGGAGGCAAGGAGGAACGAGGAACGAGGAAAGTTAGGAAGCCGCCCCGCCCGCCGCGGCGCTCCCCCGCTGGGGGTCGGAGTTGTTGAAAAACGGTACGCCGGTCATCGCCGGCTTCCGCCCCGGCGCGCCCGCTTCCTCGTTTCTCGGTCCTCGTTCGGTATCCTCGGTCCTCGTTCGGTTTTGAACGCGTTCAAAATTTTACTTGACAGCGGGCTTTCCCCGCGCAAGTATTTGAACATGTTCAAATCAGCCACCGCCAAAGGCGCTAACACCCGCGCCACCATCCTCGAGGCCGCCCTGAGCCTCTTCCGCGAACGGGGCTTCGACGAGACCACCATGCGCGAAATCGCCGCGCGGGCAGGCCTCTCGCTTGGCGCCGCCTATCACTACTTCGCGAGCAAAGAGGCGATCGTCCTCGCCTACTACGCCCATATCCAGGCAAAGCACATCGAGCTGGCCCGGCAGGCGCTCGCCACCACGACCGAGCTCGGGGACCGGCTCGCGGTCACCATGCACACAAAGCTCGACGTGCTGGCCGACGACCGGCGAATCATGGGTGCCCTCCTTCGATTCACGGGAGATCCGGCGCACCCGCTGTCCTTTCTCGGCCAAACCGCTCGGCCAATTCAGTTGGCCAGCATTCGGGTCTTCGACGAGGCCCTCGAGGGGGCGTCGTTACCCCCCGATCTCCGGCGGATTGCCCCGACGGCCCTTTGGGGGCTCCACATGGGGATCCTGCTCTACTTCCTCTACGACGATTCTCCGAGCCAGGCTCGGACGCGGCGCCTCGTTGACCAGGCCATGACGCTCGTCGTCCGTCTGCTGCCGGTGATGCGATTTCCACTGTTCAAGCCCATCCGCGCTCGTCTCGCGGCACTGCTCGACGACGCCGGGCTCATCCTCGATCCGCGCGACGTTCCCGCCATGGCGCTCCTCGATTCCGTCGGGATCGAACAGCCGCAGACGGACGCCGAGCGCGCTTCTTCCACCGACGAGAGCTGACCATGTCGCAGCAGACCACCGGCACGTCACCAGCCCGGGCCGCGAGGCTACGGCGCTTCGGCTATCTCATCATCGCTCTCGTCGTCGCGAGCGTCGCCTTTCGCGTCCTCAGCGGCATCGGACTGGAGCACACATCGCTCGTGTTCATTGGGATTCCGGCGATCCTCGCCTGGATCATGGCATCGGGGGAACCGCCGAAATCGGCAACCGGCTCCGTCATGCGAACGACCACGCTCGCCCTTCTCGTGTCGTGGATCTTCTTGGGCGAGGCATTCATCTGCGTGCTCATGGCGGCGCCCATCTTCTACCTCATCGCGGCGCTGGTGGCGTGGGCAAAGCAGAACATGGGGAGCGGGTCGGCGAAGCTGCTGTCTGTGCTTCTCGTTCCCCTGGCACTCGAGGGCACGACGCCCGCACTCTCGACGTCCCGTGACCGCGAGGTGGTGGTCGAGTCGATCGTCGCAGCCGACATCACCGATGTACGCGCTCGGCTCGCCGAAAGGCCGCGTTTCGACCGCGAGCTGCCCCTGTTTTTCAGGTTGGGATTCCCCACCCCGCTTCATCCCACCGGCGAAGGCCTTCTCGTAGGTGACCGGCGCTCGGTCGTCTTCGCCCATGAAGGCCACCACTCCGGCTCGCTCTCGCTCGAGGTTACAGAGAGCACGCCGACGCTGGTGCGATTCACACCCGTAACCGACGACAGCTACCTCACGCACTGGCTGCGATGGCGCGAAGCGGTCGTCGAGCTGCAGCCAGCCGGCCTCGGGCAGACCCACGTGCGATGGACACTCCGCTACTCGCGCCGGCTCGATCCGTCGTGGTATTTCGATCCGCTCGAGCGATACGGTGTCGGGCTCGCCGCGCAATATCTCCTCGACAACCTGACGACACCGCCGGCACGCACGCCGTGATGCCCGATCGGGTCTTTCTCATTCGCGCGCTCGGGCTATACCTGCCGATCGGTGTGGCTGCTCTCGCGTGGCGGCGTCGCGCGATTGTCCCCCGCGAAGCGACAGGCGTCATGCTGGCGATCGTGTGGAATTTCGTGGCGTTGATCGGTGTGAACATCACCGCTGTTCCTGCTGGGTGGTGGCGGTTCGAGGCGAGCGGCGCGCTCCTGTTCGGAATCCCACTCGATCTGCTCCTCGGATGGACGGTGCTGTGGGGAGCCGTCGCCCCACTCGTGGCTCCGCGCGCCCCGCTCCCCGCGATCATCACGGTCGCGGTGATCGCCGATCTACTCGTTATGCCGCTCTGCGCCCCCATCGTGCAGCTCGGTGACCGGTGGCTCATCGGCGAGGCTGTGGCGGTACTCGTCGCACTGATTCCGGCACTGATGCTCGCGCGATGGACCGCCGAAGACCGCCATCTCCCCGCGCGAGCCGGCTTGCAGATGATCTGTTTCGGCGCGCTCGTGCTCGGGGTGCTTCCCGGAACCATCCTGGCGCACACGGAGGGATCGTGGGCTCCCCTCGCGCACGCCTCGGCGCGCGGGCTCGTGTTTCAACTGCAGCTCGTAGCCGTTCCCGCACTCCTCGGAGTCAGCGCGCTCCAGGAGTTCGTGGAGCGCGGTCGCGGTACGCCGCTTCCATTCGACGCGCCGCGGCGACTCGTGACGACCGGCCCGTACGCGTACGTCGCCAATCCGATGCAGCTCTCGGCCGCTGTATTGCTCGTGGCCTGGGGGACGGTGCTGCACAGCTGGTGGATCGCTCTCGCTGGAGTCATGGGCTGGATCTACGGAGCTGGGCTTGCTCGAATGGACGAAGGCGTCGACCTCGAGCGTCGCTTCGGCGATCCGTGGGTTCAATACCGGCGGACGGTTCGCGACTGGATACCGCGGTGGCGACCGTCGCATCCTCCGGCGCGGTTGTACGTCGCGATGTCGTGCGGGCCCTGCTCCGAGATCGCGAGATGGTTCGCGGCGAGCGGCGCAGTCGCTCTCGAGGTGGTGCCCGCGGAGGCGCATCCCACTCGCGACCTGCGCCGAATCACGTACGAGCTTTCCGACGATCCGGCGGTGAACGAAGAGGGCGTCGCGGCGCTCGCGCGCGCGGTCGAGCACATCAATCTCGGCTGGGCCATGCTCGGCTTTCTCGTTCGGCTTCCGCTCGTGCGTCCCACGCTACAGCTCCTGGCTGACGTGAGCGGAGGTGAGGAAAGAGTAGTCGAGCGCGGGACCGACGCGTGCCGTGCGTAGTACCTGCGTGATTTTTCTATCGCAGAGAACGCGGCCCGAAGGGTCTGCCAGGGCCTCTTAACGTCCGGCCGCGGGCGGCGTCTACCATCGCAACGGGGCCTCGGAGGATACCGGCCCAATTCACCGATGGAGGAGTGACGTCATGATTCGAAAGCACATTGTCGTTCTCGGGGCCGCGATTGCGCTGTTCGCGGCGAGCGAGGCGACTGCTCAGGCACCGGCGCAGGCGGATTCTGCGCGCCGGCAGGGCGAGCTCCGCCGCGGCGACCGCGCGCGCGGCGATCGCGGCAAGATGCGCCTGGCGGGCATCCGTGGACTGTTCCGCGGCATCGAGCTGACGCAGGCGCAGCGCGACCAGCTGAAGACCGTCAACGAGAAGTACCGCACGCAGTACCAGACCATTCGGGAGTCGTTGAAGCCCGATCTCAAGGCAGCGCATGACGCGCGTCAGCGCGGTGACACCGCCGCGGCGCGTGCGGCGTTCGAGCGCACCAAGTCTGGTCGCGATCAGATGCAGGCGCTGGCGCAGCAGCAGCGCACCGAGGTGCGCGCGTTGCTGACGGCGGAGCAGCAGAAGACGTTCGACGCCAACGTCGCTCAGGTCAAAGAGCGCATGGACAGGCGCGGGGAAGGCCGGAAGGGACGACGTGGTAAGTAGGAGCTAGTGGTCAGGGGTCAGGGATCAGGGGTGGAAAGGCAAACGGCCGCGCAACGCGCGGCCGTTTGCTCATCTGATGAGCGCGTCTGCCGCGCAGCGGCGACGCGCCTCTCCACCCCTGATCCCTGACCCCTGACCACTAGCTCCTACCCGGTTTGCCCCGTCATCTTCCATGCAAATGATCCAAAGCCTTCTCACCCGTCCCGTCTCCAAGGTCCCCGACCGCGTCCGATTCGACGGCCGCGTGCTTTTCCTTACCGAGGACCCATCGCTTCTCAAGAAGCAGCTCGCTGGGGAGGACCTGCCGTTCGACCCGGCTGCGCCCGCAGGATCGCCGCTTCACCCGAAGCTGCGTGACAACATCTCGACCGACGAGATCACCCCCGCGTACATCTGCTACTACTTCGACGAGACGCTCGGCGATTTCCCCTATCTCGGGCTCAAGGCGGGAGAGGAATTCCCGATCACGCGAGGCTCGGTGAAGTCGGGCGGGTTCGTGTGCTCGGTGTCGGGCAAGCGTCGCGGCAAGGGCTCGTCACGCGAGCAGTCGCCGTACGCCGAAATGATGGCGGGAATCCGGCTGGTGCTGGCGGAGAACATCGAGCGCATCTACCGCGAGAACTGCCAGAACCTCGGCGTCTTCACGTCGACGAACTTCGCGCTGATCGAGCGCGTGCGACGCGGCGAAGAGATTCCGCTCGAGGAATTCACGCGCGGGGAGGGCGACATCTCGCGCGGCATCATCGAGTACGGCGGATTGTTCAACTACAATCTCGCTCGCCTTCAGGGGAAAGTGACGGTCCCGACGGTCGCGACGAAGCCGCGGCCGATGACGATCGCGGAGAAGATCTTCGCGCGGCACTGGGTGGTGGACGCCGCGAAGGGGAAAACGGGCGTTGCAGCGGTGCAGCCGGGCGATCAAGGATTCGTGCGCACCGACATTCGCTTCTCGCACGAGTACGTGACGCCGATGGCGGCGATCTTCTTCGAGGAGCTGGTCGGCGAGGACGAGCCGGTGAACGATCCCTCATCGGTTTTTCTGTTCCGCGACCATCTGACGTTCCTCGATCAGGTGATGCGTCCCGAGCACGTGCAGATGGGGCTGCTCGACGTCGCGAACCAGCTCGAGAAGACGCAGCGTGAGTTCGCCGCGGCCAAGGGCATCAAGCTGTACGGGCAGCTCGAGCAGCGTCTCAACCTGCATGGAGCGCTCTCAGCGGCGGGCTCGGAGGCGATCTGTCACTCGAAGATCCTCGAGGCTCACGCGCTGCCGGGCCACGTCATCATCGGGAGTGACTCGCACACTCCGCACGCCGGGGCGGTCGGTTGCGTCGCGTTCGGCGTGGGAACGACGGCGATCTTCAACTCATGGATCACCAAGGATGTGCGTGTGGAGGTTCCGAGGTCGTTCAAGGTGATCGTCCGCGGAGAGAAGCCGGAGAACGTCACCGCGAAGGATTTCATGCTCGAGATCCTTCGCCATCCATACATCAAGGATGGGCAGGCGATCGGTCAGATCATCGAGTACGCGGGGGAGGCGGTCGAGTCGCTGTCGGTGGACGAGCGCGCCACGATGACGAACATGGCGGCGGAAGTCGGCGCCTTTACCGGCATCATCGCGCCTGACGAGAAAACGGTCGAGTACCTCACGAATCAACGAGGAATGAGGACCGAGGAAGTGAGGAATTTGATGGACGGCCTCTTTTCGGACGAAGGGGCCGAGTACGTGAAAGTCATCGAGATCGACGCGTCTTCGCTGAAGCCGATGATCGCGCTTCCCGGTGATCCCGGTAACGGCATGTACATCGAGGAGCTCGGTCGTGATGTCGCGGTGGATATCGCGTACGCGGGGTCGTGCACGGCGGGCAAGAAGGAAGACATGGACATGTACGCGCGCGTCTTCCAGGAGGCGCTCGACCGCGGAGAGAAGGTGAAGGTACGCACGTACATCCAGTGCGGCTCGCGCGAGGTGTTCGAGTATTGCCAGGAGCGCGGTTACGACGAGGTGTTCGCGAACGTCGGCGCGATCTTCGTCGAGCCGTCGTGCGGGGCGTGCATCAACGCGGGCCCCGGCGTCTCGCGAACGCGTGATGAAGTCACGATCTCCGCGATCAACCGCAATTTCCCCGGCCGCTCGGGCCCCGGCCAGCTGTATCTCGCATCGCCGTTTACGGTGGCGGCGTCGGCCGTGGCAGGGAGAATAGTGGAGTGG